>JBGAIC010000032.1:0-39153 GCA_044225845.1 Casimicrobiaceae bacterium
CCAGCCGGGTTCGAGCAAGCCATCGCCGCGCGTGAAGCTGCGCGCGTGCGCGGTGATGCTCATGACGAAAAGCACTAAAGCCAGAAGCAGGCGACGCATGTGTGTCTGCGTTCACCAGGTTTGAGAAACGGAAAATTGCCGGAAATACAGGAAATTTCGACCTGTGATCGGCAGCAGCCGAAGAGAGGTGGCTAGACTACGCTGGCTATCAAGAAACTTCCGGGGAAAAAGAAAATGAGCCGAAGATTGAACGTTAGTAAGTTGCCGGAGGATGTCAGACTGGCGCTTGAGAAGCGGATTAGGGGAGCCCTCTTTCAGGGGCTCGATGAGCATGTGGAATGGCTCAAGGAAAGGGGGATTTCCTTAAGCAGAACATCGCTTTGGCTATTCATGACCAGGCTGAGGGACATCGCCATAGCCCAGGGCGACAAGGCCGCAATGATCGCCGCCACACCGAAGGCCGCGTCAGAGAGTCTAGACCGGTTGCTCGCAGAGCTAGGACGCCTCCGGCTCCAGGAGCTTGAGCTAGTTGAGCGCATCAGAAACGCGTCAACGGCAGCAATCTCGGCCAAGCGGGACCAGATTCGCAAGCAGGCGACGAAGGTGCGCGCCGGTTTGAGAAAAAAGGCAAAGAAGGCCGCAAAAGTTCATTTGGTTTGAGAAATCGAAGGGCGGTCGAGCCGCCCTTCACAGGTCTTCAAACGTCAGCCGATGGGCGACGTCCATTGCAGCACGGTCCGGTGCGCGGCGCGCAGCTCGGGGTCGCTCAGATCCCGCAACAGCTCGGTCCCGTACTCGCGGCGCAGAAAGTCGGCCAGCAGCTGGCGCGCCTCGATGCCCTCGGTGTGCCGCAGCACGATGGCAATCAGGCGCCGCCGCTCGGCCGCGTCAGACCGGCCACCGTGGCGCTCGGTGGCCTGCACGTTGATCGTGACGGTATTGCCCGAGCCCGACACGTCGGTGGCCACCGCACCGGCGCCAAGCCGAGCCGGCCTGGCGCTCATGGGCCGGCCGCGCTGCGACGCGGCCTTGAACAGGTCGATGACTTCACCTCGCAAACGTTGATCCATCTCAAAACCCCTGTAAATCAGGTTCCAGTGCGGATTAAACGCAGTATCTGGGCCGTGGCCATCGGCCCCGCTTCCTCCGACTGAAACACCTCGTACACCTTGGCCACGAGAGCCGCCTTGCCCGCTGCGGTCGCGGTTCGTCCGGTTACTGCCAGGCCTTCCTCCACGGTCTCGATCGCGGCCAGCAGCTTCTCCGGATCAAGGCTCACGGCGTGAGATTTGCCATGGAAGGCCCTGCGTGGCGTTCCTTGGCCGCTCAGGAGCCATTCGATGTTCCAACCGGCAGCCTGAAGGCGTGCAAGCGCCTCGGCGCCGATCTCTCGCTCGCCGCGCTCATAGGTGCCAAGAGTGTTCTTGTGAATACCCACCTGTTCGGCGAACGCGGCTTGTGACTGACGACCACGAATACTGGTCAATCGTTGCCCCACCTCGGCAAGCAAGTTTGTTCGCACTTCAGTTCCCCGAAAGTGCGAACTCGCGTTCGCAGTTGACTTTTGTCGTTCGCACTTTCTCTAACCTCTTGGTTTATGTGTGTTTTTTCGGGCTGACCCGCCCTTGTGGTCGAAAAATAAAGTGCGAACACATTTCGCGTTGCACTGACCACATTTGCGTGCTATATCTATCGTCACGACGACTACAGACAGCGGACCTCGTAATGTCGAAAAGCACGAACCAAAAAAAACCAGCCGAAATCGACTGGCATTCCGCAGACATCGTGGCCGCTCTGCGCAAGCGCGGCTGGAGTCTCACCCAGCTCTCACTGACCCACGGCTACACCAACCGCAGCGCCATCGGGCAGGCGCTTTACAAGCCGTACCCGAAGGCAGAGGAAATCATCGCCAAAACGCTCGGCGTCAAGCCCTGGGAAATCTGGCCTTCGCGCTACGGCTCGGACCACAAGCCGAACCGCAAGCGCGGTGGCAAGCCCATGCGCGGCCACATGCCCGCGACCACCGCTAGCAACTCTAGCGCGGCGCGCGGGAAACACAATCTGCAGGCGGCGGTGGGCTGATAGATATGGCACGTCGTCCAAGAGCCCCGCGCACGCCCGCCGCAGAGCCCTACAAGTGGGCCAACGAGTTCGTCGTCGAGCACTTCCGCTCGATCTGCAGGCTCGTCGCGCTGGGCGCCGACGCGGGCGAAGAATTGCGCAAGCTCGATAGCTACTGGAACGGGCTCAAGCGCATTCAATCAGACGGTCGCAGAGCGTGTGCCGTTCTCGATCGAGCACTCGCGATCGCCGCGAGTGGAACGGTGTCGCGATGAGGCGAGACCACCTCACGGGCGAGCTGTTCAACGTGCCGCGTCCGGTGCCGGCGCTGCCGGGCTCGATGGACTACCGATCGGTGGTCGCGCACCTGTTGTCCGAGGCTCTGCAGCGCGCTGGCTCCAATCGCTTCGAACTCGCGGGCCGCATCAGCGCGCTCGTCGGCAAGGACGTGAGCAAGTGGATGCTCGACGGCTACACCGCCGAGGCGCGAGAAGAGTTCAACCTCCCGTTTTACCTCGTGCCCGCCATCGAATCAGCGTGCTGCACGCATGCGATGACGGAATGGCTCGCGAGCGTGCGCGGCGCGCGCGTGCTGATCGGCGAAGAGGCGCTGCACCACGACCTCAGCCGCCTGCAGGAAATCCGCGAGACGGCTGATGCCGCAATCAAGGCTCTGAAACAGAGGATGGGACGACGATGAATAGCACCGAAAAAAAGCTTGTCGCCAATGTCGCGGCGGTTTGCAGAAGCCTCCATGAGGCCCATGAGAGCGCGCGCCGTATCGCGGAATCGTTCAATGCGCAGGAAGACGGCTCATTGCTAGAGCCCGTCATGAAGCTGGCCGATGCCGACGCCGCCTTGCTCCAACGGGTTGCTAGCGTTCTTCAGAAGAATCCAAGCGCACTCAAGACGCTCGCGCGGGCCATCGATCGCTACTACGAAGATGCCGCGCGCGCAGGCAAGCCGGCGCGCGCGGGTATCACCGTCTACTTGACCATGAGCTAGGCCTGGCCGGACTCAATGCCGTTTTCGTCCCACATTTTTCGGAACTGCATCCAGTGAGTCAGTACGTCGCGATGTATTTCATTCTCGGTCGGCTCTCTATTCGCCGAATGGATGCGGGCAATCACCAGCGTGATTGCAAGTTCAAACAGCTTTTCGTCTCTCATAGAGGCTCCTTCGTTGCCGTGGTTGGTGTAGCAGCTACCAAGTCTACGACTGCGAGCCTCATTTTTTCAGCGCGGCAGCACGGGGCTTTGCGACACGGGTGCTGCTTTAGCCACGCCTTGACCACGGCGAGTGCTGCCGCGCGTTTTCTTCTGGAGGCCGCGCATGGAACGCGCTGACATCACACAGATTGCACGCGGCCTGGGCATCTCCAAGCGCGGCGCCGAGCTGCGCGCGACTCGCGAGGGTTGGCCTTTCGAAACGGTCACCGTGCGCGGTGGTCAGCGCCGGCTCTACATCCTGAAAGACTTGCCAGTAGACGTCGGTGCGGCGGTCGTGCGCATGTTCATGCCGCGCCCCGCGATCGCGCAGCTCGACGACATGCCCGCGCGTCGCCGTGTGCGTCGCCGCTACGACTTCGCGCAGATCAACGCGGCCTGGGACCGATTCGGCCGCTGTGTCGATCGTGTCAAGAAAGTGGGTATCGAACGCGCGCGCGCGCTGGAGACCGCCCAGCAGCTGCAGGACGCGGGCATGTCTCGCGTGCAGGCCTTCGAGGAGGCCGCGCGCGTGCACCAGGTGTCTCTCCCGACGCTGTACCGCTGGCGCGATCGCGTCGGCGCGATCGAGCGCATGTACTGGCCGGCGTTCCTACTGCCGCAATACACGGGACGACCCGGCAAATGCGAGATTCCGGAACGCGCGTGGGACTTGTTCAAAGCCGACTATCTGTCGCTTGAAGCGCCCGAAGCGCGTGCGTGCTACGACCGCCTGCAGATCATCGCGGAGAAACACGGCTGGGAGCTGCCATCACTGTCAACGTTCAAGCGCAGGATCGCCGCCGAGATTCCGCGACCGGTGCAAGTGCTCGCCCGCGAGGGCGAGGAAGCGCTAGCGAAGCTCTATCCGCCGATGATCCGCGATCGCACCGGCTTTCATGCGCTTGAAGCGGTCAACGCAGACGGTCATCGCTTCGACGTGTTCTGTCGCTGGCCGGATGGCACCATCGGTCGTCCGCTCATGGTCGCGTGGCAAGACCTGGGCAGCTCGAAACTGCTCGCGTATCGCGTCGGCCAGGCCGAGTCGTCGGTGCTGGTGCAGTTGAGCTATGCCGACATGTGCACCACCTACGACACCGCACCGCGAAATGCGTGGCTCGACAATGGCCGCGGATTCGCCGCGAAGTGGCTCACCGGCGGCACGCCGACGCGCTATCGCTTCAAGGTCAAACCCGACGACGCGGCCGGCATCTTCGTCCTGTGCGGCACGAAGGTGCACTGGACAACGCCCTATCACGGCCAGGCGAAGCCGATCGAGCGCGCCTTCCGCGATCTGTGCGAGCGCGTGGCCAAGCACCCGGCATTTGCCGGCGCGTGGACCGGCAACAACCCGATGGCGAAGCCGGAGAACTACGGGAGCCACGCGGTGCCCATCGAACAATTCGAGGCGGTCCTCGCCACCGAGATTGCGCGACACAACTCGCGCGAAGATCGTCGCTCGTCAGTTGCGCAAGGCCGCAGCTTCGACGCGGTGTTCAACGAGTCGTGGGCCAGCGTACGCGACCAGATGTCGCGACTGACGGATGAGCAGCGTCGCGTGATGTGGCTGGCCTCTGAGCCTGTCACCGCGCACCGCTCCGATGGTTCTGTCGCGCTGCCTGGTCATCGCTTCTGGCACGAAAGCCTATCGGCATTCGCTGGCCAAAAAGTCGTGCTGCGCTTCGATCCGGCCAAGCTCGAAAGCGGCGTGTATGCATACACGCTGGCTGGCGACTTCATCGCACATGCGGCGATGCAGACCCGCGTGGCGTTCGCGGACTCGAGTGCGGCCGCGCCGCACGCTCAAGCGCGCAATGCTTTCAAGGGGCGTCACAAGGCCCGGCTCGCGGTCGAGCGCCCAACAGATCGCGCCGAGGTGGCCGAGCAGCTGCTCGGTGATCTGTTGCCGGCGCCGTCGCCGATTGCGGAACGCGTGGTGGTCAAGCGCGCGCCGAGCACGGGCGAGCTGACAGACGCGGAGAGGAGTTTTAACGCATTCCTGGAGCAGGAAATGGACCGTCGCATCGCCGACAGTTTGTAGTGCTCGGTGCGGCCCTGGCAGGCCGCACCGAGCGAGTGGTCAGAACCTAGCAGTTACCAACCGGAGAAAAGCCTAGCATGAACACCCAGCCCGAAAATCGCGATCTGCGCGCAGCTATCAGCGCCATGACGCAAGCCGATCGCCGCCTGACGCAGGCCGCAATCGCGCGCGAGGTCGGCATGAGTGCGTCCGCGCTCAACCAATGGTTGAAGGGCGTGTATATGGGGGCCAACGACGATGTCGAGGCGAAGTTGGCCCGATGGGTCGACGCGTATCACGCGCGCCGCGCCGTCGACTCTGCGCTGCCCATCGCGCCCAGGTGGGCTGACACGCCGACCGGCGCGCGTATTCTCGCCGCGCTGCGCTACGCGCAGATGGCGGCCGACATCGCCATCGTCTACGGCGGCGCTGGCGTCGGTAAGACGCACGCGATTCGCCACTATCAGGCCAGCGCGCCGAATGTGTGGCACGCCACCATGACGCCCGCGTCATCGAGCGTCGCCACGTCGCTGGAGGAAATCGGCGAGACGCTGGGTGTACGCGAGAACGGCGGCGGCGCCGCGCGACTGCACCGACAGATCGTCAAGAAGCTCATGAACACCGGCGGGCTGTTGGTGGTCGACGAGGCTCAGCACCTCAATGTGGCCGCACTCGACCAACTGCGCTCAATTCACGACGCCACCAGCGTGGGCATCGCGATCGTGGGCAACGAGAAGCTGTACGCGAGCATGACCGGCGGCAATCGCGCGCCGTACCTCGATCGACTTTTCTCGCGCATCGGCAAGCGCGTGCGCGTCATGCGCTCCACCGATTCCGACATCGCCGAAATGATCGAGGCGTGGGGCATCGAGGACGCCAAGACGCGCAAGCAGCTGATCGAGATCGCGGAACAGCCTGGTGCGCTGCGCGGGCTCACCAAGGTGTTGCGACTGGCCACGGTGCAAGCGAGGTCGGAAGGGCGCGGCGCCGTCAACTACGACGACGTGCGCGGCGCCTGGCGCGAACTTGGAGGTGCGGAATGAGCGCGCTTTTCCCGACCTGCCCAGTGTGCAAGTCCGATTTATCGGCCGCCGAAATTCGTCACCACGGCTGGACGACCTCAATTCCAGGCACGTGCAACGCCGATTTGATCATCGAGTGCGACGCCTGCGGCGCCGCGTTCAACGCGTTTATCTCGGCCACCGCGTTCGAGCAGGTCGTGGACTTCGGTCGCCCAGCTCGCGCAATCAAACTGGAGCAACGCCATGACTAAGCCGGCCAAACATGACCTGCGCGTGGTGCACGACGCCGCGCGCGAGCAAGAGCTGCACATCCGCCAGCGTCTGCACTTCGCGGTGACCGGCATCGCTCGCCAGCCTGCCTCACCGCTCGATTGCCTGCAGATGCTGCGGCGCCAGGTCGCCGCGCTTGGCAATCCTGCGGTAACGACCAGCCCGGCGTCGCTCGCCGCGACGCTGCTCAACGTCGGCGCGTGGGCGATCGCCTACAACCGCGACGCCATCGACGCGTTTCTGACACCGGAGCTGGTGGCCGAGCAGTCCAGTGTCGACGAGCTGATCGACATGGCGCTGATGGCTGCCAAGGGCGACGCCGCGCGCTTGCCGGTGATCGACTCGGTCGACACCGCGCTGCTCCGCATGGCTGCCGCGTGCGATGCGATGGAGCACAACCTGCGCTTCGGCGATCCGCCGCTATCGCTGTCGCATGCGGTCGACATCGTCACGATCGCCGTGCGCGCTCTGCGCGATTTGGGCTGCCTCATGTCGAGAGCGCCGTCATGAGAAAAGCACCGAACGGCATGCTGATCATGGAGGGCCTGGAGGCGACCTACATCGCCGCCCAGGGCCAGCTGATTCACCGCACCAGCTCGGGCCGCATCCTGCTCCTCCGCGACCAGACCAACACGCTGTGTCACGTCTGCGACGCGACTGGCGAGATCACGCTGTTTCCCTGGCTCGTCGTCGAGTGCATGGCCGCCGAAGCTTGCGCCGCGACCCGAACTGAAACGACGCATTGAGGGCACCACCATGAATGCCATGAATCAAGTAATTGAAAGCGGACTCGCGCGCGTCGCCGAGTGTTTCGCGCTGCTCCAAGAACAGGGCTGCACCATCGAAGGCGTGACCGTCGAGGGCGGCACGCCGCTAGTTCGCCTGGCCGAACCGCCGCCGCATTGGTCGTTCGCAGGCGCGGCCGTGGCCGCGATCTCGAAGGGTCCGGCCGGCGTGCGTACGCGCATGAGCGTCACGCGCGCGGGCTGTCGGGTGACGTGGTACGAGGATGGAGCCCGCGCATGATCACCGACGACATCATCAAAGCCGAGGTGCGTCGCGTGCTCACCGAAGTGCCGCGCTCACTGACGACGCGCGAGATCGCGGAAGAGTGCACGGTCGAGGTCGACATGAAGGACCTGGCGCGCGCGATTCACGATCTGCACGAGGCCGGCCAGCTCATCAGAGCCTCAAACGCGGGGGGTCGATACGAGTACGCGCTGCGTGCCGGAGCACCGCCGCCCAAGTCAGGCGAATCGTGGGTCGCTCGCGAGAAAGGCGCTACGACGGCGCCCGCGCGCGCCGTCGAGGAGACGCCGAAGCGCGAGCGGCCGGCTCCGAAGGCCGCGCCGACGCCCGCGCCGGCCGCCAAGGTGGCAGCGGCGCCGATCGCCAAAGCCGCGCCGTCGCCGGCTGCCGCGTCGTCGCACGAATTCACCTACCGCCTGCACGAGCACATCGATCAGATGCTCGGCGACCTCGGTGACGTGCTCGCCGACGCTGTCGACCACGATGCATCGTCCGGCGTGCTCAGACCGTTGGTGTCAGCGATGCGAGAGCTGCGGCGTGCGCACACGGCGGCGATGCGCGGCTCGGCCACCGCGACGGGCGCATGACATGGCACGCCGGCAACCCAAGAAGACCGCCAAGCGCGCGAGCCGCACGCCGCGACAGGCGTACTCGATAGCAGTCAGTCGATTGCACCGGGCGTGGGAATGGCGCGTGCTTAAGGGCCGCGAGGAACTGCTGCGCGACGTGGCGTCGGATGAGAGGACGGCCGTCGCCCGAGCACAACACTGGATCGATCAACAGGGAGACCACCATGAGTGAGCAAAGCCACGCCGCATTCGAGCGTGTGGAAGGGTGCGCGCGCGTCTACGCGTCCGCACGCGATGACCTGCGCCGCGCCCTCGCGGCGTTGCAAGCCGGACTGCGCCAGGTGTCGGAGCAGCACCGGCCGGACGTGCTCGCAGCGCTCGACGCCGCCGTGAATTCACGCGCGGCGCTGGTCGAGGTGATCCGCGAGAACCCCGAGCTTTTCAAGAAGCCGAAAACCCAGCAGATTCAGGGCATCAAGGTGGGCTTCCGCAAGCAGCCGGGCAAGCTGGAGTTCGACGACGAAGCCAAGGTGATCGAGCGTATCCGCGAGAAGCTCAGGAGCAAGGCGGCGACGCTCATCCAGAAGACCGAGAGCTTGGTCGCGAGCGCGGTCAAGACTCTGCCGGCGAACGACCTCGCAGCGATTGGCTGCAAGATCACAGACGTGGATGACGAGGTGGTTGCCGACGCCGTCGAGTCCGAGCTGGACAAGATCATGAAGGCGATCACGAGCAAGGAGACGTTCACACCCGACATGGTCGAGAAAGGAAAACTGCTGTGATGACCGCGCACAACCGCTATTGGATTCTCACCCGCACCGCGTTCGCGACGATCATCGTCGCAGTGCTGTTGCTCGGCTTCGCCCTGCCGCAAGAGGCAGCGCGCTACCGCGTCGAATGCCGCCAGCCGGTCAAGGGCGAGCTGGCCACCTCGCACCCGATGGTCGTCATATTCGACTCCGGCATCGTCGAGGATGCGCGGTGGCGCGGCTCGCAAATCCGCATCCTGCACCTGGGCAGCGAGCTGATCTACACGCCCGCCGGCAACAGCGCGTGCGTGATCCGGCCGGCGCGTGAGGCCACGCAATGAATCGCGAGACCGCCATCCGCAAGGTGCGCGCGTGCCTGCGTCTGTCGAAGTCCGCGAATCCCCACGAGGCCGCGCGCGCGATGCGTCAGGCGCAGGCGCTCATGCGCGAGCATGGGCTGTCCGAGCATGACGTCGAGACCGATCCGATTGAGAGTGCGACAACCAGGACGCGCCACCAGTCTCGCAACGTGCCGGTGCATGTGTTGATGCTCGCCAACGTGATCGCACACGCGATGACGTGCGAGGCGCTCTTCGGCGATGAACGTGACGTGGTGTTCTTTGGGCAGGGTGCCAATCCACAGATCGCCGGTTTTACGTTCGACGTGTTGAGACGACAGATGGAGCGGCAGGCATCCGCGCACGTTTCACGCGTGCGAAAGGCCTCTGTTCGTCGCGAACGCACGGCGGCCTTCGGCATCGGCTGGGTGCAGGCGATTCTAGAAGCGTACGACAGCATGCCTGCATTGCCGCCTGGGCTATCCGCGCGCATCGAGACGCACGTGCGTGAGCGCTTCGGCCGACCAAGCAAATCGGTGAAGAAAGAGCCGGCGAGAATTCGCGCATCTGATCACGCGGCGGGCTGGATCGCCGGCAAGCGCGCCAAGGTCAATCCTGGCGTCGGCGGTTCTGGGCCGGCGCGCCTCGGGCATCACTAGGAGACCGGCCGTGCGAGCCAAAGACCCTCGACGCTCGGAGCTGGCCGCGATCCACATCGCGAAGGCCGAGCTGCAGCTCGACCGCGAGGCGTACGAGGCCATCGTGCGCCGCGTCGGTGGCGTGACCTCGTCGGCGGACCTCGACCAGGCGGGTCGTCGTCGATTGCTCGATGAGCTGCGGCGGATGGGCGCCACGAGTGTGGTCGAGCATCGCCGTAAGGCGCGCGCGCCTCGCGCGCTGCGTCCTGATGCGCAGGCGAGGCTCAAGAAGGTCGGTGCACTGCTCGCCGAGTCGAGGCGGCCCTGGGAATACGCGCACGCGCTCGCGCAGCGCATGTACAAGGTCGAGCGCATCGACTGGTGTAAGCCCGACCAGGTGCGCGGCATCATCACTGCGCTGGAGATCGACAAGCGCCGCCGCGCGGAGCGCGATGTCCAGGAGACGGGTCATGCGGTGCCATAAGATCGATATCGCTGGCGTGACCGCCATCGTCTGCACCAGTGGTTCGCATCGCGGGCGCGCACGCGTCTGCGTCGAATGCGGCGTGCCCGCGGAGTACCAGTGTGACGACGAAGCCTTTGGGCACGTCTGTGGCGCACCGCTGTGTGCGCGCCACGCGTTTGTTGCCGGCCCCGATCAACACCTCTGCCCGCAACACGTGACAAACGTCGAGCGATTCCGCAAGCCGCCCAAGAAAGACCACGGACCCGCGCCCGAGCAGGGCGCCCTTTGGCCATCGAAATAACTATGCACGTCACCTGTCCTACCTGCGTCACCGAGTTTCCCATCGAGGCCGGATTTGCTGACGACGACGGCAAGCGGCTCGCGCTGGTGTTCGCCGATCTCGATCCAGCCGTGGGCCGCGCGCTGATCAGCTACCTGCGCCTTTTCAAGCCACCGAAGACCAAGCTGCGAACCGCGCGCGCCTATGCGATCGCGCTTGAAGTGGCCGAACTGGTGAAAGCCACGCACGTCACGATCGATCACCTGCGCGCGCCCGCGTCGCCTGCGATCTGGGCAAAGGCGATGATGTTGATGGTGGAAGACCGCGACTTGGTCACTCCGATCGCCTCGCATGTCTATCTGCGCAAGGTCGCCTACACCATCGCGAATTCCGACGAGGCCAAAGCCGAGCGTGCACGCGAAGAGGCAGCGCGCCGAGGCCAGGCCAACGCCGACGGCGGCCGTCGGCGTGAGTTGATGGAAAGACTTTCGCGCGTCGATGCCGACGTGCAGCTCGGCCTACTGAGCCCCGAGGACGCAGAACGAAAACGCGCAGCAATCCGCCAGGAGTTCGCGACATGAATACGCCAGAGCAGTCCGGGATGTTCGATGCGCTAACGTGTGATCCGATGGAGTTGATCGAGCGCGCGAGCGAGGAAGTGCTCGCGGTCAAGAAATGGCCGCAGCGCATGGCCGAGTTTTTCGCGGTCGAGGAGGCGTACAACCTGCGACGCGGCATGAGCGCCGAGGACGCCGCGCGCGATGCAGCCGAGCGCGTGGTGCTGCTCGCCGATTACATTGGCGGCCGCGTGGTGTATCTCCCCACGGGCGAACAGATCAGGCGCGCAGCGCGCGATGCGGTGATGTTTCGCCTGGAAGGCCGCATGTCGATCGACGAGATGGCGCGCCGCTTCGATATGTCGGTGGCCAACGTCTACAACATCCTGGCCACGCAGCGGCGGCTGTACAAGGAGCGGCTGCAGGGTCGCCTGTTCGACGAGAATGCGCCCGCTCAGTCCAACTAAGCGGGCGGCATGGTAGATAGCGGCGTGATGTTTGAACAACACCAATCGGAGGGGACATGCGCAGTCGGGTGCTTGTGCTGGTGATGTTGGGGTCGATGCTTGGTGGCTGTGTAACGCCGGAGCAGCGACAGGCGTTCGCCGATCGTCAAGCCGAGTTCATGAGGGATCGGCCACGGTGCTACGACGAGAAGGCGTGCGAGCGGATGTGGTCAGCCGCGCGCAACTGGGTAATCAACAACTGTCGCATGAAGATTCAGAACATCACCGACGGATACATCGAGACGTTTAACTCGGTTGATGTTGGGCTCGCGTGTCGCGTGACGAAAGACCCGCTGCCAGACAATGGTTACGTGCTGACGGTGACCACGGGCTGCGGCAACATCTTCGGTTGCTTCCCCGACGCTTGGCAGGCCGCCTTCGACTTCAACTATCAGGTTCGGCAGGCGGCGCCACTGCCGGCGACGCCGCCGGCTCCGACCGCGACACCGTCGCCGCAATAGCGGGTGCTTCCGCGCGCGCAACGTCGTCATGTAGAGTGATTAAGGGCCCCGCTTCGGCGGGGCTTTGTTTTTCATCCGCCTGAAACCCACGGCCGACGACACCACGACCATGCTTCGAGCACTCGCGCATCGAGCGCGTTTTCTCACCTCAAGCGGAGCAGGTCATGGACACCCCTTCTACCGAATCCCGGCTGCGTCGCGCTGCGACCAAGTTGCGCACGCTCATTGCGGCCGAGCCGATCGTCGTCGTGTTCCTGATCACGTTCGCGATCGTCGCGTTTCTCAACCCGGTCAAGATCGGCCTCACGCTCTGGGGCATCAGCAAGCTGACGCTCTTCGCGTGGCTCGGTAACTGGATCGACGCGCGTCGATTCCCGCACGCGCAGCCCGAGAAACTCACCGGCATCGAGCAAGGCACCGCCTGGAAGCGTAAGGCGGCGATCATGTGCGTCGCGATGGCGTGCGGCGCCTGGATGCCGTGATGCGAGCCCTTCGCGTGCGATCTCTCATCCTCGTCGGCGCCGTCTGCTGGTTGCTGCTCGCGTGGGCATGCAGCGGCACGGCTCATGCGCAAGCGCCGCGCATTCCCGAGTACTCGACGGCCTATCGCCTCAAGCTCGAACGCGAAGTCGCGTCCGTTTGGGGTCTCGACGCGCCGGTCGCCGGCATCGCTGCCCAGATCCACCAGGAGAGCCGCTGGCGCGATGACGCGCAGTCGGCGTACGCCATTGGGCTGATGCAGTTCACGCCCGCCACGGCCGACTGGATGGGCGACATTTACGCCGAGTGCGCGCCTGCCGATCCGTGGGACGCGGATTGGTCGATGCGGTGTGGCGTGCGTTACGACCGCTATCTGTACGAACGCGCGCCAGGCGCGACCGAGTGCGATCGCTGGGCGTTCACGCTGTCGGACTACAACGGCGGCGGCAAGTGGCGCAAGCGCGAGCAAGCGCTCGCGCGCGCGCAGGGCGTGAACGACCAGCGATGGTTTCGAGGCGTCGACGCATTTCGCGCGCGCGCCGAGGCCGCGCACCGCGAGAACCGCTCGTATGTGACTCGCATCCTGCTCGTGCTATGGCCGCTCTACTCGAACGCGGGCTGGCCGGGCGAACCCGTGTGCACGCAGCCGTTCCGGTGATGCCATGAACCTGACGAACGCAGTTATTCCGCCTTGGGTTCGACTCGTCATCTCGCTCGTCGCCGTGATCGCCCTGGCGGGCGGCGGCTTTTGGGCCGGTGTGCAATGGCAAGTGGGTCGCGACGCGATCGCGGATCAGGCCATTGACCAGGCGACGATCCAACGGCTGCACGGCGAGCTGGTCAACGTCGTTAGCGACGTGCGTACGCAGGCGATTCGCCTCGACACCATCGCCGGCAGTTTCGAAACCGATCGCGCGACCACGGAGCGTGCATATGAGCATCTGCGCACCAAGTTCGACCGCTATTTCGCGTCGCATCCAGACCTTGCTGATTGTGGCCTCGATGCTGATGGTTTGCAGTTGTGGAACGACGCCAACGCGGGAGCTGCAGCTGCCGCCGACGCCGCTGCCGCCGATCCCCGCCAGCCTCAAACAGCCGTGCATGACGGCGTCACCGGCGACGCAGGGCGATCTCAAGTCGCTGGTGACGAATCACGTCACGGCGATGCAGCAGGCGACCGAGTGTCGCCTACGCCACGCACGTCTCGCTGAGGCCGTCGAGGCATGGGCGCGCATCGAGGCGGAACGGGCGGAGCAAGCCAAGCAGCATCTGGCGCCCGCGCCCGTCCCAGCAAAACCGCGCAAGCGGTTCTGGGCGATCTTCCGCCGAGTGCATCCCTGACCGCGTACGACGTGGCGCTGATGGCGCACGAATGGGAAGCCGAGGCGTGGGATGTCGAGCACCGCGTGCGACGCCAGCCCGACCTTAAGTCCGTCGATCAGCGCGTGCTGGATATGCACGGTCGCATCTTGCGGCTGTGTGCCAACCGCTTGAGAGAGGCGATACGTGGACGCGGCTGACCGCGCTCAGGCCGCTGAGCTGCTGTGGATCGCGGCGCGCGAAGCGCAGCTGCTGGCACATGCGCAGCGGCCGATGCCCGCGCCCGACGCGTCGCGGCCGTGCATGGACTGCGGCGAGGCAATAGGGATAGATCGCGTGCGCGCGATTCCAGACGCACAACGGTGCATCGACTGCGAAGTCGAGCACGATCGACGAAAGGGCAAGCGATGAGCCTCGATGACTGGCGAACCGGATGGCAGATCGCGCAGGTGTTGGTGATGGTCACCAGCATATGCGTCAACGTCATTCTCTATCGCGCGACGCGATCGGAGCGACTGGCCAAGGCCATCAACGATGGAGACCGCGCCGTGAGAACGGAACTGACGAAGTTCAAGGTAGCTCAGCAACGCGTCAACACGTCGCACCACACGCGTCTGACGGTCGCGGAGGGCCAGCTGCGCACGCTGCCCACCCACGATGATCTGAACGCCATCAAGGATCAGCTCGCGGACGTAGCGACGAACGTCGCCGCGCTGGCCGAGCGATCGAGCAATACCAACTCGATGGTCTCGATGATCCACGCGCATCTCTTGGAGCAAGGCAATGGCTAAGAACTATCTCGAACGCATCGCCGAAGAGCGCCGCCTGGTGATCCTGCGGTTGCTCTACGAGCTGCCCGAGCAGCGCGCTAACTCAAGCTCGCTCTATCACGCGCTTGACGGCATGGCCATGCACGCGTCGCGCGCCGACGTGCGCGCCGAGTTGCATTGGCTCGCGGCGGCCGATCGCGAACTGGTCGTGGTCGAGGACATCACGCCGCCAGCCGCGGACTCGCCGCTACTCCTCGCGCGCCTCACCGAGCGCGGCGCTGATTGCGCCAAGGGCAAGGTCACCGTGCATGGCGTGCAGCGGCCGGGGAAATGACATGGGTCGCCGCTCGTCGATCGACAAACTGCCGCCAGAGGTACGCACCGCTATCGAGCGAATGGTCGCCGATGATCGGATGACGCTCGACGAAATGCGCGGCCGCGTTGCCGAGCTGTTCGGCGTGGAATACACGCCGGCCCGCACGCCGCTGTGGAATTTCCAGCAGAAGTTCAAAGTGATCTCGGATCGCATGAAAGAGTCGCGCGAGATCGCGCGCGGCATCGTGGCCGAGATCGGCGAGAAGCCGGACGGCGATCAAGGTCGCGCGATGGTCGAGACGCTGTCTGCGCTCACCATCCAGCTGATCAAGAACGCCGCGAGCCGCGAAGAGATCGACCTCGACGAGATTCGCCACCTTGCGCGCATCGTGAAGCAAACCACCGAGGCGGGCTCGAAGGCGCTGCAGCAAGCGAAGGAGATCGAGCAAGCCGCGCGCGAGAAGCTGCTGCGCGAGCAAGACGCGAAGCTCAAGGCGATCGCGAAAGAAGGCGGCTTGACCGCTGAGCAGGTCGACATGTTCCGCCGGCAAATCCTGGGAGTGCGCAATGACGGTCAAAGTCCTCCACCCGCGCGACAGTAGCGCTGACCTCGCCGACTGGTTGGAGTCCGTCGCGGCCACCATCCGAGAGCGCGGTGAGAGTTTCAGCGCAAAGGCGATCGTGATCGTTGACCGCAGCACGTCACGTGACTGGTGTCAGGTGGGCTTCTTCTCTTCGCCAGCGATCAGCTCGCCGATCGAAGCGGTGGGGATGATCGAGTTGGGCAAGTACTCGTACATCTCCCAAGGCCAATGAACGCCGATCTGCTCAAGCGCGAACTACCGGCCGCGATCGGCGAATCATTCGATTCGTCGACGCCGCCAGTCCTCATGGACTACCAGCGGGAATGGCTCGCGGATGCTTCGCCGCTCAAAATCGCGGAGAAGTCCCGACGCATTGGCTTGACGTGGGCCGAGGCGGCCGATGATGTGTCGATCGCCGCGCGTCGCCGATCAGACGGCGGTCAGAACGTCTTTTACATCGGCTACAACATGGACATGGCCATAGAGTTCATCGACGCCTGCGCGATGTGGGCGCGGTGTCTGAGCCTCGTCGTGTCTGCGGTCGAGCCGGGCGTGGAGGTGTTCAAGAGCGACGGCGGCGAGAAGGAGATCAAGACCTACACGATCCGATTTCCGAACAGCGGTTTTCGCATCACCGCGCTCTCGTCGCGACCTGCGAATCTGCGCGGCAAGCAAGGCGTCGTCGTGATCGACGAGGCCGCATTCCACATGCAGCTCGACGAGCTGCTCAAGGCGGCGCTGGCGCTGCTGATCTGGGGCGGCCGCGTGCGCGTGCTGTCGACGCACAACGGCGACTCGAATCCGTTCAACGAGCTGATACAAGAGATTCGCGCGGGCAAGCGCGCCGGCTCGGTGCATCGCACGACGTTCAAGGAAGCCGTCGCGGTTGGTCTGTACAAACGCGTGTGCTTGCGGCTGGGCAAGCCTTGGAGCGCAGACGCGGAAGCGGCGTGGGTCGAGTCGGTGTATGCCTACTACGGCAGCGCAGCGTCCGAAGAGCTGGACGTGATCCCGTCCGCGGGCTCGGGCATTGGACTCACGCGCGCGTTGATCGAAGCGGCGATGACCGACGACGGCGTGGTCGCGCGCTGGTCGGAGCCGGCCGAGTTCACGATGTTGCCCGAGGAGTCGCGCCGCGCGGCCGCGCTCGAGTTTTGCGAGCGCGAGATCGCTCCGGTGCTGGCGCGATTGCCGAAGCACTGCAAGAACCATGTCGGCGGGGACTTCGCGCGTGTTGGCGACACGTCCGTGCTGGTGCCCATCGTCGTTACCGAGCACATGGTCAAGCGCGTGCCGTTGATCGTGGAGATGCGCGGCATTCCTTACGACCAACAGCGGCAAGTGTGCTTCTACCTGATCGAGCATCTGCCGCGCTTCATCTCGGCCGCGTTCGATGCGCGCGGCAACGGCGGCTACCTGGCCGAGGTCGCCGCGCAGCGCTTCGGCGCAACGCGCGTGGCGCAGGTTCAGATCACCGAGGGCTGGTATCGCGACCACATGCCGCGCGTGGTGACGCACTTCGAGGATCGCAGCATCCAGATCCCGCGACACGTCGACCTGGTCGACGATTTTCGCCAGCTGGTGAAAGTGCGCGGCGTGTATCGCGTGCCTGACGACGCGCGCACGAAGGGCAGCGATGGCGGTCAGCGACATGCCGACTCGGTCATCGGCACGGCGATGGCGCTATTCGCCGAGGCGACGCTCGATGCGGCGCCGATCGACTATCAATCAACGGGTGCGCGTCCCACGCGCGGCTTGTTCGCCGATTTCGCGGGCGAGTCTGCACGTCACGTGGGTGACGCTGGATTCGGCACCGTGCTCGGCTCACGCGACTTCGGAGGATACTGATGGACACGCGTCCGGAAATTCATCGCGAAATCGCGACGATCAGAAACGGCCAGGACATCACGCGCGGTTTCGTGGGCCCCATGCTTCAGCCGCGCGATCGCGTGTTGCGCGTGCGCGGCGCTGGCGATCTCGAAATCTACGAGTCGGTGTTGTCCGAGCCGCAAGTCGAGTCGACCTTTCAGCAGCGCCGCCGCGCGGTGACGAAGTGCGCCTGGCGCGTCGAGCCCGCGAGCGATCGGCGCGTCGACAAGAAAGCGGCCGAGTTTCTCCGGCAACAGCTGGAGCGCATCGGCTGGGACACGCGCACGGAGCGCATGCTCTATGGCGTGTTCTACGGCTACGCGGTGGCCGAGGTGATCTATGGCCGCGACGGCAACATGCTCACCTTCGAGGCGATCAAGGTGCGCAATCGTCGTCGCTTCCGCTTCGCCGAGGATGGCGGCCTGCGGTTGCTGACGCCTGGCGCGATGTTCGAGGGCATTCCCGCCGAGCAGCCGTATTTCTGGCATTTCGCGACTGGCGCGGACAATGACGACGAGCCCTATGGTCTCGGCCTCGGCCATTGGTGCTATTGGCCGGTGCTGTTCAAGCGGCAAGGCGTGAAGTACTGGCTCACGTTCCTGGAGAAGTTCGGCGCGCCGACGCCCGTCGGCAAGTACCCGGCGGGTGCCTCGGCAGCCGAGCGTGCGCGCTTGTTGGAGGCCGTCGCCGCCATCCAGACCGATGCCGGCGTGATCTTGCCCGAGGGCATGGAAATCACGTTGATCGAGGCGGCGCGCTCGGGCACCGCCGACTACAAGGTGATGCACGACACGATGGATGACACCATCGCGCGCATCACGCTGGGTCAGACGCTCACGTCGAGCGTCTCGTCGTCCGGCGGCAGTCGCGCGCTGGGTGATGTGCACCACGATGTGCGACAAGACCTGGTGCGCGCTGACGCGGACCTGATCAACGAGAGTTTTAATCTCGGTCCCGCGACGTGGCTCACGCGGCTGAATTTTCCGGATGCCGATCCGCCGCGCGTGGTGCGCGACGTCGAAGAGCCGGAAGACCTGGACTCGCGCGCCGAGCGCGACAACAAGATCAAGTCGCTCGGCTTCCGACCGTCGTTGAAGTACGTGCTGGAAACGTACGGCGGCGAGTGGACCGAGAGCAATGCGACACCGGCAGTCGAAGGCGGCGGCGCCGCGCCGCCGGCCAACTTCGCCGAGGGCGATGCCACCAACGCGGTGCGCGAGCTGGGTGACGTCACGGCCGCCGCGCTCGACGAGCAGGTCGGTCAATGGGTCGGCCAGGTGCGCCAGATGATCGAACAGGCCGGGTCGCTCGACGAGGTGCGCGATCGGTTGCTGAGCGAGTTTGCCTCGCTGCCGCTTGACCAGTTCCAGGCGGTCATGGCCCAGGCGCTCACAGGCGCCCATCTGGCGGGTCGCGGGTCGGTCTCGGACGAGATTTCGGGCCAAACCGGGTCGGAGGGGTAACCGTGGACGCCTCGAACCGGCTTAAAACCCGTTTAAACGCCTTCAATTTCGCGCGAGGGTCCGGTCCGGCGATCCTCGTCGGGGTCAGGGGTCGTTTGCGGGCACTGAGAGGCTCCCAGGCCGATGGCTAAAATTCGACCAGCATTCCGTGCGCCGGCCGATGCCGTCCGCTACTTCCGCGACAAGGTCAACCTGCCGACGCGAACCTGGCGAGACATCGATCGTGGGGAGCACGCCCGAGCGTTCGTCGTGGCCGGCGCCACCAAGGAAGACCTGCTGCGCGATATGCGCGGCGCGGTGGATCGTGCACTCGCTGACGGCGAGACGCTCGAACGCTTTCGTAAGCGCTTCGATGAGATCGTCGCGCGCCACGGCTGGAGCTACAACGGCGGCCGTGCCTGGCGCACGCGCGTGATCTACGACACGAACCTGCGCACCGCGTTCATGGCGGGCCGCTATGCGCAGATGACCGATCCCGACGTGCTGCGCCGCCATCCGTACTGGGAGTATCGCCACCACACCGTGATCGATCCGCGCGAGGAGCATCTCGCCTGGAATCACCTGGTGCTGCGCTGGGACGATCCGTGGTGGCGCGTGCACTATCCGCCCAATGGATGGGGCTGCAAGTGCGACGTGCTGCCGCTCACCGAGCGTCGGCTGCGCGAGCTGGGCAAGCCTGGCCCCGATCGCGCGCCGCCAGGCGATGACGACGTGGCGCCAGAGTGGCGTTACAACGTGGGCGAAGCGGGCTGGGGTAAACCCCTCGCGGATCAGCTCATGCGCGCGGCGTCGGATGCCGGCGGCGATGCGTTCGATGTGCTCAATGCCGGCGGCGCGGCCGAGGCTGGGCTGCCGCAACGCCTGGCGATCGATCGCGCGGGCGCGAAGATCGCGAGCGGCTCGCGCGAGGAGATCATCAACCGCGCCATCGACGGCGAGCGCGTCTACACGCTCAATGTCGGCGGTGTCACGCATCCCGTGTACGTCAACGCGCAAACGCTGATTGAGCACCTCTACGCCAGCGCGGTGCCCTACGTGCCGATGCTTACGGAGCTGCTGACCGCGCCGGCCGAGACCTGGGTCGCGTTCGAGCGTCATCGCGTCACCGGTGAGGTGCAGTTGCGCATCCGCGCGTTGCGCGCCGTGGCGACGACGCGAGACGGCACCGATGGCGTCGTGCTCGTCGCGACGATTCGCAAGGGCATGCTCGAAGCACTGACCGTCGTGCCGAACGGCACCGCGGACTTGGATCGATGGCGTCGCGGCAAGCTGTTCACCACCGGAGGCACACCATGAAAGACCAACACACGCTCATCAAGGGTTATCGCGACTTGAGCGTCGATGAGATTGCGCTCATGAATGAGATCAAGGAGCACGAGCGGCTCACGCTCGCGCTGCTCGATCGCATCAAGGGGCATTTGGGCGACCAGCTGCGATGCGCCAACGAAATCGAGCTGGCGCGCATCAACGCGGCCGAGCCTGGTCGCTGGCAGGCGATGGCGCGCACCGATTTCCAGGTCGCGTACATGAAGCTGGTGCGCGCAGTCGCGCAGCCGGGTGTCATGACGTGAGCACCATCACGGTCGACGATCGCGAGTTCCAGAACGTCTGCGCGGCGCTGATCGCGCGCGGCTCGCGATTGCGGCCGTTGCTCGCGGAGATCGGCTTCGAGCTGGTGCGCTCGACGCAAGATCGATTCGATGATCAGATCGGCCCAGACGGACATCCCTGGGTCGATCTGCGGCCCGCGACGTGGAAGCGCAAACGCTCCAACAAGATGCTCGTCGAGCGCGGCTATCTGCGCGGCGGCATTCACAGTGACGCGGAAGAATCGCACGTCGATGTGATCGCCGATCGTGTCTATGCCGCAATCCACCAATTCGGCGGCACCGCTGACATGCCGCCAGGCGCCGCCGCGATCCCGGCGCGCCCGTATCTCGGCGTGTCGTTCGATGATGCCGCGATGGTGTTGCGCGCCGCGCGCGAATACCTGCAAGATGCGCTGGCGGGGCGCGCGTAGTCCCTAGAATTTTTTCATCGCGCTGAAACCCACGCAGCGCGCTCGCGGCCGCACCATGCGGCCATGTCGAAAAACGCCGCCACCCTCGCAGCCATCGAGATTCTCGCCGCCGGTCGCCACGTCGCGTCCGACGGCACCGTGCACGAGATCACTCGCGCCGACCTGACGAATCTCGCGCAGTCCTACGATCCGCAGTTGTCCGAAGCGCCGATCGTCATCGGTCACCCGACGTTGAATGCTCCGGCCTACGGCTGGGTCAAGAGTCTGATCGTCGACGGCGACAAGCTGCTCGCCGAGCCGCACCAGGTCGACGCCGAGTTCGCCGAGATCGTCAACGCGGGCCGATACAAGAAGCGCAGCGCGTCGCTGTGGGGCGAGACGAGCCCGGGCAATCCCACGCCCGGCAAGCGCTATCTGCGTCACGTCGGATTCCTCGGCGCGCAACCGCCGGCCGTGAAAGGGCTGCGCGATGTTCAGCTCTCGTCGAATGCCGAGGGCGTCATCGATTTCTCGTCGCAGTCGGAGCGCTTCGCGTTCCGTGCGATCGCCGAGCTGTTCCGCTCCGTTCGCGACTACTTCGTCGAGTCGCAAGGTGTCGAGAAGGCCGACAAGCTCATTCCGGCCTGGACGGTCGACACCGTGGCCGATGCCGCGCGCGAGCCCGAACCGGCCATGTCCTATGCGGCCCCGGCCGCGCACGTGCAGGAGATCACCGTGAGTAACCAAACCACCGAACAGCGCGAGCAAGAGCTGAAGCGTCGCGAGGCCGCCGTGGCCGCCGCCGAGGCGGCTCAGCGTCGTGCTGCCGTCGTCTCGTTCGCGTCCACCCTCGTGGCCGATGGCCGACTGCTGCCGCGCCAACAGGCGCCTGTCGTCGAACTGCTGATGACGCTGGAGTCCGCCGCCGAAATTTCTTTCGCCGAGGGCGACGCCACCGTCAAGCGCAGCCCCGCCGACGAGTTCAAAAAGCTGCTCGGCGAACTGCCCAAGTGGGTCGACTACACCGAAAAGGGCAAGGGTCCGCTGCCGCCGACCGCCGCCAACTTTGCCGCGCCGCCCGACTTCGCCGTCGACCAGCGTGCGCTCGAAGTGCACGCGCGCGCGATCGAGTTCCAGCGCGCCAATCCCAACACGCCCTATCTCGACGCGGTCAAGGCCGTGTCGCGCTAAGGCAATTCCCAACGCTCACGCAGGAGCTGATCCATGTCGTCTCAGTCCAATTCGTTGCTCACGCTCAGCATGGTCGCGGCGGGAGCCATCATCGCGGAGCGGTTCGTCTCGACTGCCTTGGTGCAGGCCGGCGCAGCCGCGAACACGTACGGCGTGGCGCGCACCAGCGCCGCGACCAATGAGGTGTTCCCGGTCGATGTCATCGGCACGGCCGTCGTCGAGGCGGGTGCCGCGATCGCGGCCAATGCCCTGATCGAAACCGACGCGCAGGGTCGCGCGATCACTCGCACCGCCGGGCCGATTGTCGGCCGCGCACTGCAGGCCGCGAGCGCTGCTGGCAGCAAGATCGAAGTGCTGCTGATCCCCAACTGACGCGCAAGCGTCCATCACGCTACGAGGTATCACCATGACTCAACAGACTGCCGCGCAAGCGCGCGTCATCGATCCGATTCTGTCCACGCAGGCGCGCGGCTATCGGTCACCCGTCAACGTCGGCATCAGCCTGTTCCCGCGCGTCATGGTCTCGCAGCGCGGCGGCCAGGTGATTGAATTCGGCAAGGAGGCGTTCCGTCTCTATGCCGCTGCTCGTGCTCCGGGCTCCACGACCAAGCGCATCACGTTTGGGTATCTGGGCAAGCCCTACGCGATCGTGCCCAATTCTCTCGAAGGCCTGGTGCCGCGCGAAATCCAGCAGGAGGCGCAGGCCGTTCCCAACATCGACATGGCCTCGCGCGCCGTCAATACCGTGTTGCGCTCGCTGGCGCTGCTGCACGAATTCAACGCGGCCACGATCGCTCAGAACGCGGCCAACTACGACGCCAACCACAAGGTCTCGCTCGTCGGCGCGGCGCGCTGGGACGATCCGGCGTCCACGCCGGTGAAAAACATGGCTGACTGGTCCGAGGCGATCCGTGCAACCACGGGCATGAAGCCCAACGTGGCCATCATCGGCCCGAAGGTCGCCACTGCGCTGAAGGACAACGCCGCGATCAAGGACCGCATCAAGTACACCGGCCGTGATGTCGTCACGGCGGACATGCTCGCGAGTTTGTTCGAGGTCGATCGGCTCTATGTCGGCCAAGCTGTGGTGGCGGACGACGCCGGCACGTTCTCCGACGTCTGGGGCAAGAACGTGGTGCTGGCCTACGTCCCGGTCACGCAGAACGCGAATCAGGAAGAGCCTTCCTACGGCTACACCTACACCTACGAGGGTCATCCGGCCGTCGAGCAGAGCTACTACGACCCCACCTGCAAGTCGTGGGTTTATCCGGTCTCCGATGACAACACGCCGGTGCTCACCGGCATCACCGCCGGCTTCCTCGCGCAGACGGTCGTCAACTAATCCTTCGTCGCTCGCAAGTCCGAACGGCGCCGAGGCGGTTCATGGCCTCGGCGCCGCAGGATCAGTGAAGGCGTAGCCACTGGAGAGTTTCATGGACACGAAAGACCAGTCGAAGCGCGAGTATCGCGTGGTGTCGCCGATCCTCGACGGCCGCCGTCACTACATGCCCGGCATGCTCATCGCGCTGACCGATCGCGATGCAGTCGAGGCAATCGAGGCCGGCTTGATTGCCGTGCCCGTGGTCGAAGCGTTCACGCGCGACTCGACGCCTCTGGAGCCGATCAAGGCGGAACCGAAGGCCAGCGACGATTCGATCGTCGAATCGCCTGCGGTGTCGACGGAGCCCGTCAGCGCTGGTGATGCGCCGACGGTCAAAGCGTCACCCGAGAAGGCCGCGAACCAGCCGACGCCGTCGAGCCCGCGGAAGGCGAAGAAGTGAGCTACCTGGTCGCCGCCGATCTGGAGTCGATGCCGGGTGCGTTGGAGATCGCGCAAGTCGCGACGCCGTCGCATCTCGACGTGCCTCCCGTCGAGCTGATGCGGCTGACGCTGATCGGTGGTGATCGCACGGAGTACGCCAGCGACCAGGTCGCGGCGGCCGATGCGGCGCTCGCGCGCGTCGCCGCTACCATCGCGGACGCTGAGCAGATCGTCGACGGCTACATCGGCGCGCGCTACGCGCTGCCGCTGTCGCCAGTGCCGCCGATCTGCAAGAGCTGGGTGCGCGCGCTCGTTCGCTACGCACTCAACCAATCGCGCATCAGTGATGAGCGCACCGACCCAATCGCGCGCGATCGTCGTGACGCGATTCGAGTCCTCGAATCAGTCGCGGCCGGCAAGTTCTCGCTGGGTGCGTCCGACCCGGTGGTGAACTCGTCCGGCGGTGACGTGCAGTTTGTGACACCAGGCCGTGTGTTCACGGCCGACACGTTGCGTGACTACTGATGTCCTCGACCGGGCCGATCGACATTGCACCGATCATCGAGCGCCTCCAGTCGCTGGATGTGTTGCAGAGCGTCGAGAGCGCGGCCGAGTACGAAGCGGCAACGCGCTCAGGGCCGGCGCGATTCCCGTGCGCTTTCGTGCTGCTCGGTGCTGAGCGCGCGAGCGGAAGCAAGGGAGCGTCTGGCGTGCTCGTGCAAGCGGCTGAGGCCGTGGTGGGTGTCGTCGTGTGCGTGCAGAACCTGCGCAAGCAGGAGACCGGTCAAGCGGCGGCAGTGGATCTGAATCCGGTGCTGCAAGCGATCCGCTCGCGGTTACTGCGGTGGGTTCATCCCGAGGCATCGGCGGCGACGGAGCTGATCTCCGGGCGCGTGTTGCACCTGGAGGCAGGAAAGCTGTGGTGGCAAGACCTTTACCGAATCAACTACCGAATCGAGGTGCGCTGATGAGCAACAAGAATCGCAAGACCAAGCCGCAAGTGCTCCCGAGCACGGGTGGCTCTTTCATCCTCGGCGCCGACGGCAAGTTGGTCCCGAATCCCGAGTCCGATCACACGCAGCCCGCCGAGGGCAAGAGCGCGCGATTGGTGGAAGACCCGGCGCCCACGTCCGAGCCGCCGAGCGTCGCGTGAGTCTGTAGGACCAGGAGACGACCATGTTGGAATCATTCGAGCTGCGAGCACTGCTCGCGAAGATCGAGACCACCGAAGGCACCGACTCGGTGCCGACCGGTGTGGCCAATGCGATCCAGATCATGAACGGCACCGTGGGTGTCGCGAATGAAAAGCTGGAGCGTCCGCTCGATCGCCCGTACTTCACGGCCGACCCGTTCGTGCCGGTGGGCGAGTACGGTTTCATCGAAGGCGACATCGAACTGGTGGGCGCGGCGGCCGCTGGCAGCGCGTCGCCGCTGTCGCCGATCCTGCGCGCAAGTTCGCTCGCCGAGTCGCTCGTCGTGGGCCCGCCCGCGCTGGCGCGCTACAACCCGGTGTCGTCGTCGATCGCGTCGATCTCCGCGTATTTCCACCATGCCGGCGTGCAGTACAAGCTTCTGGGCGCACGCGCCAAGCTGTCGGGACTCACGATCGCCATCAAGAAGTATCCGATGGCCAAGGTTCGAATCGAGGGCAATTGCGTCCAGGGCGCCGAGGCCGCATTCCCGGGAACCGTCGACTACTCCGCGTTCGGCGCGCCGATGCCGGTCACGACCGAGACCTGGACGCTGACGGTCAACGGCGTCGCGGTGGAAGGTCTGTCGCTGACGCTCGATCTCAACACCGAGCTGAAGGTGAAAGAGCATTCCGAGGCGCGCATCGCGCGGATCAGCGATCGCAAACCGACGGGCACCGTGCGGTTCTATCGGCCGTCGTTCGGCACGCTCAATCCGTGGACGCTGTTCCGCAACCAGACGCTGGTGCCGATCGTCGCCACGCTGGACAACGGCACCGCCGCGCGCAAGGTCAAGTTGACGCTTGGCCAGGTGCAGCTCGAAGAGCCCAAGGAGGTCGAGGAAGAGAAGGACATCGCGTACGAGGTCGGCTTCCGCGCGCTGCCGTCCTCGTCCGGCAATGACGACTTCACGCTGGAGTTCGGCGGCTAAGCCACGCATCACCACCTTCGCGGGGCGCATCGCGCCCCGCGCTTGTTCAACCTGACCTCAATAGCATTTGGAGTACACGCCCATGGGCCTGCAACTGAAATCCGTCCGCACCTTCACCCGCACCGTGACCATTCGCTTTCCGGTCGAGAAGGGTGCGGTGCGCGAGGCCAAGATCGACGCCGAGTTCAAGTATCCCGAGAACAATCAGCTGTTCGAGGAGACGCTCACCAATCGCGAGCTGCTCGACGATGTGCTGGTGGGCGTGACCGGCATCGACGACGACGACGGCAAGCCGCTGACGCCCGCCGACGGCGCGCTGGCCGCGAAGAACGATCTGTGTTGCTCGCAAGCGCTCGTGCTCGCGTTCTACGAAGCGATTAACCAGAACCCCGAACGAAAAAACTCGAAGCGGTCGCACGCGCGCTGATTGAAGAGCGCACGGCGCGGCCGAGACCTCCGCCGATCGATCAGTTTCTCGCGCTCGATCCGAATATGCCGGATGACGTGCGCGAGCGACTCGAAGCGCAGGCGGAGGAGCAACACGATGATGCCAGTGACCAATTCGTCGGAGTGGCAGAGGTCAATTGGCAAGCGGTGCAGGTGTACGTGCGGTGCAAGTGGGTGCGGGCGATGGCGCCCACCGGTCAAGTGGTTTTTCTGTGCATCTCGACCGATGAAGTGAAGGCGATTGCGGGTGCGCTCGATGTGCCGTTCAACGATGACCTGCTCGACCGCATCATCGTGATGGAACAGACGGCGGTTGGTCTGCTCAACAAGAGGGATTCATGAGCGACGATATTCTCGTACGACTGCGATTGTCCGCCGATGGCTCCGGCCTGGTCGGCGTGACGCGCGGTGCGCGCGAGGAGATCGTCGCGCTGGGTCGAGCAGGCCAATCCGCCGGCAACCAGGTCGCGAGCGGCGCGGCAGAGGCCGAGCGACGCATGTCGTCGGTGGGCAATGCCGCTGCCTCGGTGCGTCGCACGATGCTCTCGTGGGTCGGCGGATTCTCGGCAGCCGCGATGGTGCGCGAGCTGATTCAAGCGGCTGACACCTGGTCGTCGCTCAATAGCCGAATTCGGCTCGCGACCAGGTCGGAGCAAGAGTATGCCCGCGCTCGCGAGGGCGTCTTCGCGATCTCGCAACGCACCAGCGCGCAGCTCGCCGCAACGGCGAGCTTGTACGCGCGCGTGCAGAAGTCGATCGATGCGCTGGGTGGCTCGCAAGCGCAAGCGCTCGCACTCACCGAGGCCATCAATCAATCCTTCGTGGTGTCCGGCGCCAGCGCCAGCGAGTCCTCGGCGTCGATCCAGCAGCTCTCGCAAGCGCTGGCGTCTGGCGTGTTGCGTGGCGATGAGTTCAACTCCGTCATGGAGAACAGTCCGCGGCTCGCCGATGCGTTGAGCGCGGCGCTGGGCAAAAGTCGTGGCCAGCTGCGCGCGATGGCCGAAGAGGGGCAGCTCACGTCATCGATGGTCGTGCGCGCGTTGCTCGATCAGCGCGACGAGATCGAGCGTGATTTCACGCAGATGCCGCTCACCATCGGCCGCGCGTGGCAACAGGTGCAGAACGCGGTGCTGCGCTATGTCGGTGAGGCCGACCAGGCCACCGGCACCAGCACGCGATTCGCACAGTCGCTCAAGGCGATCGCCGACAACATCGGCCCGATCGCCGACACGCTCGTACAGCTCGGCGAGATCGCGCTGGTGATGTATGCCGCGAAGCTGGTGCGCGCGGGCGCCGCCGCCGCGACCGCGATGCGCGCGACGACGGTCGGACTTGCCGGCGCCAAGGCAAGCGTGCTGTCGCTGGGCACGGCGTTGAATGTGGTGCAGGCCGCGTTCGTGGGCTGGCAGATCGGCACCTGGGCGCGCGAGCGCTTTCAAGAGGTGCGCATCGCCGCCGCCTATTTCGTCGATTCGACGCTGGTGGGCTGGGAACGCATCAAGCAGGGCGCGCAGATCGCCTGGGCCTATCTCAAGGCGTCGTGGGTGGGCACGCTCAACTACATGCGCGAGGGCCTGGCGGGATTCGTGGGCCAATGGGCACGCACCTATGAACTGCTGCCCGACGCCGTGGGCGGCAAGATCGCGGCGCAGATGCGCGAGTGGGAGGCGGCCATCCGCCCCACCACGAACGCGACCGATGAGCTGGTGGCCACGCTCATCGACGTGAACATCACGACCGCGACCAACATCGCGCGCATTCGTGGCGTCACCAATGAGCTGATCAACTACGAGTACGCGAACGAGGGCGCGGCGAACGCGCAGAAGCAAGTCACCGGTTCGGGCGATGACACCACCAACTCGCTCAACAACACGGGCGACGCGGCGTCGGGCGCCAAGGAAAAGCTACGCCTCTACGTCGACACGTTAAAGGGCGTTGAAAGCGCGCACAACGCGTTCACCAATCTTCAGCAGAAGCTGGCCGCGCAGATGGGTGGCGCGAGTGTCGAAGCCGCGAATAGCTACGCCGATGCGCTGTCGATCATCGATCTGTACGAGCGCAAGCTGCTGCAGCTGGGACCGGCAACGATCGGCGACCTCGAGGAAATCGCACAGGCGCGCAAGAACGCCGCCGATGCGCTCGAACGTGAGACCTATTTTGCGCAGCACCAGCTGCGCGCGCACGAACAGTTCCTGCAAGGCCAGGCCGACGAGATCGCCAGCTTGGGCATGACCAACGAGCAGCGCGAGATCAGCAATGCGCTGCGCCAGGCCGAGCAGGCGCTGCTGCAAGAGCGCATCCCGCTCGAAAGCGAGCAAGGCCAGGCCGTGCTGCGCACCGCCGAGGCGCAGGCGCGCGCGATCATCCAGACGCGCAAGGCGACCGAAGAGACGCGGGCTTATCAAGACGTGATTCGCTCGGGCCTGACCGATGCATTCCGCGCCGTCGTCAACGGCGGTGGCAACGTCATGCGCAAGCTCGTCGACATCGCGCGCGACGTGGTCAAGCAGATCATTCTGGTGTTCTTCCAGCTGCGCGTGATCGAGCCGCTGATGCAGCGCCTGTTCTCGGGCGGTGGGTTCTCGCTCGCTGGCATCGCCTCGGCGTTCACCGGCAGCGGTGGCGTCACCGGCGGTCTGCTCTCGGCGTTCGGGCTGGGCGGTTCGGGTCAGGGCTCGGGTGGTTTCAGCCCGCTGACGCTGCTCGGTGGCCAAGGCACCAACGGTCTCGGCCAGGTGACGGGTCTATTCACCGGTTCCAGCTCACTCGTGCCGGCGTTCGGTGGCGGCTACGTCTACGCGAATCCGACGGCAGTCGGTCCGCCCATCCAGGGCTTCACCGCCGCGAATCCGTACGGCCTGACCAGCGGTCAGATGCTCGGCGGCTTCGGCACCGCCGTCGCGGGCCTCGGCGGCGCGTACTACGGCTACAACCGAACGAATGGCGGCATCGCGGGCGTCGGCGCGGCCGCGACCTATGGCGCGCTGGGCATCGGCGTCGCCGGCACCGCTGCCGGCGTCGCGGGTGGCCTCGGCGTGGGTGCAGCCGCTGGCGGTGCGTTCTCCGCGCTCGGCGCGAGCGCGGCCATTCCGGTTGTTGGCTGGGCGCTCGCCGCGTTGGCTGTGATCGATTTCGCGACCGGCGGCAAAATCTTCGGCACGAAATTCAAGCCCAAGAGTTTCGAGCAGGGCTTCAACATCGGTCCCGACGGTGCCGAAGCATTCCTGCGAGTCAATGAGACGCGTCAGGCCGCATTGTTCGGCGGCACTCGGCGTCGTACGCGGGATCTGGATGCGGGCGCCGAGGCGCAGTCGCAGGCGGATCAAATGCGCCGTGCGGCTGTCGGCGCGGCCGACCAAGTCGGCGCGCTCTTCGATGTGGCCGGCCGCGTCGTCGCCGGCAGCTTCACGCGTGTCATGGACAAGAAAGGCAAGACGGTCAAAGACGAGTACTCGACGTTTTTCGGCGTGAAATACAAGGAGAACGCCGAAGCCTTCACCAAGCGTGTCGTCGCTGAATCGATGATCGGGACGCTCGACGATGCACTCGGGCCGTCGCATCAGTTGGCGCAGCAAGCGGGCGCGACGATCGCCGATGCGCTCGTCGACGGCATGCGCGAGGGCATGGAGACGACGACAGCGACGGTGGGCAACGAGGCGCACCAGATCGCCGAGCGTTGGCGTGCGAACGCTGACGAGCTGCTCGCGGGCGCGCAGTTCCTGGTCGCGGCGGCCGACGACATGCGCAAGGCGCGTGGACTGCTCGGCGAACAAGCGACGCTCACGCAAGTCACCGACCTGGTCGAAGACCTGCGCACCGGTTCAGAGTCGCTGATCGACACGTACACGCGCGTGCGCGGCGCGACGGAGTTGCTCGACCAGGCGCTCAAGCTCTCGGGCCAGTCGCTCGACAAGACGCGCGAAGAAACCGTGCGCCTGGCCGTCGACATCGCCGACGCGGCCGGTGGCCTCGATGCCGCGGGTAAGCTTTGGGGTCGATTCTTCGAGGGTTTCTACTCCGCGACCGAGCGCGGCAATCGCACGCTGGAGCAATCCATCAGCGCGCGCGATCAGCTCGCCGGCACCATCGGTGTCGATGCGAACATTTCCAGCACGGCGTTTCGCGAGCTGTTCGAGCAGAAGCTGCCGTCACTCACCGCGCAACAGATCGTGCAGTGGTTGCAGTTCGGTGATGCATTGTTGACCGTGGTCGAGGCGACCGCCAACGCACGCCAGATGCTCCAACAGATTGCCGTCGAAACGGACGGCACGCCGCTGTCGCAATACCAGCAGCGCCTGGTGCAGATCACGACGACGACGGCGACAGCCATCAACGCAGCCGATCAGCTCGCGCGATCGCGCGGCGAGGAAGGCGCCAGCGCGCAAGACCTCGCGCTCATCCATCGCTGGACCGCGAACCAGGTGCGCGCCGCGATCGCCGAGTTGAAGTCGCAAACGAACTCGCTGATGCAACAGCTGGGATACGACCGCTTGAGCGAGATTAACTCGCGGATCGAGGCGCTCGGCGGCAACGTGCAGGGCACGATCGAGGACGCGGCGGGCGCGGCCGGCGACTTCTTTGAGCAGATGCAAGACGGCTTGAAGGGCTTGCAGGACTATCTCGACAGCATGCTGCTCGGTGATCTGTCCGCGCTCTCGCCCGAGGCCCAGATCGCCGAGGCACGTCGCCAGCTCACCGAGACGGCCGCTGCCGCGAATCGCGGCGATGTGACTGCGATCCAGCAGCTGCCACAGCTCGCTGATGCGTTCCTGCGTCTCTCGCGCGAATTCAATGCAAGCGGCGCGGACTATGGCGCCGACTTCGATTGGGTGCGCAATCTGCTGCGTGGCGTGTCGCCATCGGCAGCGCCGCCTGGCGGTGCGCCTGGAACGGTGCAGCTGGTGCCGAGCGAGGAGCTGCGCGCGCTCTACGCCGAGCGCGATGAGATCACTTCGCAGCAAGAGGCCGCGCAGCGCTTGGCGCTGGCCGCGCAACTCGCGCAAAACCTTCGCGAGCTTTCGGCCGCCCTCGGTCAGCCTGTGCTCGAACTCGCGTCGCAGATGGGCATTGACCTGTCGCGATTTGTGTCGGACCTCGGCGTGAATATCGACACGATGTCGGCTGATGTAGTCGGCCAGCTCGCGGGCGTGGCCAACACGCTGGGCATCGAGCTGCCGGAGCTTGCCGACGCGCTCAATGTGCAATTGGGAAATCTCGCCGACTCGCAGAGCCTGATCAATGACGCCTTCGAAGCCGCGCTGGGCACGTTGCCCCAGAGCTTACGCGAGCAGCTTGAGCCCGCATTTCATGACCTCGAAAGCGCCGCCGATACCGCGTCGACCGAGACCGCGCTCGCACGGCTCAACGCCATTACCGCGACACTGCCCGAAGAATTCCGCCTGCAGCTCGCGCCCTACCTCGACGGCGTTGATCCGCTCACCGCCAACGCATTGAGCGAGCTGGATCACTTGGCGAGCGTCGACGATGGCATGAACTCGGCCGTGCGGTTGCTGGGCAACATCCTGGCGACGCTGCGTGGCGAGACGCCGCAGGATCAGATCGACACGCAATCGCTCGGTCCTGGCGGCAAGTTGCCGGTCCGTGGCGGCCGCAACGGCATCGTCGTCGAGGCGCAATACGGTGGCCCGTCGAGCACGCCCGTGGCGTCGCAAGGTGAGGTCGCGTTGATCGACGAAGTGCGCGCCCTGCGCGCCGAGGTCGCCGATCTCAAGGCAGCCCTGCGCGACGTGGTGCGCGTCAGCGGTGAGCGCGTTGCCGAAGCGGTCGGCGAGGCCGGTCGCGACACCGTGCGCGCGGTCGAGAAGCAAACAACCGAGCTGCGAACCGCTACGAAGCGCAGCAATTGGGGATGAGATGGCACGTCGAGTTTTTTTGATCGAGATTCAGGCGCTCGCGCCGGGCGCCAAGACCTACGCGACTTGGAACGCGTCCGACAAGGATGCGTCGATATCGCTGGCGGGCGGCAACTTGTCGGCATCACGCACCACCACTAGCGGCTTCGGTGTTGTGCGCGCGAATCAGTCGGTGAGTGCTGGTCAGCTCTACTGGGAGACGCAGCACACGTTCAGCGCCGGCACCGGCTTTGTGTTGGCCGCAGGCATCGCGCAGGCCACGGCAAATCTGGCGTCGCAGATCGGCGTTGGTGTTGGCGGTCTATCGGTCGGCGGCCCTGGCCAAGACGGCCAGTGCCAATACAAGAACGTGATCACCGCCGACGCAGGCACGGTGGTCAGCGGCAATGTCGTGCGGCACTGGCTCGACATGGATGCGGGCACCTATTCGGTCGCGATCCAGAACGGCGCCTGGTTCGTTGCCGCGAGCGGTCTGACCGGCACCTGGTATCCGGCCGCGTGCCTGACCAACACGGGCCAGACGATTCTCGCCAACTTTGGCGCGAGTGCATTCACCTACGCGGTGCCATCGAGCGCTCGCGCCGGCCTTTACACCACCGGTGCGAGCACGGCGTCGACGATCTACGTCGCCTCGGATCGCGTGGTCACCAGCGCATTCGCCACGCCGGCCTCGACCTACTACCCGGCGCGCCTATTGCCGTCGGCCGATCCGTCGATGGCGCGCGAAGGCAATGCGTGGCCGATCGGCGGCGCGGACAATAGCGCCGGCATCGGCGAACTCGAGTTCGCAAACCATGACGGCGCGCTCGACTTCTGGCGCGATCTGATCGTGCGCGATCGCGCAATCACGATTCGCTATGGCACACCGACCCAGGCGCTGTCACCGTCGACGTGCACGTTGTGGGCCTCGACGCGCTGCGAGTCGATCGAGGTCCGCCCGCGCAGCATTGTGCTGAAGCTCACCGACCTGATCGGCCTGCTCGACAAGGCGGGTCAGACGGCGCTCTACGACTCGACAGTCGCGATCGCCACGCTCGTCGATCAGCCCAAGCCAACGCTGATCGGCAGCGCGCTGGTCGTCGATCCGGTGCAGACGAATGGCGCGACGTATCTCTACGATGTGGCAACCGACGCGGCGGCCATCGTCGAGATCACCGATCGCGGCGACCCGTTCGACGTCGGACCGACTGAGTTCGATCGGACTGCCAACGGTTTCGATCTGTTGGCCGCGCCTGTCGGCAAGGTTGCAGCGTCTGCTGTGGGTTGCACGACCACCGTGGTGGCGAACGTCCTCACCGAGAATTTCACGGCGTGGACCGCCTCGGCCGTCGACCCGAATCCGACCGGCTGGACCGTGGGCAACGAGAACGGCTCGACGACGCACGTCTATGAAAGCCCGACTGGCGTCTGCCGAATCGCGAAGGACACGACGTACACCTCGATGCTCTACCTGGAGCGCGATCTGAGCCTGGTCGCAGGCAAGGTGTACCGCGTGACGATCAATTGCAGCGCGTTTGTGTCAGGGCATGTGCGCGTGTTCACCGCGACCTCGGGTGGCGTGCTCAGCATCGAGCTGTATCGCCTCCAGAGCACAGGCGTGAAGACGTTCTACATGGTGGGCCTGGCGGGTTACACGCGCCTGCGCCTGGAAGCGCGCTATAGCACCGTCACTGATCTGTCCATCGACTACATTTATGTCGATGAAATGCAGGTGCTGGAACGGCTGCCCGACATCGTCACCGATCTCTGCGTGACGCGCGGCGGACTCTCGGCCGGGGATATCGATTCGGCCGCGTTTGCCGCGCTCGATGCGAAAGCGCCTTACAAGAATGGTTTCTACAGCCGCACGCAGTGGAACATCCGCCAAGTGCTTCAGCAGATGATGGACGGCTACGGCGGCTCGGTGCTGCAAGACCGCACCGGCAAGATTTCGTGCTGGCGTTTGGAGCCTCCGGCCGACACGGCCGTGCTGTCGCTCGGTCCCGAAGACCTGATCGACGACTGGACGTGCGAGCTGGACACCGCGCCAGGCCTCACCACGCGGATCGGCATCGGCCGTCACTGGACGCTGCACGGCGATGCGGACTTTGCGACGTCGGTGACGCCTGACGTGCGCGAGCGCCTGAAAGCGATCTATGAGGCCATCCGCAAAGCGCTTGGCAGCGTGGATGCAGTTTACACGCACGCCGATAAGGCGCCTGCGCTCGATACGCTGCTGCAGCTCGGCACGTATGGCCTTGCGGAAATCTCGCGCCTGGTCACGTACTACTCGCAGCCGCGCTACGTGTACCGAGGCAGCGCGTTGCTCGATCAAACCACCGTGCTCGCGCTCAAGATCGGAGAGACGGTCAATGTGCGCCAGCCGCGACTCGGGCTCAGCGCCGGCAAGAACCTGATCGTGCGACGCGTGCAGTCGCGCGGTTTCTCGCAGCGCGTCGCGCTGGAAGTGAGGGGCTGATGCTCATCTGCACACGCAACGTTCTGGCTGAGCCCACCGTCACCGTCACGCATGGTGGCGTGGCGGCCGGTGCCGCGATCAATGATCCCAACGTGCTGCGCAATCCGTATGTGGGCGATCCGTTTATCACCACGCGTCGCTCGGGCTCGTTCACGGGCGCCACGCTGCGGTTTGATCTGGGCTCTGCCAAGCCGATCCGCGCGCTCGGCTTCCTGGCCGACATCGTGCCCGGCGACCAAGTGCGCGCGCTGCTCTACATCGGCGGTATTGGCGGCACGCTGTTGAACACCGTGACGTTGACCGGGCCGACCTACGGGTACAGCAATTTCATGCCGGTGTGCCATCTCGATCTGTTCGCGAGCACCCCAGGCGATGCCAGCGTGAGCGCCGACACGGTGGTGTTCGATTGGACGCGTGCGGCCAGCGATCCGCCCACGCAGGTGCTTCGCTGCTACGCAGGTAATGGCATCAAGCTGACCAACTACAGCGACACGCTGGCGCTGCGCGATTCGTCGACAGGTGAGCGCTCGATGACCGGGCAATGGTTCGGTGTCGAGCGCGCGCGTCGTCGCGAGTTGTCGGTGAGCATCACGGATCAGCCGATCTCCGGCACGTTCGCGCCGCTGACCACGTCCGCGGATGACTCGTTTGCCGAGCTGGTGGCGCGCGTTGGCGCCATCCCCGAGGTGCTCGTGATCCATCCGCAGGCGAAGTTCTGCTTGCACGGCCGATTCGTGTCGCCCTCGCGCATCGATCGCCAGGCCGGCCCTCTCAATGATGTGCAATTGACCGTTCGGGAGTTCTGATGGCCACGCGCGCGCTTCTTTCGTACTCGGATCGGCTGCAGCTGCTCAACGCGCTGGGCGTGGGTCCGACCATTTCGGCGACCGGATCGACCATCGCCGGCTGGGAGCCAGCGAACGTCAGCGACCTGCGCACGCACAAGGCATGGCAAGTGCCGAGCGGTGGCCCGCACACTCTGACCTACACGTTCTCCGGCACCGAGCATATCGATGTTATCGCGATCATCGCGCCACCCGATAAGCCGTTTGTGGGTACGCCGCAAGTTCGCTTACGAAACAATGTCGGCAGCACGATCTTCACGTCGACCACGTCGGTGCGACCACCGTTCGGCTTGACCGACCGCCGCTTTTTTGTGATGCCGTCGCGGCTGCAAGCGAAGTACATCGACGTGACGCTCGCCAGCGGTTCGTTCCTCGGATACTGCCGATTTGGGTGGGCGGTGGACTTGAGCGCGTTCATGGGGCGTTTGCGAGAGTGGCAGACCGACGACACCGTCGAGATTCAAGACATGCCGTCGCGCGCGGTCTACTACCGCACTTCCGATACCGTGACGCCTGCGCGTTGGCTGTCTTACTCGGTGCCGCTCGGTCAATTGCCTGCGAGCACGATCTTTCGCAACGTGCTCGATGGCGGCGCGACCGCGCAGGGCTCGCTGTTCGACATGTTCGATCGCGTTGGCCGCATCGATCCGGTGCTCTTCCTGCCGTACGGCGAGAGCGACACAGCTCAAACCGAGAACATCGATCTGATGCACTGCACGGGCATGTACGGTCGCCTGGTCAATGACCTGGTGTTCTCGTTCGATGGTTCCGGCAAAGCCTATGACGATCTCGGCGTGATCCAGGCCGAGGGTCCGCTGCGCTCGTGCACGCTCGATTTCGAGGCCTTGATATGAGCACGCCTTCGATTACGATCCGCGCGCTTTACGGCGCCAATCTCAATCGCGTGCTGACGCTGCGTGACGCGCTTGGGCCAATCGATCTCACGGGCTGGTCGCCCCAGATCAACATCTCGCGCGAGCCTGGCTCGACGTTGCAGCATCAGATCAACAGCACGAACGGTCTGTCGGTGCCGACACCAACGAATGGTCAGATTGTTCTGTCGGTACTGGTGAGCGGTGCGACATTGCCGCTCGATGTTGGCCGCTATCACTGCGTGCTGCAGTTGGTCGCGGGTCTCGACAACGTCTGGCACCTGTTCTCTGCGCGATTCGAGGTTGCCTACCCGTGATCGAGATCGAGCTGAAAGAGACTGTGGTCGACGTCACGATCATCGATCCGTCAGCCATCGTGTGCGTGATCAGCGATGGCATTACCGTCGAGGTCTCGCAGTCCGGCCCGCCTGGCCCAAGCGGAGCGGCAGCGCCGCACATGCACGAGGTTTCCGACCTTGCGCCGTCGGGCGCTCTCGCCGGTCAAGCCATCGTGTTCGACGGGGTCGTGTGGGCGCCGGCCACGATCAGTGGCGGCGGCGGCGCTGGTCCTGCATTCCCCGCCGGCAACTCGGGCGAGTTTCAATACAACGATGGTGGTGCGGCCGCAGGTGCTGCGCGCGTGCGCTATGACGGCGGCACGCTCAAGCTGGTGCCTGGTGCGTCGACCGCTGACGTGTTCGCCTGGTGCAATCCAGGCGGTGCCGTGCAGGGCTATATCGATCGGTGGGGTTCGTTCGTTGCGCAAGACATCACGTGCACGCGCGCCTCAATCGTCAACGATTGGAATGGCGCATTTCGCGGCATCTCTGGCGTGGGCTATGCGCTCATGCGCAACGGCCCTATCAACACACTGTTCCAGTCGCCGGAGCCCACGCACACGCCGTTGGTGGTGCAAGCCGCGTCGGCTCAGTCTTCGTCGCTGCTGGAGTGGCGCAGTTCGGTGGGCACGACGCTGGGCGGTGTTCAGGCCGACGGCGCCGTGAGCGTCGGCGGTTGTCAGTTCCGAGGGCGCACGCAGAGCGCGGGCGCGCCCACGACGGCGCAACTGCCCAACGCCAACGATTGGTGCTTCCACAAGGTCACCGGCGGCGCGCTGCTGCTGGCGTTCAACGATGGCGGCACGGTGCGCACCGTGGCGCTGGTGTAGGAGGAGCGCATGGCATTGCTACTCGCGATCGAGCATCCGAGCACTGGCGTCGTCGCATCGTACTGGCGCATCGCAGCCGTGCACCTCGACGCGTACGCGCGGCGCGGTCGCGTCGTGCTCGCGGGATACATCAATGCGACGGTGGCTGCGCGTGCCGGCGCACAGCCCGTTGACCAGCGTGAGTTCGATCTCGACACGCCCGCGTTTATCGCGCTCGCTCAGGCAGCGCCAGCCAACGCTCCGGCGATGTACGACGTTCTGGCGATCGCGCTCTACAACTACATCAAGACCGCTCCTCGCGTCACCGCGAGTGGTCAGCAATCCAGCGAGTTCGCGAGCGCCGCGAACGCGTAGCAAGAAAGGTGCGGCCGGCCCGTGCTCGAACACGAACCGGCCGCCCTGCAAGGTTAGGGCTTGCAGAGCCGAGGCACCCCACCGTGATCACGGCGGGTTGCATTGTTCATCTGCTGATCTCAAAACCGGAGATTGAAATGGCCCGTCCGATTTTCCCGTGGCCCGGCGGCAAGCGCCGGCTGGCTCAGCGCATCATCGCGATGCTGCCCGAGTCCCACACCTGCTATGTCGAAGCGTTCGCAGGCGGTGGCGCGGTGCTCTTTGAAAAGGAACCCTCGCAGGTCGAGGTATTGAACGACATCAATGGCGACGTGGTGAATTTGTACCGCGTCTGCAAGCACCATCTCGACGAGCTGGTGCGTCACCTGCGGTGGTCGCTGGTCTCGCGGCAGATGTTCGAGTGGGAGAGCATCACCGACGCGTCAACGCTGACCGACGTGCAGCGCGCGGCACGCTTCTACTACCTCCAGCGAACCGGCTTCGGCGGCAAGTGCACCGGTCGCACCTTCGGCTACTCGGCGACGCGGCCGCCAGGCCTCGATATCACCCGGGTCGGCGAGGACTTGAGCCAGGCGCATCTTCGTCTTGCCAAGGTACAGATCGAGGCCTTGCCGTGGGCCGATTGCGTCGAGCGTTACGACCGTCCCGGCACGGTGTTCTTCTTGGACCCGCCCTACTACCAGACGGCCGGCTATGGCGTGCCGTTTGAAGAGGCTGAGTACGACCGTTTAGCGGCCTTTATGGGCGGCTTGAAAGGGCGGGCCATCCTGACCATCAACGACCACCCGAAAATGGCCAAGCTGTTCGCCCGGTTCAAGCCTCAGAAGGTGGCCATTTCCTACACCATCGGGGCCGGGGCCAAGGCCGCGCGGGAGCTGATCTGCCGGACCTGGTGATGGCCCCTCGGGGCCGGGCTATTGGGGCGCCAGGGAGGGCGCCGCCGGCCCCGGCGGGGAGGCCTGGGGCGATTTCTCAAACCTGCTGCACGGATTTCTCAAACCGGCTGACCGCTTACAGCGGCGTCGTCCTGGCCCAGGCCCCCGCCCCGGCGACCACGCCCGCGGCGCCGGCCGCCACCGAGACGCCGGCCG
>JBGAIC010000033.1:0-38688 GCA_044225845.1 Casimicrobiaceae bacterium
GAGGCGGAAAGAATTGGTGTCTGACCCCATTTAGGCCTTTTTGGGCCATCACCCCATTTGGGCCTTCAGGCGAGACCGTAGCGGCGCGGGTGCCGGGCGGGGCGCCCGGGCTGCTATAATCGCGCCCTTCGGCCAAGTAGCTCAGTTGGTAGAGCAGCGGATTGAAAATCCGTGTGTCGGTGGTTCAATTCCGCCCTTGGCCACCATCTTCCTTGCGGCCCGTTCATGGCCGGCCGCGCCTCAACGGCCACGCAAGCCGGGTTCCATCGGAATCGCCACCGGCTCGGTCGTCACCAGCGCCGCCGCAAACGCGGCGAGCACGTCCGCATCGACGTCCGACACCACCCACCAGTCCATCGCGTCGTCGCGCGCGGGGATCACGTTGAAGCCGCGGATGGCCGTCCGCGCCACGTCGGCGCCGGGTTCGCGCGGCCGTACGAACACGTCGATCGTGTGCTGGCCGTGCCGGTAGACGAGTACCGCGGTGGCGCGTCCCTGCAGGCGGTCGATGCGCGCGCCTTCGAGCGCGAAGCCCTGGGCGGCGAAATCGCGGACGGGCGGCGAGTAATCGAGATGCGCCGATAGCCACGGCTTGACGGTGTGCCGGTCGGACGAGGCGACCTCGATCCGGTGGCCGGCGAGCGTCGCGTGCACGTGCTCGGCCACGGCGTCGTCGGCGAGCATTGCGGCATCCGCCCCGGGCGGCTGCCACGGCCAACCATGCGACGCCACGATCACGCCGGCCAGCGTCGCGGCCACGCCCATCGCGGCGCCCGCGAACCACGCACGCCAAGGCACCGCGCGCAGCACGGCATTCGACGCGGGCTTCCGTTCCGCGTCCGCGACGAGCGCTTCGATCCGGTCGCGCAACGGGGCGGGTGCCGTGTAACGTGGCAGCGCCGCGCGCAGGCGCGCATCAGGCGGGAAGTCGAGTTCCTCGTCGCTCATCGCGACCCTCCGCTTGCAACGTTGATGACCGCCACGAGGTGCGGCGAGCGCGCCAGCAAGGCCCGCGCCCGCGCGAGCCGCGACATGACGGTGCCGATCGGCGCGTCGACGATCGTCGCGATCTCCTTGTACGAAAACTCCTCGAGCTCGCGCAGCACGATGACCTCGCGGAAGACGAGCGGCAGCGCCGCCACCGCGTCGGCCAACGCCCGCGCATCCGCCGCGCGCAGCGCGATGGCCTGCGGATCGCTGGTGGCCGGATCGGCTGCGACGTCCGGCACGGCTTCGTCGCGCGCGAGCAGCGCGGGCCGGTTGTGGCGCACCCAGTCGTAGAACGCGTGCCGGACGATGGTCAGGAACCACGAACGGGCTTCGGCCACACGCAGGGAATCGCCGTAGCGCAAGGCGCGCACGCAGGCGTCCTGGACGACGTCCTCCGCGTCCGCGCCGTCGCGCGTGAGCCAGCGCGCGAGGTTGTACGCCGCGTCGAGATGCGGCAGGACGTGCTCGCGGAAGCGCTGGGTGTCGGTGGCCATGGCGGTGCGATTCGATGCTACGCCGGGTCCGCGCGAGGCGGCCCATCGTGCAACTTACCGTCGTCGCCACGCGTTTATTCCCGCTGCGCGAAAGAGGCGTCGCCGCGGAATATCGCGGACCCCGCGCGGGTAGGACTCGATGCCGGCACCTTGGCCGGACCCCCGGAGAAAGCCATGTCCCGTTCCTTCGATCGTCGCGATTTCCTGCGCCTGGCCGGCATGGGCGGCGTGGTGTTCGCATCGGGCCTCGCGTCGCCGGGCAGCGGCGCCGCCACCGCGTACGGCACCGACGACTTCCACTTCGTCCAGCTGTCGGACAGCCATTGGGGCTTCGAAGGCCCGCCGAACCCCGATGCGCGCGGCACGCTGCCCAAGGCCGTGGCGGCGGTCAACGCGCTCGCGCAGAAGCCCGACTTCATCGTGTTCACCGGCGACCTGACGCACACGACCGACGACCCGAAAGTGCGCCGGCAGCGCCTCACCGAGTTCCGCGACATCGTCGGCAAGCTCGACGTGAAGACCATCCACTACATGCCCGGCGAGCATGACGCGTCGCTCGACAACGGCGAGGCGTTCCGCGAGTTCTTCGGCGACACGCATTACACGTTCGACCACAAGGGCGTGCACTTCATCGCGCTGGACAACGTGTCCGATCCGCGCGCACAACTGGGCGACGCGCAGCTCGCGTGGCTCGCCGCCGACCTCGGCAAGCAGCCCGCCGACGCGCGCATCGTCGTGCTGACGCACCGGCCGTTGTTCGACCTCTACCCGCAATGGGACTGGGCGACGCGCGACGGCGCGAAGGCGATCGACCTGCTGATGCCGTTTGCCAACGTCACCGTGTTCTACGGCCACATCCACCAGGAGAATCATCACCTGACCGGCCACATCGCGCATCACGCGGCCACGTCGCTGATGTTCCCGCTGCCGGCGCCGGCGTCCCAGCCCGCGCGTAACCCCGTACCCTGGGATCCGGCGATGCCCTATCGGGGCCTCGGCTATCGCGACATCGAGGCGGAAGGCGCGGCGTTCGAGCTCACGCAGTGGCCGCTGCAGAAGGCGTGACGGCGATGGACAACGTACGCCGGCTCTGCCTGCTGGGCCTCGCCACGGCCGCAACGGGCGGCGCCGTCTGGCGCGCCGCGGCCGCCGAGCCGCGCGTCGTTCCGGTCCTTGCGCGGCGCTTCACGTTCTCGCCCAATGCGTTGACGTTGCGGAGGGGCGAGCCCGTCGTGTTCGAGCTCACCAGCGCGGACGTGCTGATGGGCTTCAGCCTGCCGGACTTCGGGCTGCGCGCGGACATCGTGCCGGGCCAGCCGACGCGCCTGCCGTTCACGCCGGACCGCAGCGGCAGCTTCGTCTTCCTGTGCGACATCTTCTGCGGCTCGGGTCACGAGACGATGAACGGGACGCTGACCGTGACCTGAACGCGGCCCGCGCGGCGGGGCGGTGTAACATCGGGCGTCGTTCGTCTCCCGAAAGCGCCGCCCGCGCGCCATGTCCCGCTTCCTCTGCACCTATCGCGTCCATGCTCCGCGCGCGCAGGTGGCCGCCATCGCGGACGCCATCGCGCTGGAGCAGAGCGTCGAGGTGCCGCGTGCCGCCGTGCATGACCCGGCGATCATGGCAAGGATCGTCGGGCGGGTGGACAGCATCCGCGAGCGCGCCGACGGCGACCACGAGGTCGTGATTGCACTGGCCACCGAAACGGTCGGCGGCAACGTGGCGCAGTTCTTCAACATGGCGTTCGGCAACACGGCGATGCATGCGCACGTCGAGTGGAGGGACGTTGCGCTGCCGGACGAGCTGCTCGCGATGTTCCCCGGCCCGCGCTTTGGCCTCGCAGGCCTGCGCAAGGCTGTGGGCGCCGGCGATCGCGCGCTGACCTGCTCGGCGCTGAAGCCGCAAGGCCAGGATGTCACGACGCTGGCCGCGTTGTGCGCGACGTTCGCGCGCGCAGGCATCGACGTGATCAAGGACGACCACGGCATCGCGGACCAGGCCTACTCGCCGTTTGCGCAGCGCGTCGCCGCGTGCCAGCGCGCGATCGATGCCGTGGCGCGCGAGACGGGGCATCGCGCGCTGTATGCGCCGAGCATCGTCGGCTTGCCGCGCGTCGTCGCGCAGCGGATCCGCGCGGCGCAGGATGAAGGCGCCGGCGCCGTGCTGCTCGCGCCGGCGCTGCTGGGGCTGCCCGCGTTCGCCGAGTTCGTCCGCGACGACGTCCGCGTGCCGGTACTCGCGCATCCGTCGTGGGCGGGTGGCGCGCGCGTCGCGCCGCCGCTGATGCTCGGCACGCTGTTCCGCCTGCTCGGGGCCGACGCCACGATCTTCCCGCACTACGCGGGCCGCTTCGCGTATTCGCGCGACGAGTGCGCGGCCATCACCGCTCGCGCCCGCGAACCGCTGGGCGCGCACGCGCCGGCGATGCCGGTGCCGGCGGGCGGCGTGCAGCTCGACGGCGTCGACGACGCGCTCGCGTTCTACGGCCCGGACACGATGATCCTGATCGGCGGCTCGCTGCTCGTCGAGCGCGAGCGCATCGGGGAGCGGACCCGGCGCTTCGTCGAGGCGGTGCGCGCGGGCTCGCGCGCCGCGACGACCGCGGGAGCCGGCGCATGACGAAGCCCTTTCGCCGCCAGACGGGCGCGCTGCGCTGGCAGGACGTCGACGTGCTCGCCTACAAGCAGGAAGGCAGCGCGCCGTTCCGCGACGTCACGCGCCAGGTGTTGTTCGACTCGCCCGACCTGGGCTGCCAGCTGCGCTACTTCGAGATGGCACCGGGTGGCCACACGACGCTCGAGCGCCACGCGCACGTGCACGCGGTGGTGGTCCAGCATGGGCGCGGCCGTTGCCTCGTCGGCACGCGGATCGAGCGCGTCGCGCCGTTCGAGCTCGTCGAGATCGCGCCGCTCACCTGGCACCAGTTCCGCGCGGACGACGATGTGCCGCTGGGCTTCCTGTGCATGGTCAACGCGCAGCGCGACCGGCCGCAATTGCCGGATGCCGAAACGCTGGCCCGGTTGCGGGCCGATCCCGCCATCGCCGAGTTCATCCGCACGTAGCGGATCGCGCCCGGGACGCCGGGCCTGTCACACGCCGGCAACGTGCGCGCGCGATGCTGGTACCCATCGCATCCTTCTGTCGACGGTAGTCCTTCGGGCGGGACATCCACACCGGATGCCCGCCCTTTTTCGAAGGCGCAACGTCGCGGCTTCCGCCATGGCGACCGTTTATCTCATCAACCTCGACGACGCGGTGGCACGCAGGCGCCACATGGCCGCGGAGCTCGCACGCGCGCACGTGACGTGGCGGCGCGTGGGTGTCGACCTGCGAGCGGCGGACGAAGCGACCATCGCCGCTGCGCTGCAGCGCATCGCGCCGCGGATGGCTTTCGAGCGGCGCCGGCTCGGCAACGCGGAGCTGGGCTGCTGGCTTTCCCACGTCGAGGCCTGGCGCGAAGGACTGACGGTGTCCACCGCGCGCGGCGTCGCGGTCGTCGAGGACGACCTCTGCGTCGAACCGCACTTCGGCGCCGCGGTCGATGCCCTGCTCGAAAAGCCGCAACACGACGTGGTGTTCCTCGGGACTTCGTCGCGCAACATTTCCACGCGGCGCCGCACGCGCATCGGCCCGGTCGTGGTGCACGAGCCGCTGGGCGCCGTGTTCAATACCTGGGCGTACGTGATCAGCCGCGGCTGCGCGGAACGCCTGATGTCCGGTGCGCGCGAGCCCATCGGCTGGCCGATCGACCACGTGCTCGGCGGAAGGCTTGCCGCCTGGCGCCCCGCGATCGCCATCGTGCAGCCCGTGGCCGTCTTCGAAGAGGCGACGCTGGGACGGGCTTCGCAGATCCAGCACACGACACGCAGGCTCGACCGCCGGCCGTGGGTCGAAGCGGCGCGGCGCCGCCTGCTGGCGAGCCGTGCCGGCGACCTGTACTACTCGTTGTATCGTTGGCTGTAAGCGCCCACGGCGCCGTAATCGCGGTGCGGGCCCGGCGGGTCCGCATCGATGATACCGGGATGGCGTGGGGGCGCGGCGCGCACGAGGTTGGCGACGAACTGCCGCGTCGCCTCGGCCCACGAATGCCGGCACGCATACGCCCGCGCGTCGGCGCGGTCGAGCGCGAGCGCGGACAGCGCCGCGCGCCGCAGGTCGTGATCGAGGATACCGACACGCGGGCTCCGTATCACGTCGACCGGCCCTGCCACCGGCAACGCCGCGACCGGTGTGCCGCAGGCGAGCGCTTCCAGCATGACGAGGCCGAACGTGTCGCTGCGACTCGGGAACACGAACACGTCGGCGCGGCGGTAGAAGCCCACCAGCGCGTCGCCGTGCTGCATGCCGAAGAATCGTGCGCGCGGAAATCGCGCCTGCAGGCCGGCACGTGCCGGTCCGTCGCCGACGACCCACTGCTCGCCGGGCAGGTCGAGGGACAGGAAATCGTCGATGCTCTTCTCCACGGCGACGCGGCCCGCGTACAGGAAGACCGGATCGCGACCGGCCCGCGGCGCCGGCGGCCCCGGGGTGAAGCGCTCGGTGTCGACGCCCCGGGTCCAGCCTGCGAGCCGCTCGAAGCCACGGGCCGCGAGTCCGCGTTCGACGGTGCGCGTGGCCACCATCACCGCGGCCGCGGATGCGTGGAAGCGTCGCAGCGCCGCATAGCTCCATGCGAGCGGCAGCCTGCAGCGCGCGTGGACGAATTCGGGGAACTGCGTATGCCACGCCGTCGTGAAGCGCCGGCCGCTCGCGAGGCAGGCGGCGCGCGTCGCCCAGCCGATCGGGCCTTCCGTTTCGATGTGCACCGCGTCCGGCGCGGCGTCGTCGAGCATTGCGCGCAGGCGCCGCGGCGACGCCAGCGCGAGGCGGATTTCCGGATAGGAAGGGCAGCCGACGGTGCGGAAGCGTTCCGGCGTGACCAGCGTCACCGTGTGGCCCAGCCGCGCGAGTTCGCGCAGCGTGTTGCGCAGCGTGGTGACGACGCCGTTAGTCTGCGGCGACCACGCGTCGGTTGCGATCAGCAGGTGCATGGTCGTCCTCTTCGTCGGGTGCATGCGGCAACGTCGACGTCAGCACGTCGTGCCAGTGCAGGATGCGCAGCTCGCCGGCTTCGGTCTCGACGAGTGCCGTCAGGCTCTCGACCCAATCGCCGTCGTTGCAGTAGAGCAGTCCGTCCACCTCGCGGATCTCCGCCTTGTGGATGTGGCCGCACACGACGCCGTCGAAGCCGCGCCGGCGCGCCTCGTCGACGAGCGCTTCCTCGAACGCGGTCACGTAGCGCACCGCGTTCTTGACGCGATGCTTCAGGAACTGCGCGAGCGACCAGTAGCGCAGGCCCCGGCGCGCGCGCCAGGCGTTGACGTGCCGGTTGAGCTTGAGCGTCAGCGTGTACAGCTGGTCGCCGACGCAGGCGAGCCAGCGCGCGTGCTGGACGACGGCGTCGAACAGGTCGCCATGCGTGACCAGCAGCCGCTTGCCGAGCGCGGTCGTGTGCACCGCCTCGCTGCGGATCGCGATGCCGCCGAACGCGACACCCAGGTAGTGGCGCGCAGCTTCGTCGTGGTTGCCGGGCACGTAGATCACTTCCGTGCCCTTGCGCGCCTTGCGCAGCAGCTTCTGCAGCACGTCGTTGTGCGTCGGGTGCCAGTACCAGCGGCGGCGCAGCTGCCAGCCGTCGACGATGTCGCCGACGAGGTAGAGCTGGCGCGACTCGGTGCGCCGCAGGAAGTCGAGGAGGCGCGTCGCCTGGCACCCGGGCGTGCCGAGGTGCGTGTCGGAAATCCAGATGGCACGAAAGCGGAGCTTGTCCGGCATGGATGCAGTGTCGCGTCGCGTGGCGGCACGCGCATGACTGATGTGCGACGCCCATGTGACAATGCGGCATGGACACGCATCGCTTGCGGCGCGTCACCGCGCTGGCGTTCGCGGTGGCCGGCGTGCTCGCGGGCTGCGCCTCGACGCCGTCGTCGCCGGACACGCTCGCCCCCGTGCCGGTCACCATACCCGGCTTCATCGAAGGCTATCTGCCCGTCTCCGAGTTGCCGCAGAGCCTCGTGCTGCTCGGCCCGCCGCCGGCCGCGGGCTCGGCCGCGATGGCGCTCGACGAGGATGTCTACGCGCGAACGCGCTCGCTGCGCGACACGCCGCGCTGGACCCTCGCGGCTGCCGACGCGGATCTCCGTTTCCCGCACGCGGCCAACGCGTTCACCTGCTCGCTCGAGGCGCCGGTCACGGAAGCGGCAACGCCGAATCTCTACCGGCTGCTGCTGCGCTCGCTGACGGACGCGCTGCTGTCGGTGGCGCCGACGAAGAAGCAATACCGGCGGCCGCGGCCCTTCGTCGTGCACCACGACGCGAGCTGCACGCCGGCGAGCGAGGCGTCGATGCAGAACGACGGCTCGTATCCGTCGAGCCATGCGGCGGTCGGCTGGGCGTGGGCGCTGATCCTGGCCGAAGTGGATCCCGCGCATGCGACGGCGATCGTCGCGCGCGGCCAGGTATTCGCGCAGAGCCGCGTTGTGTGCGGTGTGCACTGGCTGTCGGACACGATCGCCGCGCGCACGATGGGCGCGGCCACCGTGGCGCGGCTGCGCGCCGATCCGCTGTTCAATGCGCAGGTGGCCGCGGCGCGCGCGGAACTGCAAGCGTTGCGCGCGCAGCATCCGGCACCGGCCCACGATTGCGCCGCCGAGGCGGCCGCCACCGCGCTGCTGCCGCCGCTCGTGCCCTGATCAGTTCTCGATGAGGCCCGCGACGAGGTTGATCGCGAGTGCCAGGATGCCCGTCGAGTAGAGGAACGACGAGACGCCGTGCCACAGCACGATGCGCCGCAGCTTGGGATCCGCCACCTGCACGTCCGACACCTGGAACGTCATGCCCAGCACGAACGAGAAGTACAGGAAGTCGGAATAGCCCGGCATCGCCTTGCCGGGGAACAGCAGCGGCTTGCCGTCGGGCGAGAGCTTCGGGTCGGCGAGGTCCGCGTCCATGTAGTACTCGTGCGCGTAGTAGATCGCGAACACCGCGTGGATGAAGGCCCACGACACGATGATCGTGTACACGACGAACACGACGTGCGCCGTCAACGCGAGGCCGGCGAGGCCCTTGAGCTTGGGCACCTCGGATGCGATGACAACGAGGCTCGCCGTCGCCGCCATCAGCGTCAGCACCAGCACGGCCCATTTGCCGCTGTCCTGGCGCAGCGCGTTGTTCTTGATCGCGGACAGGGGCGCGCGATGCAGGCCGACGAAGATCGCGACCAGCGCGGTCGTCGTGCCGATGTCCCACGCGACGATGAAGCGCTCGCGCCACTGCAATCCGGTGAATGCGAACAGCGCCGCATAAACGGCGATGCCCACGACCAGTGCCAGCGTGAGCCGCGGACGCCGCAGTCGGCCAGTCCAGCTTCCAGGCTTGGCCGCCGCGGTTGCCGGTGGAGTCTTGGTGCGTGGCATCGGTGGTTGGGTTGGGGGTCAGACGCGATTCTCGCCGAGGGGCCCCGCGCCCGATCGCCTCGCCTTGAACATCGGGACCGCCGCCATTTCGAGCTCGGCGGCCGGCGGCAGGCGATAAAAAACCCGGGCCCACAGGGGACCCGGGTTTTCGATCGGGGTGCTACGTGGTGCGCGTGCTCTGAGTGATCAGGCCGCGGTGATGTTCGAGGCTTGCTTGCCCTTGGGGCCCGTCGTCACGTCGAACTGGACCTTCTGGCCTTCCTTCAGCGTCTTGAAGCCATCCATCTTGATCGCCGTGAAATGCGCGAACAGATCTTCGCCGCCGCCATCCGGCGTAATGAAGCCGAAGCCCTTGGCGTCGTTGAACCACTTAACAGTACCGGTTGCCATCTTAGTGCTACTCCCTTGAGTTGCTTAGGTAGAAGACGAGTTCTGGCTCGCCGCCATGTTTAGATCTCAAGGTGGGAAGGTACGGCAGGCGGGGCCACGAACGCGGCACCCGTACGGTCATACTTCGGTCTTGGGACTCCAAAACAGGCGCCATCATACCCGAATGCCGGCGGAATGTGCTTGACAATTCGGTAACTTAGCGTCGGGGATGTGGCGTGGACGCCCGTCGGCAGCCCGGAAGGGGGCCCGCCGCCACCAGAACGAGCGTTCGACGGCCCCGACGCCTGCCGGTGGCTACGGGTCAGAGCTCGGAACGGACCAGCGCGGCGCCAGCCGCCAGCGCGCGCAACTTCCCGGCGGCCACGCTGCGCGCCAGCGGCACCATCCCGCAATTGGTGCACGGATAGAGCCGCTCCGGCGGCACGAAGCGCAGCGCCTGCCGGATCACCGCAGCCACCTCGTCCGGGGTCTCGACCGTCTCCCGCGCGACGTCGATGGCGCCGACCATGACGTCCTTGCCGGCGAGCAGGCCGATCAGGTCGATGGGCACGTGCGAGTTGGCGCATTCGAGCGAGACCTGGTCGATCCGCGAGCGCGCGAGCAGCGGGAACGTGTTCTCGTATTGCCGCCATTCGCCGCCCAGCGTCTTCTTCCAGTCGTTGTTCGCCTTGATGCCGTAGCCATAGCAGATGTGCACGGCGGTCTTGCAGCGCAGGCCTTGCGCGGCACGCTCGAGCGTCGCGAGCGCGAAGTCGCGCACCTCGTCGAAATAGACGTTGAACGCCGGCTCGTCGAACTGGATCACGTCGACGCCCGTCGCCTCGATCTCGCGCGCTTCCGCGTTGAGGATTTCGGCGAAGGCCCAAGCCAGCTTCTCGCGGCTGCGGTAGTGCTTGTCGAGCAGCGTGTCGACCATCGTCAGCGGGCCGGGCAGCGTGTACTTCACCGCGTGGCGCGTCGTCGAGCGCAGGAAGCCCGCGTCGGCGACGAAGATCGGGTGGCGGCGCGACACCGGACCGACGACCACCGGCACCGCCGCGTCGTAGCGGTTGCGGATGCGCACGACTTCCTTGTGCTCGAAGTCCACGCCGTCGAGGCCCTCGATGAACGACGTCACGAAGTGGCGCCGCGTCTGCTCGCCGTCGGTGACGATGTCGATGCCGGCCTTCTCCTGTTCCGCGACGACGAGGCGCACGGCATCGCGCTTGCCTTCCTCCAGCATCGCGCCGTCGAGGCGCCACGGCGCCCACAGCGCGTTCGGCTCGGCGAGCCACGAAGGCTTGGGCAGGCTGCCGGCGATCGTCGTGCGCAGGCGCGAGTTGTCGTTCGTACGCGGGGTCTTGTCCATGCGCGCGATTCTAAGCCGCGCACGGAGCACCGCGCATTTGCTGCACCGCAACTGGTCTGGCCGCTTGACCGCTGCCTGTGCTGCCCTTAGTCTCGCGGCGTTCCGTTAGCCCCCAACGCGATGCCGCGCATCCTGCTGTCCGACTACGATTTCCACGACCTGGCGCTCGAGGAGTCCCTGTTCGCGCGCCACGGCATCGACATCGTCAAGGCGCAGTGCAGGACGGAAGACGACGTGATCCGCGCGGCGCAGGGCTGCTTCGGCATCCTGCTGCAGTACGCGCCGATCACCGAGAAGGTGGTGCGCGCGCTGCCACAGCTCGGCATCGTCAGCCGCTATGGCGCGGGCTTCGACACGATCGACACCGCCGCCTGCGAGCGGCACGGCGTGTGGGTGGCCAATTCGCCCGACTACGGCGTCGGCGAGGTGGCGACGCATGCACTGGCGCTGTCGCTCGCGCTCGTGCGCAACGTCGTCGCGTACAACCGCGACATCGCCGCGGGGCAATGGCACTACCTGTCGTCGGGACCGCTGAAGCGCGCGTCCGACCTCACCGTCGGCATCGTCGGCCTGGGGCGCATCGGCAAGCGGATGGCGCATCTGTCGCGCAACGTCTATGCACGCGTCGTCGCCTGCGACCCTTACATCATCGACGGCGACTTCCCGGCCTATGTGCAGCGCGCGGCCACGCTCGACGAACTTGTCGCGCAGGCCGACGTGCTGACGCTGCACACGCCGCTCAACGCGGAGACGCGCGGGATGATCGACGCGCGCGTGCTGGCGGCGACCAAGCGCGGCGCGTTTCTCGTCAACACGGCGCGCGGCGCGATCGTGGACGTCGACGCGGCCTTCGCGGCGCTGGAAGCGGGCACGCTCGCCGGCCTTGCGCTCGACGTGCTGCCCACCGAGCCGGTGGCGCAGGATTCGCCGCTCGTCGGCCACCCGCGCGTGATCCTGACGCCGCATGCGGCGTTCTTTTCCGTCGACGCGGAGCGCGAACTGCGCCGCAAGGCGGCACAGAACCTCGCGACCTGGCAGAAGACCGGACGCCCCGAGTACGTGGTGACACCGGGCACGCGCAAGCCGATGTAGCATCCCGCATCACAGCGACGCGGAGGAAGGCCCGCCCCGCGCGCGACGACAACGACAAGAGGGCGAGGAGGAGTCCATGGCCGCAGTCAGCATTGCGGGCGTGCGCAAGGTGTTCGGCGCCACGGAGGTGATCCGCGGCGTCGACGTCGAGATCGCCGACGGCGAGTTCTGCGTGCTCGTCGGCCCGTCCGGCTGCGGCAAGTCGACGTTGCTGCGGATGATCGCGGGCCTCGAGGAGATCAGCGGCGGCGAGATCCGCATCGGCGGCACGGTGGTCAACCGGATGCCGCCGAAAGAGCGCGACGTCGCCATGGTGTTCCAGAACTACGCGCTGTACCCGCACATGACGGTGCGCGACAACATGTCGTTCGCGCTGTCGCTGGCCAAGCTGCCCAAGTCCGACATCGCGGCCAAGGTCGCGCGCGCCGCGTCCATCCTGGGCCTCGAGAACCTGCTCGACCGCTATCCGCGCCAGTTGTCCGGCGGCCAGCGCCAGCGCGTGGCGATGGGCCGCGCCATCGTCCGCGACCCGCAGGTGTTCCTGTTCGACGAGCCGCTGTCCAACCTGGACGCGCAGCTCCGCGTGCAGATGCGCAGCGAGATCCGCGAGCTGCACCAGCGGTTGACGACGACGTCGATCTACGTGACGCACGACCAGATCGAGGCGATGACGATGGCCGACAAGATCGTCGTCATGCGCGACGGCGTTGTCGAGCAGATCGGCGCGCCGCTCGATCTCTACGACCACCCTGCCAATACGTTCGTCGCGGGCTTCATCGGCTCGCCGTCGATGAACCTGGTGCCGGGGCGCCTGGGACGCCAGGCGGGCGACACCACGCGCGTGCATCTCGACGGCGGCGGCACGATCGACGTGCTGGCGCAGGGCGTCGATGGCCAGCGCGTGCTCTGCGGCATGCGGCCGGAGCACATCGCGCTCACGGCGCCGGACGTCGCGCTCGCGGGCGACGTCGTGCTCGTCGAGCCCACCGGTGCGGACACGCAGGTGGTCTGCCGGATCGGCGAGCAGAGCGTCATCGCGATGCAGCGCGACCGCGTCGCCTGCCGTCCCGGTGAGCGCGTGGGCCTCATGCCGGATGCGCGACGCATCCACCTGTTCGACGCGGCGAGCGGCAGCCGGCTCGCCGCGTAACGAAGAACGACAGCGGCAACACCACCACAACGGAGGAGAGGATGGACGAGTTCAAGCGACGCGATTTCCTGAAGACGACCGCCGGCGTGGCGGCAACGGCCGCGCTGGGCGGCGGCTCGGCGCTGCTGGCGACCGACGCGGCCGCGCAGACGTGGAAGGTCACGCCGGAGAAGGGCGCCAAGCTGCGCGTGCTGCGCTGGAAGCGCTTCGTGCAGGGCGACGAGGACGTGTGGCTCGCCAACACGAAGAAGTTCACGGCGCTCACGGGTATCGAGGTGCGCGTCGACCAGGAAGGATGGGAAGACGTGCGGCCGAAGGCGGCGGTGGCAGCCAACGTCGGCAGCGGCCCCGACATCATCATCAGCACGATGGAGGACGCGCACCAGTATCCCGACAAGCTGGTCGACGTCAGCGACCTGGCGAACTACCTCGGCGCGAAGTACGGCGGCTGGTACCCCATCGCCAAGGACTACGCGATGCACGGCGGCAAGTGGGTCGCGATCATGATGGGCGCCGCGGGCAACGCGATGGTCTACCGCCAGAGCATGCTCAAGGCCGCGGGCTTCGACACGTTCCCGCGCGACGTCCCGGGCTTCGTCAAGCTGTGCCAGGCGCTGAAGGCGAAGGGCACGCCGGCGGGCTTCGCGCTCGGCAACGCCACTGGCGACTCGAGCTGGACGCACTGGCTCGTGTGGGCGCACGGCGGCAAGCTCGTCGACGCCAAGAACAACGTGGTCATCAACAGCCCCGAGACGATCGCGGCGCTGGAGACGGGCAAGCAGCTGTACGAGACGTTCATCCCGGGCACGTTGTCCTGGCTCGACCCGAACAACAACAAGGCCTTCCTCGACGGGCAGATCTCGCTGACCGCCAACGGCATCTCGGTGTATTACGCCGCCAAAACGTCGCAGGACCCGAAGATGCAGGCGCTCGCCGACGACATCCAGCACGGCTTCTTCCCGCTGGGCCTCGACGGCAAGGCGCGCGAGCTGAACCTCGTGTTCCCGATGATGATCTTCAAGTACACGAAGTACCCGAACGCCGCGAAGGAATACCTGCGCTTCATGATGGAGAAGGAGCAGTACGTGCCGTGGCAGGAAGCGTCGATCGGCTACGTGTGCCATCCGCTCGCGGCCTACGAGTCGAGCGCGTTCTGGACCGCCGACCCCAAGAAGACGCCCTATCGCGACTGCTTCAAGAACGGCACGCCGGGCGGCTATGCGGGGACGATGGGCTATGCGTCGGCGGGCGCGCTCGCCGATTTCATCATCCCCAACATGGTGGCCGAAGCCGCGTCCGGTGCGAAGACGCCGAAGGAAGCGGCGGAGCGTGCGCAGCAGCGCGCGGAGCGCTACTACAAGGTCTGACGGAGCCACGGAACGCGGCGCGCGATGACCGGCGCCGCGCGCCACGCGTTCGCGGCGCGGGCGGCGTGACTCGCGCTGGCGATGGTGGACAGCGCGCGCGATTGGCGCGACCATTGCCGGCGCGGCATGCGCCGCCCGACGATGAGGTGGTGCAGCTGACGCGATCGCAACCCGACAGGAGATAGTCATGGCCAAGAAAGCAAGAAGAACGGTGTTGTACAGCTCGAAGGGCAAGAAGCTCTACGCGGTGCGTGACAAGACCGGCAAGTTCAAGGACATCCAGCAATACTCGCGCGCGCATGCGATGGACATGCGGCGCAAGAGCAAGGACGAGGTGAAGGCCGCCGCGAAGAAGAGCGCGAAGAAGAGCGCGAAGAAGACGACGAAGAAGGCCGCCAAGAAGACGGCGAAGAAGTCGACGCGCAAGACGGCGAAGAAGACGGTGAAGAAGGCCGCGAAGAAGACGACGCGGAAGACGGCCAAGAAGGCGGTCAAGAAGACCGCGAAGAAGGCCGCGAAGAAGTCCACGCGCAAGACGGCGAAGAAGGCCGCCAAGAAGTCGACGCGGAAGACGGCGAAGAAATCCGCCCGCAAGACCGCGAAGAAGGCCTGACGTTGGCGGCGCGCCCGGATTCACCCGTTCCGGGCGCGCGCGCAACCGCGCCGGGCAGCCGTGCGCCCGGCGGCCCGCGGACGCGGCGAGCGTCGTCCCGCTGGCTCGACGACCGCAACCTGCTCGGCGCGCTGTTCATGCTGCCGGCGGGACTGTTGCTCGTATTGCTGCTCGCCTATCCGCTGGGCCTCGGCACCTGGCTCGGGATGACCGACGCCAAGATCGGCCGCCCCGGCGTGTGGGTGGGCTTCGACAACTTCAGCTTCATCATCGGCGACAGCCTCGTGCGGCTGGCGCTGTTCAACACGCTGTTCTATACGATCGTCGCGAGCATCATCAAGTTCGCGCTGGGCCTGTGGCTCGCCATCCTGCTGAACGAGCACCTGCCGTTCAAGTCCTTCTTCCGCTCGATCGTGCTGTTGCCGTTCATCGTGCCGACGGCGCTGTCCGCGATCGCGTTCTGGTGGATCTACGACTCGCAGTTCTCGATCATCTCGTGGGCGCTGGTGAAGCTCGGGTTGATCCACGAGTACATCGACTTCCTTGGCGAGCCCTGGCTTGCACGTGCCTCGGTGATCGCCGCCAACATCTGGCGCGGCGTGCCGTTCGTCGCCATCTGCCTGCTCGCGGGCCTGCAGACGATCTCGCCTTCGCTCTACGAGGCGGCGGCGCTGGACGGCGCCACCGGCTGGCAGCGCTTCCGCCGCATCACGCTGCCGCTGCTGACGCCGATCATCGCCGTCGTCATGACGTTCTCGGTGCTGTTCACGTTCACGGACTTCCAGCTGATCTACGTGCTGACGCGCGGCGGCCCGCTCAACGCGACCCACCTGATGGCCACGTTGTCGTTCCAGCGCGCCATTCCCGGCGGCAACCTGGGCGAGGGCGCGGCCATCGCGACGGCGATGGTGCCCTTCCTGCTGGCCGCCATCCTGCTGTCGTACTTCGGCCTGCAGCGCCGCGCGTGGCAGCAGGGCGGGAGCGATCGATGAGCGCCGCGGCAACCGCCACCACCGACACCACCGGCATGAACTACCTGACGACGCTGCCGCGGCGGCTCGTCACGCTGTGGCTGCCGCTGATGGCATTCCTGATCGTGCTGCTGTTCCCGTTCTACTGGATGGTGGTGACGGCCATCAAGCCGGATTCGGAGTTGCTGTCGCGCGAAGGCAATCCGTTCTGGGTGAAGAACCCCACGTTCGCGCACATCCACAAGCTGTTGTTCGAGACGGCTTATCCGGACTGGCTGTGGAATACGCTGCTCGTGTCCGTCGTGGCGACGTTCGTGTCGATCGCATGCAGCGTGCTCGCGGCCTACGCGATCGAGCGGCTGCGCTTCCGCGGCGCGCGGCTCGCCGGCATGAGCATCTTCCTCGCCTACCTGGTGCCGCCGTCGATCCTGTTCATCCCGCTCGCGGCCATCGTGTTCAAGCTGGGCCTGTTCGACACGCGCCTGGCGCTGATCCTCACCTATCCCACGTTCCTGATCCCGTTCTGCACGTGGCTGATGATGGGCTACTTCAAGAGCATCCCGTACGAGCTCGAGGAGTGCGCACTGATCGACGGCGCCACGCGCACGCAGATCCTGCGCAAGATCGTGCTGCCGCTGGCGGTGCCGGGCCTCATCTCGGCGGGCATCTTCGCTTTCACGCTGTCGTGGAACGAGTTCATCTACGCGCTGACGTTCATCTCGTCGTCGGAGGTGAAGACGGTGCCGGTGGGCGTGGTCACCGAGCTCGTCGAGGGCGACGTCTACCACTGGGGGCCGCTGATGGCCGGTGCGCTGTTCGGTTCGCTGCCGGTGGCCATCCTGTACTCGTTCTTCGTCGAGTACTACGTTTCGGGGCTCACGGGTGCGGTGAAGGAGTAGGCGGGCGAGGTGTCCGCAGGCCCGGTTCCGGGCCGGGGCGGTGTCCTGCGCGAATGCCGCCGCGAGGGTAAAATGGCGGCATTGCAAGGAGCCCGCCCATGAGCGTCCACGACACCATCCAGCAACAGGTCACGTCCCACCCGGTCGTCCTTTACATGAAGGGGACGCCGCAATTCCCGCAGTGCGGCTTTTCGGCGACGGTGGCCGAGGTGCTGAAGCGTTGCGGCGTACGCGAGTATTTCTCGGTCAACGTGCTCGAGGACCCGGCCATCCGCCAGGGCATCAAGGAGTACGCCAACTGGCCGACGATTCCCCAGTTGTACGTCAACGGCGAGTTCGTCGGCGGCGCCGACATCGTCCGCGAGATGTATCAGTCGGGGGAGCTCCAGCAGCTGCTGGGCAAGCAGGCGGCCTAGGTCTTCGGCCGCGTCACGCGGCGCACTTCCGGCAGGCGTTTCAGCGCGCGCATCACCTGCGCCAGGTGGCGCCGGTCCGTCACCTGCACGCTGAAGAACATCGCGAGCACCGCGCCTCCGTCGGGCCGCTCGAGCGACACGTTGTCGATGTTCGCTTCCGCGTTGTTGATGGCGGTGGCGACGTCGGCCAGCAAGCCGCGCCGGTCCTCCACCAGCAGGCGGATGCCGGCGTCGAACACGCCTTTCACGTCGGTGGCCCATTCGACGTCCACCAGCTCGCTCGCATCGACGCGCTGCTTGCGCAGCGTGGGGCAGTCGCGCAGGTGGACCACGAGCCCCTGGCCCTTGCGGAACTGCGCGATGATCGCGTCGCCGGGAACGGGGCGGCAGCACTTCGCATACTGGATCGCGACGCCTTCGACACCACGCAGCGTCAGCGAGCCACTCTTCGGCGCGGGCGTGAGGTTGGTACCCACGCCGCCGCCGGAGCCGTCGTCGCGGCCCGTGCGCGTCAGCGCCTGCGCGACGACGAACGACAGTCGCCGCCCGGTACCGATGTCGGCCAGGATGTCGAGCTGGCTCTTCGAGCCGTATTCCTTCGCCAGCGCTTCCCAGCGCTCCCACGGAATCGCGTCCGGCTCCACCTTGAACGCGAGCAGCGCCTGCGACAACAGGCGCTCGCCGAGCGCCGCCGATTCCTTCTGCTGCAGGCCCTTGAGGTAGTGGCGGATCCGCGAGCGCGCCTTGCCGGTGGCCACGAATGACAGCCAGGACGGATTCGGCCGCGCCGTCGGCGACGTCAGGATCTCGACGTGGTCGCCGTTCTTCAACTCGGTGCGCAGCGGCAGCAGCTCGTAATTGATGCGCGCGGCCACGCAGTGGTGGCCGATGTCCGTATGCACGCCGTACGCGAAATCGACCGCCGTGGCGCCACGCGGCAACGCCATGATCTTGCCCTTGGGCGTGAACACGTAGATCTCATCCGGAAAGAGGTCGCCCTTGACGTTCTCGATGAACTCCTTCGGGTCGCGCGATTCCTTCTGGATCTCGAGCAGCGATTCCAGCCAGCGGTGCGTCTCGCGCTGCGCCTCCGCGAGATCGAGCGCGCTGCCGCTCTTGTAGAGCCAGTGCGCGGCGACGCCGGACTCGGCGACGTGGTGCATCTCGTGCGTCCGCACCTGCGCCTCGAGCGGCGTGCCGAACGGGCCGAACAGCGTCGTGTGCAGCGACTGGTAGCCGTTGGCCTTGGGGATGGCGATGTAGTCCTTGAACTTGCCGGGGATGGGCTTGTACTTCTCGTGCAGCACGCCCAGCGCCGCATAGCACGTCGTCTTGTTGGCGACGATCACGCGCACGCCGTAGATGTCGAACACCTGCGCGAACGAATAGTGCTTCTCGCGCATCTTCGTGTAGACCGAATAGACCGTCTTCTCGCGGCCGGCGACGGTGGCGATGATGTCGGCCTCCGCCATCGCGCTGCGGATGGCTTCCAGCAAGCGGTTCATCACCTCGCGCCGGTTGCCGCGCGCCGTCTTGATCGCCTGCGCCAGGATGCGGTAGCGCATCGGGTGCAGGTGCTTGAACGCGAGGTCCTGCAGCTCGAGGTACAGCGCGTTCAGGCCCAGCCGGTTGGCGATCGGTGCATAGATGTCCAGCGTCTCGCGCGCGATGCGACGCCGGTGCTGGGGCGCCATGGCGTCCAGCGTGCGCATGTTGTGCAGACGGTCCGCGAGCTTGATCAGGATGACGCGCACGTCGCGCGCCATGGCCAGCAGCATCTTGCGAAAGCTCTCGGCCTCCGCGTCCTCGCGCGTGTCGAACGCGATCTGGTCGAGCTTGGAGACGCCGTCCACCATCTCCGCCACCGGCTTGCCGAACATCCCTTCGAGCTCGGACTTGGTGACGGCGGTGTCCTCCATCACGTCATGGAGGAGCGCGGCGGCGAGGCCCTGGGCGTCGAGGCGCCACTGCGACAGGATGCTGGCGACCGCCAGCGGATGCGTGATGTAGGGCTCGCCTGATTTGCGGAACTGGCCGCGGTGCGCGCTTTCGGAGAAGTCGAACGCGCGCTCGACGAGCTTGACGTCGGTCTCGGGCAGGTACTGGCCTAGGTGTCGGGTGAATTCCGTGATTTCCGACATGTCAGGCCACTTGGGGCTCTACGCAGGCCGAATCAACTGGCGCTCTTGTGCAGCATCTCGATGCCCACCTTGCCCGCCGCGATTTCGCGCAGCGCGATGACGGTGGGCTTGTCACGGTCAGCCTCCACCAGCGGCGTCGAGCCGGAGGTGACCTGGCGCGCGCGGTTGGTGGCCGCGAGCGTCAGCTCGAAGCGGTTGGGAATGCGATCGAGGCAGTCTTCGATGGTGATGCGGGCCATGGTGCGTCCTTCGTGAAGGTGGAGCCAAGCGCCGTCAGCGCGGCTGCAGCAGTTCGGCGAGCAGCTTGATGTGCCGCGCGCCCTGTCGGCGGGTCGTCAGGCGCGCCGCGCGCACGATGGCGGCGAGGTCGTCGACGGCTCTTGCAAAGTCTTGATTGATAATAACATAGTCGAATTCCGCCCAGTGTTCCATCTCGGCGTAAGCCCCCGCTAGCCGGGCGGCGATCACCTCGCCGCTGTCCTGGCCGCGTTTCTCCAGCCGTTCCTTGAGCGCGGCCGCCGACGGGGGCAGGATGAAGATGTGGACCGAATCCGGGATCAGCTTGCGGACCTGGGCCGCGCCTTGCCAGTCGATTTCCAGCAGCACGTCCTGGCCGGCCGCCACCTGGTCCTTGAGCCACGTGGCCGACGTGCCGTACCAGTTGCCGTGGACGTGGGCGAACTCCAGGAACTCGCCGGCGTCCTTGAGCTCCATGAAGCGCGGGACGTCGATGAAATGATAGTGCGAGCCTTCGGACTCGCCGGGCCGCGGCGGCCGGGTGGTGTACGACACCGACAGCCGGATGCCCGGCTCGCGCGCGAGCAACGCGTTGACGGTGCTGCTCTTGCCGCCGCCGGACGGGGCCGCAACGACGAACAGGACGCCGGAAGCCGGAGGTGCGTCGGTGGTGATGGACATCGGATCGCGCGGCGCTGAACGGAGCCGGTCATTCTACCGGCGCGGCTTGCTCAGCGCGCACGGCTGAAGGCCGTCAGTTCGATCAGCGTGTGCTGCGCCCGGATCGTGGGCGAATCGAGGCCGCTCTTCTCGCGGTATTGCGCCTCGCGTTCCTCGCGGACCACGGCGCCGACGCCCGGCGCCCACCAGACGGCGTAGTTGCACTGCGTCGCCGTGCGCCAGAACGTCTCGTCGTCCATCGTCATCAGGATGTTGACGGAAACCGCGTCGAACGTGCCGGCGGGCGTGGCGATGGAACGCGTGCCGCCGACGCGGCCGAAGCGGTTGAAGCGGCCGCTCGTGCGCGCCGTCTCGTTGTCGTTGTCGAGCCACTGGTTCCACGTCCGGCCGCGCGCAAGCGGGAAGTCGTAGCGGATCATCGGCGGACGGAAATGACGGACTTCGAAGTCCATCGCGGCGCCGACGGCGACGATTCCCGGCGCGACCCATTGCTCGACGCGCTCATAGGCGATCGTCGGCCCCGCGGCAACGACGCGCACGCGCAGGCCGTCCGGGCCGGCGGCGATCACCTCGTGCGTCTCGTCCCAGGTGACCGGGTCGCGGAAGCCGTCGCGGCAGCGGTAGTGCCAGCGATCGCCGACGTGGAGTTCCGGCGCGGGAATGGGCGGGCCGTCGCTGCCGTCCGCGGCAGGCGTCGCGCAGCCCTGCAGCCACGCCGTCGCGGTACCCGTCATCGCGACGCTCGCGGCGAGCGATGCGTGGCGGACGAAGCGACGGCGCGCGGCGTCGTGTGCGGTCATCCGCGCACTGTAATCCCGCCGTGCGCGGCACGGCGATCACTCGCGCGATCGGAGTCTCGAAATCTGAGCCGCCGCAACGCCAGAACCTGTAACTCGAGACGTTAGCCGCTATGATGGCGCGCATGATCGCTGCCACCCTGTCGCGCGCAACGGCAACGCGCGAATCCGCCCGGGCGCCTTCGTGCTGAACTGGTTCGCACGGCAATTCGGCAGCGCGCCGCTGCACGATCCGCTGGCGCCGCCGGCGCAGGCCGCGACGCACGACGTCAAGACCACCACCTGCTACATGTGCGCGTGCCGCTGCGGCATCCGCGTGCATCTCGACAACGGCAAGGTCCGCTACATCGACGGCAACCCCGACCACCCGCTGAACAAGGGGGTGATCTGCGCCAAGGGTTCGGCCGGCATCATGAAGCAGTATTCGCCGGCGCGGCTCACGCAACCGCTGCTGCGCAAGCCGGGCACCGAGCGCGGCGCCGGCGAGTTCGAGACCATCTCCTGGGAACGCGCGTACGAGATCCTGACGACGCGGCTCGCGAACATTCGCGCCACGGATCCCAAGAAATTCGCGTTCTTCACGGGCCGCGACCAGATGCAGGCGCTGACCGGGCTCTTCGCGCGTCAGTTCGGCACGCCCAACTACGCGGCGCACGGCGGCTTCTGCTCGGTGAACATGGCCGCGGGCATGATCTACACGATCGGCGGCAGCTTCTGGGAATTCGGCGGCCCGGACCTCGACCGCGCCAAGCTGTTCGTGATGATCGGCACGGCCGAGGACCATCACAGCAATCCGCTGAAGATCGCGATCAGCGCGTTCAAGCGGCGCGGCGGGCGCTTCGTGTCGATCAACCCGGTGCGTACGGGGTACACGGCGATCGCCGACGAGTGGATCCCCATCAAGCCCGGCACCGACGGCGCGCTGTTCATGGCGCTGCTGCACGTGCTGATCGGCGAGGATCGTATCGACCGCGCGTTCCTCGCGCGCTACACCAACGCGCCGCAGCTCGTCGTGCTCGACGGTGGCGAGCGCGACGGGCTCTTCGCCTTCGATCCCGCGGCCGGACCGCCGGGCGACGGGCGCAACCCGCACAACAAGCTCGTGTTCGACAAGACGAGCGGGCGCATCCTGCACGCCTATCCGGAAGGCATCGCCGACGGTTGCGAGCCGGCGCTGGAAGGCCGCTACACGCTGGACGACGGCACGCCGGTGGCGCCTTCGTTCCAGTTGCTGCGCGAACGCGTGGCCCCATGCACGCCCGAGTGGGCGAGCGCCGTCACCGGCATCCCGGCCGCGCGCATCGTCGCGCTGGCGCGCGAGATGGGCGACGTGGCGCTGAACCAGGCCTTCGAGCTGCCGATCGAATGGACCGACGCCTGGGACAAGGTGCATCCGACCACGACGGCGCGTCCGGTCGCGTTCCACGCGATGCGCGGGCTTGCCGCGCATTCGAACGGCTTCCAGACCGTGCGCGCGCTGTCGGTGCTGATGAGCGTGCTGGGCACCATCGACGCGCCCGGCGGCTTCCGCCACAAGGCGCCGTATCCGCGTCACATCGTGCCCAACTACCGCGCCTTCAACTCGCCGGAGATGATCCAGCCGAACACACCATTGAACGCGGCGCCGCTGGGCTTTCCCGCCAGCCCGGACGAGCTCGCGATCAACCCGGACGGCTCGCCCATCCGCATCGACCATGCGTTCTCGTGGGAGCACCCGCTGTCGGCGCACGGTCTGATGCACAACGTGATCACCAACGCGGTCAACGGCGACCCCTATCGCCTCGACACGCTGATGATCTTCATGGCGAACATGGCGTGGAACTCGACGATGAACACGGAGGGCGTGCGCGCGATGCTGAACGCGCGCGATCCCGACGACGGCGAGTACCGCATCCCGTTCATCGTCGTCGCCGACGCGTTCCAGAGCGAGATGGTCGCGTTCGCCGACCTCGTGCTGCCGGACACGACCTACCTCGAGCGCCACGACGTGATGAGCATGCTCGACCGGCCGATCTCGGAGTTCGACGGGCCCGTCGATTCGGTGCGCATCCCCGTGGTGCCGCCGACCGGCGAGTGCAGGCCGTTCCAGGAAGTGATCGTCGAGCTGGCGACGCGCCTCAATTTCCCGGCCTTCGTCAACGCGGATGGCTCGCGAAAGTTCCGCGACTATCCGGACTTCGTCGTCAACTTCCAGCCGGCGCCGGGCATCGGCTTCCTGATGGGCTGGCGCGGCAAGGATGGCGAGTCGCCGTTGCGCGGCGAGCCCAATCCGGAGCAATGGAAGCGTTACGCCGAAAACAACTGCGTGTTCCAATACCACCTGCCGCGCGACATGCAGTACATGCGCAACTGGAATCGCGCCTACCTCGACTTTGCGAAGGACAAGGGCTGGCGGCAGCGCAACGATCCCGTGCAGCTCGCGCTGTACCAGGATTCGCTGCAGACGTTCCGGCTGGCCGCGCAGGGGAAGTCGCCCGGGCGGCAGCCGCCCGCGCATCTGCGCGAGCGCGTCGCGACTTACTTCGATCCGCTGCCGTTCTGGTATCCGCCGCTCGAGGAGGGCGTCACCGACATCGACGCGTATCCGCTCAATGCGATCACGCAGCGGCCGATGGCGATGTATCACTCGTGGGATTCGCAGAACGCGTGGCTGCGCCAGATCCACAGCCACAACTACCTGTTCGTGCATCCGGCGACCGCGCGTGCGGCGGGCATCGCCGACGGCGGCTGGTGCTGGGTCGAAAGCCCGTGGGGCCGCGTGCGTTGCATGCTGCGCGACAGCGAGGCGGTGGAGCCCGGCACCGTGTGGACGTGGAATGCGATCGGCAAGGCGGACGGCGCGTGGCATCTTGCGCCGGGAGCCGACGAATCGCGCAAGGGCTTCCTGCTCAACCACCTGATCGCCGATACGTTGCCCTTCGGCGAGCGACGCATCAGCAACTCGGATCCCGTGACCGGGCAGGCGGGGTGGTACGACGTGCGCGTGCGCATCCGGCCGGCGGAGGGCGACGAGACGTCGCCGCACGTCAATTGGGGGTCAGACACCAATCTCCCTGCGCCCGGGGAATTGGGGTCAGACACCAATTTCCGCGAAGCGGCGGAATTGGGGTCAGGCAACCGGGAAATGGGGTCAGACACCAATTTCCGCGAACCCACGGAGACTCGGCGGGAGCCGGGAGCGAGGAAATTGGTGTCTGACCCCATTTCCCGGTTGCCTGACCCCAATTCCCCCAATTCATGACGCAACTCGCGCTCGTCATCGACCTCAACGTCTGCGTCGGCTGCCACGCCTGCGTGACGTCGTGCAAGGAGTGGAACACCGGCGGCGCCGCCGGCCCGCTCACGGACCAGCACGCGTACGCGGCGGATCCAACCGGCACGTTCTTCAACCGCGTGCAGACGTACGAAGCGGGCGAATTCCCGGCCACCGAGACGATCCACTTCCCCAAGAGCTGCCTGCACTGCGAGGACCCGCCTTGCGTGCCCGTGTGCCCCACCGGCGCGAGCTACAAGCGCAAGGAAGACGGCATCGTGCTCGTCGACTACGACAAGTGCATCGGCTGCAAGTACTGCGCGTGGGCCTGCCCGTATGGCGCGCGCGAGCTGGACGAAGGCCGCCAGGTGATGACCAAGTGCACACTGTGCGTCGACCGCATCCACGACGAGTCGCTCGCTGAAGGCGACCGCAAGCCCGCATGCGTGAAGGCCTGCCCGACCAACGCCCGACTCTTCGGTGACATCCATGATCCGCAATCGGAAGTCGCGCAAGCCATCCGCGAACGCGACGGTTATGCGCTGATGCCGGAGTGGAACACCCAGCCGGCGAACCACTACCTGCCGCGCCGGGTCACGAAGGCCCCATGAATCCGGCGTTTTCGGTCGTGTTCCTGACGACGCTGTCGGGAACGGCGCAGGGCCTCGTCGTCGCGCTGGCGCTCGCCGCGCTCTCCGACATCCCGATGTCGCGCGGCTACCAGGTGATCGCGCTCGCGTGCGCGGCGGTGCTCGCCGTCGTCGCGCTCGTCGCGTCGTTCTTCCATCTGGGCCATCCCGAGCGCGCGTGGCGTGCCGCCGCGCGCTGGCGCACGTCATGGCTTTCGCGCGAGGTGATCGTGCTGCCCGCGTTCATCGCTGCCGTGGTGCTGTGGGCGTGGCTCGTTGCGCAAGGCACGCGCTCGCCGTGGCTGCCGTTCATCGCCTTGGCGCTCGCGGTCGCGCTGTGGGTTTGCACCGCGATGATCTACGCGTGCCTCAGGTTCATATCTGAATGGGCGCACCCGTTCACGCTCGTCACGTTCTCGTTCACCGGACTCGCGTCGGGACTGACGCTGGCCTGCGCGCTCGCGTCCACGCTCGCCGAAGCGCCGTTGCTGGCTGCGGCGGGCTTGTCCGCACTGGCCGTGACCGTGCTCGCGCTGGTCGCGCGCGTGTTGTCGCTGCGCCGCAACGCGACGTTGAAGCCGCGCTCGACGCTGCAATCCGCAACCGGCATCACGGCAAAGCCGATCCGCCAGATCTCGATGGGCATGTCGGCCGGCGCCTTCAACACGCGCGAGTTCTTCCATCACGCGACGGCGGCTACGGTACGCAACGTGAAGATCATCGGGCTGGTGGCCGGATTCGCGGTGCCGGCGGCATGCATCGCGTGGGCGCTGGCCAGCGGCGCGACGGCGCCGTGGTGGCTCGCGGTGCTGGTGCAGGCGCCGGGCCTGGTGGCGGACCGGTGGCTCTTCTTCGCGCAGGCCCGCCACCCGCAGAACCTCTATTACCAGCGGGTTGCGTGACCGCGCCGCGGGCGGTTGCGCCCGTAGGTGTAAATTCACCAGATAAACGAGCGAAGGAGGCGCCATGGACACGCGCGTCGGATACACGAGCACGGCCGACATCGGCCACTACGTGGGCGGTCGCCCGCAAGCCGCGGAAGGTGGCCGCAAGCAGGCCGTCTGGAACCCGGCGACGGGCGCCGTCGCGCGCCAGGTGCAGCTGGGCTCAGCGGGCGACGTGGACCGCGCCGTTGCCGCCGCACGCGCCGCTGCCCCGGGCTGGGCCGACACGCCGCCCATCCGCCGCGCGCGGGTGATGCTGCGCTTCCTGGAGCTGATGAACACGCATCGCGACGACATCGCCGCGATGATCAGCGCCGAGCACGGCAAGGTCTTCAGCGACGCGCAGGGCGAGGTGACGCGCGGCATCGACATCGTCGAGTTCGCGTGCGGCATCCCGCAATTGCTGAAGGGCGACTACACGGACCAGGTGTCCACCGGCATCGACAACTGGACGCTGCGACAGCCGCTGGGTGTGGTCGCCGGCATCACGCCGTTCAACTTCCCGTGCATGGTGCCGTGCTGGATGTTCCCGGTGGCCATCGCGTGCGGCAACACGTTCGTGCTGAAGCCGTCGGAGCGCGATCCCTCCGCGTCGATCCGCATGGCCGAGCTGATGACGGAGGCCGGCTTCCCGCCGGGCGTGTTCAACGTCGTGCAGGGCGACAAGGTGGTGGTCGATGCGCTGCTGCATCACCCCGACGTCGCCGCGCTGAGCTTCGTCGGCTCGACGGCCATCGCGCAATACATCTACGAAACGGGCGCGGGGCTCGGCAAGCGCGTGCAAGCCTTGGGCGGCGCCAAGAATCATCTCGTCGTGATGCCGGATGCGGACGTCGATCAGGCTGTCGACGCACTGATCGGTGCCGCCTACGGCTCGGCCGGTGAGCGCTGCATGGCGATCAGCGTCGGCGTGCTCGTCGGCGATGCCGCCGACAAGCTGATGCCCAAGCTCGCCGATCGCGCGAAGAAGCTCGTGATCCGCGAGCCGATGAACAGCGAGGCCGAGATGGGGCCTATCGTGACCCGCGCGGCGCTCGAGCGGATCGAGGGCTATGTCGCGCGCGGCGTCGACGAAGGCGCGACGCTGGTCGTCGATGGCCGCGGCCACAAAGTGGCGGGTCACGAGAACGGCTTCTTCACCGGCGCCACGCTGTTCGACCACGTGACGCCGGCGATGAGCATCTACACCGACGAGATCTTCGGCCCGGTGCTGTCTTGCGTCCGCGTGCCGGATTTCACGTCCGCGCTGAAGCTCGTCAACGAGCACGAGTACGGCAACGGTGTTTCCTGCTATACCAGCGACGGCAACATCGCGCGCGAGTTCGCGCGCCGCGTGCAGGTGGGCATGGTGGGCATCAACGTGCCGATCCCGGTGCCGATGGCTTGGCACGGTTTCGGCGGCTGGAAGCGTTCGCTGTTTGGCGACACGCACGCCTACGGCGAGGAGGGCGTGCGCTTCTACACCAAGCAGAAGAGCGTGATGCAGCGCTGGCCGGCGAGCATTGCGAAGGGTGCGGAGTTTGCGATGCCGGTGGCGAAGTAACGCCACCGCGATCCGACAAAATCCTTGATGGATCGAGCGCGCGGGCCGTCAGCGCGGGGCTGCAGGTTTGTGGCGTCGAGTCAGCGGCGGGTGCGCGGATCGGGGACGTACCAAGCAGTCGGTGCGTGGGGCCTCGGCAAGTAGCAGTGACTTGAGCGAGGGGCGGTCTGGCGATTGCGGGGGCGGGACCTTGCGTGCCTTGGTAACCATTTGACGCTCCGCTATAGCCGGCGAGACCACCAGTTTAAGGCAATCGAAGCACCATCCGCCAGAAGTCCGGGCGAACTTCAACGACCGCGCCTCACGCCGTACTTGACCAAAGCCGAAGCCGTCCATCAGCATCCGCGACATGGAACACATCGTCTTCCTCGACCGCGCGAGCCTTGATGCGAAGCTGCGTTCGCCGCGCTTCACGCACGATTGGCGCGACCACGAAAAAACAGCCGAAGCCGACGTCGTCGCCCGCCTCGCTGACGCGACGATCGCCGTCACCAACAAGATCCCGATCCGCGAAGCTTCGCTGGCGCAACTGCCCAAGCTGAAGCTGATCGCGGTGGCTGCCACAGGCACCGATTGCGTCGACGTCGCCGCCGCCAAGGCGCGCGGTGTCACCGTGTCCAACATCCGCAACTACGCGCTGGCGACGCTGCCGGAGCACGTGTTCATGCTGATGCTCGCGCTGCGCCGCAACCTGGTCGCGTATCGCGCCGACGTTGTGGCGGGCAAGTGGCAGAAGTCGACCGCGTTTTGCCTGCTCGACCATCCGCTGCACGACCTCGAAGGCAGCACGCTGGGCGTGATCGGCCTGGGCGTACTCGGCGCACGCGTTGCGCAACTCGGCCGCGCGTTCGGCATGCGCGTGCTGGGCTACGACCCGCAGGCGAAGCCGGGCGAGGGCGTGAAGGCCGCGAGCATCGCCGACATCCTGCGCGAATCCGACGTCGTCACGCTGCACCTGCCTCTCACCACAACGACGCGCAACCTCATCGGCGCGGCCGAACTCGCGACGATGAAGCGGACGGCGCTGCTGATCAACACGGCGCGCGGCGGGCTCGTCGACGAAGCGGCGCTCGCGGCGGCGCTGACGTCCGGCAAGCTCGGCGGCGCCGGCTTCGATGTGCTGACGAAGGAACCGCCGGCCGACGACAATCCGCTGCTGAAGCTCGACCTGCCGAATTTCATCCTCACGCCGCACATCGCGTGGGCGAGCCGCGAGGCGATGCAGGGGCTCGCGGACCAGCTCGTCGAGAACATCGAGCTCTTTGTCGCGGGAACGCCGCGGCACGTGCTGTGAACGACGCGGCGCACGCCGCGCGAGGAGGGAAGCTCATGAAATCACGTGGATGGCTTTCGGCATTGCTGCTGGCTACGACGATCGGCGCGCTGTTGCCCGAGGGTCGCGCGATTGCCGCGGGACCGCCGTTGCCGGACGACGTCGTCACCACGATTCGCAAGGCCAACTTCGGCGGCGCGCTGTCGACGATGTCCGCGTGGGTCGACCTGAACGGCGACGTGCAGCCGGAGTTGCTCGTCTACGTCGTCGGGCCCGGCGCGTGCGGCACGGGCGGGTGCTCGCTGTGGGTCTTCGCTCAGAACGGGCCGGAGTACCGGTTGGTCACGCGGATCGGGCCGGTGCAGACGCCGATCAAGATAGGCGCCGCCACTGGTGCCGGATGGCGTGACCTGGTTGTGCCCATCGGCGGCGGCGGGACCAAGGCGTCGTGGCGGCAGCTGGTGTTCGACGGTACATCATATCCGCGCAATCCGACGGTGCTGGGTGCGCAGGTCAAGACCGCGGGGCCGGGTGCGGGCGACGTCGTGATTCCGGAGATGCAGGCGTTCAGTGACGCGACGCCGCTGCCCAACCCGCATTAGGCGAAAACGATGATTCATCGGCCTTCTCGTCGTTGCTTGGCATTGGCCTTGAGACGGTATGCGGCCAAACGCTGGACTAACGACCGGCTCGATTCGGTGCGGGTTGATTGGCGAGACCGCGGCGCCGTCGCTGTTCAGGGCATGGCTTGGCGCCTGTACGACGATCTCCGCGCTCACCGAGCGGTGGGTCGTCACGAGTTTACGTCCGAGGGTCGCCGAATGCTCGCTCGCTGGATCGCGTTTCTGCACTCGGACGCCGAGTACCTTTGGCCAGACTACAACTTCATCGAGATCAGCCCTGGGATCGGCAGCCTCCTCACCTTTGGCTGGTGGGGACGATTCAAAGTGCGCCGGTGGCGGGAGTTTGTCGAAGCCGGGGACTTCGCGGCCTCACATGTGACTTCAGCGCGCAGCGCGCGCCACCGCCGCCGGCGCAACCTCATCCGCCGGCACCCGCCCCGCCGCAATCCACCAGGCCGACAGCGCGGACACGACCCCGGCAAACGCGACATACATCGCGATGAGCCAAGGCTGCCCGCCCCCCGACTGCAGCAGCGCCGCCGCGATCAGCGGCGTGATCCCCGACGCGAAAATGCCGGAGAACTGGTACACGAACGAGATGCCGCTGTAGCGGACCTTGGCGTCGAACAGGTCGCAGAACAGCGCGGCTTCAGGCCCGTAGACCGACGCGTAGAAGATGCCGAACGGGATGACGATCGCGAGCCAGATGAGCGTCGTGTTGCCGCCGCTCTGGTTGATCAGCCAGAACGCGGGGAACGATGCGAACGCGGTGATGATCGACCCCACCGCATACAGCTTGGGCCGGCTCACCTTGTCGGACAGGCGGCCGAAGAACGGGATCGTGACGATCATCACCAGCGCGGAGGCCATCACGCCCAGCAGCGCGTCGGTGCGCGAGATCTTCAGCGTGTTGACGAGGTAGCCGATGATGAACACGGCGAAGATGTTGAAGAACACGCCGTCGATATAGCGCGCGCCCATGCCCTTGATGACGTTCAGCGGGTACTGCTTCAGCATCTCGATGAACGGCATCCGGTACGCGGCGTTGCGCTCCTTCAGCGCGGCGAACTCCGGCGTCTCCTGCACGTTGAGCCGGATGTACATGCCGACGGCCACCATGATCCCGGACAGCAGGAACGCGATGCGCCAGCCCCAGGCCAGGAACTGCGCGTCCGTCAGCACCGACGACAGCAGCGCGACGACGCCGGACGCGAGGCACAGCCCGATCGCGAGCCCGATCTGCGGCAGCGACGCGTAGAGGCCGCGCTTCTCCTTCGGCGCGTACTCGTAGGCCATCAGCACGGCGCCGCCCCATTCGCCGCCGAGGCCGATGCCCTGGAACACGCGCAACAGCAGCAGCAGGATGGGCGCGGCGACGCCGATCTGCGCGTACGTGGGCACCAAGCCGATCAGGAACGTGGCGATGCCCATGATCATCAGCGTGATGATCAGCATCGTCTTGCGGCCGATGCGGTCGCCGAAGTGGCCGAAGATCACGCCGCCCAGCGGCCGCGTGACGAAGCCGACGGCGAACGTCGTGTACGCGAGCAGCGTGGCGACGAACGGATCGCTGTTCGGGAAGTACAGCTTGTTGAAGACGATGCCGGCGACGACGCCGTACAGGAAGAAGTCGTACCACTCGATGCTTGCGCCAACCAGCGCCGACGTGATCACGCGGCGAATGGCCTGTTCGTTACCCGTGCTGGTGCTCATGGTGTTACGCCTCCTCCAGGATGTTGTGCCGCGTTGTTGTGGTATTGCCCGGCGTGCCGTGGCCGCCGCCCCTCTGGTCTTCGCGGATCATGGCGACCGCCTTCTCGGCGATCATCACGACCGGTGCATTGGTATTGCCCGACGGCACCGTGGGCACGATCGACGCGTCGATGACACGCAGGCCCGACAGGCCCCGCACGCGCAGGCGCGGATCGACGACGGCGTTCGCATCGGTGCCCATCCGGCACGTGCCGGATGGATGGAAGATCGTGGCGCCGACGTCGCGGCACCAGTCGAGCAGGCCCGCGTCGTCGACAACGCCCGGCCCAGGTTTGACCTCGCGCTTCACGTAGCGCGCCATCGGGGCCGACGATGCAATCGCGCGCGCCGCCTTCACGGCCGCGACGGCACAACGGCGGTCGAGCTCGGTGTCGAGGTAATTGGACTGCATCGAAGGCGCCGCGAACGGGTCGGCCGACGTAATTGCGATGCGCCCGCGCGACGTGGGCCGCAACTGGCACACGGAGAACGTGAAGCCGGGCCAGGGATGCACGGCGCCGCCGGCCATGTCCGCCGACAGCGTCGCGACGTGGAACTGGACGTCGGGCGTCGCCGATTCCGGCAGCACGCGCATGAAGCATGCACCCTGGTTGATGCCGATGGCGAGCGCGCCCGCGCGATGCGCGAGCCATTGCCAGCCGAGCTTCACGCGCCCGAACAGCGAGTTGAGGTCGTCGTTCGTCGTGATCTTCTCGGTGCACTCGTAGCCCAGGCGGAACTGCAGGTGATCCTGCAGGTTCTCGCCGACGCTGTCGACCGCATGCACGACCGGAATGCCGTGCTGCCCGAGCAACGTAGCCGGCCCCACGCCGGAAAGCTGCAGCAGTTGCGGCGACTGGATGGCGCCGGCGCTGAGCAGAACCTCTGCGTTGCAGCGCGCCGTGACGTCGCGTCCCGCCTGCCGGTAACGCACGCCGACGGCGCGCATGCCTTCGAACACGATCGAAGTCGCCTGCGCGTCGGTGGCCACGACCAGGTTCGGGCGGCCGCGCGCGGGCTTGAGGTAGGCGTCGGCCGTCGAGCAGCGCCAGCCGTTGTGCGTCGTGAGCTGGAAGTAACCGGCGCCCTCCTGCGCGGCGCCGTTGAAATCGTCGGTGCCGGGCACGCCTAATGTGTTGGCGCCCGCGACGAACGCGTCGATCAGCGGATGGCGGCCGGGGATGTCCGAGACTTTCAGGGGCCCGTCGCCGCCGTGATAGCGACTGGCGCCGCGCGCGTTGCCCTCGGCGCGGATGAAGAACGGCAGCACGTCGTCATAGCTCCAGCCCGTGCAACCGAGCGACGCCCAGTGATTGTAGTCCTCGCGCTGGCCGCGGATGTAGATGAGGCCGTTGATCGAGCTCGAGCCGCCGAGGGTCTTGCCGCGCGGCCAGTACACGCGGCGGTCGTGCATGTTGGGGTCGGGATCCGTGTAGAAGCGCCAGTTGTAGCGCTCGCTCCACATCGTCTTGCCGTAGCCGATGGGCAGGTGGATCCACAGCGAGCGGTCGGGCGGCCCCGCTTCCAGCAGCAGCACGCGCGTCTGCGGGTCCTCGGACAGGCGACCGGCCAGCACGCAGCCGGCCGAACCGGCCCCGACGACGATGTAGTCGTACGTATCCGCCATGCGCGATCCCCTTGCGAGGTCCTCCGGATTGCGCGCTTCGTTACCACGGGTGCGCCCGCATCTGCGGCGGGTCGCCGTCCGGGGATGTGTGCATTTGTGCAACGGTCCGCCGATCGACGCATCCTAGGCCAAATGTTTTCGGAACACAATGTTCCATTTTTTGTATAGTTGACGCATGGCCTCCGCACGCTACCCCGAAGCCGGTGGCTCCGGCGAGTACCGGGACCCGGTCGACACCACCGACCCGGGCGGCGCCGAGCCGGACAGTGCCATCGCCCGCGCACTGCGCATCCTGAACGTGCTCGCCGACGAAGGCCGGCCGATGGCGCTGACCGACGTCGCGCTCCAGGCGGGACTCGCGAAGGCCACCGTCCATCGCGTGGCCGAGCACCTGGTCGCGGCGGGCTATGCGATGCGCGACGTCGACGATCGCAAGTTCGTCACGGGGCCCGCGCTGCGCCGGCTGGCGCTCGCCGCGCTGAACGGCGACGCGTTGCGCGCGCAGCGCCATGCGGTGCTCGCGGATCTCGTCGCCAAGGTCAACGAGACGTGCAACTTCACGACGCAGGACGGTTCGAGCGTGTTGTACCTCGATCGAGTCGAGGCCGACTGGCCGCTGCGCCTCACGCTCGACGTGGGCTCGCACGTGCCGCTGCATTGCACGGCCAGCGGCAAGCTGTTCCTGGCCACGATGCCCCGCGAGGAGCGCGATGCGCTGATCGCGCGGCTTCCCCTCCCGCGGATGACCGCGCAGACGATGACTACGCCGGAGGCCTTGCGCGACGAATGCGACCGTATCGCCGCGCAGGGCTATGCGACCGATCGCGAGGAGTTCATCGCGGGACTCGTGGCGATTGCGGCGCCGGTAAGGAGCGAGCGGGGGGCACGCGCGGCCATCGCCATGCACGCGCCGGTGGCGCGCGTCACGCTGGAGGATGCGGTGAGCCGCGTCGGTGCCGTGCGCGCGGCGGCGGCGGCGATGGCGGCGCTGGTCTGACGATTACGCGACGCGCGCCGGCGGCGCGTTGCCGGCCGCCGCGTCCTGCAACACCATCTGCACGTTCGACAGCGCGCGCTCGGCGTAGCCGCCTTCGCAGTACGCGAGGTAGAAGTCGAACATCCGCAACAGCGCGTCGGGGTAGCCGAGCGCGCGGATGCGCTCGGCATTCGCGTGCAGGTTGGTGCGCCACGCGGAGAGCGTCGTCGCGTAGTGCGGGCCGATGTCCTCCACGTCGACGACGCGCAGATCCGTCGCCTGCGTGATCGACGCCGTCAGCGCACCGAGCGACGGGATGCAGCATCCCGGGAAGATGTGACGCTTGATGAAGTCGACGGAATCGCGCGCGCCTTCGTATTGGCGGTCCGCGATCGTGATCGCCTGCAAGGCCATCGCGCCGCCGGGTGCCAGCAGCCGTGCGCACGTGGCGAAGAACGTGTCGAAATACTGGTGGCCGACGGCCTCGATCATCTCCACCGACACGATCTTGTCGTAGCGGCCGTCCAGGTCGCGATAGTCGTCGAGCCGCAGCGTGATGCGATCGGCGAGTCCCCCGCGGTCGATGTGCTCGCGGGCCATCGCGTGCTGTTCGCGGGAGATAGTCGTCGTCGTCACGCGGCAGCCGTAGTGCCGCGCCGCGTGGAGCGCCAGCGCGCCCCAGCCGGTGCCGATCTCGAGCAGGTGATCTTGCGGGCCCAGCGCAAGCTTGCGGCACAGGCGATCGAGTTTGGCGTACTGCGCGTCGGCGAGCGACATCGTCGGCGTCTCGTAGTACGCGCACGAGTACATCATCGATGGGTCGAGGAAGCACTCGAAGAAGTCGTTGCCGATGTCGTAGTGCGCGGCGATGTTGCGGCGGCTGCCGTCGCGCGTGTTGCGTGCCAGCGCGTGCAGTCCGCGCCGCAGCCATTCGCCGACGCGCGTGAGGCCGCCCTCGTCGAGGCCGTCGAGCACGCCGCGGTTGACGGCCAGGATACGGATCAGCGCGGGCAGGTCGTCGCACGTCCAGTCGCCGGCCATGTAGGACTCGCCGGCGCCCACCGAGCCGCCGAACGCGACGTCGGTGTAGAAGCGATGGTCGCGGACGCGCACGGTGGCGCGCAGTGGGCAGCGTTCGGTAGCGTGGCCGTAGACGACGGGATGGTCGCTGTCGATGAGCGTGACGACGCCGTGCGCGAGCGCGCCAAGCCGGGCGTGCAGCGCGCGTGCCGCGAGCGATGCGAGGCCGCGCTCGAGCGCGCCATCGCGCCGCGCGGCCGCCTTCTCGCGCAGCGTCGCGCGGTGGGCGAGGGTGGTGGCGTCGTGGGTCATCGCGTGATCTCCGGTGGTTCGAACGGCGACGGTGGCCCTGGCTGCGTGCGCCGGCGGTGGCGGATGGTCGTGCACCGGCACGCCCTTCAGCCACAGCCGCAGCGCCTGCCAGTGGATGTTGGCGATCACCTGCGCCGTCATCGCGGGATAGCGCGCCAGCGCCCATGCGAGCGACGCCGTGGTGATCGGCCTGCGTTCCAGCGCCAGCGTCGCGCCGAAGATCGGCTGCGCGTCGCTGGTCGTCGTGGAAGGGCGCAGCGTCATGTGCGCGACGAGTTCCGCGCCGGGAGTGCCGAGCTTCCAGTCGTAGGCGAGGCCCATCGGGTGGAACGGCGACACGTGCATCGCCTTGACGCTTTCCGCCCGCAGCCAGGGCCCGGGCGCGACCGCACGGTTTCGCAGTACGTAAGCATGGCGCTCGCGCCACGGCGTGTTGGTGACGTCGGCGACGATCGCCTCCACGTGGCGGTCGTCCGCGTCGAAGCAGTAGTAGAAGCTCACGGGGTTGAACACGTAGCCGAAATGGCGCAGGTGCGTGAGCAGCCGGACGGGTCCGCGCGGCCGCGTGCCGAGCACGCCCGCCACCTTGTCGCGCACCGCCGTGTCCAGCGGCACGTCCGCCGGCCCCAGGTAGTCGCGCCGGTCGAAGCGCACGGGAGCCGGCCGGCGCGTGGACCACAGCCAGCGCCCGCGGAACACGTCGTCGAGTTCGGCCAGGTCCAGGTAGGCCATGCACAGCCGCGCGCGGAAGGCGTGCGGCTTCGGCGACAGCCTGCGGTGGTCAAGCCACCCGTGATAGAGCGCGCTGTGCATCGCCCGCCTCCTCGAAACGCTGCAGAGCCATCCGCGCGCTGACGACGCCGTCCTCGTGGAAACCGTAGCGCCAATAGGCGCCGCAGTAGTGCGTGCGGCGGACGCCGCTGATTTCCGCATGCCGCCGCTGTGCTGCAATGCCGGCCGGCGTGAACAGCGGATGCTCGTATGTGAGCGTGCGCAGCACCTTGCGCGGGTCGACGTCGGCGGTCGCGTTCAGCGTCACGCAGTAGGTTTCGCGTGCGACGAGACGCTGCAGGATGTTCATGTCGTACGTCAGCGTGACGCCGCCACCGGAACGCTGCGCCACGTGGTAGTTCCACGCAGCCCATGCACGCTTGCGCCGCGGCAGCAGCGACGTGTCCGTATGCAGGACCGCTTCGTTGCGCTGGTATGGAAGCGCACCGAGAATCTCGCGTTCCTCGCGCGACGGATCGGCCAGCATCCGCAGCGCCTGGTCGGCATGGCAGGCGAGGAACACGTGGTCGTAGTGTTCGGCCGCCTGGCCGCGCGCGTGGACGCGCACGCCGTCGGCGAGCCTTTGTACGCGCTCGACCTCCGCGCCCAGCCTCACGCGATGCCGCCACGGGGCCATCAGCCGCTCGAGATAGCGCGCGGAGCCGCCGCGGATCGTCCGCCACGTGGGGCGATCGTCGACGCTAAGCATCCCGTGGTTGTGCAGGAAAGCATCCCGTGGTTGTGCAGGAAGCGGACGAAGAAGCGCGCCGGGAAATCGAGCATCCGCGCGGGGTCGGTCGACCAGATCGCCGCCCCCATCGGCACGAGGTAGTCGTCGACGAAGCGGCCGCCGAAACGGTGGGCGGCGAGGAAGGCGCCGAGCGTCGTCGTGTCGACGTCGTTCACGGTGTCGTCAGCCAACAGCATCGGTGCGACGCGATGGAAGCGCAGGATCTCCGCGATCATCGCCAGGAAGCGCGGGTCGACGAGGTTTCGCCGCTGCGCGAACAGCCCGTTCAGTGACGTCCCGTTGTACTCCAGGTTGCGCCGGTCGTTGCGCACCGAGAAGCTCATCGACGTGTCCTGCGCGCTGACGCCCAACTCGCGCAGCAGCGCGACGAAGTGCGGGTAGGTGCGGTCGTTGAACACGATGAAGCCGGTGTCGATGGCCAGTGCGCCGCCCGCCGCCTCGATCGCGTGCGTGTGCGTGTGGCCGCCGGGGCGCGTGTCGGCTTCGTAGACGGTGATCGCGTGGCCGGCCGCGTGCAGCCGGTACGCGGCGACACTGCCGGCGATCCCGGTGCCGACGATCGCGATGCGTTGCGGGCGGACGTTCATCGCGGGCCTCCGTCGCACTCGACGTCGGCACGGACGGCGGCCGGAACCGGCCTCAGGTCGCGGATGAGGCCCATCCGGGCGAGTGCGCACAGCCCGTAATACGTGAGATCGAGTTCCCACCAGTAGAAACCCTGGCGCGCCGACGCCGGGTAGTGGTGGTGGTTGTTGTGCCAGCCCTCGCCGAACGTCAGGAGCGCGAGCCAGGCGTTGTTGCGCGACGCGTCGCCGGTGGCATAGCGCCGCCGTCCGTAGCGGTGCGCGAACGAGTTGATGCTGAACGTCGCGTGGTACAGCGCCACCGTCGACACGCAGAAGCCCCACGCGACGAGTTGCGCGCCGCTCGTGCGCAGGCTGGGCGCGTAGCGCGCGGCCAATGCGCCCGCGAGCCACAGCACGCCGACGAGCGCGAACGGCACCAGCGAGTCCCAGCGATCCAGGAAGCGCAGCTCCGGGTAACGCGCCAGCGACTTCACGAGCTCCAGGCGCGGCGCGTAGTTCTCGCGCGCCATGAACCAGCCGCCGTGGCTCCACGCAAAGCCGTGGTGCAGCGCGGAGTGCGCGTCGCCGGGTTCGTCCGAGTGCACGTGGTGGTGGCGATGGTGCGACGCCCACCACAGCGGCCCGCGCTGCGCCGCGGTGGCGCCGAGCAGCGCGAACACGAACTGCGTCCGGCGGCCCGTGCGGAACGCGGCGTGCGCGAAGTAACGATGGTAGAAGCCGGTGATCGCGAACATGCGCACGGCGTACAGCGCGAGCGCCGTGGAGAAGGCCGTCGTACTCACGCCGACCCAGGGCAACGCGAGGCAGCCGGCGTGGATGGCGATGAACGGCACGAGGCGCGCCGCGTCGATGCGCGACCAGCGCGAGCGGGCCTTGGTCGAGGGCGTTGCATCCGTAGCCGCGGCCGTGGCGTCGAACCATGCGACCACGTTGCGTGCGAGGCGGGTGCCGATCACGGTCGCGGCCATCCCGGGATGAAGGCATTCGTGCGGCGCACGTAGTCCGCATAGCCGGGCCGGCGTGAGCCGATGTCGGCTTCCAGCAGGCTGACGCCGGAAATCTTCAGCAGCAGCGCGGTCATCAGCAGCGGCGACGCCAGCGTCCACCACGCGCCCGCGGCCACGCCGACGAGTCCCATGCCCCACCACACGCAGCATTCGCCGAAGTAGTTCGGGTGCCGCGAATAGCGCCAGAGCCCGCGGTCCATCACGCGGCCGTGTTGCGCGGCGTCCGCGGTGAAGCGCGCGAGCTGGGCGTCGGCAACGGTCTCGAAGATCACGCCGAACGCGGCGAGGGCCAGGCCGGCGACGTCGAGTGCTTGCCAGGGCGCGTCGCTCGCGACGGCCGCCATCAACGGCAGCGCGACGATCCACGCGAGGACTGCCTGCAGCCCGAACACGAGGTAGAGGCTCTTGACGACGAAGTGGGGCTCGTTGCGCGCGCGGATGGCCTGGTAGCGCCGATCCTCCGGCTGCCCTCGGCGACGCCACGCGATGTACAACGAGAGTCGCAACGCCCACAGCGCGGCGAGCGCGAGCACGACCGCGGCGCGCGGCCCCGGCGCCGGCACCGATGCCGCGACGA
>JBGAIC010000118.1:0-4363 GCA_044225845.1 Casimicrobiaceae bacterium
GCGAACGACAGCAGCGTCGCGAACTCGAACAGGTTGCGTCCCCGGAAGCGCTGGCGCGCGAGCACCCATGCGGACAGGAGGCCCAGCGCGGCCGTCAGTGGCGCGGCGAGCGCGGACAGGCGCACGGTGGTCCACAGCGAGCCCCACGCGGCGCCCGTCCACAGGAGCCCGTCACGCGCCCATTCGACGCCGAACGCCGTGTGGTAATGCGCAAGCGTCAGCGTCCAGTCGCGGCCCCACGTCCGCACGAAGCCGCCGCCCAGTGCCAGCGCGTACAACGCGATGGTCAGCACGACCCAGGGAACGGCCAGCGCGACGATCGACCGCCGCACGCTGGCCGGCAACGGCGCCGCAAAGCCGCCGTCGCCCTTGCCGGCGAGTGCCACGTAGCTGCGGCGGCCGAGCGCGGCGCGTTGCGCGACGAACGCGAGCAGCGCGAGCGCAAGCAGCAGCAGGCCCAGCGCCGCGGCGCGTCCCGGGTGCAGCGACGCGCCGACCACCGAGAAGAAGATCTCCGTCGACAGCACGTTGAAGTTGCCGCCCAGCAGGATCGGGTTGCCGAAGTCGGCCATCGACTCCAGGAACGCGATCAGGAAGGCGTTGGCCAGGCCGGGCCGCATCAGCGGCAGCGACACGTCGACGAACGTGCGCCACGCGTCCGCGCGCAGCGTTTGCGCTGCTTCCTCGAGCGAAGGCGCCACGCCTTCGACGACGCCGACGACGATCAGGAACGCCATCGGCGCGAACGCGAACACCTGCGCGACGAGCACACCGGTGAAGCCGTAGAACCAGCGCCCCGGTTCGAGGCCGAACAGCGCCTCGAGCGCGTGGTTGACGAGCCCCGCGCGGCCGAACAGCAGGATGAAGCCGAGCCCGATGACGAACGGCGGCGTGATCATCGGCAGCACCGCCAGCGCGCGCAGTACGCGGCGACCGCGCCAGCCGGTACGTGCCACCAGCAGCGCGAACGCGAGGCCCAGCAGCGTGCACAGCGCCGCGCAGGCGAGGCCCAGCGCCAACGTGTTCCAGACGACGCCGCACTGGACCTGCGAGACGACGCAACCCAAGCCCCAGATCTTGGTTGTCGCGAGCCGTTCGACGAGCGCCGCGGGCGCGAACGCGCCGGTACTGTCGCCGAGTGCCGAAGCCCCGATGCGCAGCACCGGGTAGAACGTGAAGAGCGCGACGAGCGCCGCGATGCCGACGACGGAACCCGCGACGAAGCCGTCGCCGTCGAAGGCGCCGCGCGCGGCGAGGCCCAGGCTCGTGAACGCGACGTAGACCGCCAGCAGCACAGTGGCGCCGAGCCCGAAGCCCGGCTGGCCACCCGAGGCGCCGCTCGCGCCGGCCGCCGCCGGCAGCGCGATCGCGAAGCCTTGCATCAGCGTGGCGCAGGCGCCGCCGATCCCCGCGACGAGCAGCAACGTCGAACGCGCGCGTGGCGGCAGCAGCGGTTGCAGTCCCAGCGCGGCGACGATGAGCCCCGGCACGCACACCCACAGCCACCCGCGCCCGTGCACCGCGGCCTGCAGCAGCAAGGGCGCCGTATCTCGAGCGGCCCAGTGCGCGAGCCAGCCCGGTGCGAGCACCGAGCCCGGCAGCGCATACCAGGGGAGCAGCGCGATCGCGACGACGCCGGCGGCAAGCCAGGCAACAGCCGCGCGCATGCGAAGGACGCCGGCGATCACCGCAGCGGGGCGCCCGTGCCGGTCAATGCGGCAGCGCGTAGACCTCTTTTTCCCAACGCTCGAGCAGGCGCTTGCGCGTGGCCGGTTCGCCGAAGCGCACGAAGTCGTAGTCGATGACCTTGATGTCCGTCATCTTGGGCACCTGCGGCGGCAGCGGCACCGCCTTGTTCGTCGGGATCGCGTACTCGCCGACCGTGAGCCCGAGGCCATTGCCTTCGGGCGACAGCGCCCAGTCGACGAACTTCTTCGCGGCGTCCAGGTTGCGCGTGCCCTTGATGATCGCCATCGATCCGATCTCGTAGCCGACGCCTTCGCACGGCAGGATGGGCAGCACCGGGAAGCCGCGCACGATCTCGTTGATCACGCCGTGCAGCACCGAGCTGCCGAGGAAGATCTCGCCGTTCTTCACGGCCGTCATCGGGCCGATGCCGGAGCGCGCATAGCTGACGACGTTGCGATGCAGCTGCGCCATGTACGCGAACGCGGGATCCTCGCCCATCACCTGCACCAGCGTCGCGAGCATCAGGTAGGCGGTGCCCGACGCCGTCGGGTTGCCGAGCATGATGTCGCCCTTGTAGACGGGATTGGTCAGATCGCGCCAGCATGCGGGAACCGGATAGTTCTTCTTCTTCGCGATCTCCGTGTTGTAGCCGAGCGTCAGGATGCCCCCGTAGATGCCGGACACGCGGTCCTTCGAGATCTCGGTCACCCGCTGCGCCCACGGGTACAACTCGGCGACGCGCGGCGAGCGGTAGGTTTCGAGCAGGCCTTCGTCGGCGGCCTGGATGAACGAGTCCGCCGGTCCCGCCCACCAGATGTCGCCGCGCGGGTTCTGCCGCTCCGACGTGATCTGCGCAAGCATTTCGCCGGTGGCCTTCTGCACGACGGCGACCTTGGTGCCGGTGGCCTTCTCGAAGCCGGTGGCCATTGCCTGGCACCACGCGGTGGACGGTGAGCTGCAATAGAGGTTCAGCGCGCCCTGCGCGAAGGCGGGCAGCGCGGCGGTGGCCAGCGCCAGCGCGGCGCAGAGGGTGAGCGTGCGGCGGATTGCGGTGGTGAGCATGGGGTCTCCCGGAGAGGTGGGTAATATTCCGGCACGGCTTCTCGCGCCGTCAACCGTGTGCGGCGTCACGTCCACGGGCCAGCGGCATTCACGCGACATCCACCATGCATCCCGCACGCATCGGCATCGACCTGGGCGGCACCAAGACCGAAATCATCGTGCTCGACGGCCGCGGCCGCGAGCTGCTGCGCCGCCGCCAGCCGACGCCGCGCGGCGACTATCCGGCGACGCTGGACGCGATCGCGGCGCTGGTCCATGGCGCCGAGCGCGACCTGGCGCTGGTACCCGGCAGCGCGAGCGTGGGCATCGGCACGCCCGGTTCCGTCTCGCGCGCGACGGGCCTCTTGCGCGGTTCTAACTCGGTGGCGCTGAACGGCAAGCCGATCGTCGCGGACCTCGAGGCGCGGCTCGAGCGACCCATACGCCTCACGAACGACGCGAACTGCTTCGCGCTGTCGGAAGCCACGGACGGCGCAGGGGCGGGCGCCCAGGTCGTGTTCGGCGTGATCCTCGGCACCGGCGTCGGCGCGGGCATCGTCATCGACGGCCATGTGCTCGACGGCCCCAACGGCATCGCCGGCGAGTGGGGCCACAATCCGCTGCCTTGGCCGCGCGACGACGAGCGCCCCGGCGCGCGGTGTTTCTGCGGCCAGCACGGCTGCATCGAGACCTTCCTGTCGGGCACCGGCTTCGAGCGCGAGCACCGCGAAGTCACCGGCCAGGCGCTCGCGGGCTTCGACATCGCCCAAGCCGCGCTGGCCGGCGAGGCGGGCGCCGTGGCGACGCTCGCGCGCTACGAGGACCGGCTCGCGCGCGCACTGGCCCACGTGATCAACGTGCTCGATCCCGACGTCGTGGTGCTGGGCGGCGGCATGTCCAACGTCGACGCGCTGTACGAGCGTATCCCGCAGTTGTGGCAGCGCTGGGTGTTCTCGGACCGCGTCGACACGCGGCTCGTACGCCACGTGCACGGCGATTCGAGCGGCGTGCGCGGCGCGGCGTGGCTGTGGCCGGCGGTGCGCAGCTGATCGCGCCGCCGCAGGGCGACCGGCGCGGTCACATGTCCACGTAATTGGGCCCGCCGCCGCCTTCCGGCGGCACCCAGTGGATGTTCTGGCGCGGATCCTTGATGTCGCAGGTCTTGCAGTGGACGCAGTTCTGCGCGTTGATCTGCAGCCGCTCGCGGTCGCCTTCCCTCACGAATTCATAGACGCCGGCGGGGCAGTAGCGCTGCTCGGGCCCCGCGTACTCCGCGAAGTTGACGGCGACGGGAATCGCCGGATCGCGCAGCTGCAGGTGCACCGGCTGGTCTTCCGCGTGATTCGTGTTGGACAGGAATACCGACGACAGCTTGTCGAACGTCAGCGCGCCGTCGTATTTCGGATACGCGATCCTGGGCATCGACGCGGCCGGCTTCAGCGCATCGTTGTCCGGCTTGCCGTGATGCAGCGTCCACGGCACCAGTGCGCCCAGGCCGATCGAATTCAGCCACATGTGGACGCCGCCATGCAGCGTGCCGAGCCACATGCCCCACTTGAGGCCGGGCTTCACGTTGCGTACCTTGTACAGGTCCTCGTGGACCCACGACGCGCGGTAACGCTCAGGATAGTCG
>JBGAIC010000119.1:0-4677 GCA_044225845.1 Casimicrobiaceae bacterium
TCGGCGGCGCGGGACGCCGGCGCTACTTGGCGGCCTTGCCGCCTGCGCTTTTCGCCTCGCCGATCACGTCGGCGCCGGCCGGCGGCGTGAAGCGGAAGGCATCCGCGGCGAGCGCCGGATTGCGCTCGATCGCGTCGAACGTGAGGCGCGTGGTCTGCCCGAAGCTGTCGGTCAGCAACATCGTCCGCGGCAGCTTGTCGCGAAAGCCGATCTTCACCTGCGTGAAGCCGGAGTCGACGCTCTTCGGCGTCGCGTCGACCCACTCGAGGCCTTCCGCGTTGCCGCCGTCGACGAGCGTGAAGTTCTTCTCGAGGGTGTTGTCGCCGGCCAGCAGCGCGGCGGGCGTCGCGCCCAGCGCATCGCCCATCTTGCGCACGATCACCTGGTTCAGGTCGCGGTCCAGGATCCACACGCGCTCGCCGTCGCCGACGATCAGCTGGTCCAGCGGCTTGTCGTAGGTCCAGCGGAAGCGGCCGGGCCGCGCGAATACGAAAGTTCCGTTGGCGCGTTGCACGGTGCGGCCGACGCGATCCGTCGTCGCCTGCTGGAACGTCGCCTTGGCGCTCTTGGTGCCGTCGACGAAGGCCTGCAGCTGGTCGATGCCGGCGGCGCAGGCGGCCTGCGCGAACGCGAACGCGGCGACGGCGGCCGCGCATGAACGCCATGCGACGCGCGCCATCAATGCAAAGCCCCGAGCGGCGTGCCGGGAATGTTCGCGATGCAGTTGCCCACCGGATCGAGGATCACGTAGGAATGGTCGAGGCCGCCGTGGTCGACGACGCCGTCGCGCAGCTTGTATTGCTGGACGTAGACGCGCCACTGGTCGTTGATCAACTCCGGCTCGGCATCGCAGGCGGTGACGAACGTCGACGGCTTGCACAGGTCGGGCAGCAGCGCGATGGCGCGCGCGTCGATTTCCTTTTCCGTGAGCCGTGGCGCGCTGGCCACGCGATCGCGCGGGCAGAACTCGGCGCCGGTGCGATAGCGCTCGACCGGACCGGCGAGCGCGACCGTCGCCATCGTGCCCACCGACATCACGGCAAGCGCGGCGCGCCACAACCCGTTGCGCACCCTCATGCGTCCGCCTTCCCGGCCGGCACCAGCACTTCCCGATTCCCGTTCGTCTGCATCGCGGATACCAATCCCGACCTCTCCATCTGTTCGATCAAGCGCGCGGCGCGGTTGTAGCCGATGCGGAGGTGCCGCTGCACCAGCGAGATCGACGGCCGGCGCGTCTTCAGCACCACGGCCACCGCCTGGTCGTACAGCGGATCCGCCTCGCCGTCGCCGCCGCCCTCGCCGGACGCGAGGTCGCCGCCTTCCTCGCCGCCGCCGTTGCCGGCGAGTATCGCTTCGACGTATTGCGGCGCGCCCTGGTTCCGCAGGTATTCGACGACACGGTGCACTTCGCCGTCCGAGACGAACGCGCCGTGCACGCGGATCGGATATCCGGTGCCCGGCGGCAGGTACAGCATGTCGCCCTGGCCCAGCAGAGCTTCGGCGCCCATCTGGTCCAGGATCGTCCGCGAGTCGATCTTGCTGGCCACCTGGAAGCCGATCCGCGACGGGATGTTGGCCTTGATGAGGCCGGTGATCACGTCGACGCTGGGCCGCTGCGTCGCCAGGATCAGGTGGATGCCGGCGGCGCGCGCCTTCTGCGCAATCCGCGCGATCAGCTCCTCGATCTTCTTGCCGGTGACCATCATCAAGTCGGCGAGCTCGTCGACGACGACGACGATCAGCGGCATCGGCTCCAGGGGCTCGGGCGCCTCGGGCGTCAGCGTCTGCGGATTGAGGATCGGCTTGCCGTCCTTCTTCGCCGCCTCGACCTTGCTGTTGTAGCCGGCGAGATTGCGCACGCCCAGCGAACTCATCAACCGGTAGCGCCGATCCATCTCGCCGACACACCAGTTGAGCGCGTTCGGCGCGAGCTTCATGTCGGTGACGACGGGCGCCAGCAGGTGCGGGATGTTGTCGTAGACCGACAGCTCCAGCATCTTGGGGTCGATCAGGATCAGCCGCACGTCGCGCGGTTCCGCGCGATAGAGCAGCGACAGGATCATCGCGTTGACGGCCACCGACTTGCCGGAGCCCGTCGTCCCCGCCACCAGCAGGTGCGGCATCTTGGCGAGGTCCGCCACCACCGGTTTGCCCGCGATGTCCTTGCCGAGCGCCAGCGGCAGGCTGCCTGGCGCATCGTGGTAGATCTGCGACGACAGGATTTCGGTCAGCGCCACCATCTGGCGCTTGGGATTGGGCAACTCCAGCGCCATGCACGACTTGCCGGGAATGGTCTCGACGACGCGGATCGAGATCACCGACAGCGCGCGTGCCAGGTCCTTCACCAGGTTGACGATCTGCGCGCCCTTCCGCCGACCGCGGGCTCGATCTCGTAGCGCGTGATCACCGGGCCGGATACGCGGCGAGCACCTTCACCGACACGCCGAAGTCGGCGAGCTAGCGCTCGATGAGCCGCGACGTGAACTCGAGCGTCTCCGCCGACACGGTCTCCGACGCCGGCGGCGCGTCCTCCAGCAGCGACAGCGGCGGCAGCGGCGAATCCGGCATGTCGGTGAACAGCGGCCGCTGCTTCTCGCGCACGACGCGTTCCGACTTCTCGACCTTGGTCACCGGCGGCACGACGACGATCGGCTGGCGCTCCTCGACCTCCTCGCGCGCCTTCTCGAACACGGCGTCCCGCTCCGCGGCCGCCTGCGCGCCGATGATGCGATCGGTGCGCTCGTCGCGCTTCCTGCGCGCCCAGTCGACCAGCCGCTCGCACGCGACGCCGATACGCTCCATCAGCCGCAGCCACGACAGTCCCGTGAACAGCGACAGGCCCACGGCGAACAGCGTGATCAGCAGCAGCGTGCCGCCGTTGAAGCCCAGTGCATGCGTCGCGAGGCCGCCGAGCCATTCGCCGAACAGGCCGCCGGGCGCCTGCGGCAACGCCGCCGGCATGCGCCACAGGCGCACCGCCTCGATCGCGGAACTGGTGAACAGCGTGAGGCCGAAGCCGACGGCGGCCATCACGAACGGATGGTCGCGCTCCGCTTCCGGGTTCCTGAGGTGCCGGTACGACGTCGCGATCAGCACAGCGCCTGCGACGACCCACCACCACGCGGACAGCCCGAACAGATACAGGAGCAGGTCGGAAAGCCACGCGCCGACGACGCCGCCGCGGTTCTGCACGCTCGCCTCGGGGCCCGAATACGAGAAGCCGGGATCGTTGCGCGTATAGCTCGCGAGGATCAACGCGAGATAGGCGATGGCCGCCACCACGAGCAGCCACCACGATTCCTGCATGAGCCGCGTGGCGCGCGGCGAGCGCGCCACCGGCGCGGAGGCGCGCTGATTGCCTGAAGTCTTTCTATTGAAAATCATGCCGTTGTGGCGTGAACTTCATGCAAAGGATGATATCAGAGTCGTGACCGGCGCGGGTGCGCCTCCCGGAAGTCACGGCATCGCGCGAAGCGTCCCTTGCGACACCGCGGCGTGGACCGCATGTCAAGGATGCGATTGCTAGAATCGAAACATTCCCGATCCCCTTGCACCCATGAGCGTCAAACACGCGCGACTTCTGATACTCGGTTCCGGCCCCGCCGGATATTCGGCGGCAGTATACGCGGCACGTGCGAACCTTTCGCCCGTGCTGATCACCGGTCTCGCGCAGGGCGGCCAGTTGATGACCACCACCGAGGTCGACAACTGGCCGGCGGACGTCGATGGCGTCCAGGGGCCCACGCTGATGGAACGCTTCCAGAAGCATGCGGAGCGCTTTGCCACCGACATCGTGTTCGACCACATCAACGACGTCGACTTCTCGTCGCGCCCGTTCAAGCTCAAGGGCGACGCGGGCGAGTACACATGCGACGCGCTGATCATCGCCACCGGCGCGTCGGCGCGCTACCTGGGCCTGGAGTCGGAGACGGCGTTCATGGGCAAGGGTGTCTCCGCCTGCGCCACCTGCGACGGCTTCTTCTACAAGGGGCAGGACGTCGTGGTGGTGGGCGGCGGCAACACGGCCGTCGAGGAAGCGCTGTACCTGTCCAACATCGCGCGCCACGTCACCGTGGTCCACCGCCGCGACCGCTTCCGCGCGGAGGCCATCCTCGTCGACAAGCTGATGGCCAAGACGAAGGACGGCGGCAACATGAAGGTGCTGTGGAACCACACGCTGGATGCGGTGCTCGGCGACGACGCCGGCGTGACCGGTGCGCGCGTGAAGAGCGTCGCGCACGGCAACACGCAGGACGTCCCCGTGCACGGCGTGTTCATCGCCATCGGCCACACGCCCAACACGCAGCTGTTCGAAGGCAAGCTCGCGATGCACAACGGCTACATCAAGGTGAAGAGCGGCACCGAAGGCAACGCGACGGCCACCAGCGTGCCGGGCGTGTTCGCCGCCGGCGACGTGGCGGACCACGTGTACCGGCAGGCCGTGACGTCGGCCGGCACCGGCTGCATGGCGGCGCTCGATGCCGAGGCCTTCCTCGAAACGGCGTGATCCCCGATGGCGCGGCTCGGCGACCTGAAGACGTTGCTCGCCGCGCAGCGCGCTCGCCAGGCCGAAGCGTCCGCCGCTGCGCCGCCGCGCGCCAGGGCGAAGGCGCCTGACTCTAAATCAGGTACAGGCGTCCCATCCCGCGCTGGTGGCACCCCGGCGCGGGCGCCCAC
>JBGAIC010000120.1:0-4182 GCA_044225845.1 Casimicrobiaceae bacterium
TATAAAACCCGTTTTGAAGAAGACAGCAGCCAGACCAATCCCGAAGAACTTATTGGCGCGGCCCATGCTGGCTGCTATGCCATGTTCCTCTCGGCCCAATTGACCGGCGCGAACTTCCCACCCGAAAGCGTTACCGCAACTGCCCTCGTGGACTTTGGCCGCGATGACAAAGGGCCGTTGATCAATGGCATCACCCTCAATGTAGAAGCTAGGGTTCCCGGCGTCACACAAGAAAAGTTTGACGAACTCGCCCAGAAATCCAAAGAAGGCTGCCCGATTTCGCGCGCCCTCGCCAGCGTTCCCATCACCTTGAACGCCAAGCTCGTCAGCTAAGTGCAGCATCTCCAGGGGTGTGCCGCCGGTAAACCCTCGCCGAACGCGACGGGCACGCGGAGCTCGCGGTTGCCGACGCTGGCCCGGGGTTTGCTGCATCGGTGCTCGCGCACGCGTTCGAGCCGTACGTGACGACCAAGGCGAAGGGAACGGGCCTGGGCCTGGCCATCGTCAAGAAGATCGTCGAGGAGCACGGCGGGCGCGTCGTGCTGGACAATGTCGCTCCGCATGGTGCGCGGGTGACGGTCGTGTTTCCGCTCGCGAAGTCGGCGGGCGCGTGAGGTGGTGATGGCGCAGGCGAAGGAAATCCTGATCGTCGACGACGAAGTCGGCATCCGCGAGCTGTTGTCGGAGATCCTGCAGGACGAGGGTTATCGCGTGGCAGTGGCGGAGAATGCGAGCGAGGCGCGCGCCTACCGGGCGCGCACGCAGCCATCGATGGTGCTGCTCGACATCTGGATGCCGGACACGGACGGCGTGACGCTGCTGCGCGAATGGACGGCTTCGGGCTCGCTGACGATGCCGGTGGTGATGATGTCGGGCCACGCGACGATCGAGACCGCCGTCGAGGCCACGCGCATCGGCGCGTTCGACTTCCTCGAGAAGCCCATCGGTCTCAACAAGCTCCTGTCGACGATCACGCGCGCGTTGAAGGCGGCCACGACGAAGGAGCCGCGGCGCGTGTCGCTCGCCACGCTCGGCACCAGCAAGCCGGTGACCGACGTCGAGCGTGCGCTGGAGCAGCTCCTGGCCGCGCGCAAGCCCATCCTGATCCTGGGCGAGCCCGGCACGGGCCAGGACGTCGCCGCGCAGGCGTTGAAGAGCCCCGACGCGCCGTTCGTCGCCATCACGCAAGGTGCGCAGCTCGCCAACAATCCGCTGGGCCTCATCGAAGAAGCGCGCGACGGCGTGCTGTGGTGCGCCGAGATCGGCGAGTACAGCAAGGCCGACCAGCGCCACCTCGCATTCCTGCTGGGCAAGCTCGAGCGCCACAACGTGACGCTCGTCGCGACGAGCGCGGAGCCGCTGGGCAACCTGGCGGCGGAAGGCAAGTTCGACGCGGCGCTGCTCGCGCAGCTGTCGGCGGGCTCGGTGATGATGCCGCCGCTGCGCGCGCGGCGCGAGGACATCGCGCCGCTGATCGAGCGCTACTGGCGCGAGGCGACCAAGGCCGATCCGGCGGCGCCGCTGCTGGGCACGCTGCCGCCGCCGGCGCTCGCCGCGCTGACCAACGCGCACTGGCCCGGCAACCTGGACCATCTCGCCAGCGTCATCGGCAACCTGGCGTTGACGCGCGGCGAGCTCACGAGCGAGCACGTGAAGCGCTTGCTCGGCGAGGCAGCGACGCCCACGCAGGCGGTTGCACCCGAGATCACCGCGCGCTTCTTCGAGATGCCGCTGCGCGAGGCGCGCGAGGCGTTCGAGCGCATCTACTTCGAGCAACTGCTGGCGCGCGAGCAGAGCAACATGAGCCGCGTCGCCGAGAAGGCGGGGCTCGAGCGCACGCACCTGTACCGCAAGCTCAAGCAACTGGCCATCCGCTTCTCGCGCCGCACCGAAGAGAGCGCCTGACGGCCCGGTCGATGAGCGCCGACGCGCACGATCCGAACGCGCCGCGCAGGATGGCACCGCTGGTGCTGGGCGCCATCGGCGTCGTCTACGGCGACATCGGCACCAGCCCGCTGTACACGCTGCGCACGGCGTTCACCGGGCATCACGGCCTCGCGCTGACGGAGGCCAACGTGCTGGGCCTCTTGTCGGTGATCTTCTGGGCGCTGGTGATCATCGTGACGTTGAAGTACATCACGCTGATCATGCGCGCCGACAACCGCGGCGAGGGCGGCATCCTGGCGCTGACGGCGCTCGTGTCGCGCGGCGTCGAGCGTCGCACCCGCCTGCGCTGGTGGCTGCTCGGGCTCGGCATCTTCGGCGCCGCCATGTTCTACGGCGACGGCATGATCACGCCGGCGATCACGGTGCTGGGCGCGATCGAGGGCCTCGAGGTTGCTGCGCCGGCGATGTCGCACTGGGTCGTGCCGGTATCGGTGGTGATCCTGATCCTGCTGTTCATGTTCCAGAAGCGCGGCACGGCGACGATCGGCGCGGTGTTCGGGCCGGTGATGTGCGTGTGGTTCGTCGTCCTCGCGCTGCTGGGCCTGCACCAGGTGCTGCAATCGCCGGCCGTGCTGAAGGCGCTGGCGCCGTCGTATGCGATCGTGTTCCTGACGTCCAATCCCGGCTCGGCGTTCATCGCGCTCGGGGCGGTCGTGCTGGCGGTCACCGGCACCGAGGCGCTGTACGCGGACATGGGCCACTTCGGCGCCACGCCCATCCGCCGCGCATGGCTCGCGTTCGTGATGCCGTCACTGGTGCTCAACTACTTCGGGCAGGGTGCGCTGGTGATCGCGGACCCGTCGGCGATCCGGAATCCGTTCTACCTGCTGGCGCCGTCGTGGGCGCTGGTGCCGATGCTCGTGCTGGCGGCCGCGGCGGCGATCATCGCGTCACAGGCGGTGATCTCCGGCGCGTTCTCGCTGACGCGCGCGGCCATCCAGATGGGCTACTGCCCGCGGCTCGCCATCCTGCACACGTCCGAGAAGACGATGGGGCAGATCTACGTGCCCTTCATCAACTGGACGCTGCTCGCGGCCGTCGTGCTGCTGGTGATCGGCTTCCGCACGTCGGACAACCTGGCGGCCGCGTACGGCATCGCGGTCACGCTCGCGATGCTGATCGACTCGCTGCTGATCTACGTCGTGATGCGCCGCCTCTGGCACTGGTCGGCGCCGCTGGCGCTGGCGATCGCCGTGCCGCTCGTGATCATCGACGTCGCGATGTTGTCGTCCAACGCGCTCAAGATCCCGGACGGCGGCTGGTTCCCGCTGCTGCTCGGCGGTTGCGTGTTCACGCTGCTGACGACGTGGAAGCGCGGCCGCGCAATCCTCGCCGATCGCCTCGACAGCGACACGCTGCCGCTCAAGGACTTCATCGACGGCATCGCGGTGGCGCCGCCGACGCGCGTCGAGGGCACGGCGGTCTTCCTGACGTCGACGCCGCGCCGTGTGCCGCACGCGCTGCTGCACAACCTGAAGCACAACAAGGTGCTGCACGAGCGCGTCGTGTTCCTGACGATCGTGATCCGCGACGAGCCTTACGTGGAGGCGAGCGAACGCATCGAGATCTCGCCGCTCGGCTGCGACTTCTTCCGCTTCATCGCGCACTACGGGTTCAAGGACGAGCCCGACATCCCGTCGCTGCTGGAGCAGGCGACGCACGAGGGCTTCCCGTTCGAGATGATGGAGACGTCGTTCTTCGTCTCGCGCGAAACGCTGATCCCGACGGTGGGCACCGGCATGGCGATGTGGCGCGAGCGGCTGTTCGCGTCGATGGCCAAGAACGCCGTCAAGGCGTCCGACTTCTTCCACGTGCCGACGAACCGCGTCGTCGAGTTGGGGACGCAGGTGGAAATTTAATTGGGGTCAGACTCTATTTGACTTGGCGAGTTTCGGCTGCTGGAAATCCTCCAGGCGGTCGAGATTTTCTTGCCGACCGCCTTCGCAGCTCTCGCAATCGTCGACAGCGTTACCGACTGATTGGTGGGATCGAGCAAGCGGTCCAGTTGAGCGCGACTCGTTTCCATGCGTCTCGCCATTTCGGTCTTGCTCACATTCGACTCGGCCATGGCTTGCTCGATCATGCACGCAACCACCTTCTTGATGGCGCCGGCCTCCACTTCCTCGTAGATGCCTTCTTCCCGAAGGAAGTCGTTGAAGTCCGATCCGATGTGTGCGTTCGCACCTCCCATATGTCGCCCTCGATGTGATCGACCAATGGGAGCCCGAGTACGCC
>JBGAIC010000034.1:0-35151 GCA_044225845.1 Casimicrobiaceae bacterium
GCGTTGAGGCCGAAGATCTTCACTTCCTGGCCGTCGGCGCTGGCGGCCGTCTGCCGGACGTAGTCGAGCTCGCGGCGCTCGGCGGTGCGCGCGTAGTCCAGCGCATAGCTCTGCGCGTTGAAATGCGCCTCGCCGACGAACGCGGGGACGAGCGCGATCAGCAGCAGCACGATCAGCCACGGCGCGAACACGACGAGGCCGACGCACAGGCTCGCCACCGTCACCGCGTCCTGGGCCTGCGCCATCAGCTGGCCCAGCAGCGTCATCCGGCCCGCCGTCTGTCGGCGCGCGCGCTCGAGGCGGTCCTGCAGCTCGCGCGTCCTCGAAGTCCTCGAGGTCCAGCGTCGCCGCGTGCTCCATCAGCTTGAGGCTCGCGCGCGTGCTGAAGCGCTCGGACAGCAGCGAATCGATGTAGGCGACCGCGCGGCCGCTGGCGTCGGACAGCACGGCGAGGCCGAATTCCATCGCGACGAGCATCACCAGGTGGTCGAGCGTCCCCGACTGCAGCAGCGTGCGCAGCGTCTCGTCCGCGTGCGGCACGCGCGACAGCATGACCACCTCGTCGATGATCAGCTTGCCGACGTACAGCGTCGCGACCGGAATCAGCGCGCGCCGGCACGCAGCACGCACTGGAACAGCGTGAGGCCGGGGCTCGCCTGCCACACGAGCTTCAGGAACGGTGGCAGGTTGCGCAGCGCGCCGACGCGCTCGCGCGCTTGGGCGGCGGCCCGAGCGGACGCCGCCGCGGACCGCCGCCGGGCGGCGGCACCGGGGTGTTCGCTGGCGGCCGTGGCATCGGTCGCATTGCCCGATGCGGCGCGGCAGGCGCCGTGGATTACCATCACGCGTTCAAATCGTGACGCGAGCCCGCCGATGAAGACCCGTGCCGCCGTGCTGTCCGCAATGGGTGCTGCGCGCCCATATGCAACGTCGCGCCCGCTGGCGATCGCGGAACTCGACCTCGCGCCGCCGGGCCGCGGCGAAATCCGCGTGCGCGTCGCGGCCGCGGGGCTGTGCCATTCCGACCTGTCGGTGATCAACGGCGACCGCCCGCGCCCGCTGCCGATGGCGCTGGGCCACGAGGCGTCCGCGATCGTCGACGCGCTGGGCGAGGGCGTCGACGACCTCGCGGTCGGCGATCACGTCGTCGTCGTGTTCGTGCCGAGCTGTGGCCATTGCGCGCCGTGCCGAGGGCCGTCCCGCGTTGTGCGAACCCGGCGCGGCGGCGAACCTCGCGGGCACGCTGCTCGGCGGCACGCGCCGGCTCACGCGCGACGGCGCGCCGGTCAACCACCACCTGGGCTGCTCGATCTTTGCCGACTACGCCGTCGTGTCGCGCCGCTCCGTCGTGCGCATCGATCCGGACGTGCCGCTCGTGCACGCGGCGCTGTTCGGCTGCGCGGTGCTCACCGGCGTCGGCGCCGTCGTCAACACCGCGGCCGTGCGCGCGGGCGCATCCGTGGCCGTCGTCGGCCTGGGCGGGGTCGGTCTTGCGGCGGTGCTGGGCGCCGTGGCTGCCGGCGCGCGGCAGATCGTCGCCGTGGACCTCGCCGACGACAAGCTCGCGCTCGCGCGTACGCTGGGCGCCACCGACACCGTCAACGCCGGCGCCGCCGACGCGGCGGACGCCGTGCGTGCACTGACCGGCGGCGGGGCCGAGTTCGTGTTCGAGTTCGCCGGGTCCGTGCGCGCGCTCGAATTCGCCTACCGGGTCACGCGGCGCGGCGGCATGACGGTGACCGCCGGCTTGCCGCCTGCGGCCGCGACGTTCGCGGTCCCGGCCGTCAACCTCGTCGCCGAGGAACGCACGATCAAAGGCAGCTACGTCGGCACGTGCGTGCCATCGCGCGACATCCCGCACTTCATCGCGCTGTACCGGCAGGACGGCTGCCCGTACAGCGCCTGCTGTCGGGCACGCTCGCGCTCGACGACATCAACGAGGGCTTCGACCGGCTGCAGGACGGCCGCGCCGTGCGCCAGGTCGTCGTGTTCGACCGCTAGAGCACGCGCTGCATGCCGGGGACGCGCAACAGCGCGCCGGCGAGCACGACGAGCAGCGCGCATCCCGCTGCGGCAACCAGCACGAACTTCGCGAGATCCGGCAGTGGCCAGCCGGCGACGAGCCGCGCGAGACCGACGACGATCGGCGGGTGGAGCACGTACACGGCATACGCCCGCCGGCCGAGTCCCTGCCAGCGCGTCGGCGTGATGCGCGTGCGGAACGCGACGAGCAGCGCGAGGACGATGCCCCACGCGACGAACGGTTCCCACAGCGCGTACACGATCGTCGCGATGTGCCATCCACCGTCGAATGCGACGCGGCCCCGGCCACAGCGCCTGCACGGCGAGATAGGCGAGCGGCAGCGCGACGACGGCGACGATTGCCGCGACCAGCCACGGCCGGACATAGCCGGCGTCGACGCGCTCCAGCCAGCGATGTCGCCACGCGATGCAGCCCGCGACGAACAACAGCGCGTACAGCGCGCAAGCCGCGAGCGGCACGCCGGCCAGGTCGACGCCGACCGGCCACGCGAGGCGCACGCAGAACGTCGCCACGCCGACGCCGAGCGCATAGAGCGAGCACGCGTGCCATGCCGCGGCAGCGGCGCACGTCGCGCGCGACGCGCCGGATGACGTTGCCGCCAGCCCGCATAGGCGAGCGCGAACGCGAGCAGCACCAGCGCGTACATCAGGCCCGGCGTCCACGCGGCCTTCTGCCATTGCGCGGCCACGAGCACGAAGAACGCGGCCTGCGATTCGGCGCGCGCGAGTGCGGCCGTGACCGGGTCGAGCAGCAAGCGCGAACGCGACGAAGGATCCCGTAGCGCCACAGCCGGTCGACGACGAAGCCGCGCGTCGGCGCTGGTCGTAGGCCGGCGTCGTCGTGAAGCCGGCGAGCAGGAACAGCATGCCCATCGCGAACGCCTGCGTCACCGCGGTGTAGAGCGTCAGCGCGGTGACCGCCGCGTCGTGGCCGAACGCACCGGCATGCGCGACGAGGTACCAGCGGCCCGCGCCGCCGTAGGTGATGGCGACGTGCTGGACGACCACCGCGAGCGTCAGCGCGATGCGCAGCTGGTCGACGAACGCATAGCGTGACGCGGCCGCATCGGCGGCCGCCGCGCGTTCGCGTGGCTGCGCCGGCGTGCCGGTCATCAGAGCGGCGAGCTCTGCACGTCCTTGTACGCCGCGTTGGCCGAATCGAGCTTCTTCTGCGCCTTCGCGATCTTCTTCGCGTTGCCGCTCGCCTGGGCCTGCGCCAGCTCGTTCGTGCGCTTGTCGACCTGCACCTGCGCCTGGTCGAGCGCCTTCTCGCGCTTCATCCGCAGGCCGTCGTCGCTGCAATGGCCCATCTCGGCCTGCGCCTTCTGCAGCCGCGCGAGCGTCTTCTGGTCGTTCTTGCCTGCGCGGCTTCGGTGTCGCGCTGCAGGCGGCAGGCGTGCGCCGCGCAGCCTTCCTGCAGGTCGCAGTTGGCGGCCGGCCGCCGCGCCGAGGCGCGGCCAGCGCGCATGCGATGAACAGAACGGTCATCGGGACATCGTCGTTTCCTCGGCAGCGCGGCGTGAATCGTGGCGCAGCATAGCAAAACAGGGTGCTAGCGGTGGGGGACGAGATTGGCGATCGTCGGCACCGGCACGTCGGCCAGCGTGCGCCACAACGTCCAGCGCGCGTCGTACGCCGGCAGGCGCGGGTCGGGCAGCTCGGTCGGCGACGTGGTCCACGCTTCGAGGAAGCGGCGCGCGGCGAGGCGCACGTCGGCGGCGCGCGCGGTGTCGAGCAACGTCGCCTTGGCGCTGGCACGAAGACGATCCCCGGCCGCGCGCAGGTCGCGTTCCTTGTCCTGGCGCAACTGGTCGAACAGCGCCTTCTGCGCCGGCGCGTCCGCCGCGGCGACGTTCGCGGTCACGCGCGCGGCGAGTGCCAGCAACGCGGCGTCGGCCGTCGGCAGCGGCGGGGGTGGCGAACCCGCGGCAAAGCGGCCGAACGTCGACGCGTAGGCGCCTTGCGTCGCAGGCCACGTCAGCACGCGCGCCGTTGGCGAACGCGCGGCGTCGCGCAGGTGCGGTGCCGACCATCGATCGAGCGGATCGATGTCGCCGAACATGTCGGAGGCCACTTCGGCGATCGGCCGGCTCAGGCCCGACAGCGCATAGGGCAGCTTGTCGGCGAACCACGGCAGCGCGAGCAGCGGCAGCGCGCCGAGCACGATGCGACCGCGCGTTGACGCATTCCACAGCGCGGCAGCAGCGCGATGCCGGCTGCCCAGACGGCGAGGGCCCAGCAAGCCCACGATGATCGCGGCGATGCTGGGTCGCGCACGACTGCGGGTCTCGATGATTGCAAGCGGCAGCGCGTGGTCGGGTTGGTCGGGTCCTCGAACGCGACCGGGATCGACGTCGGGATGCGCGGTCCAGCCGGCGACGGCCGCGTCGAGCGGCTGGTCGAGCTCCAGCACGAGCCATTCGAGCGCGTTGCGCGCCGGCCATTGCGCGTGCATGAACGTGTGCGCCGGTTGCGCGGCGAGCCACGCGTGCGCGGCCGGCGCCATGCGGACCTCGGCGCGCGCGAAGCCGTGGTCGTCGCGCCCCGCGCGAACGGTACCGAAGGCGACACCTCGTGCAGCGTCACGACGTCGTAGCTTTCGTTGAAGCCGAGCCGCGGGCCCGCAGAACGCGCGCGCGTTGCGCGCCCCAGTCGCTGCCCAGCTCGACGACCACGCACGGGGATGCGAGCGCCGAAGCGCGCCAGAATTCCGGGTCGCGGACGCGCGCGCCGTCGATGTCCAGCGCGAGCCAGCGCTCGACGATCGGCGCGTCGACGCGAATTCGTCCACCACCGTGCGTACTGCGCGCGCTGCATGACGACTTCGGGCCCGGAAATGCCAGCCGAGCGACAGCATCAGCCCGCCCATCATCAGCACGGCCGCGGCCACCGTCGTCATGGCCATGCCGACGACCGACGTCGTCGCCTGCAGGGCGGTCCGGCTGCAGCAGGCTGTCGCGCGCAGGCGGTTCGTCGTGGGCCACGGGCGGATTCTGGTGGGCGGCTTCCTGCAACGTGCGCTCTTGCGCGCCGTGGCGCCGGACCCCATGCCCATCAACCCCATCCCGCGCCGGCTGCCCCGCGACGCGCCGTCCGATGACCGGCTTCCTGATCGTCGTCCTGCTGCATGGCTACGTGGGCATCCGCCTCGTGCCGACCTGCTGGGCGGTGCGTTGCGCAAGGCCTGCTGGTCGCGTGGCTCGTGCTCTCCGCCGTGTCGATGCGCCATGCGTTCAGCGCGCGCGGCGCACGTCGTCGCGCTTCACCGACGTTGCCGCCTGGGCCGGTGGCCTGGCGATGGGCGCGTTCTCGACGCTGTTCGTGCTGACGTTGTTGCGCGACCTGGGCCTCGCGCTCGCGGACGCGGCGGGCTGGCGTGGCCGGCGCTCGCACCGGGCATGGCGTTGCGCGGCTGGACCGCGGCGGCGATCCCGCTCGCCGCGCTGGTACTGACGGCGGCCGGCATCGCATCGGCGCGCGGCGCGCGCACCCGTCCGCGACGTCGACGTGCCGATCCATGGCCTGCCCGACGCGCTGCACGGGTTCACGATCGCGCAGGTCACCGACGTGCACGTGGGCCCTACGATCAAGCGCGGCTACGTCGACGCGATCGTCGACGCGGTCAACGCTGCTGCAGGCGGACATGGTGGCGCTGACGGGCGACCTCGTCGACGGTGCCGTCCGCGACCTCGCGCGCCGCACCGCGCCGTTCGCGCGGCTGTCGGCGCGCCACGGCACGTTCTTCGTCACCGGCAACCACGAGTACTACAGCGGCGCGCACGCATGGATCGCGGAGATGACGAAGCTCGGCATCACGCCGCTGGTCAACGAGCACGTCGTGCTGGAGCACGAAGGCGCGCACGTCGTCGTCGCCGGCGTCACCGACTACGGCGCGGTCGCGATTTCGACCGCGCGCATGCGAGCGATCCGGCCGGCGCGCTGCACGGCGCGCCGGCGAAAGCGGCCGTGAGGCTGCTGCTGGCGCACCAGCCGCGCTCGGCGTTCGCGGCGGCGGAGGCGGGCTACGACCTGCAGCTCTCCGGCCACACGCACGGCGGGCAGTTCGTGCCGTGGAATTTCCTCGTGCGGCTGCAGCAGCCGTTCACCGCGGGCCTGCGCCGGCTCGGCTGTGGGTCTACACGAGTCGCGGCACCGGTTACTGGGGGCCGCCGATGCGCATCGGCGCGCCGTCGGAAATCACGCTGCGCTTGCGCCTCGTGCCGGCGATGTTGCGCCTGGCGGCGTCGCCGCGCTGCTGTCGCGGCTCATGCGAGCGCGCGCCGCGGCCCGGTGACGAGCTCCGCGTCGGCGAACAGCGACTTCACCACCACCTTGACGACGTCGCGCCGGTCCGGCACGACGTAGAGCACCGGCGAGATCAGTTCCTCGAAGATGCCGCGCAAGCTGCGCGCGCCGGTCTTGTACTCGATCGACACTTCGGCGATCTGCTCGAACACGTGCGGATCGACGACGAGCTCCACGCCTTCGGACGCGAACAGCTCGCGGAACTGCGCGAGCAGCGAGTTCTCGGGCTCGGTCATGATCCGCACGAGCATGTCGCGCGTCAGGTCGTGGAAGCGCGCGATCACCGGCAGCCGCCCCGTGAACTCCGGGATGAGGCCGTAGGTGAAGAGGTCCGTCGGCTTCACGCGCGAGTTGAGCCGGTCCAGGATCTTGCGGTTCTCGCTGTGGCCGGTGGCGATGAAGCCATAGCCGTGCGTCTGCGAGATGATCTCGGCCAGGCCGACGAATGCGCCGCCGCAGACGAACAGCGTGTTGGTCGTGTCGACGAAGCGGCCGTCGGCGAGCTGCACCGACGCGCCTTCCATGATCTTCAGCAGCGCGTGCTGGACGCTTTCGCCGGACGTCGCCTGCACGGTGCCCTTCGTGTTCTTGAGCTTGTCGATCTCGTCGATGAACACGATGCCGCGCGACGCCTTCTCGACGTCGCCGCCGGCGCGCTCGACGAGGCGCTGCAGGATGGCGTCGATCTCCTCGTTGACGAAGCGCGTCTGCGCCAGCGACGTGGCTTCGGCCGACACGAACGGCACGTCGAGGATCCGCGACAGCGTCTCGCACATCAGCGTCTTGCCGGTGCCCGAGTTGCCGATCAGCAGGTTGCTCTTGATGATCGGCCGGCCGTCGACGGCCGCCAGCGCCACCTTGCGGAAATGCGAGTAGACGGCGACGGCGACGATCCGCTTTGCCTCTTCCTGCCCGACCACGTGGCGGTCGAGCGCGGCGACGATTTCGCTGGGGGTGGGAGTCGTGGCGAGCATGGGCGGCCGCGCGCGTGGGGCGACGCGGCTACCCTAGCACAGCCCGGGCCGTGCTCAGTGTGAACGTCGGCGCTGGCCCTGCGAGCTGCTGTTGCCGTTGCGGGCGTGCGCGGCTCTATACCGTGCGGACGCTTGCCCGCGGGCGCAGGTCCGCGCGGTGCCGGCTGCTGTGCGGGTGCCGGGGCGTGGCCGTTGCGCGGCGTGGCTGCAGCGTGACCGCGGGGCGTTCCCGCCGGGCCGCCACGGGGCGCCGCTGCGCTACGGGGCGCCGCGGCATCTGGTGATGGGCGCGCCGGTCGTGCGCGGCCTTTCCCGAGCGCGGTGTTCCGGCGCTCGCGCATGGCGATCCTGCGGACGCGCGTGGCGTGCCGCGGGGGCGAACGCCGGCGCGCCACGACGATCGCGCTGCGCGAAGATCGTTCTGCGGCTTTTCCGGCCGATCCGGCGCGTACTCGGCCAGCTTCCTCAGCGCCGGGATCGGCTGGCGGATCAGTCGCTCGATGTCGCGCAGGAAGGCTTCCTCGTCGACGCTGACGAGCGAGATGGCGTAGCCGTCCGCGCCCACTTGCGCGGTGCGGCGATGCGGTGCACGTAATCTTCCGGGACGTTCGGCCAGGTCGTAGTTCACCACCTGCGGCAGCTCGCTGATGTCGATGCCGCGCGCCGCGATGTCGGTGGCCACCAGCGCGGTGATCGCCGTCGCCAAGTCGGCCAGCGCACGCGTGCGGGCGTTCTGGCTCTTGTTGCCATGCAGCGCGGCGGCTGGATGCCGTCGCCTCGAGCGAGCGCCTTCACGAGCTTGTCGGCGCCGTGCTTGGTGCGCGTGAACACCAGCACCTGGTGCCAGCGGCGCGAGCCGATCAGGTAAGCCAGCAGCTCGGGCTTGCGCGTACGCGACACGGGGTGCACGCATTGCTCGATCCGCTGCACGGTCGAATTGCGCGGCGTCACCTCGACGGTGCGCGGGTTGCGCAGGAACGTCTGCGCCAGCGCGCGGATCTCGTCGGAGAACGTCGCGGAGAAGAGCAGCGTCTGCCGGTCGCGCGGCACGGCGGCGACGATGCGGCGGACGTCGGGGATGAAGCCCATGTCCAGCATGCGGTCGGCCTCGTCGAGCACCAGCGTCTCGATGCCGGAGGTCGACGTTGCGTTGCGCGTGATGGTCGAGCAGGCGGCCGGGCGTGGCGACGACGATGTCGACGCCGCGCGCAAGGCGCGACTGCTGGCCGCCGAAGCCGACGCCGCCGAACAACGTCATCGACGTCAGCGGCAGGTGGCGGCCGTAGGCGCGGACGGAGGCCTCGACCTGAGCGGCGAGTTCACGCGTCGGCGTGACGATCAGCGCGCGCGGACGGCGCTTGCCGCCCTGTAGGCGCTTCGCGGCCAGGCGCTGCAGCAGTGGCAGCACGAAGCCGGCCGTCTTGCCGGTGCCGGTCTGCGCGCCGGCGAGGAGATCGTGGCCCGCGAGGACCTCGGGAATGGCCGCGGCCTGGATCGGCGTCGGCTCGGAATAACCTTGTTCGGACAGCGCGCGCAACAATGCGTCGGCGAGCCCGAGTTGCTGGAAAGACATGCAATGCTCTCGAATGGTTGCTCGGCCGCTCGCCCGCAGCGCGGACGGCCAGTCACAGCCAAACGGAAGAAACGACGGAAGGTCGGAATCGACTGCGGCTGGGGGACTGGAACAGGCGCCGCAACCAACATTATAGCGCAAATGCTGCGCAGCGTCACGCGGTCCGCCGTGCCGCGTGTTTCGTGAGACGATAGCGCCGTTGCGGCGGGCGTCGATCCGCCGACAGGGGGACGCGTCGGATGAACATCTCGAGGAAGCGCGCACGGTTCGCGCTGGTGGCTGGCGTGTGCCTGCTGGCGCTGGGTGCCTGCGCGCCCGACACGGTCAGCAACAAGCAGGCGACGGGCTTCAACGCCTACCTCGACTCGCTGCGCACCTGCCGCCCGCTGCAGGTGGGCTCCGTCGACCTGTCGGTCTACGTCGACTACGACGCGATGGGCAACGACCAGTACCTGTACTTCATCGACCAGACGTCCAAGCTCTATTACAACCGGATCTCGTACAGCGAGATATCGCCAGTCGATGACCGCGTTCTTCGGCGCCGGCACGTACAACGACGCGAGCTTCGACTGCATGTTCGGCAAGCTGCCGCCGGACCGCCCGCTGGCGCCGCCCGGCGCACCGCGGCTCTGACGCTTTCCGCGCGCGGGGCCGCGATGCCCCGCGCCGCACACCGCCCGAGCGCGCGTCGACGCGCCGGCATGACGAGGAGAAGACGATGACGACGATTGCAAGACAGCGGCGAGCGCTGCTGAAAGGCGCGCTGGCCGCCACTGGTCGCGGCCGCGTGGCCCGTGCGCGCGGCCACCGTGGTGCGCTGGGGGCACGGTGCTGCCCGCGACCCACCCGTCGGTGGCGATGATGGACCGGGTGGCGAAAGACGTGCGCGCGCAGACGGGCGGCGAGGTCGACATCCAGGTGTTTCCCGCGGGCCAGCTGGGTTCGTCGCGCGACATCATCGAGTCGGCATCGTCGGGCGCCATCCAGATGGCCGACGAGGGCGCCGCGCAGTTCGGCCAGTTCGTCGCGCCGTTCTCGATCCTCGAGGCGCCTTACCTGTATCGCGACGTCGCGCAGATGCAGCGCGTCGTCCGCTCCGCGATCCTCGAGGAGATGAGCGCGCAGCTCGCCGCCAGGCGCAGCATGCGCGTGATCGGCGCCACGTATTACGGCAAGCGCCACGTGACCACCGGCAGCAAGGCGGTGAAGTCGGCCGCCGACATGCAGGGCCTCAAGCTGCGCATTCCCGAAGTCGACACGTTCCGCGCGATGGCGGAGGCCTGGGGCGCGCGTCCCACGCCGCTCAACTTCGCGGAGCTCTACCTCGCGCTGAGCCAGGGCGCCGTCGACGGCCAGGAGAACCCGCTGCCGACGATCCAGAGCGGCAAGTTCAACGAAGTGCAGAAGTACCTGGTGCTGACGGGCCACGTGATCACGCCGCGGCTGATCGTGATGAACGAGGCCGCGTGGGCCGCGCTGGGACCCAGGAACCAAGGCATCCTCAAGGCCTCGCTCGCCGCCAACGGCAAGCTGCAGGACGACGAGATCCTGATGCAGGAAGCCAAACTTGTCGACACGTTCAAGGCCGGCGGCATGACGGTCATCGAGCCCGACGTCGAGAGCTTCCGCAAGCCGGTGCTCGCGGCGCTGCCGCCGAAGTTCGAGGCGAAGTGGGGCAAGGGCCTGTGGGAGCGGATCGTCGCGACCTGATGCGCCACGCGGGACGCACGGCCGGCAGCAGGACCTGACGATGGGCGCGTTCGTGCGCGCGGTCGACCGCGTGGTCGTCGTGGTCGCCGCGCTGCTCGTCGTGGTGCTGCTCGGCTGCGTGATGCTCGGCGTCCTGTCGCGCGCGGCCGGCGCGCCGTTCATCTGGACCGACGAGGCGTCGCGCTTCGTCATGGTGTGGCTCGCGGCGTTTGGCTGGATGGCGGCGTCGCGCCGCCAGATCCACGTGCGCATCCGCTACTTCCAGCAGAAGCTGCCGCCGCGCGCGCATCGCGCGGTCGAAGTCGCCATCCAGCTGGCGATGGCGCTGTTCGGCGCGCTGGTGCTGGTCTACGCGACGCTGCTGGTGATGCGCAACCACGACCTCGAGGCGACGACGCTGCCGATCGCCATCGCATGGATGTACGTGCCGCTGATCGGCGCGGGCGCGATGACGTTGGCGCAGGGCCTGGCGGAGGCGATCGGCGCGCTGCGCACACCGCGCGAGTCCAACGCAACCGGAGTTGCGCCATGACGACGCTGATGCTGACGATCGGCATCGTGTGGCTCGGCGCCATCCTGATCGGGCTGCCGCTGTTCGCGTCGATGGGCCTTGCCGCGTTCGCGTTCGTCGCGTTCGGCGGCTTCGCGCCGACGATCGTGCCGCAGAAGATGGCGCAGGCGATGAACTCGTTCCCGCTCGTCGCGGCGCCGCTGTTCGTGCTGATGGGCAACCTGCTGGGCGCGGCGCAGCTCACCGATCGCATCGTGCGCTTCGCGAGCTCGATCGTCGGCGCCGTGCGCGGCGGCTATGCGCACGCGAGCATCCTCTCCAGCATGATCTTCGCCGGCATGGTCGGCTCCGCCGTGGCCGACGCGGCCGGCACCGGTGCCGTCGAAGTGCGGGCGATGAAGAAGGCGGGCTACCGGCCGGAGACCGCGGCCGCGATCAGCTCCGCCGCCGCGACGATCGGCCCGATCATCCCGCCCAGCCTGCCGATGGTGATCTACGGCGTCACGGCGGACGTGTCGATCGGCAAGCTGTTCCTCGCCGGCGTGATCCCCGGCGTGCTGATGGGCGTGTCGCTGATGGTGATGGTGGCGATCGTCGCCACGCGCCAGGGCCTGCCGCGGCACACGTTCGGCGGCCTGCGTGCCATCGCCGTCGCGTTCCGCGAGAGCTTCTGGGCGCTGCTGGCGCCGGTGATCCTGCTGGGTGGCATGTTCAGCGGCCTCTTCACGCCGACGGAGGCCGCGGCGGTGGCGGACGTCTACGCGCTGTTCCTGGGCTTCGTCGTGTACCGCACGCTGGACCTGAAGGCGATTCCGCGCATCCTCGTCGACACCGCCGAAACGACGGGCATCGTGATGGTGCTCGTGATGGCGGCCGGCGCGCTGGGCTGGTGCCTGTCGATCTCGCGCATCCCGCAGACCGCGGCGCCGGCGATCATCGCCACGCTGCATTCGCCGCTGGCCTTCCTGCTCGTGTCCAACGTCGTGATGCTGGTCGTCGGCTGCTTCATGGAAGCACTCGCCGCGCTGCTGATCCTGATCCCCATCCTCGTGCCCGCCGCCATCGCCTACGGCATCGACCCGGTGCAGTTCGGGCTGATCATGATCCTCAACCTGATCCTGGGGACGATCCACCCGCCGATCGGCGTCGTGCTGTTCGTCATGGCGCGGATCGCCGGCATCACGTTCGAGCAGATCTCGCGCGCCATCCTGCCGTGGCTCGTGCCGCTGCTGATCGTGCTGCTGGCCATCACGTTCTTCCCCCCGCTGACGCTCTGGCTGCCCAAGCACCTGATGCGCTGACGGTGAAGCGGGGCGGGTGCGGAACATCCGGCCGCCGCCGCAGTCTGACGTCACGCTCGATGGCCGAACTCCGATGACGCTCCCTGTATCCCGCCGCCGGCGCCTGTGGCTCGCGCTGGGCCTTTGCGTGCTGCTCTTCTCGGGGCCGCTGCTGGCGCTCGCGCTCGGCAAGGCCTCGCTGGGGATGGACTGGCGGACCGCGTCGCAGGCGTCCGCGGGCCTGGCGCCGGACCCGGCCGCCACGGCGGAGCCGGTGGTCGAAGTCTATGCGGCGCGCACCGCCGGCTGGCGCGGCGCCTTCGCCGTCCACACCTGGCTCGTCGCCAAGCCGCAGGATGGCGACCACTACACGCGTTACGAGGTGATCGGCTGGCGCCAGATGCGCGGCCAGCCCGCCATTGTCGTCTCCGACCACCGCGCGCCGGACGGCGCGTGGTTCGGCGCGGCGCCCACGCGGCTCGTGTCGCTGCGCGGCGCGCCCGCGGCGGCGGTCATCGCACGGCTGCCCGCGGCCGTCGCGTCGTATCCGTATCCCGAGGAGTACCGCGCCTGGCCGGGCCCCAACAGCAACACGTTCATCGCCTGGCTCGGTCGCGAGCTGCCGGAGCTCGAGCTCGCGATGCCGTCCAACGCCATCGGCAAGGACTACGTCGGCTGGTCGGGGATCGTGGGTACCACGCCCAGCCACACCGGCGTCCAGCTGTCGCTGTTCGGGCTCGCGGGCGTCGCCGTGGGGCTGGACGAGGGCCTCGAGATCAACGTGCTGGGCCTCGTCACCGGCGTCGACGTGCGCCATCCGGGGCTGAAGCTCCCGGGCCTCGGGCGCGTGCCGTCCTGAGGTGGCTGCACCCGATTGTGGAGGAGCTGCGAAGCCTGCCGCGGGTCCGATTGCCACGCATCCGCCGCCCGGCATAGCATCGGCGCGTGACCCGCGCGCAAAAGCATCGTCCCGATTCCGGCGGCAGCCCCTGCCGGCGCGCGCCGCCGCCACGACGACCGGGCGGCTTCACGATGCTGGAAGTGGTCATCGTCATCGGCATCCTGGCCATCCTGGCGGCGATGGCCATCCCCAGCATGGCCAACTCCATCGTCCGCAAGCAGATCGTCGAGGCGGTGCCGCTCGTCGATTTCGTGAAGACGGCGATCGGCGCCGTCTGGGCCAAGAACACCGCGATGCCGTCGGACAACTCGACGGCGGGCGTGCCGCCGGCCGACAAGATCATCAGCAACTACGTCAGCGCCGTGAACGTCAAGGACGGCGCGATCAACATCACGTTCGGCAACCAGGTGCACTCGCTGATCAAGGACAAGGTGCTGACGCTGCGGCCGGCCGTCGTGCCCGGCTATCCCGCGGTGCCGCTGTCGTGGGTCTGCGCCAAGGCCGCCGTGCCGAGCGGGATGACGGTACTCGGCACCGACGTCACGACCGTTCCCGTGGCGATGCTGCCGTTCAACTGCAAGTGACGCGCGCGGGTTCGACCTTGCCTGCCTGCGGTGCCGCACGGCCATGATCAACGACACGCACCGCTTCATCTTCGTCCACATCAACAAGACGGGCGGCACGAGCATCGAGAAGATCTTCGAGCCGTCCGCCGACGCGAAGGACGTGCGGCACAAGCACGCGACGCTGGAGTACTACCGCAAGCACTACGCGGACCGGTACAAGCGCTATTTCAAGTTCGGCTTCGTGCGCAATCCCTGGGACTGGCTCGTGTCGCGCTACCACTGGAGCCGCGACACGCAGCAGCTCTTCGACTTCGGCTTCGACGAGATGTTGCGCCGGATCGCCGCGCGCGAGCCGCTCAACCGCGACGCGCCCTGGCTCGAGAAGGAGGCTTTGCAGACGCAGGCGTCGCGGCTGTCGGTGCGCGGCGCGATCGCCGTCGACTTCGTCGGGCGCTACGAGCGGCTGGCGCAGGATTTCGCCGAGGTCTGCGCGCGGGTGGGTCACCCGCGCGTCGAGTTGCCGCACGTGTTCGCAACGCAGCGGACGCGCTATCCGGACTACTACGACGGCGGCAGGCGCGACCTGGTGGCGCGGCTGTACGCGGCGGACATCGCCGCGTTCGGCTACCGCTTCGGCGACTGACCGCGCGCCGCCGCCCCGCATGGGTTTCGACTACCGCCGGCTGGTGCTCAGCGCGCGTCGTATCCGTCGTGGCGCGCACCGCGACCAGCTCGGCGGCGGCGCCGCCCACTGGATGCAGCGCGGCGCGTTCCAGCTTGCGCTGCTGCGACACCTGGGCCTCGCGCGCGGGCAGCGGCTGCTCGACGTGGGATGCGGCCCCTTGCGGGGCGGCGTGCCGCTCATCGACTTCCTGGGCATCGACGCCTATCGTGGCATCGACGCCAACGCGTCGCTGGTCGCGGCCGCGCATCACGAGCTGGCCGCGCGCGGCTTGCGGGCGGCCGTGCCGCGCGTGACGGAACTCCACGACTTCGCCTTCGCGTCGCTCGGCGAGACGTTCGACTGGCTGTTGTGCTTTTCGGTGCTGAACCACTGCACGCGCGACGAGCGGGTCCGCTTCTTCGCCGCGGCGCGGAACGCGATGGCGCCCGGTGCGCGCATCGTCGTCACGCACGCAACCTGGTGGGGCGACGATCAGGCTGCCGGCAGCGCGCGCGAAGAGTTCGACGTGGTGCGATGGCTCGCGTCCGGGCGCGATTTCCCGGCGGACCTCGCGCCGACCCGGTGGAGCTTTCCGGAAGGCGCCGGCGGGCCCTTGCCGATCGCCGTCATCGCGCGTCGCTGAGCGGCCGCCTCCGCGGCAAGCGGTGGGCGACCGGCGTCGCCGTCAGGGCCGCAGTTGCGCGCGGATCTCGCCGCCCGGGTGCGCAACGCTGTGCGCGTTCACGTACAGGTTGCCGGCGCGGAACGCGGCGAATTGCGCTTCCGTCAGCACGGCGCCGGGCGGCGCCTCGAAGCGGTTGGGCGCGGTCTGCACGAACGGCAGGATCACCGGGCCGTTGGCGCCGCCGGCGCCCTGGTGGATGTGCACCGCCGTCGGGGTGATGCCGAAGAACTCCAGCGAGGCCACGACTTCGCGCGTCGACGGATTGATGGACACCGTACCGCGCCCGGAGGCCATCGTGTCCACGGGCGGAACCTCCTGGCCTCCCGTCATCAGCACGCTTTGCGAGTCGCGCAGCGTCTGCATCTGCGAGCAGGCGGCAAGGGCCGCCAGCAGGGCCAGCGCCGCGCCGCGCGCCAGCTTGCGCACGGCGTGCCGTGCATGGAAGGGTTCGACCATGATTCCTCCGCAACGGTTGCGGCGCCCATACGGCGCGCGTGACAAGGATGCCACAGCGGCGGCGGGCGGGGAGGCGGGCGTAGAATGCCGCGCGGCCTGCCACGGCCGGCCGCCCCTCCCAATTCCCGTGCGGACCCTGTCATGAACCTGTCGATGTACGAAGCGAGCGTTCCCCGTTTCATCCACACGCTCGAGAACCTGTCGAAGATCCTCGACAAGGCGCAGGCCTATGCCGAGGCCAGGAAGATCGGCCCGGCGGTGCTGCCGGGCGACCGCCTGTACCCCGACATGCTGCCGCTGTCGGCACAGGTGCAGATCGCCACCGATTCCGCCAAGGGCGCCGCCGCGCGCCTGGCGGGCGTCGACATCCCGGTGTTCGAGGACAACGAGAAGACGCTGACCGACCTCAAGGCGCGCGTCGAGAAAACGATCGCGTTCCTGCGCACGTTCAAGCCGGCCCAGATCGACGGCAGCGAGGAGAAGGCACTCGTCATCCAGGTGGGCGGCAAGGACACGCCGTTCACCGGCATGCAGCTGCTGCTGAACCGCTCGCTGCCCAACTTCTATTTCCACGTGACGATGGCCTACGCCATCCTGCGTCACAACGGACTCGAGATCGGCAAGCGCGACTTCCTCGGCTGACGGCATCGTGGCGGCGGTCGCCGTTGCGGCGGCTGCCGCGGCCGGTTCCCGTCGTGCGTTACGTTGCGGACTGCAGGTCGACGGTCCCGAGCCAGGCGCGGGCTTCGCTTTCCTGTTCCGCGACGTCGGCCAGCAACCCGATGTGGCGCGCGAACTTGATGCCGAAGCGCTGCGGATGGATGTACTCGGCGTGGACCACCATCGCGACGGCGACGACGCCGCGCGCGGACTCCGCCCAGTCCTCGATCGCCAGGAAACGGTCGACGAGCGAGGGCACCGGCACGCCGGTCACCAGCGTGGCGTCTACCAGCAGCCGCGGGAAGCCCGCTTCGCGGCAGTAGCGGATGGCCTGATTGATCGCGTCGACGATCGACACCATCGAGTAATCGCCCGCCGGGCGAAACGTGCAGATTCCTGCGTCGTCGATGACGAGCGGCTGAGCCATGTGTCCAGTGTGCGGGGCACCGCCCGCGCCCGCAAGTCAGCCCGCGAACGAGGCCAGCGCCGCGTTCAGCGTCGGCGACGGCCGCATCGCCTTCCCGGCCAATGCCGGCGACGGGTGGTAGTAGCCGCCGATGTCGCAGGCGTGACCCTGCGCCGCGATCAGCTCGCCGGCGATCTTCGCTTCCTGTGTCGTCAGCGTGTCGGCGAGCGGCTTGAACTTCGCGGCGAGCGCGGGATCCTTCGTCTGCGCGGCGAGCGCCTGCGCCCAGTACAGCGCCAGGTAGAAGTGGCTGCCGCGGTTGTCGATCTGGCCGACCTTGCGCGCCGGTGACTTGTCGGTATCGAGGAATTTCGCGTTGGCCGCATCCAGCGTTTCCGCGAGCACGGCCGCCTTCGCGTTCTTCGTCTTGGCCGCGAGATCCTCGATCGACACCTGCAGCGCGAGGAATTCGCCGAGCGAGTCCCAGCGCAGGTAGTCCTCCTCCAGGAACTGCTGCACGTGCTTGGGCGCGGAGCCGCCGGCGCCGGTCTCGTACATGCCGCCGCCCGCGAGCATCGGCACGATCGACAGCATCTTGGCGCTGGTGCCGAGCTCGAGGATCGGGAAGAGGTCGGTGAGGTAATCGCGCAGCACGTTGCCGGTGACCGAGATGCTGTCCTTGCCCTGGCGGATGCGCTCGAGCGAGACCTTGATCGCCTCCACCGGCGACAGGATGCGGATGTCGAGGCCCGCGGTGTCGTGGTCCTTGAGGTAGAGCTTCACGCGCTCGATCAGGTTGCGGTCGTAGGCGCGCGCCGGATCCAGCCAGAACAGCGTCGTGACGCCCGTAGCGCGCGCGCGGCCGACGGCGAGCTTGACCCAGTCCTGCACCGGTGCGTCCTTGGTCTGGCACATGCGCCACACGTCGCCGGTCTTCACCGCGTGCTTCGCGAGCACGTGGCCCGCGTCGTCGACGACCTCGACGACGCCATCGCCGGTGATCTCGAACGTCTTGTCGTGCGAGCCGTATTCCTCGGCCGCCTGCGCCATCAGGCCCACGTTGGCGACGTCGCCCATCGTCGCGACGTCGTACGCGCCCTTGGCCTTGCAGTCGTCGATGACGGCCTGGTAGATGCCCGCGTAGCAGCGATCCGGGATCATCGCCTTCATGTCGTGCAGCTTGCCGTCCGGGCCCCACATGCGGCCGGACGCGCGGATCGCCGCCGGCATCGACGCGTCGACGATCACGTCGCTCGGCACGTGCAGGTTGGTGATGCCCTTGTCGGAATCCACCATCGCGAGCGGCGGATTCTTCCGGTAGACCGCCTCGATGTCGGCCTCGATCTCGGCCTTCTTGTCGCCGGGCAGGCCCTGGATCTTGGCGTACACGTCGCCCAGACCGTTGCGCGGGTTCACGCCCAGCTTGCGGAACGTGTCGGCGTGCTTGTCGAACACGTCCTTGTAATAGACGCTGACCGCGTGCCCGAACAGGATGGGGTCGGACACCTTCATCATCGTCGCCTTGAGGTGCAGCGACAGCAGCACGCCCTTCGCCTTGGCGTCGGCCACCTGCGCCGCGTAGAACGCGCGCAGCGAGTCGGCGCCGATGAACGTGGCGCTGATCAGCTCGTTGGCCAGCACCTTGAGGCCGTCCTTCAGCACCGTGGTCTTGCCGACCTTGTCCGTGTACTGGATGCGCAGCGTGCCGGCCTTGGCGATCAGCGCCGACTGCTCGTTGGCATAGAAGTCGTTCGCATCCATGTGCGAGACGTGGCTCTTCGAATCGCTTTCCCACTTGCCCATCGAGTGCGGGTGCTTCTGCGCGTACTGCTTCACCGCGCGCGCGACACGCCGGTCCGAATTGCCTTCGCGCAGCACGGGATTGACGGCGCTGCCCAGCACCTTCGCGTAGCGCGCCTTGATCGCCTTCTGCGCGTCGTCCTGCGGATACTCGGGGAAATCGGGGACCTTGTAGCCCTGCGCCTGCAGTTCCGCGATCGCGGCCTTCAACTGCGGCACCGACGCGCTGATGTTGGGCAGCTTGATGATGTTGGCTTCGGGCTTCAGCGTCAGCGCGCCGAGTTCCGCGAGGTCGTCGGCCTGCTTCTGGCTGGCGTCGAGGAACTCGGGAAACGCGGCCAGGATGCGGCCCGACAGCGAGATGTCGCGCGTCTCCACCGCGATGCCCGCCGTCTTGCCGAAGGCCTGCACGATGGGCAGCAGCGAATACGTGGCCAACGCCGGCGCCTCATCGGTCAGCGTGTAGATGATCTTGGTGTCGCTCACAGGGGGTCCTTCGGATGACGGGATGCGAAAGGGAGGCGGGGCCCCGACGTGCGAGAGGGCTTGCCGAAGCGTTCAATTATAGCAAGCCGCACCGCAGCATTCGGGCTACGGGCGCGTCGGCGCCGGCCGACAGCGCGATCGGTCCGGTCCTGCACCGTGTTCGTGCGTCGCCTGACGTTCACCGAACCTTCGCTTGCCTAAAGTGGAATCCGCCGTAACCGAATCCACCACCGACAGGAGATGCAACGATGAACATACTGAAGACTTCGCTGATCGCCGGCGCCGTGGCGCTGGCCGTGTCCGCCGCGCCGGCGTTCGCCGACGACTCCACCAACTCCAAGCAGCAACCCATCGCCGCCAAGTCCAACGCGACGACGCAGCCGATGACCGGCAAGGAAAAGGCGACGACGATCGGTGCCGGTACCGGCGCGGTCGCCGGCGCCGTCGTCGGTGGACCGGTGGGTGCCGTGATCGGCGCGGGCGTGGGCGCCTACGTGGGTCACGAGGGCACGGACGCCAACGGCAAGGTCACGAATACCAAGACCGCCAGGTGGAACCACGACGACGTGGCGCGCGCGCAGACCGCGCTGAACGACAAGGGTTACAACGTGGCGGTCGATGGCCAGTTCGGACCCAACACGTCGGCCGCCGTGCGCAGCTTCCAGTCCGACAACGGCCTCGCGGCGAACGGCACGCTGGACGACGCTACGCTGAAGGCGCTGGGCGTGCGCGGCTAGCGCGACCGCAAGCGGCAGTACCAAGGGCGGCGCCGCAGGCGCCGCCCGTTTTTTTTGCGCGCGCGGTTCAGCCCTTGCGGCGACGAACGGACGCGATCCCGGCGAACAGGATCAGCGCCGCCAGCGCGGCAAGCGACGACGGTGGCAGTGTGGGGATCGGCGAGGAAGCGACCTGCAGGATGAAGCGGCCGCTCTGCGTACCCTGTGCGTCGCCAATGGTCCCGGTGGCCGGGAACGACGTGCAGATGTCGTCGACGACGGCCGAGCACGCAGCCCCCGCCACCGCACCGTAGTACGAACTGGTGATCGACGCCACGCCGGCCATGATTTGCCCCACCGTGTTGGGTGGCGTGGGCTTCATCAGCGCGATCGAAAAATAGCTGATGTTGCCGGCGGCATCCGTCGCCACCGCAAAATTCAGCGGGTTGCCATACAGCTCGGTGGAATCGGACTCGGAATACGCGGTAACGCCGTCCGCGAAGTGCCAGGCGGTGACCAGCCCCGCGCCACGCGGCCCTATGGCCGTGAGCGCCATGTTCGCGGGGAGCGGCGCCGCAGTGGTGAACGACCCCGAAATCCGCATGGACGTGGTGAACGCGCCGGCTGCGACGAGATAGTTGGGTCCGGAATACACGTACGTCGCTGCCATGGCGGCAGCGCTGCCGAACCACAGGGCAGCGGCAATCAGAAGCTTGCGGCAATATCCCACGACATCCCCCCTGGAAGTGTCTCGCGTGCGACGCTAGCACGGTGCTTGGCGCACCGTCCAGCAGAAGCGGCGAAACTTCGACCAGGGGGGCGTCGGTGTAGCGAAACCCGCCTCAGATCCCGTAATACTCGTCCACGCGCGACGCGTACGAGCGGTCGTAGATCGGGATCTCGTCGACCGGATAGCGCGGCGCGTCGTCCAGCTTGGTCTTGTCGATGGGCACGCGATAGCCGTCGAGGCTCGTGTCGTACTTGAGCATGTTCCACGGGATCGGATACCGATCCGTGCCCATGCCCAGGAAGCCGCCGAACTCCATGACGGCGTACTGGACCTTGCCCGAGACCTTGTCGATCATCAGGTCGTCGATGGAACCGAGCTTGTCGCCGGAGAGGTTGTAGACGGACGTGCCTTCGACACGGTCCGACGAGATGACGCTGCTGGTGGGATTCATCGTTGAGGCCTCCTTTGAACGCGGACGGGATGTTCGCGAAGAGTCCTCATTTCACGCGAACGCACCTGGCGTGCGCAGCAGCCGACGGCCTCTTCCGCGGTAGGAGGCCGCCGTCGGCCATTGCACGCGCGTCCCAGTGCACGCGCATCCCGGTGCACGCGCGTTCCGGCGGCGGCGACGCCGGCCTCGATCCTGGTCCACCCGGAGCGTGGCGCACCGTAACACCGCGCATTCCGCGCCTGCAACGGCGGCACGCAGGGTGTTACAACGGTGGCCGCACCCGGATCTCCGGATCCGGAATCGGCTGGGGCGAATAGTCTTCCGTCTCGCGGATGATCGTGTTGGCCGTCGCGAGCATCAGCCCCAGCAGGTTGCGCAACGCCGCCACTTCCTGCGGCGTGAGCGGTGCGTCGTGGCCCGGCATCCGCTCGCGCGCGGCGCGTGCCAGCAGGTCGTCATAGGACGTGGTTCCCGGCAACTCCGCGCGCAACGCCAGCGCCACGCCGGGCATGCGCTTCTTCAGCGAGCGCAGCAGCACGTCGAGGCGCACCCACCGCTGCTGGTCCCAGCCGGCACCCGGCGCCGCCGACGGGGCGGGACAGTAGCGCTCGGCGAGCCGTGCAGCCGCCTCGGCGCCGCGCTTGGCGACCTGCTCCTGCACTTTGGCGGACATGTTCAGATTGAAGCCGCCTTCGGTCGGGCGCAGCGGCACGCGCGCCACGCGATCGCGCACGCCGGGCATCCGCGCGTTGGTGTTGTCGTTCCAGTTCTGCGCTGTCGAAAACACGCCGATCAGGAAACCACGCAGCCGCGAGGCCCGCGTCTTGCGGTCGTCGAAGCGATCCCACCGGTCCGCGGAGCCGTCGAGGTACTCCGCCGGCAGCTGGACCTTGGTGCTGCCGTCGCGCGGAATCTCCTGCAGGTCGACGCCGAACGTGGGCCACGCCGGCAGGAACCCGTCGAACAGGTGCATCGGGAAATTCGACGCGAGGCCGCCGTCGGAGAACCAGCAGCGCTTCCATCGGCGCTGGCCCGGCGGCTGCTCGTAGTCGATGGCCCACAGCGGCACCGCGGAGAACAGCAGCGGGAAGCTGTGGCTCATGCGCGCGGGCAGCAGGATGGGCATGTCCGCGGCGTCGGGCAGCTGCAGCAGCCCTTGCTCGGCCAGCAGGCTCGCCGGCGGATCGCCGAATGCCGCGATCGGCACGTAGGTCGCCGCGCGCCTGCGCAAAGCGGCCGCGACGGTGGCGGGCAGCAAGCCCGCGAGTTCGTCCGGCTTGAAGAACAACCGCGAGCGCGGGTCGCGCTCCGGGAAGAGGTAGGGGCGGCCGTGCGCGAGGTTGGTCGTGAAGATCGTCAGGTCGATGGCGCGCCTGTCCGCGGGCATCGGGCCCAGCGCGGCGGGCGGAAACGCCGTGTCCACCTGCCACAGGTCGCCGAACGTCAGCGGTTCGCCGTCGTCCGTGCGGCCGGCGGCGTCCTGGATGAGATGGTGCAACCACGGCGTGATGGCGTCGTGGCCCTTGTCGTGGCCGGTGCCGCGGCACAGGCCGAAGCCGTTGTCGACGACGTCGTGGGTCGCGTCGCGCAACACCCATGCGGCGATGCCCGCGACGATCACGGCCGCCGCCGCCAGTCCCCCGGCGATGGCGGCGCGCAGCGCGCCGGCGGCGCCGACGTACCAGGCGAACGTGCCGGCGCCCGCGACGACGCCCGCCAGCGTCACGAGCCAGTAGGCCTCGAGCAGCCCGAGCACGACGCCCATCGCGTTGCCCGCCGCCGACGATCGGTTCAGCGCGCGCAGCAGCACGTGGAAAAGGCGCGTGCAGCCCCCCGGCTGCGGCTGGAACAGGTACTTGAGGCGCCGCTCGTGCCGGCCGGCCACCGTACGGAACAGCCGCCGCAGGAGGCTTTCGTCGTCGGCGACCTCCTTGCTGAGGTCGCCGGGTACCGCACGCAGCACGTCGAAGCCCGCCATCGAGCCCGTCTTGCGTCGCCGGTACTCGGCCGCGGCGGTGACCACGGCGGCGACCGCGCCCGCCGACGTGCCGCCGATGCTGCGGAAGCGGTAGTGCCGCGCGAGGTCGGCGACCGCGAGGGGGTAGACGATGCCGCTGGCGATGCCCCCCTTCATGACGAGGTCGCAATAGCGGTCGGCCGGGCCCGGCGACGGGTTCGCATCCATGCCTTCTCCCCGCGGAGTGGTGCAGGCGGAATGTGCACCCGGGCCGGCCGCGTGACAAGCGCGCGCCGCCGCTTGCTGGTATCGTGCTTGCGCGGCCGGACGGACACCGGCCGCGCCTCCGTTCCGACGCTGCGCGCAGTCATCCCCAGGGGAGGTGGCCATGCGGGTAGGCATCGTTTCCGTCTTCGTCGACTACCATCGGCGCGGGCGGAAGAACCGACTTTCGCTCCAGCCGCAGTTCGGCCCGCTGGTCGCGGCACTGTTGCCGCCCGGCGTCGACATCGAGATCCGCAACGAGACGTTCGAGGACCTCGACTGGTCGCGCGACTACGACCTGCTCTTCATCTCCGCGCTGCACCCGGACTTCGACCGCGCGCGCCAGATCTCGCGCTACTGGCAGCGGCGCGGCGCCACGACGGTGTTCGGCGGCGCGTTCGCGTCGACGTTTCCCGACCTGTGCCAGCCCTGGTTCGACAGCGTCGTCGTCGGCGACGCGGAAGCCACCGTTCCCGCGCTGTTCGCGGATTTCCGCGCGCGCGCGTTGAAGCCGCGCTATCACGGTCTCGACTACGTCGCGAGCGCGGTGCCGACGCCGCGCTTCGACCTCCTTGTCGGGCACGCACACCATCCGCTGTGCTTCGAGGCCACGCGCGGTTGCCCGTTCGCCTGCGATTTCTGCGTGCTGTCGGGGCTGGGAACGCGCCACGAGACGCGACCCGTCGCGCGCGTGGTCCGCGACATCGTCGAGGGCCAGCGCATGCTGGCGGGCCGGATACCGGCGTTCAAGCGGCGCATCGTCGGCTTCTGCGACAACAACATCGGCGGCAACCTGGGTTACCTGCGCGAACTGTGCGCGGCGCTCGCCCCGCTGCGCGTCACCTGGTACAGCTCCGTGACGTTCAACGTCATCGCCAACCGCGAGCTCGTGCGGATGATGGCCGGCGCAGGCTGCCGCGCGCTGTTCGTGGGCCTCGAGAGCTTCAATCCCGCGGCCATCGCCGACATGCGCAAGTTCCAGAACGTCCTCGGCAAGACGCGCGCGACGCTCGAGTACTGTCGCGAGCAGGGCATCCTGGTCTCGTCGGGCCTGATGGCCAGCCCGCACATCGATCGCCCGGAGGACCTGCGCGCATTGCCGGAACGCGTGCGCGAGGCGGGCTTGCGGCTGCCGGCGTTCCTGGCGTTCGAATCGCCGATTCCCGGCACGCCGTATTTCCAGCGGCTCGTCGCGGAGAGCGAGCCCGCGTTCCTGCCCAATGCACTGTTGCGCGATTTCGCCGGCTACACGCTGGTGGTGCGGCCGCGGCAGGCGCCCGTCGACGAATTCGTGGCCGCGTATCGCGAGGCCGCGCGCGAGCTGGCCGCGCCGCGCGAACGCGTGAAGACCGTGCTGGGCGGACTGCCGCAAACGCTGCTGCGCGGCGGCTGGTTCCCGGCCGCCATCGAGCTCGGTGACCTCAAGGAGACGCTGGCCGCCGGCGCGCCGGCACCGGGCCGTACGTACGTCGCGGGCACCGACATCGAGCCGCCCGAGCGCGTGCCGCTCGCGGCCGGGGACTTCACCGACGAGCGCGACCGCGCGCAACTGATGGAACCGACCCGCGTCACCGATGCGGAGGGGCGCGTGCTGCCGCCCTGGCGCGGCGCGCGGCCGATTTACGGCGAGGGCGCCGTGCGCCCCCCGGCGGCCGCGATACCCGTGGCCGTGGCCGCGCCGATGTCGCCGCGATGAGCGCGACGCCGGACGCCGCGGCGACGCCCGCGCTGCCGGCCGCGGACCTCGACGAGCGCGTGCGCGCCGAGCAGATCCGCATGGTCTACCTGTACACGCCGACGACGACGGGCGCGTCGCTGCTCGCGGGCCTGTTCCTCGTCTGGGTGCTGCACGGGACGGTGTCCACCACCATGCTCGCCATCTGGGGCGCGGTGCTGCTCGTGCACCAGACCGTGCGCATCGTGCATTACCGCCGCTACCTGCGCGCGAACCCGGGGCCGGGCGAGTCGCGCCGCTGGGGACACATCTACGTCGCCGCGACCACGGTCGCGGGCTGCATCTGGGGAAGCGCGGGCCTGCTCTTCCAGACGCCCGACTCGCTCGTCAGCCAGGTCTACCTGTGCCTGGTGCTGTTCGGCATCGCGTCGCTGACGATCCCGACGCTGCCGATCTTCGCGCCCGCGTTCTATCCGCTCGAAGTGCTGCTGCTGACGCCGTTCATCGTGCGCGCACTGACCAGCGGCGACCCCGACCTCACCGGGCTCGCGATCCCGCTGCTCATCGCGCTCGCCGCTGCGCTGACGTTCGGCCGGCGCATCAACCGCCTGGTGGACAGCTCGATCCGCCAGCGCTTCGAGAACGCGCAGCTCGTCGAGGCCGCGGAGCACGCCCGCGGCGAAGCGGAAGCGAGCAACCGCGCGAAATCGCAGTTCCTCGCGACGATGAGCCACGAGCTGCGCACGCCGCTGAACGCGATCATCGGCTACTCGGAGCTGATGACCGAGCATCCCGCGCGCTTCGGCACCGGCGAGGCGCGCGAGCCGCTGGGCCGCATCCTGGGCGCGGGCAAGCACCTGCTCAACCTGATCAACGAGCTGCTGGACCTTGCCAAGATCGAGGCCGGCAAGATCACGCTGGTCTACGAGGACATCGAGCCCGCGCGGCTCGTCGCCGACGTCGTCGACACCGCGCGCTCGCTCGCCGAGCGCAATCGCAACGCGTTGCTCGTCGACGTGCCGCCCGACCTGCCGCCGCTGCGTGCCGACCGCAAGCGCGTGACGCAGGTGCTGCTGAACCTGCTGGCGAACGCCTGCCGGTTCACGGAGGACGGGCGCATCACCGTACGTGTCGCGCTCGACGACCACGGCCCGCGCCGCTGGCTCGACCTTGCGGTGGCGGACACCGGCATCGGCATCACCGCCGAACAGATGGCCAAGCTGTTCCGCGACTTCGAGCAGGCCGATGCGTCGACGGAACAGCGCTACGGCGGCACGGGGCTCGGGCTTGCGATCAGCCGCCGCCTGTGCCGGATGATGGGCGGCGACCTTACCGCGATCAGCGCGCCGGGGACCGGGTCCACGTTCACCGCGCGGCTGCCCATGGCGCCCGCGGCGCGGCCGGTGGCGGCGGCAGAAGCCGTGAGCGTGCGCGGAAACGGGCGCCGCGTCGATTTCGTGCTGCTCGCCACGCCCGACCCGTTCACGCACGACGCGGCGCTCGCTTTCCTCGCGACGCGCGACGTGCGCGTCGTCGCCACCACGCACGGCATCGAGGCGCTCAACTGGGTCCGCGACCTGCGCCCGGACGCCGCGATCGTCGACGCGCAGCTGCCCGACATCAGCGGCTGGGCCGTGCTCGCCGCGATGCGCAACGACGCGACGCTCGCGTCCATTCCGGTGGCCGTGATCGCGCCGTCCCGTGATGCGGGCAAGGCGCGCGACCTGGGCGCCGTGCACCTGCTGGCTGCGCCCGTCGATACGCACGCGCTGGCGGCCGCGCTCGACGCCTTCGCGGGCCGCAGGAACAACGGCTTCCGCTGACGCGCCGGGTCGACCCGTGCACACGCCCCCGCTGATCCTGTACGTCGAGGACAACGACGACAACGTCGCGATGCTGAAGCTGCGGCTGGAGCTCGAGGGCTACGCGGTTGTCGTCGCGATGGACGGCGCCGCGGGCGTGCGCCTTGCGCGCGACGAGCAGCCGGACCTGGTGCTGATGGATCTCGACCTGCCGGGCATCGACGGGCTGGAGGCGACGCGGCGCCTGCGCGCCGACGCCGCGACGCGCGGCATCCCGGTCATCGCGCTGTCGGCGCACGTGCTGCCCGAGCAGCAGGCGGCCGCGCGCGAGGCGGGCTGCGACGACTACGAACCGAAGCCGATCGATTTCACGCGGCTGCTCGGGAAACTGCGGACCTTGATGGAGGCGCGATGAACATCGGCGATCGTGACGACGGGCCGGCGGATGCTGCGCGCAGGCGAATGGTGCTTGGCGCGGGAGCCGTGGCCTCCGGCGCGTGGCTGGCGCCAGCGGCGCTTGCCGCCGTGACGGGACCTGCCGCGGGCGACGTGCCGGCGGGATCACTGAAGCTGCCGCCGGGCGTTTCGCCGCCAGCAGGGTCGACCGTACGCATCGATGCCCACGCGCATATCTTCAACGTGCACGACATTCCCGCGCATCGATTCCTGACCGAGGTGATGGTCCACCAAGGCGGCCTCATGGGCTTGCTGTTGTGGTTGCTTGGTGACTTCATCGCCAACGTGGCCAGGAAACTGGCGCCTACGGCCCGCGACGAACTCGAGGCGTTGCAGCACGGCTTCGATCCCGCCATCGAGATAGCCATCCACGATCGTCGGTTCACGCAAGCTTTCGTCACCTGGGCCAACGCCAATCAGGCATTCCTCAACGCGTTCGAAAAGCAGTTGCGCGCTTACGAGCGTTACCGGTCCGACGTTACCGGCATGCCCATTCCGGATCGGCGCTCGATCGTTGAGGGCATGAATACGGCGGCGGTGCTGCGAACGCTGGAAGATGCGCGCAGCCCGGGTCAGTCCGACCAGGACCAATTCATGGCGAAAGCCGCCGACGCGGAGCGTGGCCGCGGCCAGACGAAGGGCAAGTCCCTCGCACCGTTTGCCGTCACGCCGTTCAGCGTCGCAGCCTTCGCTTCCAAGGCGACGTCAGCGCGCTGGATGAACCTGCAAGAGCTCTGGATCGTCAATCGTCGTGACCCCGCGCTTGCCATCGACGTCTTCTGCACGTCGATGCTGGATTTTGATCATTGGCTCGGCGAAGACTCGATGAACGACGTGCGCCAGCGCGACGGCATCCTGCTGATGGAGCAACTCGCCATCGCGAGCAACGCTGCATTGCTGCCGCTGGTCGCATACAACCCGTGGTTCGACACGCCCGCGGGAGGTGGGAAGGCGCTGGATCGTGTAAAGGTGGCCATCGAGGAGCGTGGCTTCATCGGCGTGAAAATCTATCCGCCGGTGCGTTTCGATCCAGGCTTGGGGCCGCATACGGGAGGCACGTCATGCAGGGGTAACTACGACCCTGTCAACGAAGCACTGCGCCGGTTCTACACGTGGGTCCGCACGGCCAACGTCCCGGTCCTTGCCCACGCCAGCCATACGATCGGCGGGTCGGACCCCGACGAAGCTTGTGCCGGCCCTGCCCGCTGGAAAGCCGCGTTTGGCCAGGTCAGCGCACTTCCCGTGCAGGTCGGCCATCTCGGAGGGACCTCGGCAAAGGCTGTGCATTGGGCCGAACTGTTCGGCGACCTCATGGGCACCAGCGAAGGCAGCCTCTTGCGCGGGGATCTTGCCGACCAGGACAAGCTCTTTACCGACCGCCACGAGATCAAGCGTTTTGCGCAGCTGCTGAGACGCGACTTCACGGGCGGAAGCAGGCTATGGGAGCGTGTCCTTTATGGTTCGGATTTCTACATGACCGACGTAGGCGGGTGGACCCGCGAGTTCTCCAGTGAAATGCAGCTGTTCATGCTGAACGCCATCGGCACCGCTGCCACAGAACGTGTGATGGGGCCGAACGCGGTCGATTTCTACGGCCTGGCCGATGGCCAGCCAACGCGCAAGCGGCTCGAGGAGTTCTACGCGCGCCACGGCGTAACGCCCCGCTGGACGTGCCGCGTCGACCGCAAGTGCTGATCAGGTCGTCGGTGGGGCAGACCCTTCAGCACGAAGGTTCCCGCGTCCTCGGTGGTGAAGCGGGGCGGCAGGTGCGCGGCGAAGCGCGCGGTGGCGAGCAGCTCGCCGCCCTTCGCCTCCGCGCACAGCCGCGACGCGACGTTCGCGACGCTGCCGATCGCGCTGTAGTCGATGCGGTCCGCAAAGCCGACCGCGCCCAGCGACGCGTAGCCGTAAGACAGCCCGCCCGCGAGGTCGATCGCAAACTCGTTGCGCTGCCACTGCGCGATCGCGGCACGGCACTCGGCGCGTACCGCCAGCGCGAAGTCGGCCGCGACGGTACAGGGTTCGGCGATCGGCTCGGGGTCGTTGAAGAACACCATCACGCCGTCGCCGACGAAGCGCTCGATCGTCGCGCCGTAGCGCTGCGTCGCATGGCCGACGATCTGGTGCAACTCGTTCAGCACCGCCAGCACGTCCTCCGGCTCCTTGCGTTCCGAGAAGGCCGTGAAGTTGCGCAGGTCGAAGAACACGATCGCGATGTCGCGCCGGTGCGAGACCAGCGGATCGGGACCCTGTCCCTCGAGCACGCGGCGCGCGACGGGCGGCGCGAGGAAACGCTTGAGCTTGGACAGCCGCTCCACTTCCGCCACCTTGCTGTCGACGAGCGCCTGCAGGTTTTCCGTCAGCTTGGCGTCGTCGGCGCCGGCTTCCAGCCCGCGCACCCGTTCCTCGTCGGGATCGTGCGACGTGAGGAGCAGCACGGGCAGGGACGCGAAGCGCGGGTCGGCACGCAGCCGGCGGCAAACGTCCTCGCCGCTCAAGCCCGGCATCACGTGGTCGAGCAGCACGATGTCGGGTGCGTTCCGCTCGATCGCCTGCAGCCCGGCCATGCCGTCGGGCGCCGACTCGACGTGGAAGCCGTGCAGCGTCAGCAGGTCCGTCACCAGCGCGATGTTGACCGGCTGATCGTCGATGACCAGCACCCGCCCGGGCGACTCCGGATGCTTGGCGACCGGATCTCCGGCAGGGCTCGAATCGTCAACGCGCGACATCGAAGGGCCTCGGGCGCTCGGACGGCCATTCTCGCGGGCCTGCGCACGCGGCGCAATGGCCGCCTCCGCGCGGCGGCGGCGTGCGTTGCCGGATGTGCTTGACAGGCAAGTGGAAGCTTGCCTATCATAAAGGCAAGCGAATACTTGCCTTTCTCCATGCCGGTCGCGCACGACGACATCGACTTCCTGTTCAAGGCGCTGGCCGACCCCGGCCGCCGCACGCTGCTCGACGTACTGCATGCGCACGACGGCCGCACGCTCGGCGAGCTGTGCGGCTATCTCGACATGACGCGCCAGGGCGTCGCACAGCACCTGTCGGTGCTGGAAGCGGCGGGGCTCGTCGCCTCGCAGCGGCATGGACGGGAAAAGCTCCACTTCCTGAACCCGGTGCCGCTGCACCAGATCTACGAGCGCTGGCTTGCCAAGTTCGACAAGCCGCGCCTGAAAGCGCTCGCCCACCTCAAACGCAAGCTGGAGACATTCGATGGCTAGGTCGACTTTCGTCTACGTGACGTACATCCGCACGTCGCCGCAACGCCTGTGGGACGCGCTGACGCAACCGGAATTCCAGCGCCAATACTGGTTCGGCGTCCATTGCGAAAGCGAGTGGACCGCGGGCTCGCTGTGGAAAATGATCGGCGCGGACGGCACGCTGTTCGACGCCGGGACGATCGTCGAGGCGGACCCGCCGCGCAAGCTGGTGATCCGCTGGCGGCACGAGCGCTACGACGAGCTCAGGGCCGAAGGGTATTCGCAGTGCGTGATGGAACTCGTGCCCACCGACGACGTCGTCAAGCTTTCGATCACGCATTCGATCGAGCGCGAGCCGTCCAGGCTCATCGAGGCGGTATCCGGCGGCTGGCCGAAGATCCTGTCGAACCTGAAGTCGCTCATCGAGACGGGCAGCATCGTGTTGCGCACGGCGGGCAAGTAATGGTCAACGTCCGTCGACGAGCTCGGCGAAGCGCAAGGCCTTGAAGCGCTCGACGACGAACTCGGCAAAGGCGCGGGTCTTGGCGGGCAGCAGCCGGCGGCTGGGGTAGTACAGCGAAAGCGGACCCGCGTCGCTGTACCAGCCGGGCAGCAGGCGCACGAGCTGGCCGCGCTGCAGCGCGTCGACGGCAAAGGGCATCGGAAGCAGCGCGACGCCCATCCCGCGCCGCCTCCGCAATCGCCTCGGGGTCGCTCAGCACGAGCCGCGGCCGGCAGGGCACCGGTTCGTCCACGCCGCGGCGCGTGCGCAACGTCCACGGTCGCACGCGGCCCGTCGGCGACGAGCGCCGCATGATGCCGTCGAATGCCGCGAAGTCCCGCGGCGAGCGTGGCAGCGGCCGGCGTCCCAGGTAGCGCGGTGCCGCCACCGCGACGATGTGGACAGGGCCCAGCGTGCGCGCGACGAGGCCCGACGCAAGCGCGAAGCCGCCGCCGATGGCGGCGTCGAAGCCTTCGCCGACCAGGTCCACCTGGCGGTTGTCGAAATGCAGGTCCGGCGTGATGCGCGGATGCGCGGCGACGAAGTCCCCGAGCAGCGGCAGCACGAAGCGCCGCCCGAACGCGTGGCCCACGCTGATCTTGAGCGTGCCCGCCGGTTCGCGATCCACGCCGCGCGTTCCCGACAGCGCGTCGCGCAGCGCCCGCAGCGGATCCTGGACCCTGGTCAGGAAGCGCTCGCCGTGCTCGGTGAGCGCAAGGCGGCGCGTGCTGCGCTGGAACAGCCGCACGCGCAGCTCCGCCTCCAGCCGCGCGACGTTCTTGCTGACCGCAGCCGGCGTGACGCCGAGCACGCGCGCGGCCGCGGAGAAGCTGCCGTGCTCCGCGGTGTGGACGAATGCGTGCAGCAGGGCGAGGTCCGCAGCCATCGACTTGTCCTCATCTTCAACCCGGGATTGAAAGTGATTGTGCGCTGTTGCGACTAGCGGCGCCAGCGCCGCGACGCGCAGACTGGCGCCGGGTCAAGCGATGGAGAAGCGGATGCTTGCGCGTGTGGCGGTGGTCCTGGCGGTATTCGGTGCGGTGCTGCATGCGGCCGACGCGGCGGCGCAGGATTTCGCGTTCGCCGGGTTCGCGATACGGGCGATCACGACCAACGGCGTCACGCTGCACGTCCGCCATGGCGGCCACGGTCCCGGCGTCGTGCTGCTGCACGGCTATGGCGAGACCGGCGACATGTGGGCGCCGCTCGCGCGGGACCTGGCGCGCGACCACACGGTGATCGTGCCGGACCTGCGCGGCATGGGCCTGTCGTCGCAGCCGACGGCGGGCGGCTTCGACAAGAAGACGCAGGCGGCGGACATCGCCGGCGTGATGACCGCGCTGGGCGTCGAGCGCGCGGACGTGGTGGCGCACGACATCGGCAACATGGTGGCGTTCCAGTTCGCAGTCCGCTATCCGGAGCGGGTGCGGCGCCTGGTACTGATCGACGCGCCGGTGCCGGGCATCGGCCCGTGGGACGAGATCCTGAAGAATCCGCTGCTGTGGCATTTCCGCTTCGGCGGTCCCGACATGGAACGCCTGGTGGCCGGGCGGGAGCGCATCTACCTCGACCGCTTCTGGAACGAGTTCTCGGCGAATCCCGCGAACTTCACCGAAGCCGCGCGTGAGCACTACGCGGCGCTGTACGCGCGGCCCGGCAACATGCACGCCGGCTTCGCGCAATTCGCCGCGTTCGACCAGGACGCGGTCGACAATCGCGCGTTCCTCGCCGCGGGCGGCCGCCTGGGGATGCCCGTGCTGGCGCTGGGCGGCGAGAAGTCGTTCGGGCCGACGATGGCGGTGGTGATGCGCGCGGCTGCCGACAACGTCACGGGCGGCATCGTCCCCGCGTCAGGTCACTGGATCATGGAGGAAAACCCGCAGGGCACGATCCTGCTCGTGCGCGGCTTCGTCGGCGACGGCCGTTAGCCGGCGGGTGTCGCCGCCGGTTGGCGCCGGCGAAGCGGGGCGGCGATAATCGGCGGCTCCTGCCGCTTCCGCCCCGATCCGATGCGCCGACACCCGTGCACCACGCCTTCCCTGCCCGGTGCTCGCACGTCGGCGATCGCCGGATGCCTGGTCGCGGCCGCGCTGTTGCTCGTCGCTGCGCCCGCGAGCGCTGCGCCGCCGGGCACCCAGTCCCGCGCGCAGCGCGTCGTGCTTCCCGACGACGTCGTGCCCACGCGCTACCGGATCGACTTGACGCCGGACAGCGCGGCGCTGACGTTTGCCGGCACGGTCGCCATCGACGTCGACGTGCGCAGCGCGACGCGCAAGCTCACGCTCAACAGCCTCGATCTTGTCATCGAGCGTGCGAGTGTCGCGGACGTCGCCGACGCGCCGGCCATCACGTACGACGTGCCCCGGCAGCGCGTGACGCTGACGTTCGCCCGCCCGCTCGCACCGGGCCCGCACACGCTGAGCCTTGCGTACCGCGGGCGGATCGCCGACAGCCCCTCCGGGTTCTTCCACCTGGACTACCGCGCCGAGCAAGGCCAGGGGCGCGCGCTGTACACGAAGTTCGAGAACTCCGACGCGCGCCGCTTCGTGCCCTGCTGGGACGAGCCTGCACGCAAGGCGATCTTCGTGCTGTCGGCCACCGCGCCGGATGCGCTGATGGCTGTGTCCAACATGCCGGTCGCGGCATCCGACACGTTGCCCGCTGGCCGCAAGCACGTGCACTTCGCGCCCACGCCGCCGATGTCCACGTACCTGCTGTTCTTCGCGCTCGGCGACTTCGAGCGCGTCCATCGCGACGTCGCCGGCGTGGACGTCGGCGTCGTCGTCCGGCGGGGGCAGGCCGCGCATGCGGCCTATGCGCTGGACACCGTGGCCACCGTGCTGCCCTGGTACAACGAGTACTTCGGCACGCCTTACCCGTTGCCCAAGCTCGACATCGTCGCGGGTCCCGGTGCCAGCCAGCGCTACGCGGCGATGGAGAACTGGGGCGCCATCTTCGTGTTCGACCGCGCGCTGCTGATCGACCCGCGGATCTCGTCCGAGCGCGACCGCCAGGGCGTGTTCACGATCCTGACGCACGAGGTGGCGCACCAGTGGTTCGGCAACCTGGTGACGATGGCGTGGTGGGACGACCTGTGGCTCAACGAAGGTTTCGCCACCTGGATCGAGAACAAGGTGGCCGCGCACTTCCACCCGGACTGGTATCCGTGGCTGTACAGCCTGGACTGGCTGCAGTGGACGATGACCGTCGACGCGCGGCGCGGCACGCATCCGGTGGTGACGCCCATCGACGACGTGCTCGCCGCCGACGGCGCGTTCGACACGATCACGTACGGCAAGGGGTCGGCGGTCATCCGGATGCTGGAGGCATGGGTCGGCGAGGACGCGTTCCGTGCCGGCGTGCGCCGCTACATCGACGCGCATCGCTACGGCAACACGGTCAGCGACGATTTCTGGCGCGCGCTCGATGCGGGCCTGCCTCAGCCCGTCATGCCGATCGCGCACGACTTCACGTTGCAAGCCGGCGTGCCGCTGGTATCGGAGGCGTCGCTGCGCTGCGTCGGCGGCCGCAGCGACGCGCGGCTTGCGCAGGGCCGCTTCGCGATCGACGCCGACTCGAGCACGACGCGCGCGTGGCGCGTGCCCGTCAAGGTGGCGACGCCGGGCGCGCGTCCGGCCGCCGCGATCGTTCGCGGCGAGCGGCCGACGACCGTCCAGGCCGCCGGATGCGGTGCGTTGTTGATCAACGCGGGCCGTACCGGCTACTTCCGCGTGCGTTACGGCGAACGGAATTTCGCGGCGGTCGTCCACCGCTACGCGACGCTGGCGCCGGAGGACCAACTCGGCCTCCTCGGCGACACGTTCGCGCTGGCGTACAACGCCAACATCCCGATGGCGTCGCTCGTCACGCTGGTGCGCGTCGTGCCCGCCGACGCCAATCCGGCGGTGGCTTCGTTGCTCGTCCGGCGCCTGGACCAGCTCGACGATTTTTACGCAGGCCTGCCCGGGCAAGCGGCGTTCCGAGCGTACGCGCGCTCGGTGCTGGCGCCGATGCTCGCGCGCATCGGATAGGACGCGCCGAAGGACGAGGGCGACGCGATTGCCAGCCTGCGCACCGATCTCATCCGCACGCTGGCCGTGCTCGACGACGCAGCCGTCGTGGCCGAAGCGCGCCGCCGCTTCGCGGCGTTCCGCGCACAGCCCGCTACGCTGAGCGCAAGCCTGCGCGATCCGGTGCTGTTCGCCGTGGCGTTGCAGGCCGACGGCGCGACGTGGGACGCGTTGCACGAACTCGCTCGTACCGGCGCAAGCGAAGCGGAGCGCGCCGATTTCTACGTGAACCTGGCCGAGGCACGCGACCCCGCGCTGGCCGAGCGCACGCTCGCGCTGGCCTTGTCGGGCGAGCCGCCGGCGGGCGG
>JBGAIC010000035.1:0-34776 GCA_044225845.1 Casimicrobiaceae bacterium
ACGCACGGGCGCGCGCCGCGACGCCCGCCTGACGTCAGGCGGGCACTTCCTCGACGTCGCCGCCGACGGCGATCCACGCGTCGATGCCGCCGATCAGCGGCCGCACGCGCTCGAAGCCGCGGGCACGCAGGATCTGCGCCGCGCGCTTGGCCGACGCCTCGTTGGGACAGCCGCAATAGAACACGATGTCGCGGTCGCGCGGCAGGTCCGGCGCCGCGCGGACGATCGCGTCGAGGTCCAGCAGCCGCGCGCCCGGGATGTGCGGCCGCGCCTGGTGCGCGAGCTTCGAGCCGACGTCGATGATCAGGAACTCGTCGCCCCGCGCGCGGCCCCGGCGCAGCTCGTCCACGGTGATCTGCGACGCCTCGACGAAGCGCGCCAGGCGCACCCGTTGCCAGGCCTTGTACGCGATCCACGCGCCCAGCAGCGCGGCGATCGCCACGCCCGCGCCGGCCGCGTGCGCGCCGATCCAGCCCAGCAGCGCCAGCACGCCCTCGGCGAACATCCACCCGGCGCCCATGGCGACGCCCACCCACAGCGACGCGCTGGCGAACGTGGCCAGCGTGAAGCGCGGCAGCGGCATCTTGAGCGTGCCGGCGATCGGCGGCCCGACGGCGGCGAAGCCCGGCACGAACTTCGACACGATCAGCGAATAGAAGCCCCAGCGCTCGAAGATGCCCTCCGCTTCGCGCACGCAGGTGTCGGGGGACAGCGAGATCCGGCACAGCGTGCGCAGGATCCGGTAGCCGTAGCGGCGCCCCGCGAAGTACCACAGGTGGTCCGACAGCATCGACGCCGCGACCGCGGCCGCGAAGATCGCGGGCGCCGACAGCCGGCCGGCGCTCGCCAGCGCGCCGGCCACCACCAGCGTCGGCACGGCCGGCACCGGCACGCCGATCTGCTCGACGAACACGTTGAGGCCGACGAACAGGGCGCCGTAGCGGATCAGTTCTGCGAGCAGGAGGTCCATCGGGATGGGAAGCAGTGCCTTGCGTACGGTGGGGGCGCGGGCCGCGACGCGCAAGCAACGCACGCACGGCAGGACATGCTAACTTAGCCGCATGGCGACGAACGACATGCAGGCGGCGGTCGAACCCGTGCTGGCCCGCGTGCCGGCCGGCCAGGGTGTCACGTGGTGGAGCGAGGGCTGGCGGCTGTTCGCCGCGCACGCCAGCACGTGGATCGGCATCTTCGTCGTCTGGGTGGTCATCAACATCGTGCTGTCGCTGGTGCCTGTCATCGGCAGCATCGTGTCGTCGCTGACGACGCCCGTGTTCGCCGCGGGCGTGCTGCTGGGCGCGCGCGAGATCGACGCCGGCCGGCCGCTGCGCTTCGACCACCTGTTCGCGGGCTTCTCGGGCGGGCGCGCCGGGCCGCTGCTGCTGCTTGGCTTCTACAACATCGTGTTGTCGTTCGCCGTGCTTGCCATCGTCGCGCTGATCCTGATGGCGTTCGTGAGTTCCAGCTTCCTGCTGTCGCTCGCCTCGGTCAACGCCGACACGATCACCGACATCGACTACGGCTCGCTGATGACGCTGCTGGTCGTCGGCTTTCCGCTCGGCGCGCTCGGCTGGCTGCTCGTGGGCATGGCGATGTGGTTCGCACCCGGCCTCGTGGCCGCGCAGGGCGTGGCGCCGGCACGCGCGATGGCGCTGTCGTTCAAGACCTCGCTGTCCAACATCGTCGCGCTGCTCGTCTACGACCTGGTGCTGTTCGTGCTGGCGATCTTCGCCTCCATCCCGCTGGGCCTCGGCTGGCTCGTGCTCGGGCCCGTGCTCGTGTGCTCGTGGTACGCGAGCTGGCGCGACCTGTTCGGCGGCGGCCGCGCGGCGCTGGCCACGACGACGGCGCCCTGACGGCGTCCGGGCGCGCCCCTCAGCGGGCCCCCTCAGCGGGCCCCCTCAGCGGGCCCCCTCAGTGGGCCCCCTCAGTGGGCCCCCTCAGTGGGCCCCCTCAGTGCGCTTGCTCCCAGTTGGGCCCGGCACCGACGTCGACGACCAGCGGCACGTCGAGCTGCGCCACGTTTTCCATCCGGCGCTTGAGCTCGCTGCGCACCGCCTCGATCTCGCCGTCGGGCACTTCGAGCACCAGTTCGTCGTGGACCTGCAGCACCAGCTTCGTCGCCAGGCCTGCTTCGCGCAGCCACGCATCGACGGCGATCATCGCGAGCTTCACGAGGTCGGCAGCGGTCCCCTGCATCGGCGCGTTGATCGCCGCGCGCTCGGCGGCGGCGCGCCGCGGGCCGCCACCGGCATTGATGTCGGGCAGCCATAGCCTGCGCCCGAACACCGTCTCGACGTAACCCTGCGCCCGCGCTTCCTCGCGCGTGCGCTGCATGTACTCGGCCACCCCCGGAGAGCGCTGGAAGGAGCGGTCGATGAACTGCTGCGCGGCGGCGCGCTCGATGCCCAGCTGCTGCGCGAGCCCGAACGCGCCCATCCCGTAGATGAGCCCGAAGTTCACCGCCTTGATGTAGCGGCGCTGTTCCGCGGCCACCTCTTCCGGCTTCACGTTGAAGATTTCGGCGGCCGTCGCGCGATGGATGTCCTGGCCCGCGTGGAACGCGGCGACGAGCGTCGGGTCGCGCGACAGGTGCGCCATGATCCGCAGCTCGATCTGCGAATAGTCGGCGGAGACGATCGAATGCCCGGGCGGGGCGACGAACGCCTCGCGGATGCGCCGGCCGTCGGCGGTGCGCACCGGGATGTTCTGCAGGTTGGGATCGGCGGACGCGAGCCGCCCCGTCACCGCCGTCGCCTGCGCGAACGTCGTGTGCACGCGGCCCGTCTCCGGGTTCACCATCGCCGCGAGCTTGTCCGTGTACGTCGACTTGAGCTTCGCCAGCGCGCGGTGCTCCATCAGCACCTTGGGCAACGGGTAGTCGGCCGCGAGTTCCTGCAGCACTTCCTCGTCGGTGGACGGCTGGCCCGTCGACGTCTTCTTCTTCACGGGCAACTGCATCCGCGTGAACAGGATCTCGCCGAGCTGCTTCGGCGACGCCAGGTTGAACGGCTGGCCGGCCAGCTGGTAGGCCTGCTGCTCGAGCGCCAGCACGCGCTCGCCCAGCTCGCGGCTCTGCACGGCGAGCTTCTCCGTATCGACGAGCACGCCGTTGCGCTCCATGCGGAACAGCACGTCGCGCACGGGCATCTCGATCCGCGCGTAGATGTAATCGAGCTTCGCGTCGCGCGCGATGTCGGGATGCATCTTCGCGTGCAGCCGCAGCGTGACGTCCGCGTCCTCCGCCGAATATGCGGTGGCCGTCTCGACGCTCACCTGCTCGAACGGAATCCGCGACGCGCCCTTGCCCGTGACGTCGTTGTACGGAATGGTCTTCCAGTCGAGCCAGCGCCACGCGAGGTTGTCCATGTCGTGCGGGCGATGCGACTCGAGCACGTAGGACTGCAGCAGCGTGTCGTGGACGACGCCTTTCAGCGCCAGGCCGTCGTTGGCCAGCGCGTGCTCGTCGTACTTGACGTTCTGGCCGAGCTTGGGGCGCGTCGCATCGGCGAACCACGGCGCGAGCTCGGCCAGCACGCGCGCACGGTCCAGTTGCGGCGGCGCGCCCGCGTAGTTGTGGCCCAGCGGGATGTAGCAGGCCTTGCCTGGCTCCGTCGCCAACGCGATACCCACGATGGACGCCTGCATCGGGTCGAGGCTCGTGGTCTCGGTGTCGAAGCAGACGAGCGGCGCGGTGGCGATGGCCACCTTCCAGCGCGCGAACGCAGCGTCGTCGACGACCATCTCGTAGGCGAGGTCCGCCGGCTTGCCGGTGCCGTCGCCGGCGGGCTCGGCGGGCAGGTCGAAGCGGCGGCCGCCCCCGTCGCGCGCGGCCTTCGCGGCGATGTCACCTGCCGCGTCGTCGCTCGTGGGCTTGGCCGCGCCCTCGCCGGCCGCGCCGCGCAGCCAGCTCTTGAATTCGTAGCGCGTGTACAGGTCCTTGAGGACGTTCTCGTCGGCCGCCGCGATGGCGAGCTGGTCGTAGGCCTGCGGCAGCTCGACGTCCGTCTTCACCGTCAGCAGCTTCTTCGCCTGCGGCAGCCAGTCGAGCTTGGCGCGCAGGTTGTTGCCGACCACGCCGCCGATCTCGTCCGCGTGCGCAACGACGTTGTCGAGCGAGCCGTACTGCGTGAGCCACTTCACCGCCGTCTTCGGGCCCACCTTGTCGACGCCGGGAATGTTGTCGACGCTGTCACCGATCAGCGTCAGGTAGTCGAGGATCAGGTGCGGCGGCACGCCGAACTTGGCCTCGACGCCCGCGGGATCGAACGTCTCGCGGCTCATCGTGTTGACGCAGCGCACGCCGGCGTCGACGAGCTGGGCCAGGTCCTTGTCGCCGGTGGAGATCGTCACGTCGACGCCCGCGGCGCGCGCGCGGCGCGCCAGCGTGCCGATGACGTCGTCCGCCTCCACGCCGTCGACCATCAGCAACGGCCAGCCGTTGGCGCGGATCAGTTCGTGCAGCGGCGCGATCTGCAGGCGCAGGTCGTCGGGCATCGGCGCGCGGTTCGCCTTGTACTCCGGGTACCAGTCGTCGCGGAACGTCTTGCCCGGCGCGTCGAACACGACGCCGAAATAGTCCGGCTTGTCGCCGTCGACGATGAGGCGCAACATCGACAGCACGCCGCGCAGCGCACCGGTGGGCTCGCCGCGCGACGTGCGCAGGTCGGGCAGCGCGTGGTACGCGCGATAGAGATACGACGAACCGTCGACGAGGACCAGAGTGGGCATGCAGGGAACGCCGAAGATACCGGAGATGATCGATCCCCAGGCGCTGTATACGTCGAACGGCCAGGAGGCGTGGCGTGTGCTGGGGATTATGTCAGAGTTCCAGACGGCAGCCGACCGCCTGCGCGGCATCCGTCCGGCCGTGTCGATGTTCGGCAGCGCGCGCATCCGCGAAGGCCATCCCTACTACGAACGCGCGATCACCATCTCCCGCCTGCTGTCCGACGCGGGATTCGCCGTCATCTCCGGCGGCGGGCCCGGCCTCATGGAAGCGTGCAACCGCGGCGCGTTCGCCGGCCGCTCGCCGGCCGTGGGCCTCAACATCCTGCTGCCGCACGAGCAGATCTCCAACCAGTACCAGGACGTCGGCATCACGTTCCGGCATTTCTTCTCGCGCAAGATGACGTTCGTGCGCTTCGCGTCCGCCTACGTGGTGTTGCCGGGCGGCTTCGGCACGCTCGACGAGTTGTCGGAGTGCCTGACGCTGGTGCAGACGAAGAAATCGCGACGCATCCCCATCATCCTCGTCGGCGGCGCGTTCTGGAACGGCCTGCTCGACTGGATGCGCGAGCGGCTGGTCAGCGAAGGCATGATCGCGGCGGGCGACCTCGACCTGATGCAGGTGATCGACGAGCCGGACGCGGTCGTGGCCGCCATTTTCGACTTCTACGAAGGGCGAGGCTTCCAGCCGACGCGCGACGAACTGAACCGCATGCTCAACCTGTAACGCTTTGCTAGAATCGGCGCGTGAGCTCGCGCATTGCACCGTTACTTTCGTCCTGGCTGGCCGCAGCGGCGCTGGCGCTCTGCAGCGCGCTGGCCGTTGCACAGGTGGGCAGCGGCAGCGCGTTGCCGCCGCCACCGATGGAATCCGTGCCCGACCAGCCGTCGTCCGCGCCGCCTGATCCGGATCTCGAGCCACAGGTCACGATCATCCAGAAGGACGGCGACGTCGTGGAGGAAGTGCGGACCGGCAACCAGCTGCGCTTCGTGCGCGTCACGCCGCCGCACGGCCGTCCCTACTACCTGGTTCCCACGGGCACCGGCCCCAACGCATTCATCCGCCGCGACAGCCTCGATTCCGGCCTGAGCGTGCCGATGTGGGTGCTCTGGTCCTGGTAGCGCCGCCCGCCGTTCGCGATCCGCATTCCGCACTCCGCATGAACATCGTGCGCAATGCCGGCGCCCGCCGGCGACGCGCGCTACCCTAGCCCGATGTCGGTCTACACCCCGGTCAGCACCGCCGAACTGGATGCCTGGCTCGCCCGCTACAACGTCGGGCGGCTGGTCGAGTGCGAGCCCATCGCCGCCGGCATCGAGAACACCAACTACTTCGCCACCACCGAGCTCGGCCGCTACGTGCTGACGCTGTACGAGCGGATGCCGCCGGAGGAGTTGCCGTTCTACCTCAACCTGATGGCGCACCTCGCGCGCGCCGGCGTGCCGGTTCCCGCGCCGGAGCCCGACCGCACCGGCGCGCTGTTCTCGCTGCTGAACGGCAAGCCGGCCGGCATCGTTGCGCGCGTCGCCGGGACGTGGACGCCCGCACCGTCGCAGGCGCAACGCGCCGCCGCAGGCGTCGCGCTGGCGAGATTGCACCAGCATTCCACGACCTATCGCGCGCGCCTCACCAACCGCCGCGGCCCGGCCTGGTGGCGCCAGGCGGCGCGCGCCGTGCGGCCTTTCCTGACACCGCAGCAGAACGAGCTGCTGGCCAACGAGATCCGCTTCCAGACCGGCTACGGCAAGGAAAAGCTGCCGAAGGGCGCGATCCACGGGGACCTGTTCCGCGACAACGTGCTGTTCGACGGCGAGCGCGTGGCCGGCATCATCGATTTCGGCTTCGCCGCGACGGACTTCTACGCGCTGGACCTCGCGATCGCCGTGAACGACTGGTGCAGCGACCGCAACGGCGCGCTCGATCCCGCGCGCACGCAGGCCTTCGTCGGCGCCTATGCGTCCGTCCGCGCGCCCACGCCCGAGGAGCGGTTGCAGTGGCCCGCGCTGCTGCGCGCCGCCGCGCTGCGCTTCTGGCTGTCGCGGCTCTACGACCTCAACCTGCCGCGCGCCGGCGAGATCACGCATGCGCACGATCCGACCGAGTTCGAGCGGATCCTGCGCGACCGCATCGCCACGATGCCCCGCTTTCCCGACGTGGCGCCCGCCGCGCCGCGGACGTGACGGCAGCCGCCCGATGAACGCCTCCGCGGCCGTGCCGTTCGTCGTGCACCCCGGCGCACGCGGTGCGCTGTGGCTGCGCCGCTCGTTCGCGATGTTCGCCGCCGCGCGGCTGCCCTGGCTCGTGCTGCTGTTCCTCTACTACTTCGTGTTCGTGGTGGCGCGGATCATCCCGTTCCTGAGTTACGTGTTGCCGGTGATGAAGCCCGTGTTCGCGGTCGGCTTCCTGGCCGCCGCGTGGTCGCAGGAGCGCGGCGGCAAGCCGCGGCCCGCGGATCTCTTCCGCGGCTTCCGCGCCAACCTCGTCGCTCTGCTGCTGCTCGGCATCTTCCTGATGGCGGGCATGACGCTCGCCACGCTGTCCACCAGCCTGATCGACGACGGCATGCTGCTCAAGCTGTTCGTGAATCCGCCCGCGCTGGACGCCGACTCCGCAGCCGCCACCAGGCGCGTCGAGGATGTCTTCACCAACGGCCGCGTGCAGCTCGGCATGGTGCTCGCCGTCGCATGCGCGGTGCCCATCCTGCTGGCGATGTGGTTCGCGCCCGCGCTGGTGGTGTTCCAGGATCGCGGGGCGCTGTCGGCGCTGGCGAACAGCCTGCGTGCCGCCGTGGCCAACTGGCGCGCGATCGTCACCTACCTGCTGTGCGTGTTCGTGCTGCTGGCCGTGATCCCGGCCCTGCTCGCCACGATCATCGGCGTCATCGGCGCGCTGGGCGGCGATGCGCTGCGCGCCGTGCTGACGTTCGTCGTCCTGCTGCCCTACCTCGCGATCGTCATCGCGACGCTGCAGATCAGCGATTACGTCGCGTATCGCGACGTGTTCCATCCGGACGAACCGGTGGCATGACCGGGCACGTCGTGGCGATGGGGGGCGGTGGATTTTCGATGGAGCCCGAGAATCCGCTGCTCGACGACTTCGTGTTGTCGCTGGTCGAGCGCCGACCGGCGCGCGTCTGCTTCATCCCGACGGCGAGCTTCGATGCGCCCGAGTATGTTGCGCGGTTCTATCGCGCGCTCGCCGGCCGCTGCGTCGCCAGCGACCTGACGCTGGGTGGGCCGTTGCCGCGCCGGCCGGCGAATACCGGCGATCTCGCCGCGTTCGTCGCCGGCCAGGACGTGTTCTACGTGGGCGGCGGCAACACGGCGCACCTGCTCGCGGTGTGGCGCACGCACGGGCTCGATCGCCTGCTGCGCGACGCCTGGCTGCGCGGAGCCGTGCTCTGTGGCGTCAGCGCCGGCATGAACTGCTGGTTCCACGGCAGCATCACGGACAGTTTCGGCGCGCTGCAGGCGCTTCCCGACGGCGTGGGTCTGCTCGGCGGCAGCGCGTGTCCGCACTACGACGGCGAGCCGGGACGTCGTGCGGCGTTCCACGCAGCGATTGCCGCGGGACTACCGCCCGGCTTTGCCGCCGACGACGGTGCCGCGCTGCATTTCGTCGGTCCGGAATTGCGCGAAGCGGTCGCGTCGCGTCCCGACGCCAAGGTCTACAGCGTGGGACGCGTGGGCGACAGCATCGCGGAAAGCGCGATCACGACGCGCTACCTGGGATAGGCGGATCGCTCGCCGCGGCCAGCGCGGAAACGGCTACGCCGCTTCCAGCTTCGCGTACTCCAGCGCCAGCCATTTCACGCCGCTGTCGCGGAAGTTGACCTGCACGCGCGCGTCGCTGCCGCGCCCTTCGGCATCGATGATCACGCCGACGCCGAACTTCGCATGCCGCACGCTCTGGCCGATCCGCCATTGCGGCGCGGCCGGCGTCACCTTCGGCCCGCCCGGCGTGGGCGGCGGCAGCGCGCCCCACTCGGCCGCATCGACGTCGATCGCACGCGCGCGCACCCGTTGCGGCGACAGCCACTGCATCAGGTCGGCGGGAATCTCGTCGATGAAGCGGCTCTGGATGTTGTAGCGCGACTGCCCATGCAGCATCCGGCTCTGCGCATACGTGAGGTAGAGCCGGCGGCGCGCGCGCGTGATCGCGACGTACATGAGCCGCCGCTCCTCGTCGACGCCGTCGTCGTTGAAGCTGTTCTCGTGGGGGAACAGGCCCTCCTCGAGGCCGGTGACGAACACCGTGTGGAACTCCAGGCCCTTGGCCGCGTGCACGCTCATCAGCTGCAGCGCGGGGCGGCCTTCCTCGGCCTGCGTATCGCCGGCTTCCAGCGCGGCGTGCGCGAGGAACGCGGTCAGCGGGTCCGACGCGCCTTCGTCGGGGCCGTCGGCCGGCGGCTCTTCCGGCACGGCCTCGATGCGCGTCGACAGCATCGGCGCATCCGTGGCGAGATCGCCTTCGCGGACGAAGGTCTCGGCCGCGTGCACGAGTTCCTCGAGGTTCTCGAGGCGGTCCTGCCCGTCCTTCTCCGCCTTGAAGTGCGCGGCCATGCCGGACATCTCGATGATCGTCGCCACCGCTTCCGACAGTGGCAACAAGGTGGTCGCCGCGCGCAGCGCGTCGATCAGCGTGACAAAGCCGCCCAGCGCCGCGCCGGCCCTGCCCGTGATGCCGCCGCCGCGCGCCGCCTGCCACAGCGTGCTGCCGGCGCTGCGCGCGTTCTCCTGCAGCTGCTCCAGCGTGCGCGCGCCGATGCCGCGCGGCGGGAAATTGACGACACGCAGGAACGCGCCGTCGTCGTCGGGACTCGCGACCAGCCGCAGGTAGGCGAGTGCGTTCTTCACTTCGGCGCGCTCGAAGAAGCGCAGGCCGCCGTAGACGCGATACGGAATGCCCGCCGCGAACAGCGCGTGTTCCAGCACGCGCGATTGCGCGTTCGAGCGGTACAGCAGCGCCACCTCGGACGCGGCGAGGCCTTCGTCGACCAGGCCACGGACGACGTCCACGATGAACGCGGCCTCGTCGAGGTCGGAGGGGGCCGAGAACACGCGCACGGCATCGCCCTTGCCTTCGTCGGTCCACAGGTTCTTGCCGAGCCGCGCCTGGTTGTTGGCGATCAGCGCGTTGGCGGCGTCCAGGATATGGCCGTGCGACCGGTAGTTCTGCTCGAGCTTGATGAGGCGCACCGGACGCTCGGGCGTGGCGAAATCGCGCTCGAAATGCTGCATGTTGGCAACGTTGGCGCCACGGAACGCGTAGATCGACTGGTCGTCGTCGCCGACGGCGAACACGGCCGCGTCGGGCCCCGCGAGCAGCCGCAGCCAGCGGTACTGCAGCTCGTTGGTGTCCTGGAACTCGTCGACGAGGATGTGCGCAAAGCGGTCCTGGTAGTGGCCGCGTATGCCCGCGTGGTTGGACAGCAGTTCGAAGCTGCGCAGCAGCAGCTCGGCGAAGTCGACGACACCTTCGCGCTGGCACGCGGCCTCGTACAGCGCGTAGTACTCGACCATCCGCCGCTCGTGGTCGTTGCCGGCCTCCACCGCGTTGGGCCGCTTGCCGGCTTCCTTGGCGTCGGCGATGAACCATTGCAGGTCGCGCGGCGGGAACTTCTCGTCGTCGATGCCGTGCGTCCGGTACAGCCGCTTGATCAGCGCAAGCTGGTCCTGCGTGTCGAGGATCTGAAAGAGCTGCGGCAGGCTGGCTTCGCGGTAATGCGCGCGCAGCATCCGGTTGCAGAGGCCATGGAACGTGCCGATCCACATGCCGCGCGTCGACTGCGGCGTCATCGCCGACAGCCGCGTCAGCATCTCGCGTGCCGCCTTGTTCGTGAACGTCACGGCGAGGATGCCAGGCGGCCGCGCCTGGCCGGTGCCGAGCAGCCATGCGATCCGCGTGGTCAGCACGCGCGTCTTGCCGCTGCCGGCGCCGGCGAGGATCAGCGCGGACGCCTGCGGCAGCGTGACGGCGGCGAGTTGCTCGGGGTTGAGGTTGTCGAGGAGCGGCGATGCCATCGGCCGATGATAGCCGACGCCATCCGTCGCCTCGCGACGCTATAATCGGCGCCCCGTGTCCACCGTTCCCATCCCGCGCCCGTCCGACACGCCTGCGGCCACGTCCGCGGCGATGCGCGGTTTCGTGCAGTGGATCCGTGGCGCGGCGCCTTACGTGCACGCGTTCCGCGGCAAGACGTTCGTCATCGCGTTCGGCGGCGAGGTAGTCGCCGACGACTCCTTCCTCGGCGTCGTCCACGACTTGAACCTCCTGCACGCGCTGGGTATCCACCTCGTCGTGATCCACGGCATGCGGCCGCAGATCGAGGTGATCCTCGCGCAGCAGGACATCGAGAGCCGCTACCAGAACGGCATGCGTGTCACGGACCCCGCGGCGATGGATTGCGTACTCGAAGCGGCGGGCCAGGTGAGGAGCCGCATCGAGGCGCTGTTGTCGCTCGGCATCCCCAATTCGCCGATGTCGGGCTCGCGCAACCGCGTGTCCAGCGGCAACTACATCACCGCCAAGCCGATGGGCGTCATCGACGGCGTCGACATGCAGCTCACCGGCGAGACGCGTCGCGTCGACACGCACGCCATCCAGCAGCGGCTGGAGGACGGCGACATCGTGCTGATCTCGCCGCTCGGCTATTCACCCACCGGCGAGATCTTCAACCTGACGCTCGAGGAAGTCGCGATGCAGGTGGCCGTGCGCATGCAGGCGCACAAGCTGATCTTCCTGATGGACGCGGATGGCGTGCGCAACTCGCGGCGGCACCTGCTCACCGACCTTTCGACCAAGGAAGCGGAAGCGCTGCTGGAAAAGCCGGACCGGCTGTCGGCGGACGTGCGCCACTACCTGCCTTGCGCCGTGCGGGCGTGCGACAACGGTGTCAAGCGCGCGCACCTGCTGTCGCGGCACACCGACGGCGCGCTGCTGATCGAACTCTTCACGCGCGACGGCGTCGGCACGATGGTGTCGGCCACGCCGCTCGCGCACATGCGCAGCGCGACGATCGACGACGTCGGCGGCATCATCTCGATCATCGAGCCGCTGGAAGAAGCGGGCGTGCTGGTGCGCCGTTCGCGCGAGCGACTGGAGGCCGAGATCGAGCGCTTCATCATCGCCGAGTACGACAACCAGATCATCGGCTGCGCGGCGCTGTATGCGTTCCCCGGCGAAGGTGTCGGCGAACTGGCCGCGCTCGCCGTCGATCCGGACTTCCAGCGCGAAGGCTATGGCGAGGCGCTGATGCGCGAGATCGAGTTCCGCGCGCGCAAGCTCAAGCTCAAGGCGCTGTACGTGCTGACGACGCGCACGTCCGGCTGGTTCCTGGAGCGCGGCTTCGAGCTCGTCAGCGTCGCCGACCTGCCGCAGGAAAAGCGCGCGCTATACAACTACCAGCGCAATTCGCTCGTCTACCGCAAGACCCTTTAAATGGGGTCAGACACCATTTCGCCGGCAAACGGCTAAATGGTGTCTGACCCTATTGCACCATTGCAAACGACCCCCAAGCAAAGTCGCCATGGCCAGAACCGTGAACTGCATCAAGCTGGGCCGCGAAGCCGAAGGCCTCGACTTCCCGCCCTATCCGGGCGAGCTCGGCAAGCGCATCTACGAAAGCGTCTCCAAGGAGGCGTGGCAGCAATGGGTGCGCCACCAGACGATGCTCGTCAACGAGAACCGCCTGTCGCTCGCCGACCCGCGCGCCCGCAAATGGCTCGCGGAGCAGATGGAGAAGCACTTCTTCGGCGAAGGCGCGGAGAAGCCGGCGGGCTACGTGCCGCCGGCGGCCTGATCCGCGCGCGCCGCGCGCCGTAGCCGACGCGCGCCGACAGCCCGCGGTGCCGGCTCAGCCGGCGGCGTTGCGCCCGGAACCCAGCCGATGCACGCGCACGTTCCGAGCCTCGCTGCGGGCCGCCGTCGCGGCCGCGCGCGCGGTGCGATGGGCGACGACCTTGGGCAGGTTGATCTCCACCCAGTCCGCCAGGATGCGCACCCGGCGCGCAGCGGCGCGCCCGAGCGGCGTCAACCGGTATTCGACGTGCGGCGGGACGACGTCGTGGACGGTGCGCAATACCAGTCCGTCGGCCTCGAGCCACTGGAGGGTCTGGGCGAGCATCCGCTCGCTGACACCTTGCACCGCGCGCCGCAGCTCCGCAAAGCGGTGCGCCCGCTCTTCGAGCACGATCATCACCAGCACGCCCCAGCGGCTGGTGAGGTGCTTCAACACGTCCCGCGAAGGGCACGCAGGCGCCAGCAGGTCGCCGCGGCGCACACGCGTGGAGAGGCCTGCCGGTGCCGCGTCCAGCCGCGGCTTCGTACTAACATTCATGTTGGTACTTACGAAAAGTAATGGTGGATCGTACAGTGGTGCCGTCCATCACGCAACCGGGAAGCACACCATGAACATCGGCATCACCGCAGCCACCGGCCACCTGGGCCGGCTCGTCGTCTCCGCATTGCTCGCGCGCGCGCCGGCCGACCGCCTGGTCGCGCTCGTCCGCTCGCCGGCGAAAGCCGCCACGCTGGGAATCGCCGCCCGCGCGGCGGACTACGCGCAGCCGGAGACGCTGCCGGCCGCGCTCGCGGGCGTCGACACGCTGCTTCTCATCTCGTCGAGCGAGCTGGGCCAGCGGGCGACGCAGCACGCGAACGTGATCCGTGCCGCGCGCGGTGCCGGGGTCCGCCACGTCGTCTACACCAGCCTGCTGCACGCGGACGTGTCGCCGCTGGACCTCGCCGTCGAACATCGCGCCACCGAAGACGCGCTGCGCGCATCGGGCCTCGCGTTCACGCTGCTGCGCAACGGCTGGTATACCGAGAACTACACGGGCTCGATCGCGGGCGCACTGGCAGGCGGCGCGTTCATCGGCAGTGCGGGCGACGGCCGCATCTCCGGCGCGGCGCGCGCGGACTACGCGGCGGCGGCGGCGACGGCGCTGACAACACCCGGGCACGAAGGCAAGACGTACGAACTCGCGGGGGACACGGCCTTCACGCTGACGGAACTTGCAGCCGAGATCTCCCGCCAGAGCGGCAAGGCGATTCCTTACCGCAACCTGCCGGCGGCCGCTTACGCGAAGGCGCTGGAAAGCTTCGGAGTACCGCCCGGCTTCGCCACCGCCATCGCCGGCTGGGACGTCGAAGCGTCGCGCGGCACGCTGTTCGACGGCGGGCGCGCGCTGTCGCGCTTGATCGGCCGCCCGACCACGGACCTGCGCACCTCGGTAGCCGAAGCGCTCGCTTGAACGCCACTCCTGCGCGCGCAGACCTGCCTACACGGTTCTTCGCGGGTCAACGCCCGCTGCGCGACGAAGGCCGGCCACACCCAGCAGCGCGATCGCCACCGCGAGGACACCCAGGACTCCCGGCGCCAGCGCCGGCACCGGGATGCCCGCGGTCATCGGCAACGGCGCGCGCGGCGCGAAGCGGTATTGCGTGACGCTGCCGCGCGGCCCGTCGGTAGCGAGCGTGAACCCGTCCACCGACACGACCGCCGCGCTGTCGCTGTTGCCGACCTTGAACCCGAACACGCCACCCGCGAGGATCGCGCCGTCCGGGAATTGCGCGAGCATCTCGGCAAACGTGCACGGCGCCGACTGCGTGCACACCGCCGCGAGCATCCGCGTGCTTCCGCTGCCGGTACCCCACCACGCGCGCTGCGTCATCGGGTCCCACGCCTGCCAGCCGCCGACCGTCACCGGATTGGGCGCGATCAGCGCGGGCGTGAACACGGCGCGGCCCTGATACCCTGAAAATGGCGGTACCAGCGCAACGCCGGGGTCGAAGTCGAACTGCAGGTTGGTCGTCTCCGGCAGCGCGCTCGAGAACACCCACGTGCCATAGACGAGGCCCGCCATCTGGTCGAGCCGGAGGCCACCATACTGCGTAGTGCCGAAGAGCTCGCCGCCCGGCGCGCCCACGGTGAGCTGGATGCTGCCGTTGCTGCCCGCAGGGCCGCCCGCCGGACCGCTGACGAACGTGCCGCTGCCGGTGGCGGTCTCCTCGGCAAAGGTCCACGCTGCAGTCGACGGCGTGATGTAGGTCTGGGCAAGCACGCCGTGACTGCAAGCGAGCGCAGCCACGGCGGCCAATCGGGTCAGGTTCATCGGATGACGCTCTCCGGGTGTCGATCGCGGCGCGATCGTACCGCAACGACCGCCTACCGACACGCTGCCAAGGGCGTGAGCCGACGTGCGGCGCGGACGTAAAATCGGCGCTCCCGTTCCTGCCGCAGCCTGCCCATGTCCCGCGCCATCAGCCGCTACCCCGTCCCCGAGCTCGCAAGCCTGCCCGCCGACATCCGCGCGCGCATCCTCGCCGTGCAGGACAAGGCGGGCTTCGTCCCCAACGTGTTCCTGACGCTCGCGCACCGGCCCGACGAATTCCGCGCGTTCTTCGCCTACCACGACGCGCTGATGGAGAGGGAAGGCGGCCTCACCAAGGCCGAGCGCGAGATGATCGTCGTCGCCACGTCGGGCGCCAACGACTGCCTCTATTGCATCGTCGCGCACGGCGCCATCCTGCGCATCTACGCCAAGAATCCCTGGGTGGCGGACCAGGTGGCGGTGAATCACCGGAAGGCCGACATCACGGACCGCCAGAAGGCGATGCTGGATTTCGCGCTGAAGGTGGCGTTGCGCTCGAGCGAGCTCGTCGAAGCGGACTATGCCGCCGTGCGCGCGGCGGGCTTCAGCGACGAGGACATCTGGGACATCGGCGCCATCGCCGCGTTCTTCGCGCTGTCCAACCGGATGGCCAACCTGATCGCGATGCGGCCCAACGACGAGTTCTTCGTCATGGGGCGCGTGCCGCGCCAGAAATAGCGCGGCGCGCCAGGCGCGCGCGCACGTTTGCCGCGCGCCGCCTCAGGTGGCGCTGCAGCGGTCGACGACGAACGCCGTCAGCTCGTCGACGCATTCGTCCACCGCGCGACCGGCCGTCTTCAGCACCAGGTCCGCGGCGTCCGGCGCCTCGTAGGGGCTGTCGATGCCGGTGAAGTCCTTCATCTGCCCGGCGCGCGCACGGCGGTAGAAGCCCTTGGGATCGCGCGCCTCGCAGGTGGCGAGATCCGTGTCGACGTGGATCTCGAGGAACATCCGCTTGCCGGCCGACGCGCGCGCCCGCGCGCGGTCGTCGCGATACGGCGAGATGAACGCGGTGATGCAGACGGCGCCCGCGTCGGCGAACAGCGCCGCCACTTCGCCGACGCGGCGGATGTTCTCCTGACGGTCGTCGGGCGAGAAGCCCAGGTCGCCATTGAGCCCGCTGCGCACGTTGTCGCCGTCCAGCGTGTAGACGAACCAGCCGAGGTCGAAGAGCCGCCGCTCGAGCGCGATACCCAGCGTCGACTTGCCGGCGCCCGAGAGGCCCGTGAGCCATACGACGGCGCCCGCGTGGCCGGCGCGACGCGCCCGCTCGGCGGCGCGCACGTCGTGGTCGACGGCGACGAGGTTCGACGCGGCCGGCGCGCGACGCGCGCGCTGGTCCGGGTATTGCGATGCGTCGGCGACGCCGCCGCCGACGATCAGACCGCCGTCGATGAGCACGAAGCGCGCCGCCGGCGCCGCGGTCTCGGCGCTGTCCACGGGCACGGGCACGTCGGTGCGCAGCGTCACGCGCGCCACCGCGCCTTCGGGCACCGCGGCGCGCGCCGACGCCGCGAGCGTCGTGTCGTCGAGCACATGGTGGATGGCGGCGACGCGCACCATCGTCTCGCGCGGGCCGAAGCGCAGCACCAGGCGGCGGCCGACGTCCAGCTCGCCGCGCCCCAGCCAGAACAGGTCCGCATCGAACACCGCGGTCATCTTCGGCGGCGACGCGGGATCGCACAGCAAATCGCCGCGCTGGATGACGAACGGATCGGCGATCGTCACCGCCGCGTTGTCGCCGGCGCCGAGCGCCGCGGGCGCCGACGGCCAGCCTTCGAGCGACGTGACGCGCGTCAGCCGGTTGGCCGGCAGCAGCAGCACCTCGTCGTTGGCGCGCACGCGGCCCGCCGTGAGCCGGCCGGCGACGAGACGCTGCGTGCCCTGGCGATAGACGTTCTGCACCGGCAGGCGCAACGGACCGCGCGCGGCCGCCTCGACGGCATCGTCCTCGTGCAAGGCATCGATCGCATCGACGATCGTGCCGCCCTTCCACCACGGCGCACCGGGCCAGGGCTGCACGAGGTTGGCGCCGTCGCGGGCTGCCACCGGCACGATGGCCGTCGCCTTCAAGCCCAGCGCGTGCATCGCGGTGCGCAACTCGTCGCGCACCGCGTCGAACCGCGCCTCGCTCCAGCCGACGAGGTCCATCTTGTTGACGGCGACGATCACCTCGGGAATGCCCAGCACGCGCAGCAGCGCGAGGTGGCCGCGCGTCTGCATTTCCACACCGGCGTGTGCGTCGACGACCAGCAACACGGCGGACGCTTCCGCCGCGCCGGTGACGAGGTTGCGCATCAGGTCGCGATGGCCCGGCGCGTCGACGATCGCGAACTCGCGCTTCTTCGAGCGCACGCGGACGTGCGTGATGTCCAGCGTGATCGCCTGGTCGCGCTCCACCTGGAACGCGTCGAGCACGAACGACCATTCGAGCGCCACGCCGCGCGCGGCGCTCGCCGCCTCCAGCGACGCGACCTTGCCTTCCGGCAGCAGGTCGAGGTCGTTCAGCAGGCGGCCCAGCAGCGTCGACTTGCCGTGGTCGACGTGTCCCGCCATGCACAGCGTCAGCGCCATTACATGTATCCCGTCGCGCGCAGCCGCTCGAACGCGTCCTCGCGCTCGTGGTCCATCGCGCGGCCCGCGCGCTCGGATTGCCGCGTCGTGGTCAGCTCCGCGATGATCTCGGCAATGTTGGCCGCGTTGGAAGCCACCGGGAACGTGATGTCCTTCTCGCCCAGCGAGCGGAAGCGCTTGCCGTTGCGCGCGAAGTACAGCTCCGGCACCGGGATGTTCTCCGCTTCCACGTAGCGCCAGATGTCGAGTTCGGTCCACTTGAGCAAGGGGTGCACGCGCACGTGGCCGCCTTCCGGCGCGATGGCCGAGTACTGGCCCCACAGTTCCGTCGGTTGCGCGTCGAAATGCCAGCGGCCGTCGGCGTCGCGCGGGCTCATGCCGCGCTCCTTGCCGCGGATCGGCTGCTCGTCGCGGCGGATGCCCAGCAGGATGCCGGCGAACGGACGCTCGGCGAGCAGGCGCTTCAGGCCCAGCGTCTTGCGGGCCGCGGCGCGCGCGGCCGGCGGCAGCGTCGCGTCGGTCTCCTCGGCGGGCGGGCAGACGGCGGCGATGTGGTCCAGGTTCCACTCGCGCACGTAGCGGTCGCGGAACGCATAGACCTCGTCGAATTCGTTGCCGGTGTCGAGCAGGATCAGCGGAAACGGCACGCGCCCGTTGAAGGCCTTGCGCGTGAGCCACAGCATGGTGTTCGAGTCCTTGCCCAGCGACCACAGCATGGCCAGCGGATTGAGCTGGGCGTGGGCTTCGCGGATCAGGTGGATCGATTCCTGCTCGAGGGCGTGGAGGTGGCGGTCCTGCATGGGGGCGACATTGTAGCAACCGGCCCGCGGGCGACTGGCCGTGGGGCATGCCGCGGGCGGGGGCTCGGCTAAAATGGCGCATTCCGCCCGTCCGGCGCCGTCGCGCCTTCCGCCGATGCAGCTCGCCGAACCGTTCTACAAGCTGCCGCTGACGTTCGACGTGGCGCGCCTCGCCGACGAGGTGAACCAGTTCGCCGAAGGCGAATGGCGCCCGCATCCGCAGGGCCATCCCGGCAACTGGGCGCTGCCCTACATCGCGCGCAACGGCAATCCGGACGACGACGGCGTCGCGGGCCCGATGCGGCCCACGCCCTTCCTCGCGCGCTGCCCCTACGTCGCGCAGGTCATGCACGCGCTGCAGGCGCCGCTCGGCCGCTCGCGTCTCATGCGCCTCGACGGCCAGGCCGAAGCCACCGCGCACGTCGACACCAACTACTACTGGCAGCAGCGCGTGCGCGTGCACGTGCCGGTGCTGACGTTCCCGGAAGTCGAGTTCCTGTGCGGCGACGCATCGACGCGGATGGCGGCCGGCGAGTGCTGGATCTTCGACACGTGGCGCCTGCACAACGTGCTCAACCGCACGCCCAAGCGGCGCATCCACCTCGTCATCGACACGGTGGGCTCGTCCGCGTTCTGGGATTGCGTGCACGGCCGCGTGCCGCAGCGCCACGTCGCGTTCGCTCCCGCCGCGCGACCCGAGCTCGCGCTCGAGTCGGACAACTTCCCGCCCGTGATGTCGCCGTGGGAAGTGCAGGACCTGTGGTCGCGCTGGCTCGCCGACGCGAAGAGCGGTCCGCACGACGCGGCGCTGGTGGCGGCGCTCGACAACGAGTTCCACGCGCTGTGGAACGACTGGCGCGCCGCGTGGGCGCGCTTTGGCCCGCGCGCAGAGGGTCTGCGCGACTATGCCGCGCTGCGCGAGCGCTTCGCGGCACTCGGCACCCGTTACGCGGGCCGCGTGCCGCTGCCCAACGGCACGGATCTCGGCGGCATGCTGCGCCAGTCGCTCGTCTCCGCGATGGTGCGCGCCGACGCGGCGGCCGCGCTCGCCGCCGGCCCGGGCACGTCGCCGCGCGCGCAGGGCATGACGCAAGCCGACATCCCGGACCTGGGCCAGGCCCGCGGCATCGCGCCGCCGGCGGCAAGACCCGCCGCCGCAGCGCCGAGCGCCACGGCGCCCGTCGTTGCGCCGAAGGTGCAGTTCAACATGCCCGGCATCACCCATGCGGCCGCGCCACCACAGCCGGCCACGCGAGTCGCGCCGCGCATCGAGCGTCCGCTGATCGTCGTGGGCTCGCCGCGCTCCGGCAGCACGCTGCTGTTCGAGACGCTCGCGCAGTTCCCCGGCCTCTACTCGGTGGGCGGCGAAAGCCACCGCCAGTTCGAATCGATCTCGGCGCTGCAGCCGGGACCGCGCACGCACGATTCCAACCGGCTGGAGGCGAGCGACGCCACGCCCGAGACCACGCGCGCGTTGCTCGCCAACTTCCTCGCGGACCTGCACGATCGCGACGGCCGCCCGCCCGCAACCGAGCGCGTGCGGCTGCTCGAGAAGACGCCGAAGAACGCGCTGCGCATCCCGTTCCTGATGCAGGTGTTCCCGGACGCGCAGTTCGTCTACCTGTTCCGCCGCCCCGAGCAGAACGTCAGCAGCATGATCGAGGGCTGGGAGTCCGGCAATTTCGTCATGTACCGGCAACTGCCGGGCTGGACCGGGCGGCCGTGGTCGTTCGTGCTCGTGCCCGGCTGGCGCGACCTGATCGGCCGGCCGCTGCCGGAGATCGCGTCGCTGCAATGGCAGCGCACGCAGTCGCAACTGCTCGACGACCTGGCCACCTTGCCCGCGGGGCGCGTGCACGCGCTCGACTACGCGAGCTTCGTCGCGGACCCGGCGCGCCACGTCGCCGAGATCGGCGCGTTCGCGGGCCTCGCGTGGGATCGCCCGCCACCGTCGTCGCTGCCGCTGTCGCGCTACACGATGAGCGCGCCGGACCCGCAGAAGTGGCGCCGGCACGAGGCGGTGCTCGCGCCGTATCGCGCGGCGCTGGATGCGCTCGCGGCGCGCGCGGAAGCCTATGTCGCTGCGCAGCGCGCGCTGTCGCCGCACGTGAAGCGCGGCCAGGCCGCGGTGGCCTGAGGCGTCAAAGGAACTCGGACGCCTCCAGCACGATTGCGCGCGGGAGCGTGATGCCGAGTTGCCCGAGCGTCGCGCGATTGATCACCAGCGACAGCCGATACGGTTGTTGCAAAGGGATGGTAGCCGCGGGCGTGCCGCGCAGGACCTTGGCGATCTGCACGGCGCACAGGCCGTAGCTGTCCGGCAGGAAGGGGCCGTAGGACATCAGCCCGCCTTGCTCGGGAAAATCCCGGTATTCGGACACTGCGGGGAGCCGGCGCGCAAGCGCGTACCGCGCGATCCACGCGCTTTCGATGCGTGCGAGTTGCGACGGCAGCACGAGCAACGCCTGCACGGGTGCGCGGTCCAGTGCCGCGAATGCACGCTCGAGCGCGGCCGCGTCCGCCACCGGATGCACGACCATCGCAAGGCCTTGCCGGCTGCCGATCCGCACCGCGGCGTCGCGCGCCTCGGTGCCGCCGGCGGCCGCCCACAGCACGCCCACGCGCCGCGCATCCGGCAGCATGGCGCGCACGAGCTCGATCCACTTGCCGACGAGCTTCGACGCCTGCATGAAAACGCCGGTGACGTTGCCGCCCGGATGCGCCCACGTCGCGACCAATCCTTCGGCCACCGGGTCGACCGTGTCGTCGTAGGCGACGATCGGGATGGTGGCCGTGGCATGGCGCGCGGCAAAGAGCGGCGGCGCGCCACGCGCGAAGATCGCGTCGGGCTTGCCGGCGACCAGTGCCGCAGCGAGCGACGGCAGCCGCGACACGTCGCCGGACGCGTGGCGATCGTCGACGTCCAGCGTCGTACCCACGGTGAAGCCCTGCCGCGCGAGCGCGTCGACAAAGGCCTGCTCGTAGGACGCGCGCGGTGGACTGACGCGCAGGATGCCGAGCCGCGGTGTGCGCGGCGCCGCACGTGCCACGCCACAGGGTGCGGCAAGCAGCAGCGCCAGCAGGTGCCTGCGGGGCAGCGACGTTGGCAACGGCGGGGAGCGGCCGTGCCGCTCAGGATTGGCCCAAGCCCCGCCTGACCGCCTCGACGGCGGCCTGCGAGCGGCTGGTGACGTGAAGCGCGCGGAAGATCGCCGTGACGTGGTCCTTGACGGTGCGCTCGGCCATCTCCAGCGTGCGTGCGATGCCCTTGTTCGACTCGCCCGATGCCAGCAGGCGCAACACGTCCAGCTGGCGCGCGGTGAGGCCAGCGCCTGCCACGCCAGGGGCAGCGTGCGCAGGCACCGCGGTCGACGCGTGCTCGGCGAGCACCTCGGGCGGCACGTAACGCCCGCCTGCGATCACGAGGCGCAGCGCGTGCTCGACGATGTCCGCGGAGGATCCCTTGGGGATGAAGCCGCTGGCACCGCACGCGAGCGCTCTGGAGATCGTCGCGCCATCCGCGGCTGCGGACAGGATGACGACGCGTACGTCCGGAAAGCGCCGGCGCCAGGTGTCGAGCGCGTCCAGGCCCGCAAGCCGCGGCAAGGCGAGGTCGAGCAGCGCGAGGTCGGGCGGCGCGGCGGTCGCCAGCGCGAGGCCCTCCTCCAACGTGCCCGCAATGCGGATCGAAGCGCCGGGATCGGCGTGGCGCAGCACGAGCGAGATCGCCTGCTGGACCAGCGGGTGGTCGTCGATGACGAGCACGTTCATGGTTCCCCCGGTGACTTGCCCAAAAGGGCAGGCGAATGGCCCATCCGGGCAGGCGGCATGCCCGCGCGCCCGATGGCCGTTTGCATGCGCCCATCGTAGCGTGCAGGCACCTTTTGTCCAGACGTGGGGGCCCCGCAATGGAATTTTCCCGTATCGGCTGCTGCGCCCGGCGCGCATTGCAGTTCGTGGCGCTGGCAACGGCTCTCGCGGCGCCGGTTGCCGGGGCAAGCTCCACCGCGGACGATCTCAGCGACCTGTGGTGGAACGCCAGCGAGAACGGCTGGGGCGTGCAGATGATCCATCGCGGGAACACGATCTTCGCCACGACGTTCATCTTCGACAGCGCGGGCAGGACGACGTGGGCCGTGGCGTCGATGGCGCCCGGCGCGAGCTGGACCGGCGACCTGTACGTCGGTACGGGGCCGTACTTCGGCGGTGCGTGGGATCCTTCGAAGCTCGTGCCGCGCAAGGCGGGCACGATGACGTGGACTCCGAACGCGAACGGCGTTACCGGAACGCTCGCATACACGATCGACGGCGTCGCCGTCACCGAGGTGCTCGAGCGCCAGACGATCGTCGACGACAACTACGCCGGCCGCTACTACGGTGCGCTCAGCTACACCAACACGTGCAACGGCGTGCACGAGAACCGCGTGGCCGTCACGGTCACGCAAACCGCCAGCAACGTCTCGATCAACTGGTCCAACCAGGACACGAGCGACAGCTGCAGCTTCGCGGGCAGGCTGGCGACGCACGGCCGCACGGCCACGGTCGACGGCAGCTTCGAGTGCGGGCCCATCCATGACGACGGCAGCTTCACGTTCACCGACATGGTGGTTACGCCCTATTCGCTGACGGCGCGCTATACGTCGCTGGACGACGATACGACGTGCAGTTCGTCGGGCTACATGGCCCTCGCCCGCCGTCGCTAGGTGCAACGTGAGCAGGGGCTTCCTCGCCCGCGCGCGGTCGGGCGCGTGCATCGTCCTGGCGCTGGCGCTTGTGTCCGGGCCGCTGGCGGCCGACGACGTCAATCCGGTCGATCTCGATGCGCAGCTGGCAGCGGTGCTCCGCTCCGCCGGATTCACCGGCACCATCCAGTCGCAGCTGGTACCCAGGCTGGGCCGGCCGCTCGACCCGCGGCTCGCGGCACTCGGCAACGCGCTGTTCTTCGACACGATCACCGGCCTGCACGATGACAACACGTGCGCGGGCTGCCATGCACCCAATGCAGGATTCGGCGACACGCAGTCGATCGCGATCGGCATCCAGAACAACGGTGTCGTGGGGCCGCAGCGAACAGGCCCGCGCAACCAGCGGCGCACGCCGACGATCGTCAACACGGCGTTCTATCCCAAGCTCATGTGGAACGGGCGCTTCCTCGCGGCATCCGGCGACCCGTTCGACGCCACCGGCGGCTTCCTGTTTCCCTATCCGGAAGGCCGCACGCGCTTCCCGGGCGGCGACCCCGCGATCAACCACCTGCTGATCGCCCAGGCGCACATGCCGCCGACGGAGACCACCGAGGTGGCGGGCTTCACCGGCGCATTCTGGTCACTCGAGCCGCGCTACGCGCAATTCGACGACGGCATCGGGTCCGACCTGCCCCTCCCCGATGCCAGCGGCGCGCGCAACGACCCGATACGCGCGGCAGTGCTCGCCCGCCTGAACGCCAGCCCGGCGTACCGCAGCGCTTTCGGCCAGCTGTTTCCCGGCGTGGCAGCCGGCGCGCCGATCGACTTCTCGCAGTTCGCGCGTGCGATCGCCGAGTTCGAGTTCACGCTCGTGCGCGCCGACGCCCCGCTCGACCGCTTTGCCCGCGGCGACCGCCAGGCGATGACCGCCTCGCAGAAGCGCGGCGCGCTGCTGTTCTTCACCTCGAGCTGCGTCGAGTGCCATGCGGTGGCCGGCAAGGCCAACGAGATGTTCAGCGACTTCGCCTTCCACGTGGCCGGGATACCGCAGATCGCCCCGGACTTCGGCGCGGGCCGCGGCAACGTGATCTTCGACGGCGACACGGAAGCCGAGGACTTCGGCCTTGCGCAATCGACGCTGAATCCGGCGGACCGCTACCAGTTCCGCACGTCGCCGCTGCGCAACCTCGCGCTGCAGGCCACGTTCTTCCACAACGGCGCGTACACGCGCCTGGACGACGCGGTGGAGCACCACCTCGATACGATCGCTTCACTGCGCGAATACGACGCGGAGGCCGCCGGCGTGGCGCCGGACCTGCGGGCGCGGCAAGGTCCGGCGGAACCGGTGCTCGCGGCGCTCGATCCACGGCTGCGTACGCCGCTTCACCTGCGCAGCGAGGCCTTCTCCGACCTCATCGCGTTCCTGCGCGACGGCTTGCTCGACCCCGACGCGAGCACTGCCGCGTTCTGCGCGCTTGCTCCGGCGACGTTGCCGAGCGGCCGGCCGCCACTCCGCTTCGAAGGCTGCCCGCGCTGAACCGGCGCCGGTTGTAAGACCGGCACGGCCGGGCGTATCGTCCGTCAACGCTAGCCCGCGAGCGGCCCATGGCGCGACGTTCCCTGTTCCTCAAGTATGCCGCCTACCTCGCCGTGCTCGTGAGCACGGTGCTGATGGCCAGCGGCGCGCTCGCCGGTTACTTCGCCTATCGCTCGTCGATCGCGGCGCTCGAGGCCGTGCAGCGCGAGCGCGCACATGCGGTTGCCACGCAGATCGTGCAGGCGCTCGACGACGTGCGCGACGCCGTCGAGCGTGCAGCCGTCAAGTTCGCCGGCCCGCACGCGCCGCCCGACGACGACATCGACATCGAGCTCGTCGGCCTGTTGCGCCACCAGCCGGCGCTCCTCGCCGTACGCTGGGCCGACGGGACGGGCCAGCGACGCGTGGAGCGCTCGCGCCTCGGGTCCGCGGTGGACGACCTGGCGGAGAGCGGCAACCCGGAGCGCGCGGACGCGCGCGATGCGGATCACGTCGCCTTCCACGACGGCACCGACCCCGTGCTGACGATGGTGGTCGGCGACAAGGGGGGACCGGTCGTCACGGCGGCCACCAGCCTCCGCTTCGTCGGGGAACGTGTAGCCGCCGCCGGTGCCGGCGCCGGCGAGACGGTCTACGTGGTGGATCGCGAAGGCAGGCTGCTCTCGCATCCCGACCCGACGATGGTGCTGGCGCGCACCGATCTGCATGCGCTGCCACACGTGGCCAGGATGATCGCGGCGCAGGCGCCCGCCGCGCGCTTCTTCGCGAATGCGCGGTCGCTCGATGGCCGCGCGGTCGTCGCGACAGCATTCCCGGTCCCGGGGATGGCGTGGACGGTGTTCATCGAGACGCCGCGCGCGGCCGCGCTGGCGCCGGTCTACGACGCGTTGCTGCGCTCGGCGCTGCTGATGCTCGTGGGCGTGGCCATCGCCGTCGGCGCCAGCGTGCCGCTCGCGCGGCGCATGGTGCAGCCGATCCGTGAAATCGCGTCCGGCGCGCGTGCGTTCGGCGCGGGCCGCCTCGACTCCCGCATCCGGATCGGCACGCGCGACGAGCTCGAGGAGTTGGGCGACCAGTTCAACCGCATGGCCGACCAGCTCGCGTCCACGTATGCGAGCCTTGATGCCACAATCGCCATCCGCACGCGCGAACTGGAGCGCGCCAACCAGGCGAAGAGCCGCCTCCTCGCCGCAGCGAGCCACGACCTGCGCCAGCCCATGCATGCGCTGTCGCTGTTCGTCGAGCAGTTGCGGCGCACCGACGATCCCGGCGAGCGGGCTGCGCTGGTGGCGCGCGTGGAACGCTCGGTCGGTGCGCTGGGTGAACTGCTCGACGCGCTGCTCGACCTCTCCCAGCTGGACGTCGGCGCGGTCAAGCCGGAGCTGCGCGCATTCGCGCTGCAGCCGCTGTTGCGCCAGCTCGGCGACGAGTTCGCGCCGCTGGCCGAGGAGAAAGGACTTGCGCTGATCGTGATGCCCAACAGTCTATGGGTGCGTTCCGATCCACTGCTGCTGAGCCGGATCCTGCGCAACCTGCTCGCCAACGCCGTGCGCTACACGGCGAGCGGCTGCGTGCTGGTGGGCTGCCGTCGCCATGCCGACGTGGCGGACATCGTGGTCATCGACACCGGCATCGGCATTGCCGAGGCGGAACTGCCGCGGGTGTTCGACGAGTTCCACCAGGTCCCGGGATCCGGCCGCCCGCGCGAGGGCCTGGGACTCGGCCTCGCGATCGTGCAACGTCTCGCCGCGCTGCTGGGCCACGAGGTGCGCCTTGCATCCGTCCCGGGCCGAGGCACGTGCGCGACGGTAGCCGTGCCGCGTGCGACGCCGGGCCTCGCTGCACGCACCGTGGCGCCGGCGACCGGCGGTTCACTCGAAGGGGTGTGGATCCTCGTCGTCGACGACGATGCCGCGGCCGCGGAGTCGCTCGCAGGGTTGCTCCGCCAGTGGGACGCGAACGTGGACGTCGCGGCCGATACGGTTGGCGCGCTTGCGAGCGTCGGCACCGCGCGCGTCGACCTCGTGCTCTGCGACTTGAGGCTCGCGGCCGGCGCCAACGGGCTGGACGTTCTCGCACGGCTGAAAGGGCGCGTCGGCGCCACGTTGCCTTGCGCCATCATCACCGGCGAGCAGGACGCCGCCACGCTCGCGGACCTCCGCGCGCGCGGCTACCCGGTTGTGCGCAAGCCGGCGGCACCGGCCATGCTCCGCGCCGTCATCGCCTCACTGCTCGCGGACCGCGTTTCCGCGTGATCCGCTCCGCCGCGCGTCATACCTTCGCCTTCATCCAGTCGTTGGCGCGCTTCCACGCCGCTTCGGCCGCGGCCTTGTCGTACGTGGGCCGGTAGTCGGCTAGGAAGCCGTGCGACGCGCCCGGATAGATGACGTACTCGCTGGCCGTGTTGCCGGATTTCTTCAGCGCGTCGAAATAGGCCTTGATGACGTCCTCGGGAATGCCCTTGTCCGCGCCGCCGTACAAGCCCAGCGTGGGCACCTTGTTGTCCTCGACGACGTCCATCGGGTAGCGGTCGCCGTCGTGGAACGCGCGCTGCGGAAAACCGTAACAGGCGACAGCCGCCTTGAGCTTCGGGTTGTGCGCCGCGTACATCAGCACGGCACGCCCGCCCCAGCAGAAGCCGATGGCGCCGAGCCGCGCGGTATTGCCGCCGTCGCCGCGCGCGAACGCGACGCTGGCGTCGAGGTCCGCCATCACCTGCTTGTCCGGCGCCTGCGACACGATCGTCTTCACCAGCGTCTCGACGTCCGGTACCTTGCGCGGGTCGCCCTGGCGCGCGAAGAGTTCCGTCGCGATCGCGTAACAGCCCTGGTGCGCGTAGCGGCGACACACGTCCTTGATCCACTCGTGCACGCCGAACACTTCCTGGATCACCAGGATCACCGGGAACGGCCCCGCGCCTTCCGGCTTGGCGCGATAGCCGGGCACGCTGCCGTCGGCGACGGGGATCTTCACCTCGCCGGCGACGAGTCCCGTGGCCGGCGTCGTGATCGTCTGCGCGGAGACCGACAGCACGGCGAGCGCGAAGCCCGCGCCCAGCGACGACACGACGAACGCGCGGCGCGTGACGTCGCGCTCGCCCATCAGCGTGCGCATCGGCACCGGTTGCATCGCGTCGCGGTCCGGGTCGTCCTTCATTGCGCATCTCCCATGGCAGATCCTTCAGCGTCGGAAAACGATGTGGCCGGCAGCCAGCGTCGCCTGCACGCGGCCCGGCAGTTCGAGGCCCGCGAACGGCGTGCTGCGGCCGCGGCTCGCGAAGTGTTGCGGCTCGACACGCCACCACGCGGCGCGATCGAAAACGCAGAGGTCGGCCGCGGCACCCACGGCAAGCGCCGGCGCCGCAACACCCAGCACGCGCGCCGGGCCCGTCGTCACGGCCGCGAGCGCGGCCGGCAGTGCGAGGCGCTCGTCGTCGGCCCACTTGAGCGCGAGCGACAGCAGCAGCTCGACGCCGCTGGCGCCGGGCGCGGCTTCGGCGAAAGGCACCTGCTTCGCGTCGTCGCCCACCGGCGTGTGGTCGGAGCAGATCGCGTCGAGGGTGCCGTCGCGGACGGCGGCGCGCAGCGCGTCGCGGTCGCGCGTCGTGCGCAGCGGCGGCGTCACGCGCATCCGCGTGTCGAACCAGCCGATGTCGATGTCGGACAGGTGCAGCTGGTGGCTCGCGACGTCCGCGGTCAGCGGCAGGCCTTCGTCCTTTGCGGCACGCACCAGCGCCACCGCATCGGCCGATGACAGCCGCGCCAGGTGGACGCGCGCGCCGGTGATGCGCATCAGCGCGACGATGGTCGCGATGGCCACGGTCTCGGCGATCACGGGCACACCCGCCAGGCCCAACCGCGTGGCCACTTCGCCGTCGTGCGCGACGCCGCCCTTGCCCAGCCAGGCATCCTGCGGCCGCAGCCACACGGGCAGGTCGAACGTGGCCGCGTACTGCATTGCGCGCCACAACACCTGCGTGTCGGCCAGCGGCTCGTCGCCCTGCGAGAACGCGACGCAGCCCGCTTCCGCGAGCTCGCGCATTTCGGTGAGGTCCGTGCCGGCGAGGCCGCGCGTCAGCGCGCCCACCGGGTGCACGTGGACGCGCCCCTGCAACATGGCGCGCTGGCGCACCATCGCGACGAGCCCCGGTTCGTCGAGCGGCGGGTCGGTGTCCGGCGGACACGCGACGCGCGTGACACCGCCCGCCACCGCGGCCGCGATCTCGCGGCCCGGCGTGTCGTCGAGCGGCGCGCCGGGTTCGTCCAGGCGCACGGCGAGGTCGACGAGGCCCGGCATCACGTGCAGGCCCTTGCCGTCGAGCGACACGTCGGCGCTCCAGTCGCGCGGCGCCTTGCCGGCGGCGGCGATGCGACCGTCAGCAATGTACAGATCCGCGCGCGTCTCCGTGCCCGCGGCGGGGTCCACCAGCGTGGCGCCGAGGATCTCCGTCTTCATCCATTCCCCGCGATCAGGCTCATCACCGCCATCCGCACGGCGATCCCGAAGGTCACCTGCGGCAGGATCACGGCGCGCTCGCCGTCGGCCACCGCCGAATCGATCTCGACGCCGCGGTTCATCGGGCCCGGGTGCATGACGATGGCGTCCGGCTTCGCCAGCGCGAGCTTGTCGGGCGTGAGCCCGTAGTACTGGAAGTACTCGCCGGTGGACGGCAGCAGCGCGCCCTTCATCCGTTCGTTCTGCAGCCGCAGCATCACGACGACGTCGCAATCCCTGACGCCTTCGCGCATGTCGCGGAACACGCGCACGCCCAGCGATTCCACGCGCGTGGGCAGCAGCGTCTGCGGGCCGACGACGCGCACGTCCGGCGTGCCGAGCGTCGTCAGGCCCGAGATCAGCGAACGCGCGACGCGCGAGTGCAGCACGTCGCCGACGATGGCCACCGACAGGTTGTTGAACGCTTTCTTGTAGTGGCGGATGGTGAACAGGTCCAGCAGGCCTTGCGTTGGATGCTGGTGGCGGCCGTCGCCCGCGTTGACGACGTGCACGTGCGAGCGGCCCGTCGCGTTGAGGTGGGACGCGATCAGGTGCGCGGCACCGGACTCCGAGTGACGGACGACGAAGATGTCGGCGTCCATCGCCGTCAGGTTGTCGATCGTGTCGAGCACCGACTCGCCCTTGGCCGTCGACGACGCGTTGATGTTGAGGTTGATGACGTCGGCCGAGAGCCGCTTGGCCGCGATCTCGAACGTCGTGCGCGTGCGCGTCGAGTTCTCGAAGAACAGGTTGAACACCGCCTTGCCGCGCAAGAGCGGCACCTTCTTGACGTCGCGCTCGCCGAACGACACGAAGGGCGTCGCGCTGTCCAGGATGTGCGTGATGACGGATGCCGGCAGGCCTTCCAGCGTCAGCAGGTGCGTGAGCTGGCCGTTGGCGTCGAGTTGCGGGTTGCGCATCAGCGCGGGTCTCCGGTGCGTTCGAACGCCAGCGCGAGCTTGCCGTCGTCGCCACGCGACAGGGCCACCGTCAGGTCGCGCGCGACGGCGACGCGCGCGCCGACGTAGGTGGCTTCGATGGGCAGCTCGCGGCCGCCGCGGTCCACGAGCACGGCGAGCTCGATCGACGCCGGCCGGCCGAAATCGAACAGTTCGTTGATGGCGGCGCGCGTGCTGCGCCCGGTGAACAGCACGTCGTCGACGAGCACGATGGCCGCGCCCTCGACGTCGAACGGGAGCTTCGTGGCGCGGCCGGCGCCCTTGAGCCCCGCGCTGCCGTAGTCGTCGCGATGGAAGGCCACGTCGAGATAGCCCACCGGATGCTCGCCGGGGAGCAGCGCCGCGAGGCGCTCGGCGATCCACGCGCCGCCCGAGTAGATGCCGACGAAGCGCGCGTCCCACGCGACGCTGGCGCGCATGCGGTCGGCGAGCGTCGCGAGCGCGGCTTCCGCGTCGGGCAGCGCGGCGGGCATGTCCGGCGCCTTGTTCACGCTCATCGCGCGGGCTCCGCGGGCAGCGCCGTGGCGCCTTCGTCGAAGTAGCGCTCGAGGATGCGTTGCGCGGCCACGCTGTCGCGCGTCGCGGCATTGCGCGACGTGCGCCGCAGGCCCGTCGCGAGCGCGGCGCGCGCCTCCTCCGTCGTGTAGCGCTCGTCGACGCAGGCGACCGGCAGGTGAAAGCGGCCGGCGAGCTCGCGGGCGAAGCGCGTGGCGGCGGCGGTCATCGCATGCGGGCTGCCATCCGCGTGTACCGGCAGGCCGACCACGAGTTGCGCTGGCGTCCATTCGGCGACCAGCGCGGCGATGGCGGCAAAGCGCGCGTCGCGCGCCTCGTGCTCGAGTGTGGCCAGTGGTTCCGCGGTGCCGGTGATCGTGTTGCCGACGGCCACGCCGATGCGGCGCGTCCCGAAATCGAATGCGAGCACGGTGGCCGCGGCGGGAAGCTGGGCGCGCGGCGTGTTCACGCGTGCCCGACGTCCTCGGACAGTTGCGAGAAGTCGATGCCCAGGCGCTGCATCGCGGCCGGGAGCCGCGCTTCGGCCGGCAGGTCGAACAGCACGCCGGGATCCGCCTCGACGACGAGCCAGGCATTGGCCGCGATCTCGTCCTCGAGCTGGCCCGCGCTCCAGCCCGCGTAGCCGAGCGACACCAGCATCTCGGCCGGGCCTTCGCCGCGCGCGGCGGCTTCGAGCACGTCGCGCGACGTGGTGAGGCCCATGTCGTCGCTGACGGCGAGCGTCGATTGCCAGTTGCCCAGCGGCCGGTGCAGCACGAAGCCGCGGTCCGCGCTCACCGGCCCGCCGGTCAGCACCGCGCGTTCGGCGAGCCCCGCCGGCAGGTTGTCCGGATCGACGTCGATCTGCGCGTACAACTCGCCGACCGTCAGGTCGGAAGGCTTGTTGACGACGACGCCCACCGCGCCGTCGGCGCCGTGCTCGCAGATGAACGTGAGCGTGTGGGAAAAACGCGGGTCCGCCATGGCGGGCATGGCGATCAGGAAGTGGTGCGTGAGGTTTACGAGCGCACCCATGGCCCGCTATTGTAGCGCGACGATGACGGCCGGTACAGTTGGCGCGAACAAGCGCGGCGGACGCGCGCTGGTCTGGTTCCGCCGCGACCTCCGCGATTTCGATCACGCCGCGCTCGCCGGCGCGCTGGCGACGCACGCGGTCGTCCATGGCGTGTTCGTGTTCGACCGCGACATCCTCGACGCGCTGCCGCGCGACGATCGCCGCGTCGCGTTCATCCACGCCGCGGTCGTCGAACTCGCGGACGCCTTTGCGCGGCGCGGCGGGCGGCTCGCCGTGTTGCATGGCCGTGCGCGCGACGCGGTGCCGGCGCTCGCGGCCGCACTCCGGGTCGATGCCGTCCACTTCAACCGCGACTACGAGCCCGCGGCGCTTGCACGCGATGCGGACGTGACTGCCGCGCTGGCCGCGCAGGGCATCGCCACCGTCAGCGGCAAGGACCAGCTGCTGTTCGACACGGACGAGATCCTCACCGGCAGCGGCACGCCCTGTGCGGTGTTCACGCCCTATCATCGACGCTGGCTAGCGGCGCTCGGCGACGCGGCGCTTGCGGAACGCCGCAGCGAAGGCCCGCTGGCGCCGCTGCCCGCGTCGATCGCGCCCACGCTGCCGACGCTCGGTGAGCTCGGCTTCGCTGCCTCCCCCGCCGCCGCCTCGCCCATCGACGGCGGCATGCGGTCCGGCGCGGCCAGGCTCGCACGCTTCCTCGCCCGCATCGACGGCTACGCCACGGCGCGCGACGTCCCGGCGCTCGACGGGACGTCCCGCCTTTCGGTGGACCTGCGCTTTGGCACCGTGTCCGTCCGCCGGCTTGCGCGCGAGGCGAAAGCGCGCGCCGATCGCGGCAACGCCGGCGCCGCAACCTGGCTCAGGGAACTCGCGTGGCGCGACTTCTTCGCGCAGGTGCTGTGGCACTACCCGCACGTCGTCGACGGGCCTTACGACCGCGCCTGGCAGCGGCTGCGCTTTCCCGCGCACGACGCGCGCTTCGCCGCCTGGTGCGCGGGCCGCACCGGCTTCCCGCTGGTCGACGCCGCGATGCGCGAGCTGGCGACGACGGGCTTCATGCACAACCGGATGCGAATGGTGACGGCGAGTTTCCTCACGAAGGACCTGCTCGTCGACTGGCGGCGCGGCGAGCGCTGGTTCGCGCAGCAACTGCTCGACTACGACCTCGCGTCGAACAACGGCAACTGGCAATGGGCGGCGTCCACGGGCTGCGACGCGCAGCCGTGGTTCCGCATCTTCAATCCGTGGACGCAGTCGAAGCGCTTCGATCCGGACGGCATCTACATCCGCAGGCACATGCCGGAGCTGGCGCACGTGCCGGCCACGGCGCTGCATGCGCCGGGCGCGCTGGACGTCAGCGATTATCCCGCGCCCATCGTCGACCACGCGACCGCGCGCACTGAAGCGCTGGCGCTGTACGAGCGTGCGCGGCGCTCATGACGATGCGCGCCGCCCTCGCCCCGCGAGCGCGGCCGTCACGAGTCCGGCGAACCCGCCGGCGCCGGCCATACCGACGAGCGTCGTGAGGTCGATGCCGTTGCCCACCGGATCGGCCGCGTGGCCGATGGCGCCACCGACCGCCACGCGCGCGAGCAGCGGCGCGAACACGGCGCCCGCCGCCGCGCCCACCGGCAGCACGACGCGCCAGCGCACCGGTCGCGCGCGGCGCAGCACGGCGCCCAACGCCGCCGCCGCGGTGCCGGCCACGGCCGCGGCGACAATGCCTCCCACGTCCATCGCATTCCCCCTGCTGCCGCCCGTAGCGCGTCGCGGCGGCCCAGCATGTGCACAGGCGCGCGCGCGCAGTGCTTGCTAGAGTACGCGGTTTGCACGTCCACGCGTATTGCATCGCAGCGACACCCGCCATGGCCCCGCATATTCTCGCCCACCGTCCTCGCCACTCCCGCCGCGTGGCACTGCGCGCGCTGGGCTGCGCAACGGTGGCCGCGCTGCTCGGCGCCGCGCGCCGGGCCGCGCCGCCGACGACCCGTGGCCCGCGCGCCCCATCCGCGTCGTCGTGCCCAATCCGCCCGGCGGCTCGATCGACGGCGCGCCAGGGCATCGCCTGGCGGGTCATGATCTCGGGCAGCCGATCGTCATCGACAACCGGGGCGGCGCGTCGGGCGCGATCGGCGCCGCGCTGGTCAAGGACAGCGCGCCGGACGGCTACACGCTGCTCGCGGCGTCGACGTCCACCAACGTGCTCACGCCGCGCGTCATCCCCAACGCGCAGTACGACGGCGTCGCGGACTTCGTGCCGATCGTCAACCCTGCGTACACGATGAAGATGGTCGTCGTGAACCCTGGCTTTGCCGGTGCACACGCTGGGCGACGATACGCGAAGGCGCGGAAGGGCCAGATCGATTACGCGTCGACCGGCAAGGGCCTGGCCGTCCCAGATCGATGCGGAGATGTTCTGCGAGCGCACGGGCATCCGGCTGCGCGAGATCCCGTATCGCAGTCCGTCGCAGGCGACGCTGGCCATCGCTTCCGGCGAAGTGCAGGTGAGCTTCAACAGCGTGACCGCGGGAGTCGGTGCCGTGCGCAGCGGCCAGGTGCGCGCGCTCGCCGTCATCGCCAAGGCGCGCACGCCGCTGTTGCCCGACGTGCCCACGGTCGCGGAAGCGGGCTTGCCGGACCTCGAGATCCGCACGTGGATCGGCCTCGTCGCACCCAAGGGCACGCCGCCGGCCATCGTGGCGACGTTGAACAGGGTGATCAACGCGGCGCTCGCTGACCCGGCGACACTCGCGTGGATGGCCGGCCAGGCGTGGGAGCCGGTCGGCGGCAGCCCGGCATCGTTCGCGCGCACGCTCGCGGACGACGACGCGCGCTTCGCCGCCGAAATTCGCAAGCTCGGACTGAGGGAATGAACACGATGCACAGGACAGTCGCAGGATGACCCTGCCCCCGGTGTTGTCCACCGTGCTGGTCGTCGCCGCGGGCGAGGACCACGTCGCCCCGGCGCGGATGCCGCGCGAATTGCGGCGCGCCGGTTGTCGCGTCGCGATGCTCGCGCCGCGCGACAGCTACGCGACGATGACGCAGTACATCGAGAAGCTCGCGTTCCTGAAGCCGACGCTCGGCTACCGAGCCGCGTTGTCGGTCGTCGACGCGGCACTCCGCGAATTCCGGCCCGAACAGATCCTGCCGGCCGACGACGGCGTGCTGCTCGCACTGATGCGCGGGGCATGCGAGTGCGCCGCCGAAGTCGCGGCGCCGGCAGCCGCCCCGGCGGGCGCCGCGCCACGGCCGATGTGGCGGGACGTCGCGGCGATGGTCGAGCGCTCGCTGGGCCCGCAGGCGC
>JBGAIC010000121.1:0-4192 GCA_044225845.1 Casimicrobiaceae bacterium
AAGCGGCGCGCGGACCGATGGGCACGCTCCTGCTCCCGCACCCGTTCAGTCCCCGGATGCGGCCCGCGCCGCGATCGTGCTGCGCGGCATTCCCCGCTCGGCAACGCTGCTCGAAATCGGTGGCAGCCATCACCCGCTGGTGCCGCGCTCGCAGGGATGGGACACGACGACCGTCGACCACGCCGACCGCCTCGCGCTCGTCGCCAAGTATCGCGACGACGCCACCGTGGATACGACGCGGATCGAGGACGTGGATCACGTGTGGACCCACGGCGAGCTTGCCGCGCTGATCCCCGTGTCGCGCCACGGGCGGTTCGACCGGGTGATCGCGAGCCACGTGCTGGAGCACCTGCCCGACCCGATCGGATTCCTGGCCAGCGTCGAGCAGTTGCTCGGCGGCGACGGCGAACTGGTGCTGGCACTCCCCGACCGGCGTTATTGCTACGATCATTTTCGCGCGGCGACGACCACCGCCGACTGGATCGAGGCGCGCGACGAGCGCCGTACGCGACACGCGGAGCGCGCCGCGTTCGACAGCCTCACGCGCCAGGTGCGCCTGGGCGATGCCGTCGTCTGGGACGCGGGCGCGCGCGGCCGCTACACGCCGCACGTGGGATTTCGCGCAGCGGTCGCGCGCTGGCGCGATTACCGCGCGGACGGCACGGCGACGTACGTGGACATGCACGCGTGGATGTTCACGCCCTCGAGCTTCGGCGCGCTGCTGATGCTCGAACTCAACGCGCTGGCCATCGTCGACCTCGCGATCGACGAACTGACGCCGGCAATGGGCTGCGAATTCCTGGCGCGCTTGCGGCGCGGCGGCATCGCGCGCGCAGCCGCGCTCGACGACGCGGCGCTCGACCGCGAGCGCATGCGGCTGTTGCGCAGCGCCGAATGGGAAGCGGCCGCGCCCGGGGCGGCTGCGGTCGAAACGCCCGGGGCCGGATGAATGGAGCGCCGGCAAGCCCCGCGCCTGCAACCGCTGAACGACGTCGACGTGGCGGCGAGCGATGCCGGCCAGGGGCGCTGGCTGCTGACGGGATCGGATCCGCAGTTCCTGCTGGACACCGGCGGCGCGGCGTTTCCACGCGGACTCTACGAATTCGCGTTCGACCTTGCAGCCGGCAGCGTCGCGCTGGAGCAACCGATGATCTTTGCGGACACCGGGGCCGGCTTCAACGCGACCCAGGTCGTACCGCTGCACTTCCGCCACGAGGGCCCGCGCCGCATCGCACGCTTCCTGCTGCGACAGGACGCGCTGCGGCTCCGCTTCGATCCCACCGTGGTGCCCGGCGTGCTGACCGTGCGCCACGTCTCGCTGCGGCATGCGTCCCTGTTGCGTTGGCGTGCCGGGGGCATCGCGCGGCGCTTACGCACTGCACTGCGCGGGGTGGACCGCGCGACGCTCGCGCGCCAGTGGCAAGGGGCGCGGCGCGCGTGGGCGGAAGGCGGCATCCGGGGGGTTCTCGCCGCGGTCGATCGCGTCGCGGAAGGTCCGACGGTCGACCGCGCGCCTTTCGTCGAGCTCCGTGAATTCCGCGACCGGCATCGTGCGCTGACGCACGACATCCGCGGACGCCTGCTCGCGGGCGGCGCGAAGCCCGACGCTGCGCCCACGCTGACGCTCGTAGTGCCGGTGTTTCACCCGCCGGCCGCGTGGCTCGATGCGCTGCTGGCCTCGATGCGCGCGCAGACGCAGCCGGACTTCGCGGTGATACTGGTTCTGGACGGCCCGCAACCGGATCTTGCCGATTCGCTCCGCCGCGCGGTGGACGGCAAGCGGCCGCGCGTGCGCATCGTCGAGCTGCCGTCCGCGCAGGGCGTCTCGGCCGCGTGCAATGCGGGCCTGCGGGCGGCCGCCTCCGACTACGTCGCCATCGTCGATCACGACGACCTGCTCGACGAATCGCTGGTCGAACTGTGCGGCCTGGCGATGGCCGAGCGGCCCGCGGACATCGTTTTCTTCGACGAGGCGCACGTCGACCGCGAGGCCAGCCGCGTCTCCGTCGTATCGAGCCGCGGCGCTTTCGACCTGTTGCACTTCCTGTCGCATCCCTACGTCGTGCACCCGGTGTTCGTCCGGCGGACGCTGGCGCTGGCCGCGGGCGGTTTCGACGAGCAACTGCGCATCTCCCAGGACGTCGACTACCTGCTCCGTTGCCTCCAGCGCGCACGCACGATCGCGCACGTGCCCGTCGTCGGCTACTACTGGCGCACCCACGACACGGGCCTCGGCGCGCAGCGCCATGCCGACGTGACGGCGAATACGCTTGCATCGTTGCGCGCGTTCGTTGGCCAGCGGTTCGGATGGGCCGCCGCCACCGTTCGCCCGGGCCCCGCGTTCAACACCTACGTGGTCACGCCGCCGTTGCCGCCGGCGCGCGCCGCAATCGTCATCCCGACCAAGAACCAGGGGGCGCTGCTGCGCGCCTGCCTCGACAGCATCGCCGCGCGCCGTGCCGCCAACCGCACGCAGCACGACGTGTACGTCATCGATCATGCGAGCGACGACGCGGCGACACTCGACTTGCTGGCGGAGCGCGAGGCGCGCGGCGAGATCACGCGGCTGCGCTACGCCGGCCCGTGGAATTTCGCCGCGATCAACAACTGGGGCGTGGCGGCAATCCGGGCGCGCGCGGAGCCCACCCACCTGGTGTTCATGAACAACGACGTCGAGCTCGTCAGCGACGACTGGCTCGACGCGCTGGTGTCTGCGCTGTCCTTCGACGGTGTCGGCATCGCCGGCGCATGCCTCCTGTACCCGGACGGCATCGTCCAGCATGGCGGCGTCGTCGTCGGCCTGGGCGGCGCGGCGGACCATGCGTTCAAGGGCGTTCCGTCGCGACTCGCGTCCGGCGAACGCGCGCCGGGCTACCTCGGTTCGTTGACGGCCACGCGGCGCTTCAGCGCCGTCACCGGGGCGCTGATGGCCATGCCGAGCGCGCTGTTCGCGGAGCTGGGTGGCTACGACGAAGCCCTGGCGGTCGGCTTCAACGACACCGACCTGTGCCTGCGCGCGGCCGCGCGCGGTCGCGGCGCCTGTTATGTGGGCCAAGTCGTTGCGATCCATCACGAGTCGGCGTCGCGGGGGCGCTTCCCCCACGATCCGCACCCGGCCGATACCGCCGAATTCCTTGCGCGGCACATGACCTGGGTGAGGGCCGGCGATCCCTACTACGGCGCCATGATGGACTGGACGACGCGGCACGTCCGCTTCACGCTGGAAAACGCGAAGCCGTTGATCGTGCGGCATGCGACGCTCGACGCGCCCGTCGTCGCGGATGTCGGCGCCGGTACGGCGCTGCCCCTGCCTGCCGGCGCGCCTGCGCGCCGCGCGGAGAAGCCGCATTACGTCGCGAGCTACGAGGCGTTGGTGGACTCGCTGACGCGCACGATGGACACCGATGCGGCGATGTCCGCCGCGGTCGGCGGCGCCTACGACGCAGTGGGCGCGGCCGAGCGCGCGTTGCTCGAGCGCGCGGGATTGCTGGGCGGCATGACGCTCGTCGACGTCGGTTGCGGCAGCGGCCGCCTTGCGAGCAGGTTGCGCGATTGGCCCGGGCACTATGTGGGCACCGACGTCGTCCCGGCGCTGCTCAGCTATGCGGCGTCGCGTGCGCGCCACGATTTCCGCTTCGTGCTGCACACGGAGATCTCCATTCCGATGCCGGCCGGTTCCGCGGACATGGTGTGCTTCTTCAGCGTGCTTACGCACCTGTCGCACACCGAGGGCTTTCGCTATCTGCGCGACGCGGTACGGGTGCTGAAGCCGGGCGGCCGCATCGTGATGTCGTTCCTCGAGCTCGGCGCGCTCGACCACTGGCCGACCTTCGCCGGTACGGTCAGTGCGGAGGAGAGCGGAAGCCTTCCGCACATGAACACGTTCATCGAGCGGCCGATGCTTGCGGCATTCGCGCGCGAGCTCGGCCTGAGGATCGTCGAATACGTTGCACGCACGGGCGGCACCGCGGGTTCCGATGCGGGGGGACAGACGGTCGTCGTGCTGGAACGCGGCTGGGCGACGGGCGCGTAGCACCAACGCCGCCGGAAAGGCAAAAGGCCCGCTCGAGTGAGCGGGCCTTTTGCATGGAGGGTGCCTGACGATGATCTACTTTCGCGCGCGGTGATGCGCACTATCATCGACGTACTGCCGTTTCACGGTCCTGTGCGGGATGGGAAGGGGTGGTTCCAG
>JBGAIC010000122.1:0-5141 GCA_044225845.1 Casimicrobiaceae bacterium
GACACGGCCGACGCGACCGCAATGCGCACGTTCATCGACGCGAACGCGGGCACGCCTTACGCCGAGCGCCTGCGCCTCGACGCGGTGAAGTCCGCGGCGCGGCGCGGCGACTGGACGCGCTTCGGCGCCGACGTCGCGGCCGTCAACGCGCCCGACGACGTCGAGCTCGCGTGCGCCAAGGCGCAATACCGCCGCCTGCGGGAAGGCGACGCGGCGGCGCGCGACGCGCGCGCGCTGTGGTTCACCGGCGCGAACACGCCGGACCTGTGCGAGCCGTTGTTCACGGTGCTGATCGGGCAGGGCGTCATCACGACGGCCGACCGCATCATGCGCGTGCGCCTCGCCGCGGAGGCGGGCAACCTGCGTCTCGCGCGCACGCTCGCCGACACGCTGCCGGGGCGGGAGCGCGTGCCGGCCGCGACAATGGCGAAGGCCGAGCGCGACCCCGCCGGCGTGCTCGCGAAGGGCCCGTACACGTGGAAGGACGGCGGCAGCCACACGCTGGCGCTGTTCGCGCTCGAGCGCGCGGCGCGCACCGACGCCGCCGCGGCGCGCGATCCCTGGCTCAAGCTGCGCGACAAGCTGCTCGCGTCCGAGCGCGAATACGGCAACGGGCGCCTTGCGTATTACGCGGCGCGGCAGCTCAACCCGGACGCGGCGGCGTGGTACCTGGAGGCCGACCAGGACGCGCTCAATGCCGAGCAGCGCACGTGGCGCGTGCGCGCCGAATTGCGCAACGGCAACTGGCCGGGCGTCGCCACGGCCATTGCCGCGCTGCCGCCGGCCGTCGCCGACGAGCCCGCCTGGCGCTACTGGAAGGCGCGTGCGCTCGCCGCGGGCGGCAAGACGGCGGAAGCGCAAGCGGTGTACGCCAAACTCGCCGCCGAGTTCAATTTCTACGGCATCCTGGCGGCCGAGGCGCAGGGACTGCGCGTGAACCCGGTGAGCCAGCCGCTGCCGGTCACCGACGTGTGGCTGGCCGACTTCGGCGCGCGCGCCGACGTGCAGCGCGCCGTCAAGCTCGCCGCGCTGGACATGCGGGCCGAGTCGCTGCGCGAATGGCAGGTGATCGTGCGCGGGTACGGCGACGACGACCTGCTGCGCGCGTCCGAGTACGCGCGGCGCGCCGGCCTGCCGGACCGCTCGATCAACACGGCGGAGCGCACGCAACAGCGCCACGACTTCGCGCTCCGCTACCCGACGCCCTACACCGCGGAATTCGAGAACGCGGCGCAAGCCAACGCGATCGACGTGACGCTGCTGTACGGCATCGCGCGCCAGGAATCGCGCTTCATCCCCGACATCGTGTCGTCGGCCGGTGCGATGGGCCTCATGCAGCTGATGCCGCCGACGGCGCGCTGGGTGTCCAAGCAACTCAACCGCAACGACTACAAGCCGGACCAGATTACGGACATCGCCACCAACTCGCAGTTCGGCGCGTTCTACCTCAAGTACTGGCTGGCGCGGCTGGACAACCAGCCGGCGCTCGCCGCCGCCGCGTACAACGCCGGTCCCGGCCGCGCGCAGGCATGGCGGCCGGCCGCGACGCCGCTCGAAGGCGCCATCTGGGTCGAGACCATTCCGTTCAACGAAACGCGCGACTACGTGAAAAAGGTGCTGGCCAACGAGATGATCTATGCGCGCTCGCTGGCGCTGCCTTTCGTGTCGATGACCGACCGGCTCGGCACCGTGCAACCGAAGAACGCGACGGCGGCCACCGTCGCGCGGAACGGCTGATGGCGCTGCGTACGCTCGTGGTGCTGGGCGGCAGCGGCTTCGTCGGCCGCGACGTCGTCGCCAAGGCCGTCGCGGACAACTGGCGCGTCGTCGTCGTCACGCGGCGCCGCGCGCATGCCCGCGCGCTGTTCGCACTGCCGACGGCGGACATCGTCGAAGGCGACGTGTGCGAGCCCGGTGTCGTCGCGCGCGCGATCCGCGGCGCGGACGCGGTCGTCAACCTCGTCGGCATCCTGAACGAGCGCGGGCGCGACACGTTCGCGCGCGTCCACGTCGAGCTCGCGCGCACCGTCGTCGCCGCGTGCCGGGCGGAAGGCGTGACGCGGCTCGTGCACATGAGCGCGCTCAACGCCGCGCCTGATGCGCCGTCGGGCTACCTCGCCAGCAAGGGCGAGGCCGAGGCGATCGTCGCCGCGTCACCGCTCGCGTGGACGGTGTTCCGCCCGAGCGTCGTCTTCGGCCGCGACGATACCTTCCTCAACCGCTTCGTGCAGCTCGCGCGCATCGCGCCCGTGTTCCCGCTGGCGAGTGCCGACGCGCGCTTCCAGCCGGTCTGGGTGCGCGACGTCGCGGAGTGCATCGTGCGCGCGCTGCCGCTCGACGCGACGCAGCGCCAGCGCTACGAGCTTTGCGGGCCGCAGGCGTACACGCTCGAGGCACTGGTCAAATGGACGCTGGCGATCGCCGGCGTGGCGCGGCCCATCCTGCCGGTGGGCGCGGGCATGGCCAACCTGCAGGCCGCCGTGCTCGAGCGGCTGCCGGGCGCGCTGCTGACGCGCGACAACCTCAAGTCGATGCGCGTCGACTGCACCTGTGCTTCCGCCTTCCCGGCGGTATTCGGCGTCGTCCCCGAGAGGCTCGAGGCGATCGCGCCGCAGTGGCTGTCGCCAGCCGCGGCGCACGACCGCTACGACGCGTTCCGGATGCGCAGCGGGCGCTGACGCTTCGGCGAAGGCCATGGTCCGCAAGCCCGCGCGCGCGATCGCGTTCTACCGCGTCGGCGGCGCCGTCCGCGACGAGCTGCTGGGCCGCGCCGTGTCCGACACCGACTGGGTGGTCGTCGGCGCCACGCCGGAGACGATGGTCGCGTCCGGCTACCGGCCTGTGGGCCGCGACTTCCCGGTGTTCCTGCACCCGCAGACGCACGAGGAATATGCGCTTGCGCGCACCGAGCGCAAGCACGGCCACGGCTATCGCGGCTTCGAGTTCTTTGCATCGCCGGACGTGACGCTCGAGGAAGACCTCGTGCGCCGCGACTTGACGATCAACGCGATGGCGCGCGGGCCCGACGGCGCGTTGGTCGATCCGTTCGGCGGCGCGCGCGACCTGGAGCGCGGCGTACTGCGCCACGTGTCGCCGGCATTCGCCGAGGATCCCTTGCGCGTGCTGCGCGTGGCGCGCTTCGCCGCGCGCTTCGGCTTCGACGTCGCGCCGCCACGATGCGGCTGATGAAGCGGATCGTCGCGTCGGGCGAGCTCGGCACGCTCGCGCAGGAACGCGTGTGGACCGAATTCATGAAGGGCCTTGCGGAGGACGTGCTGCGGATGCTGAGTACTGCAGCGCAGTGGCGCGCTGGCTACGCTGGCGCTGAGCTCGACGCGCGGATGGCGCTGGCGCGCGCGTCGCGAGCTCGCCGCGATGCTCACTGCCGTCGGCGCCAGCCTCCCGCTGGACCGGCGCTATGCGCTGATCGCGTCCTCGCCGCGCCCGGCCATGCGCCGGATCCGCGCCGCGGCGGCACGGCGCGCGAACGCGCATACCGCGGCATGACTTTCCGCCTGGAAGGTGCCGCTCGACTGCAGTGACCTCGCCGTGCTCGCGGCCGTGGCCACCGACGACGTGCTCGCCGGCGACCGGCTGACACCGGCGCAGTGGATGGCACTGTTCGCGCACGGACGCGCTGCAGCCGGTCGACTCGCGGCGCTGGTCGACGTGGCCGGTGCGGTCGCGTCGACCGCCGAAGCCCGCCGCTGCGGCGGCCTTCGCGAACGTTACCGATCGCCGGCGTGCGTCGCGAAGCGCTGCGGCCGTCAAGGCCGTCGATGCCGGCGCCATCGCGCGGTCGGTGCAGAAGGCTGCGGCCGCGCCGCGCCGACGACGCCATCGCGACGGCGATCGCCGACGCGCCGCGCTGGCCATGGATGCGCGCGCGCCGAAACCTGGTGAACCAGCCGGTGATGATGTGCGCGTGCTGCGATGGCGAGACGACGCCCGCGTGCGTGTGCGTGAAGTCGACCAGATCAGCGTGCGGCCTGCGCGCCGCGAACGTGGTCTGGTAGACGAAGCGCGTCCGCACCATCGGTCACGTCGTGGAATGGGTCATCCACACGAGCACATCCGCGTCGTCGTGCCAATGCGCTCGAAGTGCTCGAGAAAGAACCCGCCGCCGGTAGTGCTACGGCGACGGTACGGCTCGGTCATCGGAAGCGGCCGATCGCCTGCAGCACCGGATGCGCTGCTGCACAGGTAGCCCTCGAGGTAGCGCTGCATTGCCGTGGGCAGGGTATTCGTCCTGCAGCTCGGGCGGGATGTTGCCCACCAGCGTCGAACGAATTTTCGCGTCAGCGTTGGTGTCGCCCTTCGACATGGCACCGCGCTTGACGAGCGCGCTGGTCGCACGTGGCTGGACGCGTTGCGAAACGCGCGCGGTCCGACGCGCCGGTGAGACGGGGCCGGCCGCGCTAAACGCGGTAGGCGACGGCGCGCATCACGTCCGCGCAGGCACGCATCGCGCGGCGCACGGGCCAGGGCAGCGGCAGGGCGCCGGCTTCCTGCGCCATCATCCCGTGGCGCGCTTCGTCGTCGCGCATCTGCTCGACGATCGCGCGGCTCTTCGCGTCGGCGGCCGGCAGCCGCTCGACGTGCGCCGTCAGGTGCTCCTCGACCTGGCGTTCCGTCTCGACGACGAAGCCCAGGTTCGCGCGGTCGCCCGCGACAGCTGCCACGACGCCGATGGCGAACGAGCCGGCGTACCACAGCGGGTCCAGCAGCGACGCGCGGCTGCCGAGCTCGGTCAGCCGCTCGCGCGTCCACGCGAGGTGGTCTTCCTCCTCGCGCGCCGCGTTCGCGTATTGCGTCTTCAGCTCGGCGCTGCGCGTGCACAGCGACTGCGCAGAGTACAGCGCCTGGGCGCAGACTTCGCCGGTGTGGTTGACGCGCATGAGCCCTGCCGCGTGGCTGCGTTCGGCGGGCGCGAGATCGGCCGGCGGGATCGCCGCGCCGGGTGTCGGGCGGGATGCATTGGCGACGCCTGACAGCGTGCGCAGTGCGCGGTCGAAGCTGGTGATCAGTTCGTCGGGGAACGTGGGCGTGGGCATTGGGTCAGTTTAGCAGGGGGGGTTGCAGCACGGGCGGGGTGCGGGCGTTGCCGCACGGTCGGGGTGCGGGATATGCGGGGCTCGCTT
>JBGAIC010000123.1:0-3774 GCA_044225845.1 Casimicrobiaceae bacterium
GCACTCGCACTGATGCACGACGACCCCGGCCATGGCTGGACGCTGGCCGAGCTGAGCGAGCGCGTGGGTCTCTCGCGCTCGGCGCTGCACGAGCGCTTTGCCGAGATCGTCGGGCAGCCGCCAATGCGATACCTCGCGCAGTGGCGGATCCAGGCGGGCGCGGCGCTGCTGCGCGACACGGGCGCCACCGTCGCGTCGATCGCGCTGGATGTCGGCTACGAATCGGAAGCTGCGTTCGCCCGCGCGTTCAAGCGCGCGACAGGAACGCCGCCGGCGACCTGGCGCCGGCAGTCGAAGCCCGCGACGACCTGACGCGTAGCCCCGCTACTTGGGCGCCGGGCTGCGCCACAGGTCGAGCTGCTGGTCGGCGCCGTCGCCCTGTTCGCGGCCGAGCCACCACGCGCGCAGTTCCTCCGCTTCGAGCGGCCGCGAGATGAGGTAGCCCTGCGCTTCCTCGCAGCCGTGGCGCTTCAGGAACTCGAATTGCGCGGCGGTCTCGACGCCTTCGGCGATCACGCGCAAGCCCAGCGAGTGCGACAGCGCGATGATGCCCTGCGTGATCGCCTCGTCGTTGCGGTTGAGCTCGAGGCCGTGCACGAAACGCTGGTCGACCTTCACGCTCTGCAGCGGCAGCCGTGCGAGATAGGACAGCGACGAGTAGCCGGTGCCGAAGTCGTCGACGGTGATCGAGACACCCATCTGCTTCAGCTTGACGAGCGTCGCGACGGCCTTTTCGGGGTGCGTGATGATCACGCTCTCGGTGATCTCCAGGTCGAGGTAGGACGCGGGCAGCTTGCTGGACTCCAGCGCTTCCTCGACGATCGACATCCAGCTCTCGTGCTGCAGTTGCTGCACGGACAGGTTCACCGACAGCCGCAGCATCATGTCCTGCCGGTGCCACTGCATCACCTGCCGGCACGCATCGCGCAACACGCGGGCGCCCAGCGCCTGGATCATGCCCGACTCTTCGGCGATGGGGATGAAGTCGGCGGGCGCGATGACGCCGCGCTCGGGGTCGCGCCACCGCAGCAGTGCCTCGACGCCGCACGCGCGGCCCGTGCTCATCTCGACCTGTGGCTGGTAGACGAGGAAGAACTCGTCGTCCATCAGGCCGCGGCGCATGTCGGTCTCGATCTGCAGCCGGTGCTGGACGCGCGCGTTCATGTCGGCCGTGTAGAAGCGGTAGGCGTTGCGGCCCGCTTCCTTGGCCGCGTACATCGCGGTGTCGGCCTGCTTGATCAGCGTCGCCGTGTCCTGGGCGTCCAGCGGATAGATGGACACGCCGACCGAGCACGTCAGCGTCGGCATCTGGTTGGCAAGCCGGAACGGCGCGAGGAAGGCCTCGCGGACGCGCGACAGCACGGTCATGATCTCGAACGTCGCGTGCGCGGCGTCGAGGCCCGGCAGCACGACGACGAACTCGTCGCCGCCGAGGCGCGCCACGGTGTCGCTTTCGCGCACGGCCGTGGTCAGCCGTTGCGCGATCGCCTGCAGCAGCTGGTCGCCGGCGTCGTGGCCCAGCGTGTCGTTGATGCGCTTGAAGTGGTCGAAGTCCAGGAACAGGCAGGCCACCTGCGCATGGTCGCGCTGCGCCTGCGCCAGGATCTGCTTCAGCCGGCTGTTCAGCAGCGAGCGGTTGGGCAGGCCGGTGAGGATGTCGTGCTGCGCGAGCTTGTAGGCGTGCGCGGTGGCGATCTCGAGTTCCTTCGTCCGCTGCGCGACCTTCTCCTCCAGCGTGCGCTGGTACGACGACACCTCGGCCTGCGACGCCGCAAGCCTTTGCGTCATGTGGTTGAACGTGTGCGTCAGCAGACCCGTCTCGTCGGACGAGCTCGCCGGCACGTAGACGTCGAGGCGCCCGGCGCCCACCGCACGCGCGGCGCGCGTCAGCCGCTCGAGCGGCGCGACGAGGCGCCGCGTGAGGAACTGCGTGGCGACCAGCGCGATCAGCGTCAGCAGCGCCACCACCGACAGCGCCACGACCAGCGCGGAGCGCACGCGGTCGTATTCGCGCTCCAGCGACGTGCCGACGTGCACGATCCCCACGGCGTTGGCGGGCGGCCGCGCCTGCGCGTCCTGGCCCGGGTCCGCGAGGTCCTCGTCCGAGCGCAGCTGGATGGGCGCCACCGCGTCCCGGTAACGGTGGCCGGCGATCGTCAGCGTGCCTTCCTTGTCCGGGCGTGCGCCGGTGGCCAGCGACTTTTCGATCGCCTCGTTGGTGAGCCCGATCTCCTGCGCCCGCTCGACCAGCGGCACGCCGTTGGCGTCGCAGATGGCGATGAATGCGATGCCGGTCTGCGCGGCGACGCGCTCGAGCAGCTGCGCGAGCTCGACGCGGTTGCGCGTGTAGACGTCCAGTGCGGAGAGGTCCGCGATCATCTGCGCCAGGCTCGCCGCCTGCGCGCGCGTCTGCGCGGCTTCGTCGCGGGATTGCTGCCACAGGTAGGCCGCCGACATCGAGGCCGCGGTGAACAGGATCAGCGAGACCGTCAGGATCTGCAGCTTGGTGAAGAGGCCCAGGCGCACCGGCGGCAGGTTGAGCGGCGAGATCGTGTCGCTCGCCAGCGGCGACAGGTGGCGCCGCAACCGCCGCAGTGCGCCGCGCTTGCCCTTGGCGGCGCCGTTGCCTTCCGGTGCGCGCTCGTCGCTCATTGCACGCTCTCGGTGCCGGCCAGCGCGGCGGCGTCCCATTCGATGCCGAGCTGTTTCGCGACCCCGCGGTTGACCAGCACGCGCGGCGTGGGCGGCGCCGTGGCGGTGCCCGGCGGCGAGAGTCGCGCCAGCGCCAGCGATGCGCAATAGCTCCCCAGTTCGCCATAGCGCCACTCGAAGCCGTACAGCGCGCCGGCCCGCACCCACGACTGCATCGTGGCGACGAGCGGCGTGCGGGTGCGATACGAGAACAGCAGGATGCCGCGCGCGAGCTCGGGCGAATAGATGGCTGGGTCCGGCAGCGCGAGCAGCGCGTCGGCGTGCGCGATGCGGCGGAGCGCTACCGGCAGGTCCGACGGCGCCGTGACCGGCTCGATCACCGCGACGAAGCCCTGCGCGCTCAGCGCCGCAGCGATCGACGTCGCCTGGTCTTCGGTAACGCCGGGCGTGTAGAGCAGGGCGATCGTGCGCGCCTGCGGCAGCAGCTTGCGCAGCCACTCCGCCTGCGTGGCGGCAGGCACCGCGACCGTTATGCGCTCGGCCGCCGGGTGCGCGGGGTTGGCGTCGCTGGACACCATGCATTGGACGACCGGGCGTGTCGACTCGAGCGCGCCGACCGCCTCCGCGGCGCGGTTGCCGACGGCGATGATCGCGAGATTGGGATCGCGTGCGTGCCCGAGCGCGGCGATGCGCGCGTCGTCGCGGCCCAGGAGCGCCGATTCGACGGTGGCGCCGCCCGCCTGGCGGATGCCGGCGATGCCTTCCATAAACATGCGGCCCTCGCCGGAACCCACGACGACCAGGCGCGGCGCGGGAGCCGGCATGGGCGCCGGGACGGCGGGCGCGTGCCCGGCGGCACCCGCGACGCCGGCGCAGGCGGCGGCCAGCCACGCCCCGATGCGCACGCGGCGGCGACGGCGGGTGGCCAGTGCGCCGGGGGCGGCGACGATTTGACGGGCGATGGCAGGCATTCCGCGTTGGGCGAGGCGGGTGGGAAGGGCGCAGGCGCGCGCCGCCGTCCCGCCGGTCCGCCACGCTACAGCATGCGGCGTGCCACCGCCAACCGCCGCCGCGCGAACGGACGAGCGGTCAGCATGACCGGGGCTTCAGAGCGCGGCGACC
>JBGAIC010000124.1:0-3764 GCA_044225845.1 Casimicrobiaceae bacterium
AGCGCCCCGGCTCCAACCTGTTCTGACGCGTCAGTCCCACCAGGAGACGACCATGAACGTCGAACGTGACAACGACACCGTCGCGAGCGCGCTCGAGCTGCGCCACGACATCCCCGCGCACGCGCTGTGGGCGATGCTGAAGTGCAACTTCTACCTCGCTACCGGCTTTGCCGGCGCGATGGTGGCGGCGATCGCATTGCGCTCGCTGCTGGGTTTTGACGCGAGCCTCAGCAACGCGCAGGCGCTGGCCGCGTTCGTGGCGGGTGCCGCGATCGCCGTGTTCGCGTGGATGCGCGCGCCGCACACGCTCGACTCGCTGGTCGAGGATGGCGACGCCGCGGCGCCTGCGCCGGAGCGCGCCGCCAACGGCGTGCTGCTGGGTCAGGTCAGCCCGTCCAGGGGCTGAACGTCGACGACGGCACCGGCGGGGACGTCGCCCACGTCGGTGCCGAGCACGATGAACGCGTTGGCGTAGGCCATCGACGTCAGGATGCCCGAGCCCTGCTCGCCGGTCGTGCGTACCGAATAGCTGCCGTCTGCGTTGCGCGTGAACTGGGCGCGCTGGAACTCGGTGCGGCCCGGGGCCTTGCGGATCGGTGACGTCAACGTCGCCTTGAACGTGGGGATCACAGGCACTTCGCGATGGCCCTGCAGCACCAGCAGCGCGTCGCGGACGAATTGGTAGAACGTCACCATCGCGCTCACCGGGTTGCCCGGCAGCCCGAAGAAATGCGCGCCGCCGATACGGCCATAGGCGAGGGGCCGTCCAGGCTTCATCGCGATCTTCCAGAACACCACTTCGCCCAGGCGCGCGAGCAGCGTCTTCACGTGGTCGGCTTCGCCGACCGAGACACCCCCCGTCGTGATCACCGCGTCCGCGTTGGCGGCGGCGAGCGCGAACGCACGCTCGAGCGCCGCCGGATCGTCGCGGACCACGCCCATGTCCAGCGGCTCGCAGCCCAGCCGCGCCAGCATCGCGTGCACCGTGTAGCGGTTGCTGTCGTAGATCTGGCCCTCGGCGAGCGGCGTGCCGAGCGGCATCAGTTCATCGCCGGTGGAGAAGAAAGCGACGCGCAGCTTGCGGTACACGTCCACTTCCGCTATCCCCAGCGACGCGAGCACGCCCACTTCCGCGGGGCGCAGCGCCTGGCCGCGCGTGAACACCGTCGCGCCGGCGCGGATGTCCTCGCCAGCGGGGCGGCGGTTCTGGCCGGGCTTGGTCACCGCGCCTTGTGCGACAAGCACGGTCGCGCCTTCGTCCCTGGCGCGCTCCTGCATCACCACCGTGTCGGCACCGCGCGGCATCACGCCGCCAGTGAAGATGCGCACCGCCTGGCCAGCGCCGACCGTGCCCGCGAACGGGCGGCCCGCGAACACTTCGCCGATGCGCTGGAGGCGTGTCTCGCCCTGCGGCGCCAGGTCCGCAAAGCGGACGGCCCAGCCGTCCATCGCCGAGTTGTCGTGCGCGGGAATCGCGGCCGGCGACACCACGTCCTGCGCGAGCACGCGGCCGAGCGACTCGCGCACGTTGACGCGCTCCGTCGCTGCGAGCGGCTTGAGGTAGCGGCGGATCAGTTCGCGCGCACGGTCCACCGGCATCGAGTCGGGATCGTAGTCGTCGGCGCACGAGAGGTCGCGCAGCATGGAGGTGTTCATCGGCGGCTCCGTCGAGCGCGTGTCAGCGCGCCCGCCGCGCAAGCGCGGCGCTGGCGGCGACGTCGGCCCGCGTGTTGAGGTTGATGAAGGCGTCGGCCTCGTCGGCGAAATCGACGTTCACGGTGGCGAGCGTGGCCTGCCACTCGTCCACCTTGCGGCCGCCACGCTCCAGGAACGCGGCAAGCGAGGGCGCGACGTCGCGGCGCATCAGCGCGACCACCGGCTGTCGTTGCGTGCCCGTGCGCGCGGCGGCGATTGCGGCGCGCGCGGCCGTGAGCGCATGCGCAAGGCGCGGGACCAGGTCGTCCAGCAGGCGCGGCGTGTCGCAGGGAACCGTCAGCAGATAAGGCGTGCGCACGACGGCGAGCGCCGCCGCGACGCCCGCCAGCGGCCCCGCGTATCCGGGCAGCGCGTCGGCGACGACGTCATAGCCCAGCGCGCGATAGCGCTCGGCGTTGCGATTGGCGTTGACCAGCATCGCGCCCACCTGCGGCTCGATGCGCGCCGCGACGTGCTCGACGAGCGGCGCGCCGTCGAGCAGCACGAGCCCCTTGTCGACGCCGTCCATGCGCCGGCCCTGGCCGCCGGCGAGCACGACCGCGGTGATGTCGGCAGCGGCGATCGGCATCGTGCGAACGACGGCCTCAGCCGCCGATGTAGCTCATCTCGACCTTGGGCGCGCGCGGCGTGGCCGCCGTGCGCTGCTCCGAGTAGCGGTCGTCGCGCGCGAGCCACACCGAGCCGATGGCGTTGCGCAACGCGTCGTCGCCGGCGCCGTCGCGCAACGGACCGCGCAGGTCGTGGCCCGCCGTTGCGAACAGGCAGGTGTAGAGCTTGCCGTCGGTGGATAGCCGCGCGCGCGTGCAGTCGCGGCAGAACGCGTGCGTCACTGACGCGATGACGCCGATCTCGCCCGCGCCGTCGCGATAGCGCCAGCGTTGCGCCACCTCGCCTTCGTAATGCGGCGCCACCGGCTCTACCGGCCACCGGGCATTGATGGCCGCGATCATCTCGCGCGCCGGGACCACGTCGTCCATCCGCCAGCCGTTGGTGGCGCCGACGTCCATGTACTCGATGAAGCGCATCACGTGGCCGCTGTGCCGGAAGTGCTCCGCCATCTCCGTCACCGCGTGCTCGTTCCAGCCGCGGCGGATCACCGCGTTGATCTTGATGGGCGCAAGGCCTGCCGCGGCCGCCGCATCGATGCCGTCCAGCACGTCCTGCACCGGGAAATCGACGTCGTTCATCCGGCGGAACGTGGGATCGTCGAGCGCGTCGAGGCTCACCGTCACGCGCGCGAGGCCCGCATCGCGCAACGTGCGCGCCTTGCGGGCGAGCAACGCGCCGTTGGTCGTCAGCGTCAGGTCCACCGGCAGCTTCGCGAGCATCTCGACCAGGCGCTCGATGTGACGGCGCAACAGCGGCTCGCCGCCCGTCAACCGGATCTTCTCGACGCCCGCGTCGACGAAAATCCGCGCCAGACGCGCGATTTCCTCGAAGCTCAACAGGTCGCCGTGGGGCAGGTAAACGTGGTCGGCATCGAATACGTCCTTGGGCATGCAGTAGACGCAGCGGAAATTGCAGCGGTCCGTCACCGAGATGCGCAAGTCGCGCAGCGGGCGCTGCAGCTTGTCCTGCCAGGGGAGGGCGTCGAGGTCGGCCGCTGCACGCAGCGCGAGCGCGGTCCTCGCGGTACGCGCGTCGACGACGGGGATGACCTTGGGCGGGGACACGGGATACGGTAAAGCGCCTGGGACTGCCGGCTAGGATAGCAGGGCGGATTGGTGCGGCCGCACCAGCGAGGCAGGTGGTGGCACACCGGACGCGGGACAAGCGAATGCGGGGGCCCGGCATGGTAGAATTCACGTCCCGCGGAGAGTTGGCCGAGTGGTCGAAGGCGCCTGACTCGAAATCAGGTATGGGGCAACCCATCGGGGGTTCGAATCCCTCACTCTCCGCCACCGTTCATCGGTCCATTCCGGTTACATGGGTAACGGTTTATACCGGAGACATGGGTAACACTTTGGGCTCGAACGGGTTGCTGACGGGTTCGACCCGCCCGGTCTCGTGATCGAAGAATCCCAGGTCGTAGTGCATGAAGGTCACGA
>JBGAIC010000036.1:0-32272 GCA_044225845.1 Casimicrobiaceae bacterium
ATCTCGTCACCTCCACGCTGGACGACTACATCGAGCGCGCGACGGCGCTGGCCGCGGACACGCCGCGCCGTGCCGCGTTGCGCGCGGGCCTGCGCGCCGCGATGCACGCGTCGCCGCTGATGGACGCGGCCGCGTTCGCGCGCGAATTCGACGCCGCGCTGCTGGCGATGCACGACGCCGCCGTGGCGGAGGCCGCGCGATGACGACGCGGCCGGCGGGCGACGCGCCGCTGCTCGAATGCCGCGGCCGGTCGAAGCGCTTCGTCAAGCCGCTGGACGTCGCGGCGCGCATCGCCAATCGCTTCGGCGCGCAGGCGCGCGAGGAGGTCGTGCACGCCGTCGATCGTGTCGACCTCGCGATCGAGGCGGGCGAGGTCGTGGGCCTCGTCGGCGAATCGGGTTGCGGCAAGTCCACGCTGGGGCGCCTGGCGGTGGGCCTCCTGGAGCCCACCGAAGGCGAGCGGCGCTGGCGCGGCACGCGGCTCGAAGGCTTGCAACCCGCGGCGGCGCGCGAGCTGCAGCTCAGGATGCAGATGATCTTCCAGGATCCCTATGCCTCGCTCAACCCGCGCATGCGGGTGGTCGACATCGTCGGCGAGGCGCCGGTGGCGCACGGGCTCATCCGCGCCCACCAGCAGACGGAGTACGTGGGCCTGCAGCTCAACCGCGTCGGGCTCGACCCGACGCTGATGCGCCGCTTCCCGCACCAGTTCTCCGGCGGCCAGCGCGCGCGGATCGGTATCGCGCGCGCCCTCGCGGTGAAGCCCGAGTTCCTGGTCTGCGACGAGTCCGTCGCGGCGCTCGACGTGTCGATCCAGGCGCAGGTGCTCAACCTGTTCATGGACCTCAAAGGCTCGCTGGGCCTCACCTACCTCTTCATCAGCCACGACCTCGGCGTGGTCCAGCACATCGCCGATCGCGTCGTCATCATGTACCTCGGCCGGGTCGTCGAGAGCGGGCCGGCCGCGGAACTGTTCGCGGCGCCGCGGCACCCGTACACGCAGGCGCTGCTGGCCGAGGCCGGCCAGGTGGAGGCGCGCAAGCGCACGTTCGTGCCCATCCGCGGCGAGATCCCGTCGCCGCTGGCGCCGCCGCCGGGTTGCCACTTCCATCCGCGCTGCCCGCATGCGATGGAACGCTGTCGCGTCGAGGCGCCGCCGCTCGTGCCGGTGGCGCCGCAGCGGATGAACGCGTGCTGGCTCGACGAGCCGGCGCCCGCGCCCGGCTGACAGCGTGGCGCGTCAGCCCGTCGCGGGCGCGACGTCGGCGCGCAGGATGTCCACGAGCCGGCGCTCGCGCACGAGCCAGGTGGCCACGCCGTGTGCCTCGCAGGGATGGCCGTGCAAGCGGACGCCGGGCAGGCCCTCGAGCCGCAGCGCGCGGCGCCGCTCGTGCTCGGCGTGGACGCAGAAGTGGAGCTCGAAGCGCGTATGGCCGTTGTGCCGTGCGAGCAGGGGCCGCAGGTCGAAATGGCGATCCGCCGTCGCCGCCAGGGCCTCGATCCGCGCCACCGCCGCGGCATGCCGGGCGACCAGCGGGTCGGTGCTCGCGCGTAGCGTCGCCGGGGTGAGGTCCGTGAAGGGTGCGAGCGCATGGACGACGTCGGCCTTCAGCAGGTGGCCGTACAGCAGCGCCGCGTGGCTGCCGCCCGAGTTGCCGATGACGATCGTCCGTTGCGGCGCCAACGCGGCCAGTTCCGCGCGCAGCCGTGCGAGCAGCGCGTCCGGTTCCGGTGCCACCGGGGGCAGGCCGCCGAGGTAGAGCGTCTGCGACGTGTCGCGCAGCAGCACGCGGCTGCAGCGCATCAGGTCCGTGATGACCAGGAAGTCGAACGTGGCCACGCCCATGCGCCCCGCGAAGCCCGTGAACGCGACGACGGCGGTGGCGGGATCGACGCCGCGCTCCACGATCAGCGGCTCGCTAAGCGCCGGCGCGTCCGTCGGCCGGGTGCCGCTCAGGTTGCGCGTGCCGCGCAGGAATTGCGTCGACGTCAGCGAAGGCAGCGGCGGCGTGCGCGCCGCGTCGTCGACCATAGCGAATCTCCCCTGGATGCCTGCAACGACAGCATAAACAGCGAGAGCCGGCAGGACAAGCCGCGCCGTTCCGCTGTACGTTGCGACGCGGTATAATCGTCGGGTTAAGGTGCCCGTGGTGTGGTGCGATGCGGCAGTCGCTGGTCGTCGGCAACTGGAAGATGAACGGGAGCCGCGCGGCGAACACGGTGTTGCTCGCGGGCATCGAGGCAGGATGCGCCGATGCGGGTGCGCTGGCCGTATGCGTTCCGTTCCCGTACCTCGCGGACGTGGCGGCGGCGCTGGCCGGCAGTCCGGTGGCCTGGGGTGCGCAGGACGTCAGCGTGCACGCCGCCGGTGCGTATACCGGCGAGGTGTCCGCGCCGATGCTGGCGGAGTTCGCGTGCCGCTACGTGCTGGTGGGCCATTCCGAGCGCCGGCAGTTGCACGGCGAGACGGATGCGGTGGTCGCGCGCAAGGCCGTCGCGGCGCTGGCGGCGGGCATCACGCCCATCGCCTGTGTCGGCGAGACGCTCGCGGAGCGGGATGCCGGTGCCACCGAAGGCGTCGTCGCGCGGCAACTCGACGCGGTGATCGCGGCGCTCGGCCCGGGCCTGATGCAGGCGGTCGTCGCGTACGAGCCCGTCTGGGCCATCGGCACGGGGCGCACCGCGTCGCCGGCCGAAGCGCAGGCGGTGCATGCCGCGCTGCGCGCGCGGCTTGCGGCGGCGGGTGCCGCGGAAGTCCCGCTGCTGTACGGCGGCAGTGTGAAGGCGGCCAATGCGGCCGGGTTGTTCGCGCAGCCGGACGTCGACGGCGCGCTGGTGGGTGGCGCATCGCTGGATGCGCAGGAATTCCTCGCGATCGGGCGCGCTGCGCGCGCTGCCCGGTCCGATACGATGAAAGTGCCGTCATGAGCGTTATCGCTTCGCTGGTCCTGGTTCTGCATCTGCTGGCCGCCGTGGCCATCTGCGGGTTCGTGCTGTTGCAACACGGCAAGGGCGCCGACATGGGCGCTGCTTTCGGCAGCGGCTCGTCGGGCAGCGTGTTCGGCGCGGCCGGCTCCGCCAATTTCCTGTCGCGCACCACCGCCATCCTGGCGGTCGTGTTCTTCGCGACGAGCATCGCGCTGACGGCGTTCGGCTCGATGCACTCCAAGAGCTCGACGGGCGGCCTGATGGACCGCGTCGTCGCCCCCGCGGCCCCGGCCACCGGCACGGATGTCCCGGCCAAGCCCGCCGACGTGCCCGCGGGCAATGCGGCGACCCCGGCCACCGGCAGCGCCACGCCGGCGACGCCCGCGACGGGCGCAGCGCCCGCGCCCAAGGCGGATGCGCCGGCGCCGGCCAAGTCGTCCGAGGTGCCGAAGTAACGTGTTACGAAGCGGCCGCGTGCGCGGCCGCCGCGGTGAGCAGTCCGTCGTGCCGACGTGGTGAAATTGGTAGACACGCTGTCTTGAGGGGGCAGTGGCGAAAGCCGTGGGAGTTCGAGTCTCCCCGTCGGCACCAGTCAGGTGTCAGAGGTCAGGTATCAGCAGTTCCGTCGTTCGAACGCCAACGCAAGGGATGCAACACCGCGGGTCGCGTGACCCGCCCACAGCCAGCCGCCGATGCTCGCGCCTTATTTTCCCGTCCTGATGTTCATCGTCGTCGGCCTCGTGCTCGGCGCCGTCATGTTGACGATAGGGCGGGTGATCTCGCCGTACAAGCCGGACCCCGAGAAGCTGTCGCCGTACGAATGCGGCTTCGAGGCCTTCGAGGACGCGCGGATGAAGTTCGACGTTCGCTACTACCTCGTCGCCATCCTGTTCATCCTGTTCGACCTCGAGATCGCCTTCCTCTTTCCCTGGGCGGTCGTGCTGAAGGACATCGGCTTCGCCGGCTTCGCCGCGATGATGGTGTTCCTGGCCATCCTCGTCGTCGGCTTCGTCTACGAATGGAAGAAGGGCGCGCTCGACTGGGAGTGAGCTCCCGCGCGCGCTGAACACACGATGGCGATCGACGGCCTCCTGGAACAGGGTTTCGTCACCGCGAAGCTGGATGCGGTGATCAACTGGGCGCGCAACGGCTCGATGTGGCCGATGACGTTCGGCCTCGCGTGCTGCGCCGTCGAGATGATGCACGCCGGCGCGTCGCGCTACGACATGGACCGCTTCGGCGTCGTGTTCCGGCCCAGCCCGCGGCAGTCGGACGTGATGATCGTCGCCGGCACGCTGTGCAACAAGATGGCGCCGGCGCTGCGCAAGGTCTACGAGCAGATGCCCGAGCCGCGCTGGGTGATCTCGATGGGCTCCTGCGCCAACGGCGGCGGCTACTACCACTACTCGTACTCGGTGGTGCGCGGCTGCGACCGCATCGTGCCCGTCGACATCTACGTGCCGGGCTGCCCGCCGACGGCCGAGGCGCTGCTGTACGGCATCCTGCAGCTGCAGAACAAGATCTCGCAGACCAACACGATCGCGCGCTGATGCAAGGTTCGCTCGATACACTCGCCGCCGCGCTGCCCGCCGTCCTGGGCGACGCGCTCGTCGCCGCCACGACGGCGCTCGGTGAAGTCACCGTCGTCGTCAAGGCGGCGGGGCTGGTGCCGGCGATGACGGCGCTGCGCGACCACGACGCGACGCGCTTCGACCAGCTGATCGACGTCTGCGGCGTCGACTACTCGGCGTACAACGGGCCGCAGCGCGACGGCCCGCGTTACGCGTCGGTCTACCACCTGCTGTCTACCGTGCACAACTGGCGGCTGCGGGTGCGCACGTTCGCCGTCGACGACGATTTCCCGGTCGTCGACAGCGTCATCGGCGTGTGGCCGGCGGCCAACTGGTTCGAGCGCGAGTCCTTCGACCTGTACGGCATTCTCTACACAAACCATCCCGACCTGCGGCGGCTGCTCACCGACTACGGCTTCGTCGGCCACCCGTTCCGCAAGGATTTCCCGATCTCCGGCACCGTCGAGATGCGCTTCGACCCGGAGCAGGGCCGCGTCATCTACCAACCCGTCACGATCGAGCCGCGCGAGATCACGCCGCGCATCGTCCGCGAGGGCGCGTACGCGTCCGACCCCGGGTTCGAGAAGGGCTGACGCGCGGCCATGGCTGAAATACGCAACTACACGATCAAGTTGAGCGTTCGCCGCGAGGCTGCGCCGCGCTTAACTTGCTGGCGCAAGTTAGCGAACGCAGAAATTGATCGTGGTTGACCATGGCTGAAATTCGGAATTACACGATCAATTTTGGTCCGCAGCACCCGGCGGCGCACGGCGTGCTGCGCCTGGTGCTGGAGCTGGACGGCGAGGTGATCGAGCGCGCCGACCCGCACGTGGGCCTGCTGCACCGCGCCACCGAGAAGCTGGCCGAGACGCGCACGTGGATCCAGTCGGTGCCGTACATGGACCGCCTCGACTACGTGTCGATGATGTGCAACGAGCACGCGTACTGCATGGCCATCGAGCGGCTGCTGGGCCTCGAGGTGCCGCTGCGCGCTCAGTACATCCGCACGCTGTTCGACGAGATCACGCGGATCATGAACCACCTGATGTGGCTCGGCGCGCACTCGCTGGACATCGGCGGCATGACGACGTTCCTGTACGCGTTCCGCGAGCGCGAGGACCTGTTCGACATGTACGAGGCGGTGTCGGGCGCGCGGATGCACGCGGCCTACTACCGTCCGGGCGGCGTCTATCGCGACCTGCCCGAGCGCATGCCGCAGTACCGCGCGCAGCACACGCGCAACGAGGCGACGCTGAAGGACATGAACAGGAATCGCGAAGGGTCGCTGCTCGACTTCATCGACGATTTCGTCGCGCGCTTCCCGGCCAACGTCGACGACTACGAGACGCTGCTGACCGACAACCGGATCTGGAAGCAGCGCACCGTGGGCATCGGCGTCGTGACACCCGAGCGCGCGCTGGCGCTGGGCTTCACCGGTCCCATGCTGCGCGGCTCCGGCATCGCGTGGGACCTGCGGCGCAAGCAGCCGTACGAGGTCTACGACAGGATGGACTTCGAGATCCCCGTCGGCGTCAACGGCGACTGCTACGACCGCTATCTCGTGCGCGTCGAGGAGATGCGGCAGTCCAACCGGATCGTCAAGCAGTGCGTCGACTGGCTGCGGCAGAATCCCGGCCCCGTGATCACGGACAACCACAAGGTGGCGCCGCCGCATCGCGAGGCGATGAAGTCGAACATGGAAGAGCTGATCCACCACTTCAAGCTCTTCACCGAGGGCATCCACGTGCCGCCGGGCGAGGCCTATGCGGCCGTCGAGCAGCCCAAGGGCGAGTTCGGCGTCTACGCGATCTCGGACGGCGCCAACAAGCCCTACCGGATCAAGCTGCGCACGCCGGACTACGTGCACCTGTCCACGTTGGACGAGATGTCGCGCGGCCACATGATCGCAGACGTCGTCGCGATCATCGGCACGCAGGACATCGTGTTCGGGAGCATCGACCGATGAGCGCGCCGGGCCGTCCCAAGCGCGAATCCTGCGAAGCGCGGAGCGTGGAGCTTCGTTCATGAGCGGCGGCGCGGAGACAGTCACGCTGTCGGCCGACGCGCTCGCGCGCATCGACCGCGAGATCGCCAAGTACCCGGCCGGCCAGCAGCAGTCGGCCGTGATGTCGGCGCTCGCGATCGCGCAGGACGAGCACGGCTGGCTGTCGACGCCGGTGATGGACGCCGTCGCCGAGAAGCTCGCGATGCCGGCCGTCGCCGTCTACGAAGTCGCGACGTTCTACACGATGTACAACCTCTCGCCGGTGGGCCGCTACAAGCTGACGGTCTGCACCAACCTGCCGTGCGCGCTGTCCGGCGGCGCGCACGCGGCCGAGCACCTCGGGAAGTCGCTCGGCATCGGTTTCAACGAGACGACGGCCGACGGCTGCTTCACGCTGAAGGAAGGCGAGTGCATGGGCGCGTGCGGCGACGCGCCGGTGCTGCTCGTGAACAACAAGCGGATGTGCAGCTTCATGTCCGACGCGAAGTTGGACGAGCTCGTCACCGAGCTGCGCGCCACCGACGGCACGAAGGCGGGCTGACGATGAACGCTCCCGGCGAATTCCTGGATTACGGTCCCGATGCGGTGCTGATGGCGGGCTTGAACGGCCGCAACTGGCACCTGGACGACTACATCGCGCGCGGCGGCTACCAGGCGCTGAAGAAGATCGTCACCGAGAAGATGCCGCCCGCGAACATCATCGCGGAGCTGAAGAAGTCGGCATTGCGGGGCCGCGGCGGCGCGGGCTTCCCCACGGGACTCAAGTGGAGCTTCATGCCGCAGACGTTCCCCGGCGACAAGTACCTCGTCTGCAATTCCGACGAAGGCGAGCCGGGCACGTTCAAGGACCGCGACATCCTGCGCTACAACCCGCATGCGCTGATCGAGGGCATGGCCATCGGCGCGTACGCGATGGGCTGCACGCGCGGCTACAACTACATCCACGGCGAGATCTGGGACGTCTACCAGCGCTGCGAAGAGGCGCTCGACGAGGCGTACAAGGCCGGCTACCTCGGCAGCAACATCTGCGGCAGCGACTTCAGCTTCATCCTGCAGAACCACCACGGCTATGGTGCGTACATCTGCGGCGAGGAGACGGCGCTGCTGGAATCGCTCGAAGGCAAGAAGGGCCAGCCGCGCTTCAAGCCGCCGTTCCCGGCCAGCTTCGGCCTGTACGGCAAGCCGACGACGATCAACAACACCGAGACGTTCGCCGCGGTGCCGTGGATCATGCGCGAAGGCGGCGAGTGGTTCCTGAACCTGGGCAAGCCCAACAACGGCGGCACCAAGATCTTCTCGGTGTCCGGCGACGTCGTGCGCCCCGGAAACTACGAGATCAAGCTCGGCACGCCGTTCGCCACGCTGCTCGAGATGGCGGGCGGCATCCGCAACGGCCGCAAGCTGAAGGCCTGCATTCCCGGCGGCTCGTCGGCGCCCGTGCTGTCCGGCGACGTGATGATGGGTATCACGATGGACTACGACGCAATCGCGAAGGCGGGCTCGATGCTGGGCTCCGGCGCGGTGATCTGCCTGGACGACACGCGCTGCATGGTCAAGAGCCTGCTGCGGCTGTCGTACTTCTACTACGAAGAGTCGTGCGGCCAGTGCACGCCGTGCCGCGAAGGCACCGGCTGGATGTGGCGCGTCGTCAAGCGCATCGAGGACGGCGAAGGGCGGCAGGAAGACCTGGACCTGCTCGCGTCGGTGGCCGACAACATCGCGGGCCGCACGATCTGTGCGCTGGGCGACGCGGCCGCGCTGCCGGTGAAGAGCTTCACGAAGGTCTTCCGCAGCGAATTCCAGCACCACATCGACCACAAGGATTGCCTTGTGCCGCATTACGTCTGACGGGCCGACATGCTGACCATCGAAATCGACGGCAAGGCGGTGGAGCTGCCCAACGGCAGCACCGTCATGGACGGCGCCAACAAGCTCGGCGTCTACGTCCCGCATTTCTGCTATCACAAGAAGCTGTCGATCGCGGCCAACTGCCGGATGTGCCTCGTGCAGGTGGAGAAGGCGCCCAAGCCGCTGCCCGCGTGCGCCACGCCGGCCACCGACGGCATGAAGGTGTGGACGCATTCGGAACAGGCCAAGAAGGCGCAGCAGGGCGTCATGGAATTCCTGCTGATCAACCATCCGCTCGATTGCCCCATCTGCGACCAGGGTGGCGAATGCCAGTTGCAGGATCTCGCCGTCGGCTATGGCAACTCGTCGTCGCGCTATGCCGAGGCCAAGCGCGTCGTGTTCCACAAGGAAATGGGCCCGCTGATCTCGGCCGAGGAGATGACGCGCTGCATCCAGTGCACGCGCTGCATCCGCTTCGGCCAGGAAGTGGCTGGCGTCATGGAGCTCGGCATGAAGGGCCGCGGCGAGCACTCGGAGATCGTGACCTTCGTCGGCCGCACGGTCGACTCCGAACTCTCCGGCAACATGATCGACGTGTGCCCGGTGGGTGCGCTGACGTCCAAGCCGTTCCGTTACAGCGCCCGCACCTGGGAGCTCTCCCGCCGCAAGAGCGTTGCGCCGCACGACAGCCTGGGCAGCAACCTCGTCGTCCAGGTGAAGGGCGAGCGCGTGATGCGCGTGCTGCCGCTCGAGAACGAGGCGGTGAACGAATGCTGGCTGTCCGACCGTGACCGCTTCTCGTACGAGGCGCTCAACTCGGACGAACGGCTCGACGAGCCGATGATCAAGCGCGTCGGCGTCGACGGCACGCCGCAATGGCAGACGGTGGACTGGCAGACGGCGCTCGAGTTCGTCGCCGGCAGCCTCAAGGACGTCGTCGCGAAGCATGGCGGCGAGGCGCTGGGCGTGCTCGCGTCGCCGACGGCCACCACCGAGGAGCTGGCGCTGGTCGCGAAGCTCGCGCGCGAGCTCGGCAGCGACAACGTCGATTTCCGGCTGCGCCAATCCGATTTCCGCGCCGACGGGCAGGGCGAAGGCATCGCCTGGCTCGGCATGCCGGTGGCGGAATTGTCTTCGCTCGACCGCGTGCTGGTGGTCGGCAGCTTCCTGCGCAAGGACCAGCCGCTGCTCGCGCAACGGCTGCGCGTGGCGGCGCGCAAGGGCCTCGCCGTCGACGTGATCAACCCGGTCGACGACGACTGGCTGATGCCCATCGCGCACAAGGCGATCGTGCAGCCGTCGATGATGCCGTCGCTGCTGGCCGAAGTGCTGGCGGCCGCGCTCGGTGCCGCGGGCAAGACCTTGCCGGCTGCGCTGAACGGCGTCACGCCGTCGGATACCGCGCGGGCGCTGGCCACGTCGCTGGCCGGCGGCGAGAAGAAAGCCATCCTGCTCGGCAACCTGGCCGAGCAGCACGCGGATGCGTCGCAACTGTTCGCTCTGGCGCAGGCGCTGGCGGAGGCCACCGGCGCGACGCTGGGCTGCCTGACTGAAGCGGCCAACAGCCTCGGCGCCGAGATCGCCGGCGCGCGGCCGCAGGCGGGCGGCCTCAACGCGCAGCAGATGCTGGCGGCGCCGCGCCGTGCCTATGTCGTGCTGCACGCCGAACCCGAGTTCGACTGCGCCAACCCGCTCGCCGCGCGCGCGGCGCTGGAGAAGGCGGACCTGGTCGTCGTCATGAGCCCGTTCCGTCATGCGCAGTCGTATGCCGACGTGCTGCTGCCGGTGGCGCCGTTCACCGAAACCGCGGGCACGTACGTCAATTGCGAAGGCCGCGTGCAGCGCTTCAACGGCGTCGTGCGGCCGCACAAGGCGACGCGGCCCGCGTGGAAGGTGCTGCGCGTGCTCGGCACGCTGCTGGGCCTGCCCGGCTTCGAGTTCGAGTCGATCGACGACGTGCGCGCCTGGGCCATTCCCGCGCAGGACGCCATCACCGCGAAGCTCACCAACCGCACGCGCGTCGCGGTGGCCGCGCCGGTGAAGAGCGCCAACGGCGTCGAGCGCGTCGCCGACGTGCCCATCTATTTCAGCGACGCCATCGTGCGGCGCGCGCCGTCGCTGCAACGGACCGCCGACGCGCGGCCGCCGCGCGCGCGGATGCATCCCACATTGCTCGAGCGCCTGGGCATCGCCGAAGGCGCGCAGGTGAAGGTGAAGCAGGGCCGCGGCGAAGCGGTGCTCGCGGCCGTTGTCGATGCCGGTGTGCCGCCGGGCGTCGTCCGCGTCGCCGCCGCGCATCCGTCGACCTGCCATCTCGAAGGCATGACCGGCGCCGTCACCGTGGAGCGCGCGTAACGCGATGGACGCCGTCACCACGCTCGGCGAGAACCTGCTCGGGCCGGTGTGGCTGCCGGTGTGGACGCTCGTCAAGATCGTCTGCATCCTGGTGCCGCTGATCCTGGGCGTCGCCTACCTGACGTTCATCGAGCGCAAGGTCATCGGCTACATGCAGGTGCGCATCGGGCCCAACCGCGTGGGCCCGGCCGGGTTGCTGCAGCCGTTCGCCGACGTGCTGAAGCTGCTGCTGAAGGAAGTGATCGTCCCGACGGGTGCCAACAAGTACCTGTTCTTCATCGCGCCGGTGCTGTCGATCGCGCCGGCCGTCGCCGCGTGGGCCGTGATCCCGTTCGCGCCGCAGGCGGTGCTCGCCAACGTGAACGCAGGCTTGCTGTACCTGCTGGCGATGACGTCGATCGGCGTCTATGGCGTCATCCTGGCCGGCTGGGCGTCCAACTCCAAGTACGCGTTCCTGGGTGCGCTGCGCTCGGCGGCGCAGATCGTCAGCTACGAAATCGCGATGGGCTTCGCGCTCGTCGGCGTGCTGATGGCCGCCAACAGCCTGAACCTCACCGACATCGTGCGCGGCCAGGAAGGCGGCTTCCTGCACTGGTACGCGTGGCCGTTGCTGCCGCTGTTCGTCGTCTACGTCGTCGCCGGCATCGCGGAAACCAACCGCCATCCGTTCGACGTGGCGGAGGGCGAGTCGGAAATCGTCGCCGGCTTCCACGTCGAGTACTCGGGCGTCGCCTTCGCGGTGTTCTTCCTGGCCGAGTACATGAACATGTTCCTGATCGCCGCGCTGGCCGCGACGATGTTCATGGGTGGCTGGTCGGCGCCGTTCCCCTTCCTCAACAACGTGGCGGGCGGCATCCTCGGCGACGGCTTCCTGTGGCTCGCGCTCAAGCTGTCGTTCGTGATCTTCATCTTCCTGTGGGTGCGCGCGACGTTCCCGCGCTACCGCTACGACCAGATCATGCGCCTGGGCTGGAAGGTGTTCATCCCGGTGACGCTCGTGTGGATCGTGTTCATCGGCGCGATGATGCAGACGCGCTTCGCGTGGCTGTTCCACTGAGGCGAGGCGAGCGATGAGCCAACGCGTACGCGATTTCTTCAAGACCTGGTTCCTGCTGGAGCTGTTCCGGGGCATGCGGCTGACGGGCAAGCACCTGTTCGCGCGCAAGGTGACCGTGCAGTTCCCCGAAGAGAAGACGCCGCAGTCGCCGCGCTTCCGCGGCCTCCATGCGCTGCGCCGCTATCCCAACGGCGAGGAACGTTGCATCGCGTGCAAGCTGTGCGAGGCGGTGTGTCCGGCGCTGGCGATCACGATCGAGTCCGACCAGCGCGCGGACGGCACGCGCCGCACGACGCGCTACGACATCGACCTCACCAAGTGCATCTTCTGCGGCTTCTGCGAGGAGAGCTGCCCGGTGGACTCGATCGTCGAGACGCGCGTGCTCGAATACCACGGCGAGCGTCGCGGCGACCTGTATTACACGAAGGACATGCTGCTGGCCGTCGGCGACCGCTACGAAGCCCAGATCGCCGCCGACCGCGCCGAGGACGCGCGCTACCGCTAGACCGCCATGTTCGAGACCGCCGTCTTCTGGAGCTTCGCCGCCATCCTCGTGTTCGCGGCCTTCCGCGTGATCACGACGCGCAACCCCGTGCAGGCGGCGCTGTGGCTCGTGCTGTGCTTCTTCACCGCGTCGGCCATCTGGCTGCTGCTGCGCGCGGAGTTCCTGGCGATCGCGCTGGTGCTCGTCTACGTCGGCGCGGTGATGGTGCTGTTCCTGTTCGTCGTGATGATGCTGGACATCAACTTCGACGACCTGCGCGCGCAGTTCAGGAGCTACGTGCCGCTCGCCAGCGCCGTCGGCGTGCTGGTGCTGCTCGAGATGGCCGTCGTGCTGATCGGCGACGGCCTCGGCAGCGTGGGCATCGCGCCGGCGGCACCGGGTCCGTCCAACACGCAGGCGCTGGGCCTCGTGCTCTACACCGACTACCTGTATCCGTTCGAGCTGGCGGCCGTGATCCTGCTGGTGGCGATCATCGCCGCCATCGCGCTGACGCACCGCCGCCGCAAGGAAACGCGCTACCAGGACCCGGGCGAGCAGGTGAAGGTCCACGCGAAGGACCGCGTGCGCCTCGTCAACGTGGCCAGCGAGCCCGTCGCGCCGCCGCCGCCGGCGCCCGAACCCGTGGCTGCCGCCGCCCCTCAACCGCAAGCGCCGCGCTGAACGCGAACGAGCCATGATGGCCTTCCTCTCCGCGCCGACGCTGGCGCACTACCTGGTGCTGGGCGCGATCCTGTTCGCGATCAGCGTCGCCGGCATCTTCCTCAACCGGAAGAACGTGATCATGATCCTGATGGCGATCGAGCTGATGCTGCTCGCCGTCAACCTCAACTTCATCGCGTTCTCGCACTACCTCGGCGACATGGCGGGGCAGGTGTTCGTATTCTTCATCCTGACCGTGGCCGCCGCCGAGTCCGCGATCGGGCTCGCGATCCTGGTGCTGCTGTTCCGCAACGTGGGCTCGATCAACGTCGAGGACCTCGACGAGCTGAAGGGCTGACGGCCGAATGAACCCGCTCTACCTCGTCGTTCCGCTGGCGCCGCTCGTCGCGTCGGTCATCGTCGGCCTGTTCGGGCCGCGGCTCGGCCGCACGCTGTCGCACACGCTGTGCATCCTGGGCGTGGCCGTGGCGCTCGTCGCCTCGATCGCGATCTTCCGCGACGTGCAGGCCGGCCACGTGTTCAACGGCGACGTCTACACGTGGATGACGTCCGGGCCGCTCAAGCTCGCCGTCGGCTTCCTGATCGACCCGCTGACGGTCACGATGATGATCGTCGTGACCTTCGTGTCGCTGATGGTGCACGTCTACACGATCGGCTACATGGCCGACGACCCCGGCTACACGCGCTTCTTCAGCTACATCTCGCTGTTCACGTTCTCGATGCTCATGCTGGTGATGAGCAACAACTTCCTGCAGCTGTTCTTCGGCTGGGAAGCGGTGGGCCTCGTCTCCTACCTGCTGATCGGTTTCTGGTACACGCGGCCGACGGCCATCTACGCGAATCTCAAGGCCTTCCTGGTCAACCGCGTCGGCGACTTCGGCTTCGTGCTGGGCATCGGCCTCGTCCTTGCGTACTTCGGCACGCTGCACTACGCGCCGGTGTTCGAGCATGCGGAAGGCCTGAAGGACACGACGCTGAACCTCGGCGGCGGCCACGTCGTACTGGTGATGACGGCCATCTGCATCGGCCTCTTCGTCGGCGCGATGGGCAAGAGCGCGCAGGTGCCGCTGCACGTGTGGCTGCCGGACTCGATGGAAGGCCCGACGCCGATCTCCGCGCTGATCCACGCGGCGACGATGGTGACGGCCGGCATCTTCATGGTCGCGCGGATGAGCCCGCTGTTCGAGCTGTCCGACACCGCGCTGTCGTTCGTGACGATCATCGGCGCCACGACGGCGCTGTTCATGGCCTTCCTCGGCATCGTGCAGAACGACATCAAGCGCGTGGTCGCGTACTCGACGTTGTCCCAGCTCGGCTACATGACGGTGGCGCTGGGCGTGTCCGCGTATTCGGCCGCGATCTTCCACCTGATGACGCACGCGTTCTTCAAGGCGCTGCTGTTCCTCGGCGCCGGCTCGGTGATCATCGCGATGCACCACGAGCAGGACCTGCGCAAGATGGGTGGCCTGCGCAAGTACATGCCCATCACCTACATCACCGCGGTGATCGGCTCGCTGGCGCTGGCCGGCATCCCGCCGTTCGCCGGGTTCTTCTCGAAGGACGCGATCATCGAGGCGGTGTCGATGTCGCACATCGGCGGCCACGGCTACGCGTACTTCGCCGTGATGTGCGGCGTGTTCGTCACGGCGTTCTATTCGTTCCGGATGCTGTTCCTCGCGTTCCACGGCACGCCGCGCTTCGACACGGCGGCGCACGACGATCACGCGCATGACGGACATGCCGATGCCCACGCGGCCGTTGCCCACAGCGACCCGGTGACCGAGCGCGCCGACCAGGCAGGCGCCGAGCCGGATGCGCACGACGACCACCATGGCGGCCCGCCGCACGAATCGCCCTGGGTGGTCACCGTGCCGCTCATACTGCTGGCCATCCCGTCGATCTTCACCGGCTGGGCCTACATCGAGCCGATGCTGTTCGGCAACTTCTTCGGCAATGCGATCGTCGTCCACGAGTCGCATGCGGTGATCGGCGAGATGAAGGAGGAGTGGCACGGCGTCGTGCCGTTCATCGTGCACGGTCTCGCCAGCGTGCCGTTCTGGCTCGCCATCGCCGGCATCGTCGCGGCCTGGTACTGCTATCTGGTCAACCCGGCGCTGCCGGCGCGGATCAAGGCGGCGTCCGGCAAGCTGTACACGCTGCTCGACAACGCCTACTACGTCGACAAGCTGTACGTGTTCCTGTTCGCCGACGGCGCGCGCAAGCTGGGCCGCATCGCGGCGACGGTGGGCGACAAGACGATCATCGACGGCATCATGGTCAACGGCTCGGCCAAGGTCGTCGGCTGGGCATCGCAACTGCTGCGCCACCTGCAGACCGGCTATGTCTATCACTACGCATTCACGATGCTCATCGGCGTCTTCGCGCTGCTGACGTGGTGGGTCGTGCGGTTCTGACCGGAGCGAACCGCGTGAACCTGCTCTCGCTCGCCATTTTCGTGCCCATCGCGGCCGGCTGCGCCACGCTCGTCGTCGGCAGCGACCGCGACGCGGCGCAGGCGCGCTGGATCGCGCTCATCGGCGCCGTCGCCGGCTTCCTGGTCACGGTGCCGCTGTACCTGCACTTCGACACCACCACCGCGGCGATGCAGTTCGTCGAGCACTACGAGTGGATCCCGCGCTTCGACATCCACTACGAGCTCGGCGTCGACGGCATCTCGATGCCGTTCATCCTGCTCAACAGCTTCGTCACCGTGCTGGTCGTGTGGGCGGGCTGGGTGGTGATCGAGAAGCGCGTCGCGCAGTACATGGCGGCCTTCCTGATCATGTCGGGCCTCATCAACGGCACGTTCGCCGCGCTGGACGGCGTGCTGTTCTACATGTTCTTCGAGGCGATGCTGATCCCGATGTACCTGATCATCGGTATCTGGGGCGGCCCCAACCGCGTCTACGCGGCGATCAAGTTCTTCCTGTACACGCTGCTGGGCTCGCTGCTGATGCTGGTGGCGCTCATCTACCTGTACAACGCGTCGCAGTCGTTCGCCATCCTCGACTGGCACAAGCTGCCGCTGGCGATGTCGACGCAACTGATGCTGTTCGTCGCGTTCTTCATGGCCTTCGCCGTCAAGGTGCCGATGTGGCCGGTGCACACGTGGCTGCCGGACGCACACGTCGAGGCGCCCACCGGCGGCTCGGTGGTGCTGGCCGCCATTACGCTGAAGCTCGGGGCCTATGGCTTCGTCCGCTTCATCCTGCCCATCGTGCCGGATGCAAGCCACTACCTCGCGCCGTTCGTCATCACGCTGTCGCTGATCGCCGTGGTCTACATCGGCCTCGTCGCGCTGGTGCAGGCGGACATGAAGAAGCTGATCGCGTACTCGTCGATCTCGCACATGGGCTTCGTGACGCTGGGCTTTTTCCTGTTCAGCACGTTGGGCACGGAAGGCGCGCTGGTGCAGATGATCTCGCACGGCTTCGTCTCCGCCGCGATGTTCCTGTGCGTCGGCGTGCTGTACGACCGCATGCACTCGCGCCAGATCGCCGACTACGGCGGCGTCGTCAACACGATGCCGGTGTTCGCCGCGTTCGCGATGCTCTTCGCGATGGCCAACTCGGGGCTCCCGGCCACGTCCGGCTTCGTCGGCGAGTTCATGGTGATCCTCGCCGCCGTCAAGGCGAACTTCTGGCTCGGCTTCCTCGCCGCCACGACGCTGATCCTGGGCGCGGCCTACACGCTGTGGATGTACAAGCGCGTGTGGTTCGGCGCTGTCGCCAATGCCAACGTCGCCGCGCTGAAGGACCTGTCGCGCCGCGAATTCTGGCTGCTCGCCGTGCTGGCCGTGGCCGTGCTGGCGATGGGCCTGTATCCCAAGCCGTTCATCGACGTGATGCACGTGTCGGTCGAGAACCTGCTCGCGCACGTCGCGCAATCGAAACTCTAGACCGCGCGCGAACCGCCTCATGAACCTCCACGCCGACCTCGCCACCGCGCTGCCCGAGATCATCCTGCTCTGCGCCGCCTGCTTCATCCTGGTGGCCGACCTCTTCATCGAGGAATCGCGCCGCCACGTGAGCTACTGGCTGACGCAGCTCGCGCTGGTGGTCACCGCCTGCGCCGTGCTCGGCGGCGTGCGCGAGGAGCCGGTGGCCGCGTTCCACGGCATGATCATCGACGACAACATGGCCGACCTGCTGAAGCTCGTCGCCATCGTCGCGGTGTCGCTGATGCTCGTCTACGGACGCCACTACTTCGTCGCGCGCGGGCTGTTCAAGGCCGAGACGTTCGTGCTGACGCTGTTCTCGCTGCTCGGCATGATGGTGATGATCGGGTCGGCCAGCTTCCTGACGCTGTACCTGGGCCTGGAGCTGCAGTCGCTGTCGCTGTACGCGATGGTGGCGATGTGGCGCGACCGGCCGCAACCGGCGGAAGCTGCGATGAAGTACTTCGTGCTGGGCGCGCTCGCGTCCGGCATGCTGCTGTACGGCATGTCGATGATCTACGGCGCCACCGGCTCGCTGATGCTGGACCGCGTCGCTGAAGCGTCGCTGACGATCGGGCCGCAGGCGCGGCTATTGATGGTCTTCGGCCTCGTGTTCGTCGTCTCCGGCATCGGTTTCAAACTGGGTGTCGCGCCTTACCACATGTGGGTGCCGGACGTGTACGAAGGCGCGCCCACGCCGATCACGCTGCTGATCGGCACGGCGCCCAAGCTCGCCGCGTTCGCGTTCGCGCTGCGCATCCTGCCCGGCTCGCTGAAGGGCGTCGAAGTCGACTGGCAGAGCATGCTGATCGTGCTCTCGGTGCTGTCGATGGTGCTGGGCAACGTCATCGCCATCGCGCAGACCAACATCAAGCGGATGCTCGCGTACTCGACGATCGCGAACATGGGCTTCATGCTGATGGGCTTCCTGACGGCGGAGCGGGGCGGCTTCTCGGCCGCGATGTTCTATGCGATCAGCTACGTGCTGACCAGCGCCGCATCGTTCGGCGTGGTGCTGCTGCTGTCGCGGCGTGGCTTCGAGTGCGATACGCTCGACGACTTCAAGGGTCTGAACCAGCGCGCGCCCTGGTGGGCGTTCATCATGCTGATCGTGATGTTCTCGCTGGCGGGAATCCCGCCGACGATCGGCTTCATCGCCAAGTTCTCGGTGATCGAGGCCGCCGTCAACCAGGGCTTCATCTGGCTCGCCGTCGTCGCCGTGCTGGCGTCGCTGGTCGGCGCGTTCTATTATCTGCGCGTGGTCAAGCTGATGTACTTCGACGCACCGGTGGGCGAGGGCCCGATCGAGGCGCGCGGCGACGCCCGCGTGCTGCTGTCGGTTAACGGCATCCTGCTGCTGGTGCTCGGCGTGTTTCCGCAACCGCTCGTGGGTCTTTGCGCCATCGCGCTGACGCAGTCGCACTTCTGACCGCGGGCGCTCCGGGAGTCGTCATGCGCGTCGGTCTCCTCGTCACCTGCCTCGTCGACCTGATGCGCCCGCGCGTCGGGTTCGCCGCCCTCGAGCTGCTCGAGGCCGCCGGCGCTACCGTCGTCGTGCCGCCCGCGCAGACCTGCTGCGGCCAGCCCGCATACAACAGCGGCGACCGCGCCGATGCGGCGGCGCTCGCGCGCAAGCTGGTCGACGAGTTCGAGGACTGCGACTACGTCGTCGCGCCGTCGGGCTCCTGCAGCGGCATGGTCCGCACGCATTACGCCGACGTGCTCCGTGACGATCCCGCCTATGCGGAACGCGCGAAGAAGCTCGCCGCACGCACGTACGAGCTGACGCGGTTCCTCGTCGACGTGCTGAAGATGGGCGCCGACGCCGTGCCCGGCCGCTTCGCCGGCACGATCACCTATCACGACTGTTGCGCAGGCCTGCGCGAGATGGGCGTCAAGGCGCAGCCGCGCGCGCTGCTCGCCGGCGTCGACGGCCTGGCCGTCAAGGAGATGGCGGAGCCGGAGACCTGCTGCGGTTTTGGCGGCACGTTCTCGATCAAGTTCGGCGAGATCTCGGCGCGGCTGGCGGACAACAAGTGCCAGCACGTGCTGACGTCCGGCGTCGACGCCGTCGTGATGGGCGATGTCGGCTGCATGCTCAACGTCGAGGGCCGTTTGTCGCGGCGCGGCGACACGAAGGTCAAGGTGCTGCACGTGGCGGAAGTGCTGGCCGGGGACGCCAAGGCCCGCTAGAGGCCGCCGGCGCGGAGGAGGAGCAATGCAGGTTGCATCGATGCACTTCAAGGAGCGCGCGCACGAGAAGCTCAACGACGCGCAGCTCCAGGCCAACCTGGTCAAGTTCAAGGGCAAGTTCGTCGAGGCGCGCCGCCGCGCGCTGACGGAGCTCGACGATTCCGACGCCACGCGCGACTACGCGCGCGACCTGCGCCAGCGCGGCCTCGACGCGCTCGACGTCTGGCTCGAGATGTTCGAGCGCAACGCGCAGGCGCGCGGCGCCACGGTGTTGTGGGCGGAGACGCCCGCCGACATCAACCGTCTGGTGCTGGAGATCGCCGCGCGCCACGCCGCGCACAAGTTCATCAAGTCCAAGTCGATGGTGTCCGAGGAATCGGCGCTGGACCATGCGCTCGAAGGCGCCGGCCACACGGTGGTCGAGACGGACCTCGGCGAGTACATCCTGCAGATCAACGACTACGAGCCGCCGTCGCACATCATCGGGCCGGCGCTGCACAAGTCGAAGGAAGAGGTGTCGGAGCTCTTCGCGCGCAAGCACGGCACGCCGCGCAAGGACGACATCGAGGCGCTGTGCCTGGAAGCGCGCCACGTGCTGCGCGAGCATTACCTCACGGCCGACATCGGCATCTCCGGCGGCAACTTCTTCGTGGCGGAGACGGGCTCCGTCGTGCTGGTCACCAACGAGGGCAACGCGACGCTGGCCACCACGCTGCCCAAGGTCCACATCGCCATCTCCGGCATCGAGAAGGTGGTGCCCACGCTGGAGGACGTCGCGACACTGATGCGCCTGCTGCCGCGCTCGGCCACCGGCCAGTCGATCTCCAACTACGTCGACGTGCTGACGGGCGTCAAGGGCGACGGCGAGTTCCACGGCGCCGAGCACATGTACTTCATCATCGTCGACGGCGGCCGCACGTCGGTGCTGGCGAGCGACGTGAAGGAGGCGCTGCGCTGCATCCGCTGCGGCGCGTGCATGAACCACTGCCCCGTGTACCAGAACGTCGGCGGCCACTCGTACGGCTGGGTCTATCCGGGCCCGATCGGCTCGATCCTGACGCCGATGTACGTGGGCCTGGAGAACGCGCCGGACCTGCCGCAGGCGTCCACGCTGTGCAACCAGTGCGGCATCGTGTGCCCGGTGCGCATTCCGCTGCCGGACCTGCAGCGCAAGCTCCGCGAGAAGGAATTCGAGCGCGGCTTGCGGCCCTGGCACGAGCGTGCGGGCCTCAAGCTGTGGGCGTGGTTCGCGCAGCGGCCCGCGCTGTACGGGTGGGCATCGCGCGTCGGCGTCCGTTACCTGCACGGGCTCGGCGGTGCGCGCGGCATGATCCACAAGCTGCCGCTGGGCGGCGGCTGGACCGCCGAGCGCGACATGCCGGCACCGGCGGGACGCACGTTCCGCGAACTGTACAAGGACGCCGCGCTGCGCAAGCCCGCGGCCACGAACCAACAATGAACGCTCCCCATTCACCCGCGATCGGCGTGCCGCCGCTGTCGCGCCGCGCCGAGGCGCTCGGCACCGAGAACGCATTCGTCGTGCTCGCCGAGGTCAACACGCTGCTGCGCGACGGCAAGGACATCGTGTCGTTCTGCATCGGCCAGCCGGATTTCCCGACACCGCCCAACGTGCAGGACGCGGCCATCGCCGCCATCCGCGCGGGCCGCCACGGTTACACGCCGTCGGCCGGCATCGAGGAGCTGCGCATCGCGGTCGCGGGCGACATGGGCGCGCGACGCGGGCTCGCCATCGAGCCGGACGAGATCGTCGTCGGCGCGGGCGCCAAGCCGTTCATCGCGTACGCGATCGCATCGGTCACCGACTACGGCGTCGGCGACGAAGTGATCTACCCCGTCCCGGGCTTCCCGATCTACGAATCGCAGGTGGTGGCCAACGGCGCGGTGCCCGTGCCCATCTACCTGCGCGAGGCGCGCGACTTCGCGTTCGATCCGGCCGAGCTCGAGGCGGCGATCACGCCCAAGACGAAGCTGCTGATCCTCAACACGCCGCACAATCCTACGGGGGGCATCCTGCGCGCGCAGGATCTCGACGCGATCGCGGACATCCTCCGTCGTCATCCTCACGTGTGGATCTATGCCGACGAGATCTACTCGCGGCTCGCCTATGACGGCGCCTTCGAGTCGATCGCGTCGCGGCCCGGCATGCGCGAACGCACGATCATCAGCGACGGCGCCTCCAAGACGTGGGCGATGACGGGCTGGCGCATCGGTTGGGTCGCCAACCGCGCGCTGGCGCCCGTGTTCACGCGCTGGATCACCAACACCGATTCCTGCGCGTCGCAGATCTCGCAATGGGCCGCGTTGGAGGCCGTCTGCGGCCCGCAGGACATGGCCGAGGCGATGCGGATGAAGTTCCTGGAGCGCCGCGACCTGATCGTGAAGCTGCTGAACAAGGTCCCGGGCGTGACGTGCCGCACGCCGGGCGGCGCGTTCTACGCCTGGCCGAACGTCACCGAGGCCTGCGCGCTGACCGGCTGCGCCGATTCCGAAGTGTTCCGCAAGCGGTTGCTGCACGAGGCGGGCATCGCCGTGCTCGCCGACATCCACTTCGGCCGCCGGGTGCCCGGCGATGGCCAGCACATCCGGTTCTCGTACGCGACATCCAACGACGCGATCGAGGAAGGCGTGATGCGGCTGGCCGCGTTCATCGCGGCGGCGAGCCGCCGATGACGATGAAGCCGCTCGCGGACAACGCCGCGGCCCGCGCCGCCATCATGGGCCGTGTCCGCCGTGCGTTGAACGTGCAGGGCGACGATCCGTCGCGCCGTGCGGCGGCGGAGCGCTACGTCGCCGAGCACCGGCAAGGCCCGCGCCCCACGATGCCCGCCGACCTCGTGACGCGCTTCATCCAGCGTGCGCGCGACATGGCCAGCACGGTCGAAGCGCTCGCGTCGCGCGCGGAAATCCCGCTGGCGGTCGCGCGCTACCTCGATGCGCTGGAGGTACCGCCCGCGCTCGCCGAACAGAAGACGCGCGATGGCGTCTGCTGGCCCGGGTTCGCGGACCTCGACTGGAAAGGCGCCGGCCTTGCGATCGAAGCGAGGCCCACGCGCGGCCACGACCGCTTGGGCATCACCGGCTGCTTCTGCGCGCTTGCGGAGACCGGCACGCTGGTGTTCACGAGCGGCGCCGACAGCCCAACCGGAACGATGCTGTTGCCGGATACGCACATCGCCGTGGTGCAGACGGCCCGGATCGTGTCCGGCATGGAAGAGGGTTTCGCGCTCGTCCGTGCGGAACGCGGCGCCGACTGGCCGCGCGCGATCAACCACGTGTCGGGTCCTTCGCGCACGGGCGACATCGAGCAGACCATCGTGCTCGGCGCGCACGGGCCGTACCGGGTACACATCCTGCTAGTGTCCTGACTGCGCGGTGCCGCCGACAGTGCGTAGGGCGGCGCCAACCCTGCCTGGCCGTACCTGAGGAGTGAACGTGAATCGTCCCGTTGTGGCGCGGCTTGCGGTTGCGATAGCCATGGGCATCGGAGCCGTGTTCGCGCTGGCGCAGGAAGCACCGACGCAGCGCGCGCCGTACTGGCCTGCCCTCAAGGGTAAGGCGATGCTCGACGAGTGGTACTCCGACGTGCCGTGGCACCAGAAGCTCGGCACGTTTGCGGGCAACGAGATCGACGCCGCGCTCGTGCTGCCTTACGAGGCGCTTCCCGATGCCGAGAAGCAGTACTGCGCGAAGGCGGGCTTGAGCAACGAGGACTGCATGATCGAAACGGGCGTGAACAACGTCCTCGGCATACACCGCATCGAGACGCTCTACGACCCCGCGGATTCCAGGATCGCCAACGCCCCCGAGTGCAAGGCGCCGTACCAGTGCACGGAAGTGAAGCTGGAGTTGTCGAGCTTCTGGTCGCGGAGCACGGGCTCGACGGTGGACCTGGTGCCCGAGCCGTTCGGCCAGCGGGTGGATCTCGGCCCAACCGGCGACAACTACGGCGGCTACCAGATCACCGATGGCAGCACTTACGCGCCCCAGCTGCAGTGGGAGCTCGCGCATTACTGCGATTCGCGCTTCCCGGCCAACGGGGATGCGCAGGACCCGGTGTGCTACGGCGACTACTTCTCGCCGATGAACAACGGCTTCAATCCGCTGCGCGACACCAACCTGACGCAATGGCCGCGCTCTCAGCCCTGGTCGATCTACCCCGCGGCAGCCGCGCCGCCCGCGGGCCTGAACCAATGCCCGCCGCAGGACACGAAATGCGTGCTGGTGATGGCGGCCTTCGACATGCAACCGGTAGCGGCCGACCCGAAGCAGCTGCCCAACCCCGTCTACAACCAGCACCTGCTGGACTGGTTCACGAAGAACGCGGTCCCCACGTTCACCGACGACAAGCGCCACTTCCCGTGGAACAACGGATGGCTTGCAACGCCCACGCCTTGGCAGGATTTCTTCTACGCGCGGGCCGTGCTGAACCCCTTCCTGGGCAATTACCCCACGGTCAAGGTCAACGACGCCAACCCGCTGACGCCCGTCAAGTGCGACATCAAGCCGGACGGCTCGGGAACCACGGTCATCCCCTGCTACAACACCGACATCATCCGCGCCGCCTCGACGGTGTACCCGCGCCTGTGCACGCTCGCCAATCTGGCCGGCGCGGCCAGCGGCAACGCGGCCGATGTCGACCTGCTGCGCAAATGCGGCCTCAACTACGAGCTGCACCACAACGGCTTCCTGGCCCAGTGGCCCGATTCGTACGCGGCGCAGGTGCGCAATGCCGGCATCAGCGCGAACCAGTACGGCAGGACCTCCTTCCTGTTCGCCGGCGTGCCGGGCATGCAGATGCCGGTGTCGTTCTACGCGGAAGGGGCCAGCGACAGCGGCATGACCCTCTACCAGCAGGTGCACAACGCGAGCATCTTCACGCTGTTCCTGCCGGCAGCCAACCTGGCCGACGTGCGCAACGCGATGGACGGCCGCAACTACACGGACATCGAGTTCTACCACACGCTCTTGATGAGCAACCACATGGAATCGGACCCGTGGCAGTTTGCCGAGGGCATCCGCGGCAAGGTCCTCTGGCACAACGAGTACCGCACGCAGAAGCAGTACCAGTTCCGCTCGCCGACGTTCAATCCGGACCGCACGTTCCAGGCGGCGTTCGACCCGCTGAAGTCGAAATACGATCCGACGAAAGCGCCCGCGCCGTTCCACAACAACACCTGTGACGGCTGCCATGTGCGCAACGGCAGCGGCGTGCCGATCAACACCGCCTACAAGCTGGACGCCGCGCTGCAGGAGTTCATGTCCGGCAACGTCTACGTTCCGCAGTCCGTGCCGGGCACCAAGGACTACACGTTCACCGGCGATATCCGGCCGATGAAGCTCGTGTTCTTCGACCTGCAGCCCAAGCTCGCGCGGCTCACGGCGTCGAATTACTCCGATCCGCTGGTCGCCTCGGCGCAGGCGCTCGCCAACATGCCGCGCACGGTCGTGCCCAACGACCTCTACTACAACAACAAGGTCATGAACTATTACGGCGACAGCTTCCACGTGACGCCGCCGGGTGCCGCCGCTGTCTACAACTACGCGTGGAACTACGAAGCCGTCGACCCCAACCGGCTGGTAGTGGCCGTTCCGCGCGTCAACGCCGAGCTCGGCAAGACCTACCAGCCGCTGCAGGTGAAGCTGGGGACGTTCCAGACGCCGTCGACGTGCGAACTCGTCTTGCCGTCGCCCACGGCCAAGCCGTGGCCGCAGAGTTGCGCGGACATCAACGACGCGGCGATCCATGCGGCGATCGACGGCGGCGCCATCGGCTACATGCTGCTCAACGGCAAGCGGCTCGGCAATCTCGGCGCGATCGAGGCGATCCCCAACCAGTCGATCATCGGCTTCAACGCCGCCCAGGTCGCCGCCCTCGGGGCCACGATCGCCGGCGAAGTGATCTGGAGCCCCGGTTCGCGCGACGGCGTCACCGGCACCGTGAAGCTCGACTGCAAGCGCGGCAACCTGGCGAGCTGCTACATCGGCCGCTTCGGCTGGCTGGGCGACCGCGCGTCGCTGGAGGACCAGGTGGCCAATGCCGCGTTCGTCGAGATGAACATGACGACCAGCGAAGGCTACCAGGCGCTTTACCAGCACACCAAGGTGACCAACCCGCTCCGCTACAACTATCCCAACTGCGCGGCCGCCAACAAGGCGTGCGTGGAGTCGAAGGGCAATTCGGACCTGTCCGAGCTCGACATCGAGCGGATGGCCGACTACGCGCGCTGGCTCGGCAATCCGACGCGCTCCGAGCTGCAGGTGTCGCAACCCGAGGTCATCGCGGGCGAGACGATCTTCAGGAACCTGCAGTGCGACACGTGCCACGTGATCAAGCGCATCGACATCGTCCCCGACGACACGATGCTGAGCAGCAATTTCCGCGAGCGCCTCGCCACGCAGACCGGCGGCGGCAACAATCCGTTCCTGTCCTATATCGGCACGGACCTGCTGATGCACGACATGGGCTACCTGTCGCAGCTGGGCAATACGAGCCAGTCGATCCGCAGCGCCGACGGCGTCGTCAAGCCCGGCTTCGAGACGTTCATGCAGAAGATCCGTACGCCCGCGCTCAAGGGCCTGCGCTTCAACAACTACGTCACCGATGCCCACAAGAACACGAAAACGCCGGGTGCACCCGGATGCGATTTCCTGCTGCACGACGGGCGCGCCTGCGATGCGATCGAAGCCGCGTTCCTCCACGACGGGCCGGCGGTCAAGAAGCTGGGGGTCATCGAAGGCCTGAATGCGCTGACGGCGAAGGAGATCCTGCAACTGCGCGCGTTCCTCTATTCGCTCTAGGTCATGACGATGCGGCTCCCGGTACTGGCGGTGGCGATGTGGGCGGGCGGGGCGCTGGCGGAACCGTCGCCCGTGCCGATGGACAGCGCGAGCCGCTGGTCGGTCAGCGCGGAGGTGTTGTCCGCCTGGTTCAGGAGCAGCCCGACGCCCGTGCCCATCATCACCGACGATCTCGCCAATGCGCCCGGCGTGCAGGTATTGCTGGGCGGCGGCGCGGTCGACACGAACGTCAACCCGGGATTCAAGCTGACAGGCGCGTATCGCGTCGACGATCGGCTCGGCGTCGAGCTGACGGGCTTCTACATTCCCCAGCGCAGTACAGCGAGCAGCGTGAGCTCCACCGGCGAGCCCGGCTCCGTCGACCTGTACCTGCCGTACTTCGACGCGATCCGCCACGTCGAGGACGTGACCGAGATTTCGTACTGGCCCACCTATCGCGGCAGTGCGCAGGCGACATTCTCGAACAGCCTGGGCGGTGGTGAATTCAACGTGACCTGGGCGTTGCGGCAGGCCAATGCGCTGCGCGTGGACCTCCTGGGTGGCGTTCGGCTGCTGCAGCTGCGCGAGTCGTACACGATCACGACCAGCAGTCCGTACAACCCGCCCAATCCCGCCGACATCTGGAACACGACGGACTCGTTCGCCACGCGCAATCGCTTCTACGGCGTGCAGGTGGGCGCGCGCGCGGCCTGGGACAGCGGCCCGTGGGTTGGCACCGCCGCGGCCAAGGTAGCGCTGGGGTCCATGCAGCAGCGAGTGTCGATCAGCGGCGAGCTGGAGACGAACGACTACACGGACTACGGCCCGGCCGAGGCCTATCCCGGGGGCTATTTCGCGCTGCCGACGAACAGCGGCGTGCATACGCGCAACGCGTTCGCGGCGGTGCCCGAGATCGCCTTCAACCTGGGCTACCGGATCACGCCGGACTTCACCGCATATGTCGCGTACTCGTTCCTCTACCTCAGCGACGTCGCGCGACCCGGCAACCAGATCAACCGCACCATCAATCCGACGCAGACGGTGTCCTGGGGCAACGACCCGCCGGTGACACCCGTCGGGACCGCCGCGCCCTTGTTCGGTTTCAACACGTCCGCGTTCTGGGCGCAGACGCTGTCCGTCGGCGTGGCGTTCCGCTTCTAGCGAGAGGCGGCCGCCGGGCGTTTCAGGCGAGCGTCAACGCGATGAGCACGAGTGGCGGCGCCAGGATCAGCAACGCCCACCCGATGTAGCCGAAGAAGCTCGGCATCGGCACGCCGCGATCCTGGGCGACGGCGCGGATCATGAAATTGGGCGCATTGCCGACGTAGGTGAGGGCGCCGAAGTACACCGCGCCCATCGACATCGCACCGAGCGTCTGCGCGAGCGGTCCCATCAGGGTCCGCGGATCGCCGCCGGCCAGATTGAAGAAGACGAGGTAGGTCGGCGCGTTGTCGAGGACGGCGGACAGGATGCCGGTGACGAGGTAGTACATCGACGAGTCGGGCAGGCCGTCCGGTGTCGTCACCATCGCGATCACCGGCGCCAGCGCACCGGCGCGGCCGGCCTGCAGGATGGCGATCACCGGGATGATCGTGACGAAGATCGCGATGAAGAGCTTCGCGACCTCGAGGATCGGACCCCAGTGGAATACGTTGGCCTCGCGGATGCCGCGCGGCGTGACCATCAGCGACAGCGCGGCGATCGCGAGCAGCGCGGCGTCGCGGACCAGGTTCTGCCACAAGAGCGGCGTGCCCAGCACGGTGACGGCTTCACCGCCTTTCCACATCCCGGACACCAGGACCATCGAGATCACCGCGAGCAGCAGCGGCAGGTTGACGAGGCCGTGCAGGCCGAACGGCACGCGCGGCGGCAGCCGCGCACCGGGGTCGCGCGCCAGGTGCCAGCGGTCCAGCAGGTAGAACATGACGAGGAGGAACACCGTGAGGCCCAGCGTCTGCAGCGCGATGTGCGTCGTCGTCCAGAAGAAGTCGACGCCCTTCAGGAAGCCGATGAACAGCGGCGGGTCGCCAAGCGGCGTCAACGAGCCGCCGACGTTGCCGACGATGATGATGAAGAACACGATCACGTGGACTTGCGAGCGGCGTCCCGCGTTGCCCGCGATCAGCGGCCGGATCAGCAGCATCGCGGCGCCGGTGGTTCCCATGAGGCTCGCCAGCACGCTGCCCGTGGCGAGCAGCGCCGTATTGCGCGCCGGCGTGCCCGCCAGCGGCCCCGTCAGCATGATGCCGCCCGCCACCGTGTACAGCGTGAACAGCAGCAGCACGAACGGGATGTACTCGAGCAGCACCGCGTGCGCCACCTGGTGCACGGCGTCGTGCGTGCCGAAGACCGCGGTGAAGGGAACGAGCAGCGCGGCGATCGCGAGCGCGGCCACCTTGCCGTAGTGCGCGTGCCAGAAGTGTGGCGCTACCATCGGCACGATCGCGATGGCCAGCAGGAGTCCCGCGAACGGCGCGCCCCACGCCAGGCTCAGCGTAGCGCCGTCGAAGGCGGCCACGCGTCAGTCGCCGAGTTCGTCGAGGATCGCTTCGATCCGCGTGCGGTCCGCCAGGAACGCGTCGACGCAGCGCGGGTCGAAATGCCGGCCGCGGTGCTCGGCGAGGTAGGCGATGCCTTCGTCGACAGGCCAGGCGTGCTTGTACGGCCGCTCGCTGACCAGCGCGTCGAATACGTCGGCCACGGCGACGATGCGCGCGACGAGCGGGATGTCGTCGCCGTGCAGGCCGTTGGGATAGCCCGAGCCGTCGAACTTCTCGTGATGGCCCAGCGCGATGATGGCGCCCATCGACAGGTACTTCGACGGGCTGCCCTTCAGGATGTCGTAGCCGATGCGCGGATGGGTTTTCATGACCTCTTCCTCCGGCTTCGTCAGCGGGCCTTCCTTCAGCAGCACGGCGTCGGGGATGCCGATCTTGCCGATGTCGTGCATCGGCGCGGCGACTTCCAGCACGTGTACCGTCTCGGCCCCCAGGCCCAGGTGCTGGCCGATCAGCGCCGAGTACTTGGCCATCCGCATCAGGTGGTTGCCGGTGGTCTTGTCGCGGAACTCGCCGGCCTTCGCGAGCTTGGCCAGCGTTTCCAGCTCGCGTTCGTGGATCTCCGACACCGACTTGTCCACCTGGTACTGCAGCACGCGCGCCTGGTCGGACAGCACGATCTTGTGCCGGCGCAGCTCGAGCAGGTTGGCGCAGCGCGCGCGCGTTTCGTGCTCGTCGAGCGGCTTGATCAGGAAGTCGGTGGCGCCGGCTTCCAGCGCGTTGTAACGGATCTTGCGGTCGTCGACGACGGTGATCACGACGATCGGCACGTCGATGCAATGCGGCAGCGCGCGCAGTTGCTTGACGAGCTCGATGCCGTCGAACTCCGGCAGCTTGTAATCGGTGAGGACGATGTCGACGCGGTTGTTGCGCGCGAACTCGAGCGCGCGCGACGGCGTGTCGAACAGCTCGAGGTTGAGGCGCCCGTCGATCTGGCGCACGATTTCCGCGAGCAAGAGGCGGCTCGAGAACAGGTCGTCGACGATCAGCACCGTGTTGCGCTGCGCGCGTGCGAACGCGAGTTCGGAAATCGTTCCGGACGGGTTGGGATTCGCGGCGCGTTGCTGGACGGGACTCATCGGCGGGCGTGCGGTGGTCGTAGGTCCTGTTGGCGAGGACAGTCTAAGGTGGACCGGGGTGGTCTCGCGGTCAAGCAAATCTTGGACCGCGGTTCAATAATCCGTTGGGCGTAGACGAATGGCCAAGTTGCGCCCGTGGGCGGCACGCGCCGCAACGCTGTGGCAACGCCGGCCCGGCTCATCGCGTTATCGCCGGTTAGCATAACATAACATATTGTTTATATGAATAATTTTCTCGTCATTTCGGGTGCGCAGCCGTCAGCGCGACGAATCGTCCAGGATTTCAGCCCGCCGCTCTCCCGGCTTGTCGGGATGGTCAGCGGGGCTGGACGCGCAGGTGCGCGAACCCCGTCCGGTCGACCCGTGGCGGCGCCGACGTGACGGCGGGCGGCGCCCGGCCCCCCCTGCGGGAAGCGCCAGTGCCCTGTAGTCGACGACTTCGTCATCCGGCGGATTGGCGTCGTCGCGCGTGATCGCGAGGGACCGGGTACGCCGCTGTCGCACGCGCGACGCACGGCCGTAACGCACGCGCGTCAAGCTTGGCCTTGCGGGAGACGTTCACGATAGGGGCGCGCGGGCCCAAGTGCCGGCGACGCTTCGAGCGGCTCCTCGATGGCAGCGCGGGCTCCCCCAGATTCCGCGCTTCTCCCGCGCTCCCGGACATGGCCGCAGGGGCTCGTGGCGCGAAAGCCAACGCGCGGCGAGAAAAAACTGTGCTTATCGAGAGATAGGTTACACGTCGTTCCGGAGACATAGGTAACACTTCTGGGCTTTGCGGAGCTGCAAATGCCCTGGCAGGAGTGTTCCAAGATGGATGAGCGTCTCCGCTTCGTCGCCCGCCTGCTGGACGGGGAGAAGATGGCCACGGTATGCCGGGAGTTCGATATTTCCCGGAAGACCGGCTACAAGATCTTCCAGCGCTACAAGGATTGCGGGGTCGAAGGACTCACCGACCGCAGCCGGCGGCCCTACCGGCATGCCAATCGGTTGCCGATGCAGATTGAAAAACTGATCGTTCGCCTCCGGCACGACCACCCGAGCTGGGGCGCACCCAAGATCCAGGAGAAGCTGCGGCGCCTGCACAGCGATATCCACCCGCCCGCCATCAGTACGGTGCACGCCGTGCTCTTCCGGCACGGGTTGGTGAATACGGGCCGCAAACGTCGATACAAGGCCGAAGGCACCGCCTTATCGCGTCCGCTCGCGCCCAATGACCTGTGGTGCGCCGACTACAAGGGCGAGTTCATGCTCGCCGATCGTCGCTACTGCTACCCACTCACCATCACCGATTTCGCCAGCCGCTACCTGTTCACCTGCGAGGCGCTGTCGACCACCAAGGAAATCTATGCCTTCTCGGTCTTCAAGCGCGCTTTCCAGGAATTCGGCTTGCCGCGGGCGATCCGTACCGACAACGGTGTCCCGTTCGCCAGCGCGCATGCGCTGTACGGCCTGAGCAAGCTCTCCGTGTGGTGGCTGCGCCTGGGCATCCAGATCGAGCGCATCAAACCCGGCCATCCCGAGCAGAATGGCCGCCATGAACGCATGCATCTGACGTTGAAGAAGGAAGCCACCAAGCCCGCGGCCCAGAACTTCCTTCAGCAACAGGCCAAGTTCGACGCCTTCATCGACTGCTACAACCGCGAGCGCCCTCACCAGGCCCTCGGCATGAAGTACCCTGCCGAACTGTATCGGCCCTCACCGCGACCCTATCGTGGCCTCGGCGAGCTCGACTATCCGTTCCACGACCGCACCGTCACCATCACCCAGTGCGGCCGCATCTGCATCGGCAAGCGCAAAATCAACTTCAGCCAGGTCTTTGCGGGGCAGAACGTCGGCATCAAGGAAGTCGCCGACCGCATCTGGCTCGTGACCTTCATGCACTACGACCTGGGATTCTTCGATCACGAGACCGGGCGGGTCGAACCCGTCAGCAACCCGTTCGAGCCCAAAGTGTTACCCATGTCTCCGGTATAAACCGTTACCCATGTAACCGGAATGGACCAAACGGGATGTGGTCGGGGCGAGAAGATTCGAACTTCCGACCCCCTGCACCCCATGCAGGTGCGCTACCAGGCTGCGCTACGCCCCGACCGAACTTGCGATTATAGCGGACCCCGGTCCCTCGCGCGGCGACACCCGGTACACGCGCGACGGCTGGGCGCCCTTGGCGAGGTCCAGCAGCCCCAGGTACTCGAGCGCATGGCGACCGCGGCTGCTGGCGGCAAGCGTTGCGGCGCAGGCCTCGCTGGCGAACACGCTGCCGGGCGGCGTGACGGGCTCGATGCGTGCGGCCAGCGTGACGCTGGCACCGAAGAAGTTGTCGCGCGCCGTCACCGGGTCGCGTGCGCCGTAGACCGGGCCGGTATGCAGCGAGATGCGCAAGGGGCTCGCGACCGCGAGGCCGAGCGTCGTCCAGTCGTGGCTTCCAAAGGCCCGCGCGAGATCGAGTGCGACGTCCGCCGCATCCGTTGCGTGATCGAACACGAGATGCACCGCGTCGCCCCAGGTATTGGCCGCCAGCGGCGGCACGGCGGCTCGCGCGATCGCGGCGGCGGCCAGCGCCCAGAAACGCGTCTGGAACGCCGCGACGTGCGCGTCGGCGAGCCGGCTGTAGCCGGCGACGTCGGCGAACAGCATCGTCTTCAGCGAACGACGCGCCGCCGCCGGAGTTTGCGCGCGGGCATCGACGGCCGAAGGCGCGGCCTCGGCGTTGCGCGCGGCCACCCCTCCGCGCGCGGGGACCGCTGCCGCCTCGCGCAGCGCGCGCAGGTCGATGAC
>JBGAIC010000037.1:0-30929 GCA_044225845.1 Casimicrobiaceae bacterium
ACGAGGTACAGCAGGATCAGTGACTTGAACACCTCCTCGACGACCGGCGCGATGTTCTCGGAGATGAACTGGCGGCCGAAGATCGGCACCAGCGGATGGTCGACCTGGTACGCCAGCCACGACGCGACGACGCCCCAGGCGAGCGCCAGCAGGATGAGGCGCAGCTTGTGCGTCTCGAAGAAGTTGAGCCACTTGACGATGTACAGGAAGACCAGCGGGACCGCGCCCGCGATCAGGATCGACCAGATCATCGTCGGCTCGAATGACGAAGCGCCGGCGCCGGGGTCCGGCGTCGGCGCATGCAAAAGCGGCAGTCCGGAGACTGCCGCCTTGCTTCCGCGGTCACCGCGCTATTGCGCGGTGGCTTGCGTGGCCGCGGTGGCGGCCGTCGCGGCCGTGGCCGCGGTGGCTTGCGTCGCCTGCGTGGCGGCCGTGGCGGCGGTTGCCTGCGTCGCCTGCGTGGCCGCAGTGGCGGCGGTAGCAGCCGTCGCCGCCGTGGCGGCCGTTGCCGCTGTCGCCGCCGTGGCGGCGGTCGAAGCCGTCGACTGCGTGGCCTGCGTCGCGGCGGTCGAGGCCGTCGATTGCGTGGCTTGCGTGGCGGCGGTGGACGCCGTCGATTGCGTGGCCTGCGTGGCCGCCGTCGCCGCGGTGGCGGCCGTCGAGGCCGTCGCCTGCGTGCCCAGCGTGCTCTTGATCATGTCGGGCCGGAAATTCGCCATGTAGATGGAGCCGGCGGCAACGGCCAGCACGGCTACGGCCACGAACGTCATCTGCGTATTGCGAGACATTGATCGCTCCCAACTTTTCAAGCCTCCCTCCCGCGGATAGGGTCGGCGAAGTCGTTCTGGCACTTTCCGGGCAGTGAACGACGGGATGGAGTATCCGGCATCCGCCCGCGTTTTGAAACGTGAATATTCCGCATCACGCCTGGCGACCCCACTCTCGGTCGGGATCACAAGTCGATCGTGCGAATGGATGATTTATCACTGTAGTACTTGACTAGCACACCGATACATGGTCTGATGGCGTCGCTCAACCGCCTGACGACCGCATCGACATGACCATCGGCTGGGACGACAACCGCCCGATCTACCGGCAGATCGAATCGCTGGTGGTCGGCATGATCCTGGACGGGACGCTGGCCGCCGGGGCGGCGCTGCCGTCCGTCCGCCAGATCGCGGCGGATTACCAAGTCAATCCGCTGACCGTCTCGCGCGCCTACCAGGCGCTCGTCGATGCGGCGATCATCGAGAAACGAAGGGGACTCGGCATGTACGTGACGGACGACGGCCGCGAGCGCCTGCTTGCCGCCGAGCGCGAACGGTTCATCGGCGAGGAATGGCCCGCCACGCTGGCGCGGATGCGCCTGCTCGGCCTCGACGTGCACGCGCTGGCCAGCGCCGCCGACCACGGGGACGACGCATGAACGCCGCCGTCTCCGCCCGCGACCTCACGGTCCGCTACGGGGCCCGCACCGCTGTCGATCACGTCGCCTTCGACATCGGCACGGGCCGGATCGTCGGCCTGATCGGTCCCAACGGCTCCGGCAAGACCACGACTCTGAAGGCGATGCTGGGGCTCATCCCGTTCGCCGGCGAGCTCTCGGTGCTCGGGCTCGACCCGCGCACGGCGCGCGACGCGCTGATGCAGGACGTCGCGTTCATCGCGGACGTGGCCATCCTGCCGCGCTGGCTGCGCGTGCGCGACGCCATCGCGTTCGTGCAGGGCGTGCATCCGCGCTTCGACCGCGCCAAGGCCGAGCGCTACGTGGCTGCCACGACGCTCAAGCCCGCGATGAAGGTGAAGGAGATGTCGAAGGGCATGATCGTCCAGCTGCACCTGGCCCTGGTCATGGCCATCGATGCCAAGCTGCTGGTGCTCGACGAGCCGACGCTGGGCCTCGACATCCTGTTCCGCAAGCAGTTCTACCAGAACCTGCTCGAGGATTACTTCGACGAGAACCGCACGATCGTGATCACCACGCATCAGGTGGAGGAAGTCGAGCACATCCTCACCGACCTGCTGTTCATCCGCGAAGGGCGCATCGCGCTGTCCGCGACGATGGACGAGGTGGCGAACCGCTACACCGAAGTGATGCTGCGGCCCGACACGGTGGCCGCCGCCGAAGCGCTGGCGCCGATCGACCGCCGCACGGCGTTCGGCCACACGGTGATGCTGTTCGACGGCGTGCCGAGCGAAACGCTCGCCACGCTTGGCGAGACGCGCACGCCGAGCGTTGCGGACCTCTTCGTGGCCACGATGAAAGGAGGCGCCGCATGAAGACGATGCAATGGCTGCTGCGCCGCGAGCTGTGGGAGCACAAGGGCTCGTTCGTGTGGGCGCCGCTGGTGATGGCCGCGGCGCTGCTCGTGCTCGTCAGCCTGCCCGGCGCGCATTTCAGCGTGACCGTCAACGGCTCCGACGCGGCCGAGGCGGCGCAGCGCGCCGGAATGGCGCTGGGCGCGAGCTTCGCCGGCGCGTCGTTGCCGCTGTTCGCAATGCTCGCGTTCGTCTCGCTGTTCTACTGCATCGGCGCGCTGTACGACGACCGCCGCGACCGCAGCATCCTGTTCTGGAAATCGCTGCCGGTCGCCGACCTGGATACGGTGGCGTCGAAGGTGCTGATGGCGCTGGTCGTGGCGCCGATCGTGACGATCGTCGTCGCGATCCTGACGTCGTTCGTCGTCATGCTGATCGTCGGCGGCATCCTCGCGGCGCGCGGTACGCCCGTCCTCGGCGGCATGCTCGGCGCCAGCGAAATCTACAAGATGCCGCTGATGCTGGCTGCGCTGCTACCCGTGTACATCGTGTGGGCGCTGCCCAGCGTCGGCTGGCTGCTGATGGTGTCGGCGTGGGCGAAGTCGAAAGCCTTCCTGTGGGCCGTGGGCCTGCCCGTGCTCGCGATGATCCTGATCAAGTGGTCGAAGTTCTTCTTCGGGCCGGACTGGCACGGCGACTGGCTCGTCCGCCACGTGTTCTCGCGCGCACTGGTCGGCCTGGTGCCGGGCAACTGGTTCCTCTTCGGCGACGGCATCTCCCGCGTCGTGCAGGACGGCGGTTCGACGCGCACCGTCACCGAATTCGGGAACGCGTTCTACTCGTCGTGGCAAAGCCTTGCCGCGCCGGGCCCGTGGATCGCCGCTGCAGCGGGCATCGCGATGATCGCCGTCGCCGTGTGGCTGCGCCGGACCCGCAGCGACGGCTGAACGTTGACCGCCCAGCCGTGATTGCGCTATAATTCCGCTTCTATCGCGGGGTGGAGCAGTCTGGCAGCTCGTCGGGCTCATAACCCGAAGGTCACAGGTTCAAATCCTGTCCCCGCAACCAATCCAAGGGCTCGCCAATGGCGAGCCCTTTTTCATTTCGCGCCGCCGGAAGTCGTTGACGGCATGTACCTCGCCCGGAGCCACAGGTTCAAATCCCGGACGCGCAACCCATACAAAACCACGCTAGCGGCGGACCCTTTTTTTCACGGGCACAGGATCGGCGGCCTCGTTGTCCGGCTTCGGATACTTCCACTTCCGATGCACCCACAGGAAGTCGGCCGGCGATGCCTCGATCTCGCGCTGCAGCTCGGCGGCGTAGCGATCGATGATCAGCGACTCCGGATCCTCGTCATAAGGCGGCTCGGCGATCACCGTCAGGTGCGCGCCGTAATAGCCGCGCGACCGGCGCCGCATCGCGACGAAGATCACCGGCGCATCCAGGTAGCGCGCGACGACGCCGAGCCCCGCATAAAACGCGGTGTCCTGGTGCAGGAACGTGCGCCAGTGCTTGGGCCCCTTGCGCGGCGGCGTCTGGTCCGCGAGCATCGCGAACGCACGCGGCTCGCTGGCGTGGAACGTGAGCTCGTAGAGCAGGTTGTCGAGCTCGATCGGATGGCCGCCGAAGCGCGCCCGTGCGTCGCGGACGTAGCGGTCGACGTCCGGCAGGCGCAGCGTCTTGTACAAGGGCGCGATCGGGATGCCCAGTTCCGCGCACGCGGCCAGCACCAGCCATTCCCAGTTGCACATGTGCGACGCGAGCAGCACGACGGACTGGCGGTTGGCGACATAGCCGTCGATCAGCTCGCGGTTGTCGATGTCGACCCGCGGCTTCAGCACCTCGCCGTTCGCCTGCCAGCCCCACAACGCTTCGGCCAGCGTCTGGCCCAGGTTGTAGTACGCACGACGCAGGATGCGTGCGCGCTCGGCGGGCGCGCGGTCCGGGAACGAACGCTCGATGTTCGCGGCGGCCAGCTTGCGATGCCAGCGCAACACGTCGAACGTGACGAACGCGATCAGCCAGCCCAGCGCGTAGAGCACGGGGAGCGGGAGCTTGCCGAGGAGACGAAGGACGAAAGCCATCGGGAATCATGCGACGCGCTGCACAAGCGCACAGCAAGCATAGCGTACGGCTCGTATAATCCCGCGTGGCGCTGCCGCGCGCCGCATGCCCTCACGACGCGATGACGACCCCGTTGTCCGACCTTCCCACCGCTGCCGTGCTCGCGATCGTCGCCGTCTATTGGCTGATCGTGGGCGCGATGGTCGTGCGCCGCCGCCGGCGCACGCGCAAGCTGTCCGGCGTGGTGCCGGAGCAGCCGCTCGAGCGCGTGCTGGGCTACGGCTTCGTGGCCGTCGTCGTGCTGTGGATTGCGCTGCCTTCGCTGGCGCTGCGGCATGGCGGCGGCTGGTTCGCGTTGCCGGCCTTCGCGCGCGATGACGCGCTGCTGTTGCCGCGCGCGCTCGCGGCGCTCGTCGCGGCCGCCGCGCTGTACGGCTCCATCCGCGCGTGGCGCCAGATGGGCCGCCACTGGACGATGGCGGTGACGAGCGACGAGCGGACGACGCTGTTCACCAGCGGCATGTTCGGCCGCGTCCGCCACCCGATCTACACGCTCAGCATCCTGCTGATGCTGTGCACGCTGGTCGTCGTGCCCAACGTGCCGATGCTGCTGACGGCCGTCGCGCACTTCGTGCTGATGAACGCCAAGGCGCGCAACGAGGAGCGCTTCCTGCTGGCGGCGCACGGCGACGCGTACGCGCAATACGTGCGCCGCACGGGCCGCTTCGTTCCGCGGCTCTCGTCGGCACCATGACCCGGGGCCCGCGGACGCCCGCCTCCCGCGCAACGCCCACGCTGCCGACTCGACGATGAGCCGCGCATTCCCCGGCAAGCTCAACCTGTTCCAGCGCACGATGCTGCGCTGGCGCTCGCTGGCCCCCTACAACGCCGTGCACGCGGCGGAAGTCGCGGGTGCGTTCGATCGCGAGCGCGTGGCCGGCGCGATCGCCGCGGTGATCGCGCGGCGCGGCATCGGCACGCATGCACTCGACGCGCGCGCGCGCCGCTTCGCATGGTCGCCGGAGGTGCCTGCCCCGCTTGCGCTCACCGTCGTCGCGGACGACGGGGCGCGGGACGCCGCGTTGGCCGCGCAGATCGCGCGCGACCTGAACGAACCGTTTCCCGCAGGCCAACCGATGCGCTTTTTCGCGGTGACCGCGCCCGCGCGCTACGTGCTCGGCATCGCCTACGATCACTACGTCGCGGGCGGCGACTCGGTTGCCGGGCTGCTGGGCGAGATCGTGGACCGGCTCTCTCCAGGAATGCCAACGCCAGTGCCGGCGCCGCCCGCGCTCTACCCGCCGACGTACACGCAGCTGTGGCGGACCCACGGCCGTGCGCTGGTCCGCGCGGCGACCGCGATGCCCGCGCTGGTCCGCGAGGTGGGTCGCGCGATGCGCCCGCGCGATCGCGACGTCACGGCCACGCGCAACGATTACGCGCTGTTCCGCATCGAAGGCGACGAGCTGGGCGGCCTGAAAGCGCGCGCCCGCGCCACCGGTGTCACGCTGCACGACCTGATCCTGGCGGTCCTGCTGACGGTCGTCGCGCCGATCGCGGGAACGCGCCGCATCGGCACGCGGCGGCCGGACATCGCGGTGGCCGCCATCGTCAACATCCGGCGCGACATGGGCGCCGCGCATGCGCAGGACTTCGGGCAGTTCCTGGCGAGCCTGCGCGTCGTCCATCCGGTGCCGGCCACCGCGACGCTGGACGACCTTGCCCGCGACGTCGGCGCGGTGACGCGGACGCACCGCGAACAGCGGCTCTACCTGCGCACGCTGTTCGGCCTTTTCTACGGCGGCGTGGCATGGCCCTTCCTGTCGCCGTCGCGACGCCGATGGTTTTATGCGAAGCACCACCCGGCGTGGGCGGGCGTCTCGATGCTGGGTGTCGACGCCGCGTGGCCCGCGCGCGTGTCGCCTGCACGGCACTACACGCGTGGAGTGTCCACGGGCCCGCAGACGCCCGCCGTCCTGGCCATCTCGCAGACGGCGGATGCGCTGTCGTTCGGCGTGTCGTGGCGCGCCAGCGTCCATCCCTCCGACTTCCCCGCCCGCCTGGAACACGCGCTGCGCGCCGCGGCCCACGGCGCGTAGTGGTGTCCAGTGCAACAGCGGCCCGCGCACGCGCGCGGCCGCTTTGCTAGAGTCGGCTCTTTCCCACCAAAGCCTTGGAACAGCGCCGGTCGCCGCCATGCAACGCCCGCCTTCCCGTCGGACGAATGCCCGTACCGCCCTGCTCCTCACCGCCGCCGCGCTCGCGCTGACCGCGCTGGTGGCGGGATGCGCGTCCGCGCCGACGGCGCCCACCGCAGCCGCGCCCGCGCGCGGCGCCGTCGTCAAGGCGATGGCCATCCCGCCGGCACTGGAAGACCGCATCCTGGCACTCGATCCCGGCCACGTGAGCGCGGCGGACATCCGCGACGTGCTGTCGCACACGCCCGCGCCGCGGCTGTACCTCGTGCACGGCGGCATCTTCCCGGTGTTCCTCCAACTGGTCGCGTTCGGCGACTTCACGATCAAGATGGGGTATCCGCAAGCAGCCGTCCGCGATCCGGCCAGCGGCGAATACACGCACAGCCCTTACGAGAACAGCGCCGACCAGGCCGGCACGCTCGGCTGGTACTACGAGCACGAAGGCTTGCGGCCGATCGTCATCGGGCACAGCCAGGGCGGCATGCAGGGCGTCAAGATCCTGTACCAGCTCGCCGGGCTGTTCGGCGACGACGTGAAGGTCTACGACCCGATGCGTGGCGTGCGCGAGCCCCGCGACTGGATCGTCGATCCGGTGACCGGCGAGCAACTGCCGCTGGCCAAGCTGCGGCTGCCCTACGCCACCAGCGTCGGCGCCGGCGGCGCCACCGGCATCGTGATGCCCAACCAGTGGTCGATGGAACGGCGCACGTTCGAGATCCCGGACAGCGTCGAGGATTTCACGGGCTTCGTGCTGGGCTTCGACTACATCGCGTGGGAATCGAGCCTGTCGCGGACCCGCTATCGCGCGTTGGGCGACGCGCGCGTGGCCGACGTCAGGCTGCCGGCCACCTACGACCATTACTACGTGGTCAACGTGTCGGGCCTGGCCGAGGATCCGACGACGCGCGCGTGGCTCGACACATGGACACCGGACCTGCGCGGCAAGCCATTGCCGCCCGGCGTCATCGACCACAACACGCAATGGGGCGTCGACGTCTGGTACAGCCTCAAGTACCACTGGGTGACCGAGTTGCAGCGGGCTATCCGCGCGCGCCGCGCGCAGGGCCACTGAGTGGGCGAGCACCATGCCATGACGCTGCCGCGGCGCGCGGTCATGGTCCTCTGCGCAGCGCTTGCCGCCTGCGCAACCCCGCCGCAAGCGCCGGGGCCGGAGGGCGGCCCGCGCACGGGCGCCGTGGCGCCGAAGCTTGCCACGCCACCGATCGTCGATGCGGCCCTCGGCGACCGTATCCTGGCGCTCGATCCCGAGCACGTCGGGGACGCCGACGTCCGCCAGGTGCTGGCCAAGGGCCCGACGCCGCACGTGATCGCGATCCACGGCGGCGTGTACCCGGTGCACCTGATCTTGGAATCGTTCGCGCGCTTCCTGATGCGGATGGGTTACCCGGAATCCGCGCTGCGCGACCCCGGCGACCGCGCGCTGACGCAGAGTCCGTACACCGACAGCGCGGTGCTCGCCGGCGAGGTGGCGTGGTACTACGAGCGCGAGGGCGTGATGCCGATCCTCGTCGGCCACAGCCAGGGCGGCATGCAGGTGGTGAAGATCCTCTACGATCTCGCCGGGCAGCTGGACGGCGACGTCGCCGTCTTCGACCCGAGCGGCGGCGGCGCGCAGAAGCGCACGACGATCGTGGATCCGCTGACCGGCGCCACGCGTCCCGTCACCAGCCTCAAGGTGGGCTATGCGTCGGGGGTCTCCGCGGGCGGCGCCGCGACGCTGCTGCCCAACCAGTGGATCATGAAGTCGCGCCTCTATCGCATCCCGGACAGCGTCGACGACTTCACCGGCTTCATGCTGGGGCTCGACCTCATCGCCTGGGACGGCCCCGCGACCGAGCACTACTACCGGCCGACCGGCACCGCGCACGTCCGCAACATCTACCTGCCGGCCGCCTACTCGCACGTGTTCGGGGCCGACGCGGGCCCGCTCGGCAAGGACGAGGCCGCGCGCGCGTGGATCAACGCCTATACGCCCGACATGGCGGGCAAGGATCCGCCGGCGAACGTCGACCTGCCCAACATCCTGTGGGCGGCGGACGTCTGGTACAGCGTCAAGAAGGCCTGGGTCATCGAGGCGCAGGCGCTGGTGAAAGCCCAGCGCGCCCGCCCGGCGCCGGCCGCTGGCGGGCCCGCCCCGCACTGAACCCGCGCCCTGCGCGGGCGGCGGTGCCGATTTGCTAAAATTGCGGCTTCGGCTGCGGCGGCGCTCCCGCGCGGCCCCGGCCCCCATCCTCCGACTCCGATCCCCGTGACACTGCCCCTGTCAGGACGAACCGCACTCATCAGCGGCGGTGCGCGCGGCATCGGCCGCGCCGCAGCGCGCAAGCTCGCGTCCGCGGGCGCGGACGTCATCGTCAACTACTACAACAGCCATGACGAGGCGCAAGCGTTGGTCGGCGAGATCGAGGCCATGGGCCGGCGTGCCATGGCCGTGCAAGGGTCGGTCGCGGACGTCGGCAGCGTCGACGACCTGTTCGCGGCCGTGCGCGAGAAGTTCGACCGGCTCGACATCGTGATCAGCAACGCCGCCAGCGGCGTGCTGAAGCCGGCGATGGAAATGACGCTGAAGCACTGGCGCTGGTGCATGGAGACCAACGCGTTCGCGCTGAACCTGCTCGCGCAGCGTGCGGCGCCGCTGATGACGCAAGGTGGCCGCATCATCGGCATGACCAGCCTGGGCTCCGAGCGCGCCATTCCCAATTACGCGTTCATCGGCGCGTCGAAGGCCGCGATGGAAGCGCTGGTGCGTTCGCTGGCGCAGGAGCTGGGCCCGCGCGGCATCCGCGTCAACGCGGTGAGCGCGGGCGTCGTCGACACCGACGCGCTGTCGCACTTCCCCAATCGCGAGCAGCTGTTGCGCGAATACGCGGAGCGCACGCCGGCGGGGCCGGTGCTGACGCCCGACGACGTCGCGGGCGCCATCTACCTGCTGTGCCTGCCCGAAGCCAACATGATCACCGGCCAGACGCTCACCGTCGACGGCGGCTTCTCGATCTCGGGCTAGCTTCGATGAAGATCGCCACGCCCCAGCTCGCCGGCAAGGTCGCGCTCGTCACCGGCGGCAGCCGCGGCATCGGCCGCGCGATCGTTGAGACGCTGGCGGCCGACGGCGCGGACGTCACGTTCTTCTATCGCGGCAACGAGGACGCGGCGCGCGAGACCATCGCAGCCGTCGCCGCGGCCGGCGGCAATGCGGCTGCCGTCAGGGTCGACGTCACCGACGCCGCGGCCTGCATGACCGCGGTCGAAGCGCTCTACGAGCGCACCGAGGGCATCGACATCCTGGTCAACAACGCCGGTGTCACGCGGGACAACGTGCTCACCGGCATGACCGACGACGAGCTCGCCGACGTGCTCGCCACCAACGTGACGGGCGTCTTCAACATGACGCGCGCCGTGGCGCCGTTCATGGTGTCGCGCCGGCGCGGCTGCATCGTCAACCTGTCGTCGGTGTCCGCGCAGAAAGGCGGCCGCGGCCAGACCAACTACGCGGCCAGCAAGGGCGCGATCGAATCGTTCACGAAGGCGCTGGCCGTCGAGCTCGCGGCGCGCAAGATCCGCGTCAACTGCGTGGCGCCGGGCGTCATCGAGACGGAAATGTCCGAGGCCGTGCGGGATGCGGCCGGCGACGAGGTAAAGTCGCGGATTCTGCTGCGCCGGTTCGGGCAGCCGCAGGAGGTGGCGAACGTCGTCTGGTTCCTGGCGTCGCCGCTTGCCGACTACATGACCGGCCAGGTCGTCCACGTGGACGGCGGCTTCAAGATGGAGTGAGGGACACCATGGAATTCACGCAACAGGAAATCGACACCGTTTACCCCAAGGTGGCGGACGTGATCGCGGACGCGCTGGGCGTCGACGTCGACGAGGTCAAGCCCAACTCGTCGCTGATCGAGGACCTTGATGCCGAGTCGATCGACTTCCTCGACCTCGTGTTCCGGCTGGAGCGCGCCTTCAAGGTGAAGATCCCGCGCGGCAAGATCGTCGAGGACGCGCGTGGCGCGCTGACCGAAGCCGAGTTCGAGCAGAAGGGCGTGCTCACCGACAAGGGCCTCGCGCAACTGAAGGCCTTCCTGTCCGAAGTGCCGGCCGACCGCTTCAAGACGCCGGTCAAGGCCGCCGACATCCCGCGCCTCTTCACGCCGGAAACGTTCGCGAAGGTGGTGCTGCGCGCGCAGAAGGCCGCGCCCGCCGCGGCCTGATCCGTCGCATGTCGGGCCGCTACGCCGCCTTCACGTTCTGCGACCGGATCACCGAGTACGAGCCGGCGCATCACGCCAAGGCCGAATTCGCGATCCCCGCGCACGTGACGGGCTTCGCCTCGTCGCTGTGCGCCGAAGCCACGGGCCAGCTCGCCGCCTGGGTGTCGATGGCGAACATCGGCTTCCGCGGCCGCCCGGTCGCCGCGCTGGCGCGCGAGGTGCGCATCCACGGCGAGCCCGCGCCCGGCGACACGCTGCATCTCGAGATCACGATCGAGGAAGCCGACGAGGAGTCGGTGGCCTATCACGGGCACGCGTCGGCGTGTGGCCGCACCGTCGTCGAGCTCGTCGACTGCATGGCGCCCATGTTGCCGCAGGCGGAATACGACGACCCGGACGCGCTCGCGAAGATGTTCGACACGCTGCGCACCACCGGCGCGACGCCGGGGCGCTTCGGCGGCATCCCGCACCACCGGCTGGACGACGTCGAGCACGTCGAAGGCGAGCGGCGCGTGGCCGTGCTCCACGTGCCCGCCACGGCGCCCTATTTCGAGGACCATTTCCCGCGCCGGCCGGTGTTCCCCGCGACGCTGCTGCTGGACCACGCCATCCGTGTGGCCACCGCGCTCGTCAACGAGAGCGGCGAGGCGGATTGGCGGCCTTCCGCGATGCGCGCGATCAAGATGCGCGATTTCATCCTGCCCGGGCAGGCCGTGACGATCGCCGTCGAACGCGGCGACGACAAGGGCTCGCCGCTCGTGAAGATGAACGCGCAGATCGACGGCCGCACGATGGCCACGGCGCGCATCGCCTATGCCGCCGTGATGGAGAACGCATGAGTGCAGCACCCGCCAGGCGCCGGCGCGTCGCGATCACCGGCATCGGCCTCGTGACGCCGGTGGGCAACGACGTCGCCACCGCGTGGCCCGCACTCGTCAACGGCGTCAGCGGCGGCGCGCCGATCACGACGTTCGACGCCAGTGGCTTCTCGACGCGCATCGCGGCCGAGGTGAAGCACTTCGACGCGCTGGCGCGCATCGGCGACCGCAAGCTCGCCAAGCTCGCGAGCCGCGCGCACGGCTTTGCGCTCGCCGCCGCGGACGAGGCCTTCCGCGACGCCGGCATCGCGCCGACGCCGGAGACGAGCCGCCGCTGGGGCCTCGCCGTCGGCACCGGCATGATGGGCGTGCCCTACGCGGACCTGAAGGAAGTGCACGACCACAGCGCGATGTCGGGCGAGCTCGAGACGCCGAAGCTCGTCGACGATCCTTCCGCCAACGACCCGCTCGTGTTCTGCCGCAGCCAGTCGACGGAAGGCGCGTCGCTGCTGGCCAAGCGCTACGGCATCCGCGGTTATGCGACGTCGGTGCACACGGCCTGCGCCTCCGGCGGCCAGGCGGCCGGCACGGCGCTGAAGCTGATCCGCCGCGGCATCGCGGACTGCGTGCTGACGGGCGGCTTCGACTCGATGGTCAACCCCATCGGCCTGTCGGGCTTCTGCCTCCTGTCCGCCGTCTCGCCGGACAACGACACGCCGACGCGCGCAAGCCGCCCGTTCGACGCGACGCGCAACGGCTTCCTGCTCGGCGAAGGCGCGGGCTTCCTCGTGCTCGAGGAATGGGAGGCGGCCCGCAAGCGGGGCGCGCGCATCTATGCCGAGCTCGCCGGCGACGGCAATTCGCTGTCCAACGCGCACGGCACGTCGACGCCGATGAACGACCGCAGCGAAGCCGCCGCGCTGAAGGTGGTGTTCGGCGACGAGTGCGCGCGCATCGGCGTCAGCTCCACCAAGAGCACGATGGGCCACCTGATCGCCGCCGCCGGCGCGTGCGAAGCCGCCATCTGCGCGCTCGCGATCGACACCGGCACGATGCCGATCAACTCGAATCTCGAAGTGGTCGACGAAGCCTGCGCGCACCTCGACTTCGTCCGTGGCAAGCCGCGCCGGCAGAAGATCCGCGCAGCGCTCTCCAATTCCTTCGGCTTCGGCGGCTCCAACAGCTGCGTCGTGTTCCGCCATCCGGATGAGACGGACGCGCTCATCGCGGCGGAGAAGAAGTCATGAGCCGCGTCTTCATCACGGGGGTCGGCGCCGTCTGTGCCGGCGGCCGCACGCCCGAGGAAATCCTCGCCACCGTCGAGGGCGGCAAGACGGTGATCGGGCCGATCGCGATGTTCGACACCACCGGCTATCCGTCGAACCTCGCCGGCGAGATCGTGGGCCTGGAGCCGCGCTCGCTGGTCCCGGACCGCAAGCTGCTGAAGGTCATCCGCCGCACCGACGTCTTCGGCATCTACGCCGCCACCGCCGCGGTGGACAACGCCGGCACGGCCGCATACCGCGACACGCTGGACGACGCCGCGCGCACGCAGTTCGCCGACCGCTTCGGCTGTTACGCGGGCTCCGGCGGCGGCACGTTCGACACGCAGTACGACTTCTTCCCGCTGATCACGGAAGCCCACGGCGAGATGCCGGCGTTCGGCCGCGAGCTGGGCAACGTCGTCAACCCGATGTGGCTGCTGCGCTCGCTGCCCAACAACGTGCTGTGCCACGTCAGCATCAACCACGGCTTGAAGGGCGCGAACGCCTGCATCACGCACCACAGCATCAGCGGCACGCTGGCGGTGGTCGAGGCGTTCGAGGCGCTGCGCACCGGCGAGGCCGATCGCGCGGTGGCCGTCGGCCACGAAGCGCCGATCGAGCCGCAGAACGTCCTCTACTATCATCGCGCGGGCCTCTATGCGAGCGGGCCGCTGACGCCGTTCGATGCGGCGCGCACCGGCAGCCTGTTCGGCGAAGGCGCCGGCGCCCTGGTGCTGGAGACGGAAAGCGCCGCCACCGAGCGCAACGCGACGCGCCACGGCGAGGTGCTCGGCAGCGGCTCGACGTCGGACGGTGAAGGGCTGCTCGCCATCGGCGACGACGGCGCCGGCATGGCCGACGCGATCGCGGCGGCGCTCGACAACGCGGGCCTCGCGCCAAGCGACGTCGGCATGGTGGTGGCGCACGCCAACGGCACGCGCAACTCCGACCGCACCGAAGCGCTGGCACTCGTCCGCGTTTTCGGCCGCGACATGCCGCCGGTCACCGGCTTCAAGTGGGCGTTCGGCCACCTGCTGGCTGCGTCCGGCACCGTGGAAACCGCGCTCGCGCTGCTCGCGTTGCGCAACGGCCGCGTGCCCGGCATCGCGACGCTGGCGCGACTCGACCCGGATTGCGAAGGCTTGAACGTTTCGCGCGAGTCGCGCGCGCCGCGCTCCAACGTCGCGCTGGTGCTCTCGCGCGGCTTCGGCGGGACCAACACCGCGCTCCTGGTGCGCACGTGACCGCCGCGCCGGCCCCACGCTGCGGCATCGACAGCGTGGAGCTGGCGAGGATCGAGCGGTTGCTCGCGGAGACGCCGCCCGCCGACCTGGCGCGCTGGTTCACGCCAGCCGAGCTCGCCGATGCCGGCGATGGCGCGGGCCGCGTCGCGAGCCTGGCCGCCCGCTTCGCCGCGCGCGAGGCCTGCCTCAAGCTGTTCCCGCGCGAAGCCGCGCTCAACACGCTGACTGCCGACGATTTCTCGATCGTCCGCGACAGCTATGGCGCGCCGCAGGTCATGCCCAGCGCCAACGCGCAAAGCGTCATGCAGCGCCACCGGATTGCGAAGCTCGCCGTCTCGCTGACGCACGACAAGGCGAGCGCGTCCGCCGTCGCGGCGCCGGAGTTGATGCCGCCGCTGGCCGTGCCGCTGATCGGCAAGCTCTTCTACACGCTGCTGCCGCTGCGCCGCGACGTCATCCGTTCGAACATCGACCTCGTGTTCGGCGACTGCTGGACCGAGGACGAGCGGCTGCGGCTGGCCAAGGCCAGCTATGCGCAACTGCTGCGCGTCTACGCCGGCTTCTTCCTGTTCCTGCTGGTGCCGACGCGCAGCCGCCCGTCGCGCGTGCGCGTCGACAACACGGATGCGCTCGCCGACGTACTGGCGCAAGGCAAGGGCGCGATCATCGTCACGGGCCATTTCGGCAGTTGGGAAGTGGCCACCACCGCCGGCATCGCCAAGTTCCCGCACATGCGCGGCCGCTTCCACTTCGTGCGCCGGCCGATCAAGCCGCGCTGGCTCGATCGTCTCGTCAACTGGCACTTCCGCGGAGCGGGATTCGGCGTGATGCCCAAGCGCGGCGGCCTCGACGCGATCGTCGAGCGGCTGGAGGCGGGCGACATCGTCGTGTTCCCGTTCGACCAGTACGCGAAGGGCAAGGACGGGATCCCCGTCGAGTTCTTCGGGCACGCGGCGCGCACGTTCAAGAGCGTCGCGATCATCGCGCTCGCCACCGGCGCGCCGGTGCTCACGGCCGCGAGCTGGCGCGAGCCCGACGGCTCGCACGTGCTGCGCTTCGAGGATCCGCTGCCGCTGCTTCAGCACGACGACACAAGCGAGGCCATCCGGCGCAACACGCGGCAGTACAACGCGATGCTGGAGCGGCTGGTGCTGCGCCACCCGGAGCAGTGGTACTGGGCGCACCGCCGCTGGAAGGATCCCTACGACGGCCGTCCACCGAAGACGGCGCCCGCCGCGGCCGTGGCCGCCACGACATCCGCGGCCGAGCGCAGCGATGGCTGACAAGCCCGCGCGCCCGCGTTAGAGTGCGCCTGATGCCTGTCCTCTGATTTCTGATTCCTGGTTCCCGAACATGCGCCGCTTCGCCGCCCTGCTCCTCGCCACGCTCGTCGCACTCGCGGCCTCCGGCTGCGTGCCCATCGGCTTCCGCTCGTCGACGCAGATGGTCGACCTCCCGTCGCTCGCGGACACACTCGCGAACTGATCAACGCGCGCTCGGCGCGTGGACGGCGCGCGGCGAGCCGGTGATCAGAGCGTTTCGGTCTCCGCGGCGCGCGGCCGCCACACCAGCAGCTTCGCCTCCACGCGCGTGACGACGAAGTCGAGCAGCAATGCGAACGCCGTCAGCACCAGGATGCCGGCGAACACCGTGTTGATGTCGAACGTGCCTTCCGCTTGCAGGATCAGGTAGCCGACACCTTTCGCGGAACCCAGGTACTCGCCGACGACCGCGCCGACGAAGGCCATGCCCACCGAGGTGTGCAGGCTCGAGAACACCCACGACGTGGCCGACGGCAGGTAGATGTGCCGCAGCAGCTGGCCGCGCGACGCGCCCAGCATCCGCGCATTGGCGAGCACCACCGGGCTCACTTCCTTGACGCCCTGGTAGACGTTGAAGAACACGATGAAGAACACCAGCGTGACGCCCAGCGCCACCTTGGACAGCACGCCCAGGCCGAACCAGACGGCGAAGATCGGCGCGAGGATCACGCGCGGCATCGCGTTGGCGGCGGTGATGTAGGGTTCGGCCAGCGCGCTGGAAATCGGCGACAGCGCGAGCCACAACCCGACGACCAGGCCCAGCACGCTGCCGATGACGAATGCGAGCACCGTCTCCCACAGCGTGATCGCGAGGTGCGGCCAGATCTTGCCGGTGACGAACCAGTCGACGATCACCTGGAGCACCTTGAGCGGCTGGCCGAAGAAGAACGGGTCGAGCCACTTCTCGGCGGTGGCGAGCCACCACGCGCCGAACAGCACGAGCAGCAGCACGAGCTGCAGCGCGATCAGGCCGCCGCGCGAAAGGCGCAGGTCACCGCTTGCTTTGCGCATAGCCCTTGAGCACCTCGGCGCGGAGCACGCCCCAGATCGCCTCGTGCAATTCGACGAAGCGCGGCGTCATCCGGATCTCGGCCACGTCGCGCGGCCGCGGCAGGTCGATGGCGAACTCGCCGATCGGATGCGTAGCCGGGCCCGCGGACAGCACGACGACGCGATCGGACAGCGAGATCGCCTCCTCCAGGTCGTGCGTGATGAACAGCACGGACTTGCGGTTGGCCGACCACAGTTCCAGCAGTTCGTTCTCCATCAGCTGGCGCGTCTGGATGTCGAGCGCGGAAAACGGCTCGTCCATCAGCAGGATGTCGGGATCCAGGATCAGCATCTGCGCCAGCGCCACGCGCTTGCGCATGCCACCGGAGAGCTGGTGCGGATAGCGGTCCTCGAAGCCGGCGAGGCCCACGCGCGCGAGCCAGTCGCGGGCGCGCGCCTCGGCTTCGGCGCGCGGCGTGCCCCGGAATTCGAGCCCCGCGACGACGTTGGCGAGCGCACTGCGCCAGGGCATCAGCGCCTCCGCCTGGAACATGTAGCCGGCGCGCCGGTTGATACCGGACAGCGGCTCGCCCTCCACCGTCACGCGGCCGGACGACGGCGCGAGCAGCCCCGCACCGACGTTCAGCAGCGTCGACTTGCCGCAGCCCGTAGGGCCGACGACGGAGACAAACTCGCCCGGTGCAATCGCCAGCGTGACGTCGCGCACGGCCGTGTAGCGCTCGCCGCCCGCGCGCGCGGCGAACGTGCACGTGACGCCGTCGAGTGCGAGCGCCGCCGTCACTTGAACTTCGCGGCGGCCTTCTGCTGGAACGACATGTCGATCGTCTTGGCGACGTCGACCTTGAAGCCCTTGAGGCCCGGGTCGAACGTCGTCAGCACGCGCGCGACGTTCTCGCCCGCTTCGAGGCTGATGGCGCCGTCGTGCTTCATCGCGTCGAGGTTGCGCTCCAGCGCGGCCTTGTACAGCGCCTTGTCGGTGTAGAACTCCGGCGGCACCGTCGCGACGATCTCGTCCGGCGTCGCGGTCTGGATGAAGCGCAGCGCGCGCACCATCGCGTTGACCACGGCCTGCGTCGTGTTCGGGTACTTCTTGATGAAGTCGGCGGGCACGTAGATGCAGCCGGCCGCGTAGGCGCCGCCGTAGACCTCGGCATTGCCCTTCGCGGTGCGCGTGTCGACTACCGGCGCGATGGTGCCGTCGCTCTCGAGCTGCGAGATCAGCGGGTCCAGGTTGGAGATCGCGTCGATCTCGCCGCGCTTCATGATCGCCACCGCGCCGGCCGTGGCGCCGACGCCGATGAACGACGCGGAATCCGGCGGCAGTCCCGCCTTGGCGAGCAGGATCTGCGCGAACATCTGCGTCGACGAACCCGGCGCCGTGACGCCGATCTTCAGGCCCTTGAGATCCGCCGGCCCCTTGTACGCGGCGGCCTTCGCCTTGGGCAGGCCCAGCACGATGCCGGCGGGCCCTACAGCACCACGGCCGTGATCGGCTGGCCCTTGGCCTGCTGCGTGATCGTGTGCTCGTACGCGCCGGACACGACGTCCAGGCTCCCGCCGAGCAGGCCCTGCAAGGCCTTGGCGCCACCGGGGAAGTCCAGGATCTCGACATCGAGGCCCTCGGCCTTGAAGTAGCCCTTGCGCTCGGCGATCGTGAGCGGCAGGTAGTAGAACAGCGGCTTGCCGCCGACGCCGATCGACAGCTTGGGCTTTTCGATCTGGGCAGACGCGGGGGCGGCGGGCAGCAGGGCCGCGGTGAGGGCAAGCGCGCAAAGCGCAAGAAGACGACGCATCGGGAGTTCCTCCGGGAAGTCGCGGGCTCGAAACGGTGGCCGCGTGGGTTGGCTATTGTCTTGGAGAGCGGCGGGACGCGTCAAACCGCGCCCGCGCGAGGCTGAACGAACGGTGCGCGGGACCGGCGTGGCGTGCCGTGGCCTGCAGCAGCGCCGGGCGCAGGCGCAACGTCCCTGCGTCGGCCATCGTGCCCGCATTGCCGCGTTTCAGGTGGCGCACCATCGGCGCGATCCGCTCGCCGACGTGCAGCACGGGTGCCGATGGCGACAGGCCGCGCGCCGCTTCCTGCGCGGCCACGCGGTCGCGCGCGATCGCAAACGCGGCGGTCAGCGAGTCGCCCTGCGCGAAGCCGTCGCCGAACAGCGCCTCGCCGAACAGCGTCGGGTCGCCGCGGTCCTCGCAGCCGAACGACGGCTTGTCCGCGGCCGATGCGGCGATCACCACCGTGTGATCGTCGTCCAGCGCATCCGCATAGGCACCCGCGTAGCACGCGGCCACGATGACGATCCGCCATTCGAAGCCGGCGTTGTCGAGCAGGCTGCGCAGACCCGCCGGGGTCAGCGACACGAGGTCGAGCGGCGGCAGCCGCGCGGGCACCACGCCGCCCCGGGTGCCGCGGCCGCCGACGTACAGCATCAGGATGTCCTGCTCAGGATCGCCCGCCTCCGAAATCTCGGCCAGCGTCTCGCGCAGGTTGCTCACGGTGGCGAACGGCGTCGTCAGCATCGTGTCCGCATGCGTGCGCAGCACGATCGAGCGGCCCTTCGTGTCGAGGCGCGCATCGACCAGCTCGCGCACGTGCTCGACGTGGTCGTTCCACGCCGCTTCCTCGCCGTCCGGCGCATAGGCTACGAAGTACAGGTTGGTGCTGCCGGGCTGGCGGTCGTCGAGCGAGGCGAGCGCGTCGTCGAGCAACTCGCGCTGCGCGGCGAGCACGGGCTCCGACGCGGCGCTCAACTCACCGGACGAGCCGAACGTGTACGGCATCCGGAACCACGGCACGTCGTCGACGAGGCGCGACGAAAGCGCGAGCGGCAACGCCATCACCAGGCCGCCCGCGCCGGCCACGGCCCAGCGTTTCCAGGCCGCGCGCTCCACGTACAGCGCAACTGCCCGCACGAAGATCGCCGCCTGCCAACCGAGCAGCGCGTAGGGCGCGATCGCGAGCACCGTGTCCGGCGAATCGAGCCGCGGCGCGCCGAGGAAGACGCCATAGGACACGAGCGACACCAGCGCCAGGGCGGACATTGCCGTCACGACGAGCGCCAGCGCGAGTTCCGCGCGCCGCAGCGCAAGCCCGACCAGCGCGGCGGCCAGCGCGAGCAGCGCGAGCGCCGCGAACTCGCTGCCCGCGCCCTGCAGCGTGAACGTCGCGCCCGCGTAGAGCAGCCGGTCGCCGGCGATGTCGATCGCGCACAGCACGGCGAACAGCAGGATGGCCTGCACGACGTCGACACGGAACGCGAGACGCGTCACCGGCAGGAACAGCGCGAGCCGCGCACCGGCGGCGAGGTTGCGGAGCAGCGAGGCGAACCGGTAGCGCATCGTCAGGCGGTGGCAGCGGGCTCGCGCGCCGCGTGCGCGGCGACGTAAGCCTTGACCCGATCGACGTCGGCGGGCAATTCCGTCGCGTGCTGCGGGCGTTGCTCGAGATCACGGTAGGCAGCCGGGCGCTCGGGAACCTTGCCGCCAAGCGCCTCGCCGATGATCGCGGCGAACTTGGCCGGCAGCGCGGTCTCGACGCACAGCAGCGGCACCGACGGATCGCGCAGCTCCATGCCCACCTTGAGGCCGTCGGCCGTATGCGGATCGACGACGCGGCGGTATTTGCGCTCCACGCTGCGGATGGTCTTCACGCGGTCCGCATGCGTGCTGCGGCCGGAATGGAAGTCGCTGGCGACGACGTTCGCCCAGTATGGCGTCCCGGCCAGCGCGAACTCGCCGTCGCGCGCGAGCGACGTCCACAGCGCGCGCAGCGCCGTCGCGTCGCGGCCCACCATGTCGAACACGTAGCGCTCGAAGTTGGACGCCTTCGAGATGTCCATCGACGGGCTCGACGTGACGTGCGTCTCGGCGCCGCCGCGCGGCCGGTAGCGGCCCGTGCGGAAGAACTCGTCGAGCACGTCGTTCTCGTTGGTGGCCACGATCAGCCGGCGCAACGGCAGGCCCATTGCACGCGCGACGTAGGCCGCGAGCACGTTGCCGAAATTGCCCGACGGCACGGCGACGTCCAGCGGCACGTCGTTGCCGCGCGTGGCGCCGAAGTAGCCGGCGAAGTAGTAGACGACCTGCGCGGCGACGCGCGCCCAGTTGATCGAGTTGACGGCGCCGATCGCGTGATGCGCCTTGAACACCGTGTCGGCATTGATCGCCTTGACGATGTCCTGGCAGTCGTCGAACGTGCCGGCGATGGCGAGGTTGTGGATGTTGGGCGCATCGAGCGCGTACATCTGCGCCTGCTGGAACGGGCTCATGCGCCCGCGCGGCGAGAGCATGAACACCGACACGCGATCCTTGCCGAGCATCGCCACCTCGGCCGCCGAGCCCGTGTCGCCGGACGTCGCGCCGACGATGTTGACGTGCCGCCTTTCGCGCTCCAGGACGTACTCGAAGAGCTGGCCGAGGAGCTGGAGGGCAATGTCCTTGAACGCAAGCGTCGGGCCGTTGGAAACGCGCAGCAGCGTGAGGCCCGGTTCCAGCGAAACGACCGGCGTGATCGCCGGCGAGCCGAACGTCGCAGCCGTGTACGTGCGCGCGATCAATGCGCGCAGGTCGGCGGAGTCGATGTCGCCGATGTAGCGCGAGAGCACCGCGTATGCGAGGTCGACGTAGGACTGGCCGCGCAGCGCCGCGAGCTCGTCGGCGCTGAAGCGCGGATAGGCGAGCGGCACGGCGAGGCCGCCGTCGGGCGCGAGGCCTTCGAGCAGGATTGCGGAGAACGGCTGCGGATCGTCGGTCCACGCGCCGCGTGTCGAGAGGTAGCGCATCAGTTGAGTGTCTCCAGCCGGATGCGCACGATGCTGCCGCGCACGGTGGGCAGCGCCTCGATCCGCGCGATGGCATCCACCACCTGCTTCTCCAGCGACTCGTGCGTCAGCAGGATGATGTCGGTCTGGTCCTCGCCTTCGGGCGGTTCCTTCTGGATCATCGCGTCGATCGAGATGTCGCGATCGGCCAGGATGCGCGTGATGTCGGCCAGCACGCCGGGACGGTCGTCGACGCGCATCCGCAGGTAGTAGCTGGTGCGCACGTCGCCGATGGAGAGGATCGGCAAGTCCTGCGTCAACTGATCCGGCTGGAAGGCAAGGTGCGGCACGCGGTGCTCGGGGTCGGCGCCTTGCGTACGCGCGATGTCGACGAGGTCGGCGACCACCGCGGACGCCGTCGGCTCCGCGCCGGCACCGGCGCCATAGTGCAGCGTGGCGCCCACGGCGTCGCCTTTCACGAGCACCGCGTTCATCGCGCCCTCGACGTTCGCGATCAGCCGCTTCTCGGGAATCAGCGTCGGATGCACGCGCAGCTCGATGCCCTCGCCGTTGCCGTGCCTGACGCGCTTGGTGATGCCCAGCAGCTTGATCCGGTAACCGAGCTCGCCCGCGTAACGGATGTCGTCCTCGGTGAGCGTGCTGATGCCTTCCGCATAAGCCTTGTCGAACTGCATCGGGATGCCGAACGCGATGGCCGACATGATCGTCAGCTTGTGCGCGGCGTCGATGCCCTCGATGTCGAACGTGGGGTCGGCTTCCGCGTAGCCGCGCTGCTGCGCCTCGGCCAGCACGGTGGCGAACGACGCACCGCGCGCGCGCATTTCCGACAGGATGAAGTTGGACGTGCCGTTGATGATGCCGGCGATCCATTCGATGCGGTTGGCGGAGAGTCCTTCGCGCAGCGCCTTGATGATCGGTACGCCGCCGGCCACCGCCGCCTCGAACGCGATCGTCACGCCTTGCGCCGATGCGGCTGCGAAAATCTCGTTGCCGTGCAGCGCCAGCAGCGCCTTGTTGGCGGTGACGACGTGCTTGCCGTGCGCGATGGCGTCGAGCACCAGCGTGCGCGCGGGCTCGATGCCGCCGATCAGCTCGCAGACGACGTCGACGTCGGCGCGCCGCACGACGGACGCCAGGTCCGCGGTTACGTCCGCTGCAATGCCTTGCGCCCGCGCCGGCGTCCGCGTGCCGACCGCGACGATGCGGATGGGCCGCCCCGCGCGCCGGCTGATCTCGCCCTGGTTGCGCGCGAGCACGTCGTACGCGCCGCGTCCCACGGTGCCGAAACCCAGCAAGCCGACGTTCAACGCCTCCATCGTCACATCCGCTTCCGGTAGCCGTCGAGGAAGCGCGCGATGCGCCCCATCGCGTCGACGATGTCGTCGCTGTTGGGCAGGAACACGAGCCGCAGGTGGTCGCGGTGCGGCCAGTTGAAGCCCGTCCCCTGCACGACCAGCACGCGTTCCGCCTCGAGCAGGTCGAGGATGAACGCCTGGTCGTCGGCGATCGGGTAGACCTTCGGGTCCAGCCGCGGAAACAGGTACAGCGCCGCCTTCGGCTTCACGCAGGAGACGCCGGGGATCGCGGTGAGCAATTCCCAGGCGAGATCGCGCTGGCGCACGAGCCGCCCGCCCGGCCGCACGAGGTCGCCGATGCTCTGGTAGCCGTGCAGCGCGGTCTGGATCGCGAACTGGCCCGGCACGTTGGCGCACAGCCGCATCGACGCCAGGATGTTGATGCCGTCGAGGTAATCGCGCGCGTGGCGCTTGTCGCCGGACACCACCATCCAGCCACTGCGATAGCCGCAGGCGCGGTAGTTCTTCGACAAGCCGTTGAACGTGACGCACAGGAGGTCGGGCGCGAGCGACGCGAGCGACACGTGCTGCGCGTCGTCGTACAGCATCTTGTCGTAGATCTCGTCCGCGAACAGCACGAGCTGGTGCTCGCGTGCCACCTGCGCGAGTTCGCGCAGCACCTCCGGCGGATACACGGCGCCCGTCGGGTTGTTGGGATTGATGACGACGAGCGCGCGCGTGTTGGGCGTGATCTTGCGGCGGATGTCCGCGATGTCCGGCAGCCAGCCCGCGCCTTCGTCGCAGATGTAATGCACGGGATTGCCGCCCGCGAGGCTCACGGCCGCCGTCCACAACGGATAGTCGGGCGCCGGCACGAGTACCTCGTCGCCGTTGTCGAGCAGGCCCTGCATCGACATGACGATCAGCTCGGACACGCCGTTGCCGACGATGATGTCGTCGAGCTCCACGCCGGCGATGCCCTTGTCCTGCGTGTAATGCATGATCGCCTTGCGCGCCGAGAACAGCCCCTTGGAATCGGAGTAGCCCGACGCCTGCGGCAGATTCACGATCACGTCGTGGCGCATCTCGTCCGGCGTGTCGAAGCCGAACGGCGCCAGGTTGCCGATGTTGAGCTTGATGATCCGGTGGCCCTCTTCCTCGAGGAGCTTCGCGCGCTCCATCACCGGCCCGCGGATGTCGTAGCAGACGTTGGCGAGCTTCGCGGATTTGCGGATCTCGCGCCGCATGTCGTCGCGCCTCATGACCCAACTCCTTGCACGGCGCGCTCCGGCGCGGGCGCGGGCGTTCGCGGCGCCGCGCTTTCGGGCTGCATCTCGTCGCGGCGGAACATCTCGCGGATGCCGCGCACGGCCTGGCGGATCCGGTGCTCGTTCTCGATCAGCGCGAAGCGCACGTGGCCGTCGCCGAATTCGCCGAAGCCGATGCCCGGCGATACGGACACCTTGGCCCGTGCCAGCAGCAGCTTGGCGAACTCGAGCGAGCCCAGCGCGCGATAACGCTCGGGAATCGCCGCCCACACGTACATCGACGCCTTCGGCGATTCCACCGGCCAGCCCGCTTCGATCAGGCCCTTGACCAGCACGTCGCGGCGGCGCTGGTAAGTCGCGGCGATCTCGGTCACGCAGTCCTGCGGCCCTTCGAGCGCGGCGATGGCCGCCACCTGGATCGGCGTGAACGTGCCGTAATCGTGATAGCCCTTGATGCGGCCCAGCGCCGTGACGAGGTCGCGGTTGCCGACCATGAAGCCCACGCGCCAGCCCGCCATGTTGTAGCTCTTGGACATCGTGAAGAATTCGACGGCGACGTCACGCGCGCCCGGCACCTGCAGGATCGACGGCGCTTTCCAGCCGTCGAAGCAGATGTCCGCGTACGCGAGGTCGTGGACGATCCAGATGCCGTATTCCTTGGCCAGCGCGACGATCTTCTCGAAGAACGGCAGCTCCACGCACTGCGCCGTCGGGTTCGATGGGAAGTTGAGGATCAGCATCTTCGGCTTGGGGATCGACAGCCGGATCGTGTTCTCCAACTGCGCGAGGAAATCCGCTTCCGTCGTCATCGGCACCGAGCGCACGTCGGCGCCCGCGATGATCGGGCCGTAGATGTGGATCGGGTAGCTCGGGTTGGGCACGAGCACCGTGTCGCCGCGGCCGAGCGTCGCGAGCACCAGGTGCGCGATGCCTTCCTTCGAGCCGATCGTGACGATCGCCTCGCTGTCCGGATCGAGGCCGACGTCGTAGCGCCGCTCGTACCAGTGGCAGATCGCGCGGCGCAGCCGCGGGATGCCCTTCGACACCGAATAGCCGTGCGTGTCGGGCCGCTGCGCGGTCTCGACCAGCTTCTGCACGATGTGCGGCGGCGTGGGGCCGTCGGGATTGCCCATGCCGAAGTCGATGATGTCCTCGCCCCTGCGGCGGGCGGCCATCTTCAGTTCGGCGGTAATCGAAAAGACGTACGGCGGCAGGCGGTCAAGCCGCGCGAAATGCGGGTCGGGTGAGGACATCGTGGGCTCTCACGTAAGCGCCCGGAACCGTCCGAGCGACGTGGAAGCAGCGTGGACTACCTGGAACCGGCGCTCTCGCACCGGCAAGGGTCTGCAGCGGCAACCGGCTACAATTCTCGCCAAATCCGCAACTTATTGCAATGTGCGCCGGGTTGCCGGGCAATCCGGCGCACACTACGATGGACTCCTGAAGGTAGCCTGAACGAAAGCATGCGAACCGTCGGCAACAGGAAGTCACCCCCGCTCGCGCTGGCTGGCCCTAGCCAGCGCCTGCTCGCCGGCGCACGCTTCAACGACGAAATCCATCGGCTGCCCACCGGCGACCGCACGTTCGTCCGCAAGGGTGTCTACCGCTTCAGGACGCACGAAGACGCCAATCGCCACGATCTCGAATGCGTCGCCGCCGGGATGGCGGCGATCGCCTCGGAACGGCGACGCCCCTGATGGAGCAGTACTGCCGTCCTGCCACGATGCAGGATCTCAAGAGCCTGACATCGATCCTGCATGGTTCACGGAAGGCGAAAACACCCGGGTCGCCGACGAGTTCGTCGTGGACATCATGCTGAATGCGGGTGACGAGAACTTCGACACGCTCAAGGCGCATGCGGAAACTGTCGACCTGGACGGAATTCCAGTGCGTACGCTGTCGCTCGAAGGACTGCTCCGCACGAAAGAGCGCTCGTCGCGGAGCAAGGACATCGGCGACCGCGACTACCTCGAGGAAGCCCTTCGGCGCCTGAAGCACGAGTCGGGCAAGAAGTAGCGGGCGGCTGAGATGAAACTCCACCTGCAGACCGGCACCGCGCTGGTCGTCACAGGCTCCGGCCCCGGCTGGATCCGTGTGAACGGCGACGAATACCGGCAAAACCTCGTGCTGACGCCGTCGGTGGTCGTGCCGGGCGTGGTCCCCGGCGGCTTCGATGCGCTGACCGCCGCCGACTTCGAGGCCCTGCTGGAACACAAGCCGGAACTCGCGCTGCTGGGGACCGGCGCGCGCCAACGCTTCCCGCATCCCCGCCTGACGGCGACGCTCGGACATGCGCACGTCGGCCTGGAGGTGATGGACACGCCCGCTGCCTGCCGGACCTACAACGTGCTGGCCGGCGAGGACCGCCGCGTCGTCGCGCTGTTGCTGCTCGACCCCGCGCCCGCCTGACGGGCCGGCCCGCACCGGCGAGGTGCAGCGGGCCCGGAATGTGCTTGAATGCCCGGATCAGCGGCCTGCGACAGCCGGCCGCATCCAGGGGGATTCATGCCACGCACCACTATCCGCGCCTGCACGAGCGCGCTAGCCGCCGCAGCCATCGCGATCTTCGCCGCCAGCGCATCGGCGACCACGCCAACGCTGCCCACGACCAACCAGCGTGTCACTCTCGACGGCACGCCACTCGGCTCCGCCATCGCCAATCGCTCCGCCGCCGCGACAATCCTCTACGACGCCCCGAGCGCGCGCTATCACCTGTGGGTCGCCGTCGTCGACGAAACGGGCGACACGCCCGACGACTTCCACCCGCTGCAAATCGCCGGCTATAGGCACGCCACCGCCACCGACGGCGTCCACTTCACCAGCGACGGCGCACTGTCGTTCAGCGGCTCGCCGTTCGCGTCGACGATCTACGGCTCCACCTACGGCGAACCGGCGTGGATGTATCCGAAGGCCTCGCTCGTCGGCGGCCGCTACGTACTCGGCATGTGGACGATGAACGCGTTCTGGGGCGCGAGCCCGTCGTTCGGCGACTACAACTACAACATCAGCCTCAACGAGGTCGGCACGACGCCGGGCAACCTCGCGCTGACGCACCAGGGGCCGATCGGCGTGGTGCCGGGGACGATCGGCGGGCAGACCGCGGGGCTCTACGGCATCGTCGGTGGCGCGGCGTATTTCGACAACAACAGTTCGCTGGGCCGCGCGGCGCTGACGGACCATGGCACGCAGGCGTTCCCGGCGACGGCATCGACCGGACCCTGGCAATTCACCGGCACCGCGAGTGCCGTCTCCGACCTGCTGACGCCGCTCGGCTTCGTCGCATGCCAGTACAGCGGCGGCAACTCCTACGTGCACAACGACGCGCGCGTGCTCGACAACAGCGACGGCACGCTCGGCCTCTTCTACACGGTGCGCAACTGCGACGGCTCGCGCAAGACGCCTGCGGCGATCTACTACGCCGAGTCTTCCGACGGCGGTAACTCGTGGGGCACTCCGACCAACATCGCGAACGGCGACGAAACGATCGGCGGCAATGCGGCCAGCGCAGGTTATTCGCTCACCGACGCGGTGAACGTACGCGGCACGCGAGTCGTCTATTTCAACTTCGTCGACAGCGAGCGCAACCTGGTCGTTGGCGCTGCGCCGCCGGTGATCCCGGCGGCGAGCGCAACGCCAGTGCCGGTGGATGCGCCTTGGATGCTCGGGTTGATGGCCATCGTTGTCGCACTTGTCGGGGTGACCAGACCGGGGCGCCGCAGGCGGCGCAGCTAGTCTCGGCTTCCGTGCGTCAACCGCTCGACCGGGTCGGAAACTTCACGAAGGCATCGTGAGTGGAAGTGTAGAGGCGTTGTCCGTCGTACGCGCTAAATTCGGGAACCTCCAAGACCGCGCTGCGATTCTCGGGGGCGAACTCGCCGCCATCCAACAGGCCACCATTCTCGTCGTCGAATATTCGGCACACGAGTCTTTGCGTTGACGCCTTTGCGCAATCGACCCACACGCCTCCATCGGGGCCGCCGACCCATGCCGCCGACGGTGGAACCGGTGACGGCCGCGGTGGAACGGACCGATGCTTCGGAATCAGCCACGCCAGCGCAAGCAGAGTTACGACAGCAAGTAACCAGGCAGACAATCGGTGCCGGGTAGCCATACCGATCGGATGATCGAACGCTAACTTGGACTGAACGACGCCAACTCCCGCACGTGCTCGGCGACGCTGCGCCCGAGCGCCGACAGCGCATAACCGCCTTCGAGCGTCGACACGATGCGTCCGCGCGAATGCTTGGCCGCCACGCGCATCAGTTCGCGCGTGACCCAGGCATAGTCGGCTTCGGTGAACGCGAGGCCGGCGAGCGGGTCCTCGCGATGCGCGTCGAAGCCGGCGGAGATGTAGATCGCCTCCGGCCCGAAGTCCTCGAGCGCGGGCAGCCACACGTCGTTCACCGCCTCGCGGAACTTCGTGCCGTCACTGCCGGGCGGCAGCAGCACGTTGAACATGTTGTCGCCGAGCGGCTCGACGCCCGAGTACGGGTACAGCGGATACTGGAACGTCGACACCATCTCGACGCGCTCGTCGCCCGCGAAGATGTCCTCGGTGCCGTTGCCGTGATGCACGTCGAAGTCGACGACGGCCACGCGCTCGAGGCCGTGCGCTTCCAGCGCGTGCATGATGCCCACCGCCACGCTGTTGAAGAGGCAGAAGCCCATCGCCTGGTTGCGCACCGCGTGATGACCGGGTGGGCGCACCGCGCAGAACGCGTTTTGCGCCTCGCCGCCCATCACCATGTCCGTCGCGAGTACCAGCGCACCGGCCGCGTGCCACGCAGCCTCCATCGAATGCGGGTTGAGCGCGGTGTCGGGATCGAGTTGCACATAGCCGTGCGCGGGACTCGCGGCATCCAGCCGCGCGACGTAGTCGGCGCCATGCGCGCGCAGCACCTGCTCCTTCGTCGCCGCCGGCGCCTCGCGATGGGCCAGGTAGCCGTCGAGGCCGGCCGCGATCAGCCGGTCGTGGATGGCCGTCAGCCGCTCCGGGCATTCGGGGTGGCCCTCGCCCATGTCGTGGAGCAGAAAAGACGGATGCGTGATGAAGGCGGTGGTCACGATGCGCTCAAGGGAAGGAAGGCGCGCGCGGCGGGGCGGCCGCGGGCGGACAGGCGGAGTGTACCGCCGCGCCGAAGGCGGTGACGCCCGGGGAACGCATCCGCTACAGTCTTGTCTGACCCGGCTGCCCGCATCGCCCAAGCCCACCCTTCGCCCCCCATCGCCCATGTCCGTCCGCCCCGCCTCGCACGTCGTCCCCGTCGCCCAGCGCCTTGGCGCCGTGTTGAACCAGGTGGGCCAGATCGTCGTCGGCAAGGAACACACGCTGAAGCTCGCGCTGGCGTGCCTGCTGGCGCGCGGCCACCTGCTGATCGAGGACATCCCGGGCGTGGGCAAATCGACGCTGGCGCAGGCGCTGGCCGCGACGCTGGGCCTCAAGTACGCACGCGTCCAGTTCACGAGCGACCTCCTGCCCGCCGACGTGCTGGGTGTCTCGATCTACGACGACAAGGCGCAGGCGTTCCGCTTCATGCCCGGCCCGATCTTCCATTCGGTGGTGCTCGCCGACGAGATCAACCGCGCGCCGCCCAAGACGCAGAGCGCGCTGCTGGAAGCGATGGAAGAGCGCCAGGTGTCGATCGACGGCACGACGCGCAAGCTGCCCGAGCCCTTCTTCGTCATCGCCACGCAGAATCCGGTCGAGCAGATAGGCGCGTTTCCGTTGCCGGAGTCGCAACTCGACCGCTTCCTGATGGCCATCGACATCGGCTATCCGGATCCCGCGTCGGAGCGCGAACTGCTCGCCGGCGGCGACCGTCGCGTTCGCGTCGCGGACCTCACACCGGTGGCCGATGCCGCCACGCTGGCCGAATGGCAGCGCGAGGCCGCCGCGGTGCACACGGCGCCCGCGCTGCTCGATTACACGCTGGCGCTGCTCGCCGCGTCGCGCGGTTATGGCAGCAATGCGGAAGGCGCCAGCCGCCGCGGGCTCTCGCCGCGCGCGGGGCTGATGCTCGTCGCCGCCGCGCGCGCCTGGGCGCTGATCGCGGGTCGCCCGATGGTGATGCCGGAGGACGTGCAGGCGGTGTTCGGCGCGGTGGCCGGTCACCGTCTCGCCGGCGGCGCGCGCAGCGGCGCGCTGCAGGCGCAGACGCTGTTGCGCAGCGTGCCGCTGCCGTAAGCGGCAAACTCCCGATGGTGGCACCCCCGTCGACGTCCGCGTACACGCGCACCGCGACGCGGCCTTCGCTCACCGGCTGGTGGGCGCGCAAGCGCCAGAGCTGGCTGCGCCACATGCCGGGCGACGGCCGGCCCGTGGTGCTGCGGCATTCGCGGATCTACGTGCTGCCCACCAAGCGCGGCCTCGCGCTGATGGCCACGCTGGCGGTGATGCTGGTCGCATCGCTCAACTACGCGCTGTCGCTGGGCTTCGTCGTCACGTTCCTGCTCGCGGGCATGCTGGGTGCGGCGTTGCTGCACACGTTCCGCAACGTCGCGGGCCTCACGGTGACGCCGCTCGGCGCCGGCGAAGCCTTCGCCGGCGGCAGCGTGTCGTACGCGCTCGCGCTGTCCGGCGGAACGCATGCGCGCGTCGGCGTACGGCTTGGCGCAAGCGGCACCGACGAGATCGTCGTCGACGTGCCGGTGGGCACCGGCGTGAACGTGGCGCTCGCGCGCACGGCGGAGCGGCGTGGTCGACTGGCGCTCGGCCGCGTGACGCTGTCGTCCGATTACCCGGTGGGACTGTGGCGCGCATGGGCCTACCTGCACTTTCCGCTGTCCGGCCTCGTGTTTCCCGCGCCCGAGCTCGGCGCGCCGCCGCTGCCCGGCGGGCGCGAAGGCCCTGATTCGCGCGAAGGCGGCAACAGCGACGCGGCGGATCTCGCGGGCCTGCGCACCTACGTCACCGGCGACCCGCTGTCGCGGGTCGCGTGGAAAGCCGTGGCGCGCGGCACCGGCTGGTACACGAAGCAATTCGACGGCGCCAGCGGCGGCGGTCCCGTCGCGCTCGACTGGTTCGAGTTGCCGGAAGGGCTCGATCGCGAAGTGCGCATTGCGCGGCTCACCGCGTGGGTGCTCGCGGCCGAGCATGCCGCGCGTCCGTTCGCGCTGCGCCTGCCCGGCACGGTGCTGAACGCCGCGACAGGCCGCGAACATCGGCGCGCGGTGCTCAAGGC
>JBGAIC010000038.1:0-30768 GCA_044225845.1 Casimicrobiaceae bacterium
CACCATTTCTTTCAGTGGCAAAATATTTGGCGAAAGAAATGGTGTCTGACCCCAATTAGTCAGTCGCCGGCGGTGCCTTGGTCGTCGGCGATGCCGCCGCCCAACGCGCGGTACAGCGTCACCTGGTTCGCGAGCTCCGTGTACTGCGCGGTGACGAGGGTTTGCTGCGAGTTGTACCAGACGCGCTGCGAGATCAGCGCGTTGAGGTAGGTGTCCACGCCACGGTCGAAGCGGGCCTGCGCCAGCGTGAAGCTCTTGTTCGACGACGCCACCAGCGCCACCTGCGCCGATACGCGCTCGTCGATCGTGCCGCGCACGGCCAGCGCGTTCGCCACTTCGGTGAACGCCGTCTGGATCACCAGCTCGTAGTTCGCCACGGCGCTCTTCTGCGCGGCCTGCGCGTACTCGAGGTTGCCCTGGTTGACACCGGCGTCGAAGATCGGCACCGAGATCGTCGGCACGAAGGCCCAGACGAACGCACCGCCGCTGAACAGCGACGACAGCGCGACGCTGCCGAGTCCCGCGGACGTCGTCAGCGAGATCGACGGGAAGAACGCCGCGCGCGCCGCACCGATATCCGCGTTGGCGGCCTTCAGCTGGCGCTCCGCCTGGCGCACGTCGGGCCGCTCGAGCAGCGCCGTCGACGACAGCCCCGCTGGCACCGGCGCCAGCCAGCCGTCCGCCGACGGCAGGCCGTCCGGCAGCAGCGCATCCGGCACCGGCGCGCCGACGAGCAGCTCCAGCGCATTGCGATCCTGCGCCACCGCCGTCGTGTACGACGCGACGTCGCTGCGCGCCTGCTGGTAGACGACGTCCGCGTCGGCGACGTCGGCGCCCGTGGAAACGCCGAGCTCCAGCCGTTTGCGGACGATCGTCAACGAGCGTTCCGTGCTCGCCATCGTCTCGCGCGCGACGTTGAGGTGGCTCTGGTCCGCTGCCAGCGCGAGCCAGGCGTTGGCGGTGTCGGCGATCAGCGTGATGCGCACCGACCGGCGTCCCTCGTCGCTGGCGAGCCAGGTCTCGAACGCGGCATTGGTCAGGCTGCGCACCTTGCCGAACAGGTCGAGCTCGTAGGCCGAGATGCCGAGCGTCGCCGAGTAGCTGCGGTACGTGGAGCTCTGGTTGGCGCCGCCGTTGTTCGTCAGCGAGCGGCCCGCCGAGCCCCCGACGCCCGCGTTGACCGTGGGCCACAGGCCCGCGGCCTGCACCGTGTATTGCGCGCGCGCTTCCTCGACGGCCGCCACCGCCTTGCGCAGCGGGCGGCTTTCGTCGAGTGCCATCGCGACGACCTTCTGCAGGCGCTCGTCGTGGATGAAGTCGCGCCAGGGCAGGTCGGCGGCCGCCTTGTCGGTGGACGGCGTCGCGGGCGGCTTGGCATAGGCGGCGCCTTGCGGCCATTGCGCGGGCACCGGCGCGTCCGGTCGTTCGTACACCGGTGCGAGCGAGCAGCCGGCCACCAGTGCGGCCAACGCGAGGATCAGGATGCGCGCTAGCATGATCACGCGCCCTCCGTACGGGGACCGGGCGGCGGGGCCGCCGCCTCGACGCGCCCGCCGAACATCCGGTGCACGAGCACGAAGAACAGCGGCACGAGGAAGATCGCGAGCAGCGTGGCGGTGAGCGTGCCGCCGACGATGCCGGTGCCGATCGACACGCGGCTGTTGGCGCCGGCGCCGGTGGACAGCGCGAGCGGCATCACGCCGGCGATGAACGCGAGCGACGTCATCAGGATCGGCCGCAGCCGCAACCGCGCGCCTTCGATCGCGGATTCGACCAGGCCCTTGCCCCGCAGGTAGGCGGCTTCCGCGAACTCGACGATCAGGATCGCGTTCTTCGACGACAGGCCGATGGTCGTCAGCAGCGCGACGCGGAAGTAGACGTCGTTTTCCAGGCCGCGCAACGTGGCGGCGAGCACCGCGCCGACGACGCCGAGCGGGATCACCAGCAGCACCGAGATCGGCACCGACCAGCTTTCGTACAGCGCGGCGAGGCACAGGAACACGACGAGGATCGAGATCGCGTACAGCTGCAGCGTCTGGCCGCTCGACAGCCGCTCCTGGTAGGAGAGGTTGCTCCATTCGGACGTGGCGCCTGCCGGCAGCGCCGCCGCGAGCTTCTCGACCTCGTTCATCGCGGTGCCGGAGCTCACGCCCGCGGCGGGCGCACCCAGGATGTTGAACGACGCGAGGCCGTTGTAGCGCGTGAGGCTCTCGGGGCCGAAGGTCCAGTGCGTCGTGGCGAACGACGAGAACGGCGTCATCGCGCCCGTGCTGCCGCGCACGCGCCAGTTGCCGAGGTCGTCGGGGCTCGCGCGGAACGGCGCGTCGCCCTGCACGTACACGCGCTTGACGCGCGCACGGTCGATGAAGTCGTTGACGTAGGCGCCGCCCCAGGCCGCCGACAGCGTCGAGTTGACGTCGGCCAGCGCGAGGTTCTGCGCCAGCGCCTTGGCCTGGTCGATGTCGACGGCGATCTGCGGCATGTCCTCCAGGCCATTGAAGCGGACCGCGGCCAGCGACTTGTCCTGCGCGGCCGCCGCGAGCAGGCTGTCGCGCAGCGACTTGAGCGTTTCACGTGGCGTGCCGCGCCTTGGTCGCGCGCGCCGCGATCGCGTCCGCGGTGTTGGCCGCGCCCGGCCGGTCGCCCCAGTCCTTCAACTGGATGAAGCCCATGCCCGCGTTCTGGCCGCTGCCGCTGAAGTTGAAGCCGCCGACGGTGAACATCGCGTCGATGTTGTCCTTCTCCTGGGTCAGGAAGTAGTTCTCGACGGCCTTGCCGACGGCGAGCGTGCGGTTCATCGTGGCGCCGACCGGCAGCGTGTACTGCACCATCACCTGGCCCTGGTCCTCGCTGGGCAGGAAGCCCGATGGCAGCCGTACGAGCAGCAGCGCCAGCACGGCGACGATCGCCAGGTAGCCCAGCATCCAACGCAGCGGCGTGGCGACGATCCGCGTCACCGCACTTTCGTAGCGCGCCTGCAGGCGGTCGAACGCGTCGCCGATCTTCGCGCCGAGGCCTTTCGCCTCGCCGCGCTCGGCATGCGGGCGCAGCAGCGTCGCGCACAGCGCCGGCGTCAGCGTCAGCGCGACCACCACCGACAGCAGCATCGACGACACGATCGTGATCGAGAACTGCCGGTAGATCACGCCGGTGGAGCCGCTGAAGAACGCCATCGGCAGGAACACGGCGGACAGCACGGTGGCGATGCCGATCAGCGCGCTGGTGATCTCCTGCATCGACTTGATCGTGGCAGCGTGCGCGTCGAGGTGCTCCTCGGCCATGATCCGCTCGACGTTCTCGACGACGACGATCGCGTCGTCGACCAGCAGGCCGATCGACAGCACGAGGCCGAACATCGTCAGCGTGTTGATCGAGAAGCCGAAGACCTGCAGCACGCCGAACGTCCCCAGCAGCACGACGGGCACGGCGATCGCCGGGATCAGCGTCGCGCGCCAGTTGCGCAGGAACAGGAACATGACGACGACGACCAGCGCGATGGCCTCGAGCAGCGTCTTCGCGACTTCCTCGATCGAGATCTTGATGAACTTGGTGCTGTCGCGCGGGTACGCGACCGCGTAGCCGGTGGGCATCGACGGCTTGAGTTCGTCCATCCGCGCGAACACGCGGTTGGCAGTGGACAGCGCGTTGGCGCCCGGCGCCAGCATGACGGCGATGCCAGCCGCCGGGTGGCCGTTGAGCCGCGTGACGACGTCGTACGACTCGCTGCCGAGCTCCACGCGCGCGACGTCCGACAGGTGCACCAGCGCGCCCGACGTGTCGTGCTTGACGATGATGGCGCGGAACTGCTCCGCCGTCTGCAGCATCGACTGCGCCGTCACCGTGGCGGTGAGCTGCTGGTTCGCCGCGGCGGGCAGCGAGCCGATGCGGCCGGCCGTCACCTGCACGTTCTGCGCCTGGATCGCGCTCTCGACGTCGCCCGGCATCAGCGCATAGGACGCGAGCTTGTTGGGGTCGAGCCAGATGCGCATCGCGTACTGCGAGCCGAACACCTGCACGCTGCCCACGCCGTCGACGCGCGCGATCGGCTCCTGCAGGTTGCTGACCATGTAGTCGGCGATGTCGCTCGCCGTCGCCTTGTCGGTCTCGTCGTAGATCGCGATGATCACCAGGAAGTCGGTGTTCGACTTGGTGACGCTGACGCCCTGCTGCTGCACGGTGGACGGGATGCGGGTGAGCGCCTGCTGCACCTTGTTCTGCACCTGCACCTGCGCGAAGTCGGCGTTCGTCGACTGGTCGAACGTGACGTTGATCGACACCTGGCCGGACGAGCTGCTCGTCGACACGAAGTACAAGAGGCCGTCGAGCCCCGTGAGCTGCTGCTCGATGATCTGCGTGACGCTGTTCTCGACCGTCTGCGCGTTGGCGCCCGGGTAGGTGGCCGAGATGCGGATCGTCGTCGGCGCGATGTTCGGGTATTGCGCGATCGGCAGCGAGCTGATCGACAGCGCGCCGGCCAGCATGATGACGATCGCGATGACCCACGCGAAGATGGGCCGTTCGACGAAGAAGCGGGCGAGCATCGATCAGCTGCCTTGCTTCGTCGAGGGTGCCGGCGCGGCCGGCGTGGCCGCCGACGAAGCGGCGGGCGCGGCTGCCGGTGCGGCCGTGGCCGTGCCGGCCGTCACCGGCTTCACCGTCGCACCGGCGCGCACCTTGTTGGTCCCCTCGACGATCACGCGATCGCCGGACGCGAGCCCGCCGGTGACCACCCACTGGTCCGCGAGCGTCCGCGCCGTCGTCACCGTGCGCGACTCGACCTTGTCGCCGGCGCCGACGACCAGCGCGATCGCATTGCCCTTGGCGTCGCGCGTGATGCCCTGCTGCGGCACGAGGATCGCGTTGGGATCGACGGCCGCGTCGATCACGGCGCGCACGAACATGCCGGGCAGCAGCACGCCCTGCGGATTGGGGAATTCGGCACGCAGTGTCACGGACCCGGTCGCCTGGTCGACGGCCACCTCGGCGAACTTGAGCGTGCCGGCGTGCGTGTATTCGCTGCCGTCCTCCAGCTTCAGCTTGACGCTGGTGCTGCCCGCCTTGAGGTCGCGCTGCGACATCGCGCGCTTCAGCGCCAGCAGCGACGCGCTCGACTGCGTCAGGTCCACGTAGATCGGGTCGAGCGCGCGGATCGTCGCCAGCGCTGTGGTCTGGCTCGCCGTCACCAGCGCGCCCGGCGTCACGCTCGACGTGCCGATGCGCCCGGAGATCGGCGCGCGCACCTGCGTGTAGGAGAGGTTGATCTGCGCTGCGTTGAGCGCCGCGCGCGCCTGGTCGACGGTGGCGACGTCCTGGTTGTACGCGACGCGCGCGTCCTCCGCGTCCTGCTTCGAGACACCCTGCATCGCGGCCAGTTCGTCGTAGCGCTGGCTCTTCAGGCGCGCCGTGTCGACGGCCGCTTCCGCGCTGGTGAGCGTCGCCTTCGCCTGGTCGGCGGCGGCCTGGTAGGAAGACGGGTCGATCTCGTACAGCACGTCGCCGGCCTTGACCAGCGAGCCCTCAACGAACTTGCGCGACTTGATGATGCCCGCCACCTGCGGGCGCACGTCGGAGATCAGCGACGCGGTGGTGCGGCCGGTCAGCTCGAGCTCGACTGGCACCGACTGCGTGTGCACGGTCACGACGCCGACTTCCTGCACGCGCGGCGCGGGCGGGGCGCTTTCGCGGGAGCACGCGGCCACGCACAGCGCGGCGACAAGGGCACAGGCGAGTTTCATGGCTTGGGGGGCCTTATGTTGCGATGCATCATCATCGGACCATCGCTGAGTATGAACGTTCATTCTCGCGCATGATACCATTGGTGCTCAGGTCGCCTGCTTGAAGAAATGATGGAGACTCTTCCGCCCGCTGCCGCGCCCCGGCCGACCAAGCCGGAACGCGACGAACGCCGCCGTGCCGAGATCGTCGAGGCGGGCCGGCGCTGCGTGCTGCGCCACGGCTTTCACGCGTCGCCGATGGCGGAGATCGCGCGCGAAGCCGGCATGAGCGTAGGCCAGGTGTACCGGTACTTCCCGGGGAAGGATGCGCTCGTTCGCGCCATCGTGGACGACATCATCCGGCGGCGCCTTGCCCGGATGATCGAAAACCCACAGACGCCGCTGACGCCCGAGCGGCTGGCCACGCGGGCGGTGGAGTTCGACGCCCGCCATGCCGACGATGCGACGCTGATGCTCGAGGTGACGGCCGAGGCGACGCGCAATCCGGAGATCGCGGCCGTGCTGCGCGAGGCCGACCGGCGCAGCCAGCAGGAAGCCATCCGCAAGGCGCTGCGCCGGCATCCGGAGCTGACGCAGGACCAGGCGGCGGCGCTCGTGGAAGTGGCCGCGGTGCTGATCGAGGGCACGCTGTACCGCCGGATGACCGAACTGCAAGCCGGCACCGGCGCCTTGCGCGACGTCTTCCGCCGCGTGCTGGAGGCGCTGGAAGCGCCGCTGGCTGCGGGCGGCGGCGGCACGCCGCGCACCGGCGCCTGAAGCCCGCGCCACCGTTCCTTTACAATGACGGCTCGACGTTCGCCGCGCGCCGCTCGCGTGCCGCGGACGGCCCCGATTGCCCGTCACGCATGCTCGATCCGAACTGCCTGTTCTGCAAGATCGCCAACGGCGACATCCCGAGCCGCAAGGTGTTCGAGGACGCGGACATCCTCGCGTTCCACGACATCCGGCCGCTCGCGCCCGTGCATTTCCTGCTGATCGCGAAGAACCATCGCGCCACGCTGTACGACGTCGACGCGAGCGACGCGCCGGTGCTGGGCCGGATGCTGGCGTTGACGGGCAAGCTCGCGCGCGAGCAGGGCGCCACCGACGGCTTTCGCGTGATCGTCAACAACGGCCGCATCGGCCACCAGGAAGTCCCGCATATCCACATCCACGTGATCGGCGGCGGTACGGAGCCGCTCGGTCCCATGTTGCCGCGCGCCAAGGGCGCCTGAAGGAGATTCAAATGGGTTCGATGAGTATCTGGCACTGGTTGATCGTCCTCGCCGTCGTCGTGCTGGTGTTCGGCACCAAGAAGCTGCGCAACGTCGGGCAGGATCTCGGCGGCGCCGTGAAGGGCTTCAAGGAAGGCATGAAGGACGACGCCACGGCTGCCAAGACCGCCGCCGAGCAGGCCGCCGCGCCGACGCAGATCCCCGGCACGACGATCGAGGGCGAGGTCAAGCGCGAGTCGATGAAGTCCTGACGGGCTTCGCCGCGCGAGAGCCCGCCGCCGCATGTTCGACATCGGTTTCTCCGAGATCGTCGTCATCGGCGTCGTCGCGCTCGTCGTGATCGGCCCCGAGCGGCTGCCCAAGGCGACGCGCACGCTGGGCGTGCTGTACGGGCGGTTGCGCCGCTACGTCAACGACGTGCAGGCGGACATCAGCCGCGAGATGGAGCTCTCGGAGCTCAAGAAGCTGCAGCAGGAGGTGAAGACGGCCGCGACGGACCTGCAGTCGTCCGTGCAGAACGCGGTCTCCAGCGTCGAGCAGGGTGCGCGCGACCTCGGCAGCGAGTTCGAGAAGACGGCGGCCGATGCGAACGCGGCGCTGAGCGACAAGCCGGCGGCGCCCGACGTGTTCGAAGGCGCGCATGCGAGCGCGCCGGCGCCGACGGATGCGTGGGCGCACGGCGAGATGGTCCCGCGCGAGCCGGCATCGACCGCCGCCGCGGACGCAGTGGACGCGGCCCCTGTCGCCGCAACGGCTGGCGCGGCGACAGCCACCGCCGCGACGCCCGCCGCGGCCGTGCCCGCCGGCGAGCCCGACCTGTTCTCGCAACCGGAACCGCCGCGGCAAGCGGCGTTGCCGGGCTTCGACAAGATCTGACCGGGGCTGCGCCGCGGCGTCGCCGCCGTGCAGCCCGCCTCCACCGCACCGATGACCGACCCCGCCAACGCCACGACGGAAACCTTCATCTCGCACCTGATCGAGCTGCGCAGCCGGCTCCTGAAGGCGATGGTGTCGGTGCTCGTCGTCTTCCTGTGCCTGGCGCCGTTCTCGAAGGACATCTACTCGATCGTTGCCGCGCCGCTCGTCGCCGCGCTGCCGGCGGGCGCCACGATGATCGCCACCGACGTGACGGGCACGTTCCTCGTGCCGCTCAAGGTGACGCTGCTGGCCGCGTTCCTGATCGCGCTGCCGGTCGTGCTGTGGCAGGCGTGGGCCTTCGTCGCGCCCGGCCTCTACAAGCACGAGCAGCGGCTGGCGCTGCCGCTGATCGTGTCCAGCGTGTTCTTCTTCTTCGTCGGCATGGCGTTCGCGTACTTCATCGTGTTCCCGTGGATCTTCCACTTCTTCGTCAGCTTCACGCCGGCGGGCGTGCAGATGATGACGGACATCGACAAGTACCTGTCGTTCGTGCTGTGGATGTTCGTCGCGTTTGGCGTCACGTTCGAGATTCCCGTCGTGATCGTCGTGCTCGTGCGCCTCGGCATCGTGCCGTTGCAGAAGTTCAAGGAGATGCGGCGCTACTTCATCGTCGGCGCCGTGATCGTCGCCGCGATCATCACGCCGCCGGACGCGGTGTCGCAGCTGATGCTCGCCATCCCGATGTGCCTGCTGTACGAGCTGGGCATCTTCGCCGCGCGCTTCTTCCCGCGACCGCCGTCGGAAGAGACGGCGGACAGCGCCACCGTGACGGAGACCGGCAGCCACTGAGCGCGCGGGCGCGTCGCGCGCCGAACGCAAGGGCTGGCCCGGCGGTCAATTCCGCGCGACGACGTCGGCGAGCGCCTCGAACATCTCCTGCGCAACGTTCAAGTCGCGGCGGCCGCCGTCGGGCGTCTGGTTGACCATCAGCGCGATGGTGGTGTGCGTGACCGGGTCGTAGAACGCCGCCACCTGGAACCCGATGCCGGTGCCGGTGTGCCCGATCCAGCCTTTCAGGATGCCGATGCCGAGGCCGTAGCGGTCGTATTCGGGACCATCGGTGGCGGGGCGTGACGTCTGCACGCGCAAGGCCTGCAGGTCCGGCCCGATGAGCCGGCCGTCGCCGAGCGCGCCGGCCCAGGTTTCGAGGTCGTCGAGCGTCGACGTCATCGCGCCCGCGCCCGCGAGCGACGTCGGGTTGATCAGCGGCACGGCCTCGGCCTCGCCTGTCTCGAGGTCGACGGAGTAGGGCGTCGGATGCGGGTCGGGCAGCGGCACCGTGTACGGATACGCCGTGTGGGCGAGGCCCAGCGGCGCGAAGATTCGCGTGGCCAGCACCTGGTCCAGCGGCAGGTGCGTCACCTGCTCGACGATCATCCCGAGCAGCACCGTGTTCGTGTTGCTGTAGTTGTAGCGCGCTTCCGGCGCGAACACCGGCGAGACGGCGATGCCGTAGTCGACGAGCTCCTGTTCGGTGAACGGCTGGCCCAGGTCCGCGCCGAAGCGCTCGAGGAAGGCCTCGCTGCCGGAGTAGTCGCCGATGCCGCTCTGCATGCCGGCCAGGTCCGCGAGCGTGATCGCGTCGCCGTTCGGCACGCCGCTCACGTACTGCGACACCTTGTCGTCGAGCGCCAGCGCCTGGTCGCGCACCAGCTGCAGCAGCGCCGTGACGGTGAACGACTTGGTGATGCTGCGGATGGGGAACGTGCTGTCCGGCGCGATCGGCGTGCGCGTTGCAAGATCGCCATAACCGGCCGCGAGCGTCCAGCGTGCGTCGCCGGGCCGCTTCACCGCCACCAGCGCGCCGGGCGTGTGGTACTGCGCCATCACGCGCATCACCGCGGAGTTGTACTGCGTTGCCACGGGTGTCGTGTCCTGACCGGGACAACCGCCCAGAACGGCGACGCAGGCCAACGCCAAGCCAGCACGCAGCGCGACACGCGGCGCGCGAAACGATTCGATCAAGCCGAGCTCCCCTGATGGCGAACGCCATCGATCGCGAACGATTGTACGCGGTGGAATACCGCTTGCGTCAGCGGAGCGGGGCGGGCGCGCCCGCGTGCGAGCGCTAGGACTTCGCCTGCGGGCGCTTGCCCACCTGCACGTTGAGGTCGAGCGCCTGCGCGTCGCGCCACACCTTCACCGTCGTCGACGTGCCCGGCGTGAGTTCCGCGATGCGTGCGAGCAGCGTCGGCACGTCGCGCGTGGCCCGCCCGCCGATCTCGACGACGACGTCGCGCGCCTGCATGCCGCCGCGCGCGGCGGGGCCGCCCGGTTGCAGCCCGCGCACCAGCACGCCGTCGACGCGCGGCGTGTCGTTGGCGCGCGCGACTTCCTCGGTGTACTCCTGCGGCTCGATGCCGAGCCAGCCGCGCGTCACCTCGCCGTGCTCGATGATCTGCTGCAGCACGTTGCGCGCGAGCGACACGGGAATGGCGAAGCCGATGCCCATCGAGCCGCCGGACTGCGAGTAGATCGTGCTGTTGATGCCGATCAGGTTGCCGGCCGTGTCGACGAGCGCGCCCCCCGAGTTGCCGGGATTGATCGGCGCATCCGTCTGGATGAAGTCCTCGAAGCGGTTGATGCCCAGGTGGTTGCGACCCATCGCGGACACGATGCCGGACGTCACCGTGTTGCCGAAGCCGAACGGGTTGCCGATGGCGAGCACCACGTCGCCGACGTGCACCGAGTCGAGGTCGCCCAGCGTGATTGCCGGCAGCACGATGCTGGCGCCCGCATCCGCCTTCAGCACGACGAGGTCCGACTCCGGATCCGACCCGCGCACGCTGGCCTTCATCTCGCGGCCGTCCGCCAGCTGGATCACGATGTCGTCGGCGCCGTCGACGACGTGGAAGTTGGTCAGCACGTAACCTTCCGGCGCCACGATCACGCCGGAGCCCAGGCTGCGCGCGCGCTGCGGCGTCGCGCGGCGTGCGAGATCCGGGAAATAGCGGCGCAGCAGGTCGTCGTCGGCGAGGGGCGCGCGCGAGCGCACGGCCTTGCTCGTGTAGACGTTCACGACGGCGGGCATCGCCTTCTTCGCCGCTTCCGCATAGCTGGCGATGGCGACGGCGTGCGCGGCCTCCGGCGTGGGCGCGGCCTCGCGCACGGTGGCCACGTTCGTCGGCGCGCCGGCAAGGCGTGGCACGAGGTCCGGCCGCAAGGCGGACACGACGAACAGCACGGCGATCGTCAGCGTGCACGCCTGCGCGAACAGCAGCCAGAATTTGCGCAACGTTGCCAAGGGGCGAGGGCCTCGCGATGGGGGCGCGGGAATCCGCCCGGACGATTATAGACGCGGTGCAGCAAGCGCGGCCGCGAAAAGCCGGTCGCGGCGACCCGGGGAGAGGCAGGGCATCGCGCGCAACTCCCTGATTCCCGGCGGATAAACAGCTCGTAACGCGGCTGACCCTTCCGGCGAGCGGGGCATTTCCCGTATAATCGACAGGTTTTTGCGCATGACCGCGCAAAAGACGCCGGAAAGTACAGGGAGCAAGGCCGCATGGCATCCGATGCAACGGTAGACAGCGGGAAGCGTCGCTTCCTGCTCACGGCCACGAGCGTGGTCGGCGGAATTGGGGCGGTGGCGGCGGCAACGCCATTCGTCATGTCCTTCTGGCCGAGCGAACGCGCGAAGGCGGCGGGCGCCCCGGTGGAAGTCGACATCTCCAAGGTCGAGGCCGGCCAGAAAATCAACATCGAGTGGCGCGGCAAGGTGTGCTGGATCCTCAACCGCACGCCGGAGATGGTGGCCAACCTGCCCAAGCTCGACGAGCGCCTGCTGGACCCCAAATCGGAAGCGGACCAGCAGCCCGCGTACTGCCGCAACGAGCACCGCTCGATCAAGGACAACTTCTGGATCGCCGTCGGCATCTGCACGCACCTGGGCTGCTCGCCGACGTTCCGCCCGGAAATCGCGCCGGCGGACCTCGGTCCCGACTGGCTTGGCGGTTTCTTCTGCCCGTGCCACCAGTCCAAGTTCGACCTGGCCGGCCGCGTCTACAAGGGCGTGCCTGCGCCGCTCAACCTGGTGATCCCGCCGCATCGCTACGCGTCGGAGACGATGGTCGTCATCGGCGAAGACCCCAAGGCCTGACCGGCCCCCTGATCGCGCATACCCATAAGCCATGAGCAAGCTCCTCGCCTGGATCGACGACCGTTTCCCGCTCACCGAGCTGTGGGAATCGCAGTGGGGCAAGTACGTCGCCCCGAAGAATTTCAACTTCTGGTACTACTTCGGCTCGCTGGCCGCATTCGTGCTGGTGCTGCAGATCGTCACGGGCATCTTCCTGACGATGAACTACAAGCCGGACGCCACCAAGGCGTTCGACTCGGTCGAGTACATCATGCGGGACGTGCCGTGGGGCTGGCTCATCCGCTACATGCACTCCACCGGCGCGTCGATGTTCTTCGTCGTCGTGTACCTGCACATGTTCCGCGGCCTCATGTACGGCAGCTACCGCAAGCCACGCGAGCTGATCTGGATCTTCGGCTGCTTCATCTACCTGGCGCTGATGGCCGAGGCGTTCTTCGGCTACCTGCTCCCGTGGGGCCAGATGTCCTACTGGGGCGCGCAGGTGATCGTCAACCTCTTCAGCTCCATCCCGCTGATCGGGCCGGATCTCGCGCTCTGGATCCGCGGCGACTACACGGTGTCCGACGTTACGCTGAACCGCTTCTTCGCGTTCCACGTGATCGCGTTGCCGCTGGTGCTGATCGGCCTCGTCGCCGCCCATCTGATGGCGCTGCACGAGGTGGGCTCCAGCAACCCGGATGGCGTCGACGTGAAGCACCAGCCCAAGGACCCGAAGACGGGCCTGCCGCTGGACGGCATCTACTCGCACCCGTACTACACGATCAAGGACATCGTCGGCGTCATCGGCTTCCTGATCGTGTTCTCGATCGTCGTGTTCTTCCTGCCGGAGATGGGCGGCTACTTCCTCGAAGCGAACAACTTCATCCCGGCCAACCCGCTGCAGACGCCGGAGCACATCGCGCCCGTCTGGTACTTCACGCCCTACTACGCCATGCTGCGCGCGGTGCCGTCGTTCCTGGGCACGCAGGTCTGGGGCGTGCTGGTGATGGGCGCGGCGGTGCTCGTGTTCTTCGCGCTGCCCTGGCTCGACCGCGGCAAGGTCAAGTCCATCCGCTATCGCGGCACGCTGTACAAGTCCTGGCTCGCGCTGTTCGTCGTGTGCTTCCTGATCCTCGGTTACCTCGGCGTCGTGCCGGTGACCGTGTGGGGCCAGTTCAGCGACGGCTTCCCGTTCTACGGCGCCGACAAGGCGACGGTGCTGTCGCGCGTGCTCACCGTCGGCTACTTCCTGTTCTTCATCCTGATGCCCTGGTACACGGTGCGCGACAAGACCAAGCCTGAACCGACGCGGGTGACCTGGAAATGACCATGCGCGCCCGTCTTCTCACCGCCTGTGCAATCCTGGCCGCCGCATTCGCGGCGAGCGCGCCCGCGTTCGCCGAAGGCGGCAACCTGCGCATGGTGCCTTCGCCCGCGCATCGCCTCGACGACGCCTCGCTGCAACGCGGCGCGCGCAACTTCGTCAACTACTGCATGGGCTGCCACTCGGCCAAGTTCATGCGGTACAACCGGCTGACGCAGATCGGCCTCACCGAGGACCAGATCCGCGACAACCTGATCTTCGGCGACGCCAAGATCGGCGACACGATGACCATCGCGATGTCGCCCACCGAAGCCAAGGCGTGGTTCGGCAACGCGCCGCCCGACCTGTCGGTGATCGCGCGCGTGCGCGGCAACGACTGGCTGTACAACTACCTGCTGGGCTTCTACCGCGACGACAAGTCGGCCACCGGCTGGAACAACCTGGTGTTCCACAACGTCGGCATGCCGCACGTGCTGTGGCAGCTGCAGGGCACGCGCGTGCTCAAGGAAACCGAGTTCGAGGACTATCCGGAGGCGGTAGCGGCCGCCATCGCCGCGCGCACGCTGACGTCGCTGGAGAAGAACCCGTCCGGCAAGTACGTGCTGACGACGCTGGAAACCGAAACGCCGGGCAAGCTGACCGACGTCCAGTACGCCGAGTTCGCGGCCGATCTGGTCAACTACCTGGATTTCATGGCGGAGCCGTCGAAGAACCAGCGCATCCGCCTGGGGCTGCTCGTGCTGCTGTTCCTGGGCGTGCTGTTCATCCTCGCTTATCTGCTGAAGCGGGATTACTGGAGCGAGTTGCACTGAAGCGCTCACCCTGGCGCGTGAGCGGGCCGTTGGCGGCCCGCGCGCGCCGCGCCGCGGGGCGGCCGGCCCGCGCACGCGAAGGATTCGATCATGATGACACTCTATTCCGGGACCACCGACCCGTTCTCGCAACGCTGCATCGTGCTGCACGAGAAGGGCATGGATTTCCAGATCATCGACGTGGACCTCGACCACAAGCCCGAGGACCTCGCGGTGATGAACCTGTACAACCAGGTGCCGGTGCTCGTCGAGCGCGACCTGGTGCTGCACGAGTCCAACATCATCAACGAATACATCGACGAGCGCTTCCCGCACCCGCAGCTGATGCCGGCCGACCCGGTGATGCGCGCCCGTGCGCGGCTGTTCCTGCATCGCTTCGAGAAGGAGTTGTTCGTCCACATCGACGCGCTGAAGGCAACAACCAGAAGAACGCCGAGCGCGCGCTGGTCCGCGACTGCTGCAGATCACGCCGGTGTTCGCCAAGCACAAGTACATGCTGGGCGACGACTACCTGATGCTCGACGTGGCCATCACGCGCGCTCTTGTGGCAGCTGGACTACTACGGCATCCAGATGCCTACAGGCTGCGCCGCGTGATGAAGAGTACAACGCCGAGCGGCTGTTCCCGCGCCTGGCGTTCCCCGGAGGCGCTGACGTCGGCCGAACGCGAAGCGCGGCGGTGAGGGCGCGCGCCGGCACCAGCGTCACGGGTGTGGCCGGGGAGCTTAGCCAGTCTGGTAACAGCAAGGAACGGCCCTTGCTGTTACCCCTCCCTGATGCGCTCCCCGGCCACCCCTGACGCTGCTCTGCCGGCGCGCGCATGCCGGCGGTGCATTCCGGAGCGCCGCGCTTGATTGACCGCGGGGCGTCGCGCGTAGCATTCTCCGCCCATGTCCGAGCAATCCGCCAAGCCCTATCTCGTCCGCGCCATCTGCGAATGGTGCGCGGACAACGGCCTCACGCCCTACCTCGCGGTGAAGGTCAACGCGCACACGCGCGTGCCGCAGGGCTACGTGAAGAACGGCGAGATCGTTCTCAACATCAGCCACTCGGCCACGCGCAAGCTGACCATCGACAACGACTGGATCCAGTTCACCGCGCGCTTCTCCGGCGTATCGCAGGAAGTGTCGGTGCCGCTGTCCGCTGTGCAGGGCGTGTTCGCCAAGGAAACCGGCTACGGTTTTTCGGTCAGCGTCACCGACGATCCCGCCACCTCGCTCGAGAAGGCCACGGCACCGGCGCTTGGCACCGTCGAAGGCACGCCGCCGCCGGCGACCGATGCGGACGCCAAGGCGCGCGCCAAGCCGTCGCACCTGTCGGTGGTGAAGTGAGCGTCGGCTCGCGGGCGCCTTCCGGCGCGCGCGAGTGACGTCCCCGGATTCCGCCATGGCGCGTACGTTGCGCCGCGCCGTCGTCACCGTCGTCACGCGTAACCACTGGCATCGCGCGCTCGTGCTGATGGCGAGTGTCGCGCGTCGCGTGCCGGATGCGCATTGTGCCGTCGTGCTCGTCGACCGCGATGTGGACGGCGTGCTCGCGTGCACCGCGCCGCCGTTCGAACTGATCGAGCTTGCCACGCTGCTCGGCGGCGAATTCGACGCCGCCTGCCGACGCTACCTCCCGTTCGAACTGGCGGTGTCCGCCAAGCCGTGGGCGCTGCGCGCGATGCTCGCGCGCGGCTGCGACGACGTGCTCTACCTCGACGCGGACATGCTGGTGCTGGACTCGCTGGAGCCGGTGTTCGCGGCGCTTGCGGACGCGCCGGTGCTGCTGACGCCTCACCGACTGCAACCGCGCGACGATGACGCCGACATCGAGCTCCTGGTTCTGCGGGCCGGCCTCTACAACGCGGGTTTCGTCGGCGTGAGCGCGGGCGCGATCGCGAATCGCTTTCTCGCCTGGTGGCAGGAGCGGCTGCGCGAGCATTCGCTGGTGGACGTCGCCAATGGCCTCGTCGGCGACCAGCGCTGGCTGGATCTTGCACCTGTACTCGTCGACGGCGTGGGCCTGCTGCGCGACCAAGGCGTCAACGTCGGCCGCTGGAACCTCGACCAGCGGCCGGTCGTGCGCGACCAGGACGGTTACCGGGCAGGCGCTGCGCCGCTGCGCATCTTCCACTTCTCCGGCCTGCTCGACGATCCGCCGACGCAGCGTTCGCGGTGCGACGAAACGGGCGCTGCTCTGGCGCCGGCAGTCGTCGAGATCGTTGCGAGTTATCGGGCGGACCTCGCGGCTGCCGGCATGGCGCAATGGTCGCGCTTGCCGTTCGCGGGTCCGCGGACGACGCGGCGGGCAACGCGCGAGCGCGCCACGCTGCCGTCGTGGGTAAGGTCGGTGGCCCGCGCGGTCACCACGCCGCGCTGGCGCCGCCAGATGCGCGATCGCTGGCAGCGCCGGGCCGCACGGTAAAATGCCGCTCCCCCGCCGGTATAGCTCAGCTGGTAGAGCAGCGGTTTTGTAAACCGAAGGTCCCGGGTTCGATCCCTGGTGCCGGCACCATTCGCGGGTGCACCGCCGGCCTGGCGCTACGCCGGCGGCCGATCTCGCGGCTCGTTGCGGTCGCATTTCCTGCACGCAAGGACCGTCCCGAGAAACCGTGCGCGGCCCTCGGCCGTGGTGGTCCACGGGCGGCTCGTCCACGGCGGGTCGTGGCGCACGTGCTGGTTGTGGCCGCACGCGAGCTCCGCCACCCAATGGCGTTCCGCGTCCTGGTGAAAGCCGACGATGCGCTGGTCCATGGTCGTTACATTGCGTGGGTGATCACGATTGCTGAAGCGGGACAGCGGTCGATCGCGGCGCGCGCCGATCCTACGCCACGCTGGAACAGGCAGGTGCGCTCACGCAAAACCCGCCGAACCTCCACACTCGCTGCACGGTTGCCATGCAGACTGGCTTCGTTGCTCAAACGATCACGAGGAGAAAGCCATGAAGACCATTGCCAGCATCGCTTGCGGCATGTTCCTGTTCACGCTGGGTGCGACGGCGCGTGCGGACGATCCGCCGCCGCCGCATCGCGGACCGCCGCCCGAAGCGCTGGCCGCGTGCCAATCGCTGGCGAGCGGCGACGCGTGCAGCTTCACGATGCACGACCACGCGCTGACGGGTACCTGCCAGGCGCCGGAAGGCCGGCCGCTGGCTTGCCGGCCGTCGAACATGCCGATGCCGCCCAAGCAGTCTTCCGGCCAGTCGAACTGAGCATCGCGGTGACGGCGACGCGCGGCGCGCGGTGTCAGCGCTCGAACTTCGTCGTCAGCACCACCAGCGTCTGCGTCCGCTCGATGCCGGCCAGCTGGCCGATACGGTCGAGCTCGGCGTCGAGCTCGGCCGTCGTCTCGGCATTGACGGACGCGACATAGTCGAACACGCCGCTGACCGCGCGCAGCGACGACACGGCCGGCAGCGCCTTCAGCTCGCGGACGACGCGCTCGCTGTGTCGCGCATTCACGTTGAGCAGAACCAGCGCGGACAGCGTGCGCGCCTCGACGTCGCTGCCGAGCCGCACCGTGTAGCCGGCGATGACACCGCTGCGCTCCAGCCGCTGGATGCGTTCCTGGATCGTGGTGCGCGACGCGCCGAGCTTGCGCGCGATGGACGCGGTGGACTCGCGCGCGTCGGCGCGCAGCAGCGCGATCAGCTTCCGGTCTTCGGGGGTCATGTCGTCGTTTTGACGCCGATATAGTCGAAACGACGGCATTGTAGGCGATTTCGACGCTTCGCAGGATGGCATCCGTCGGGCTGCGGCCCTAACCTCGCGCGTCCCGTCCGCCGCCGGCATCCCGCCCGCGGCACGTCGGGCCCTGCGAGGAGACGGCGATGGCCGCACAGAAGACGCGAGTGGCGCTGTTGGGCGCCGGCAAGATCGGCGACGCGATCATCAACCTGCTCGGCGCCACCGGCGACTATGCGCTGACGGTTATCGATCGCGACGACGCGCGGCTTGCGCTGCTGCGCGATGCGCCCGTCACGACGAAGCACGTCGACATCGCGCAGCCGGCCGCGCTCGCGGCGGCGCTGAACGACCAGGACATGGTCCTGTCGGCATCACCCTACTACCTGACGCCGGCCATCGCGGGCGCCGCCAAGGCCGCCGGCGCGCATTACTTCGACCTCACCGAGGACGTCGCGAGCACGCAAGCCGTGAAGGCGCTGGCGGCCGATGCGAAGACGGCGATGGTCCCGCAATGTGGCTTGGCGCCCGGTTTCATCTCGATCGTCGCCTACGACCTCGCGCGCCGCTTCGACACGCTGCGCGACGTGCAGATGCGCGTCGGCGCGCTTCCGATCTACCCGACCAACGCGCTCAAGTACAACCTGACGTGGAGCACGGACGGCCTCATCAACGAATACTGCAACCCCTGCGAGGCGATCATCGACGGCAAGATGTCGACGACGCTCGCGCTCGAGGAGACGGAAGCGTTCTCGCTCGACGGCATCGCATACGAGGCGTTCAACACGTCGGGCGGGCTGGGCACGCTGTGCGAGACGCTGGACGGCCGCGTCGAGAACCTCAACTACAAGACGGTGCGCTATCCGGGCCACCGCGACATCGTCAAGATGCTGATCCGCGACCTGCGCCTGGGCCAGCGCCGCGAGATCCTGAAGGACGTGCTCGAGAACGCGATCCCGATGACGCTGCAGGACGTCGTCCTCGTGTTCGTGACGGTCAGTGGCCAGCGCGACGGTCGCCTCACCCAGGAAACCTACGCGAAGAAGATCTACAGCGCCACGATCAACGGCCAGCACCTTTCCGCCATCCAGCTCACCACGGCCTCCGGCATCTGCGCGATGGTCGACCTCGTCCGCGAAGGTAAACTGCCGCAAGCGGGCTTCGTGCGCCAGGAGGACGTGCGGCTCGCGGATTTCCTCGCCAACCGCTTCGGCCGGCACTACGCCTGACATCATGACTACGCTCGACCTTCGCAACGACACCGCCACGCTGCTGACGCGCCTGGGTGTGGCGCTGGGCACGCACGTCGGCGACGACCTCATCGTGCGCTCGCCGGTCGACGGCGGCGAAATCGCGCACCTCGCGGCGGATACCGACGCGACCATCGCCGCGAAGATCGGCGCCGCGGCCGAAGCCGCGCGCGCGTGGCGCGACATCCCGGCACCGCGCCGTGGCGCCTGCGTGCGGATCTTCGGCGAGCTGCTGCGCGAGCACAAGGAAACGCTGGGCCGGCTCGTGACGATCGAGTCCGGCAAGATCCTGCAGGAAGGCTTGGGCGAAGTGCAGGAGATGATCGACATCTGCGATTTCGCCGTCGGTCTCTCGCGCCAGTTGTATGGCCTGACGATCGCGTCCGAGCGTCCCGGCCACCGGATGATGGAGACGTGGCATCCGCTGGGCATCGTGGGTGTGGTCAGCGCGTTCAACTTTCCGGTGGCCGTGTGGTCGTGGAACGCGGCGCTCGCCTTTGTCTGCGGCAATGCGGTCGTGTGGAAGCCATCGGAGAAGACGCCGCTGACGGCGCTCGCATGCGACGCGCTGTGGAAGCTGGCGGCCGCGCGTGCGGGTGGCATACCCACTGGCCTGAGCCAGGTGATCCTCGGCGCGCGCGATGCCGGTGTCGCGCTCGCTCGCGACAAGCGCGTTGCGCTGATCTCGGCCACCGGCAGCACGCGGATGGGCCGCGAAGTGGCGGCCATCGCCGCCGAGCGGCTGGCGAAGACGCTGCTCGAACTCGGCGGCAACAACGCGCTGATCGTCGCGCCGAGCGCGGACCTGGAACTTGCCGTGCGCGCGATCACGTTCTCCGCGGTGGGGACGGCGGGCCAGCGCTGCACGACGCTGCGTCGGCTGCTGGTGCACCGCTCGATCCACGATGCGCTCGTCGCGCGGCTGCGCGGCGTCTACGCATCGCTGCCGGTGGGCAATCCGCTCGAGTCCGGAACGCTGGTGGGGCCGCTGATCGACACCGATGCGCTCGCGCGGATGCAGCAGGCGCTGTCGCTCGCGCGCGCCGACGGCGCAGTCGTGCATGGCGGTGAGCCGGTCGCGGCAGTGGGGCAGGGCGCGTATGCGTTTCCGGCGCTGGTGGAGATGCCGTCGCAGACGGCGATCGTCTGCGCGGAGACGTTCGCGCCGATCCTCTACGTGCTGCCTTACGACACGCTGGACGAAGCCATCGCACTCAACAACGCCGTGCCGCAGGGGCTCGCGTCGGCCATCTTCACGAACGACGTGCGCGAAGCCGAGCGCTTCGTGTCGGATGCAGGCAGCGATTGCGGCATCGCCAACGTGAACATTGGCCCGTCGGGCGCCGAGATCGGCGGCGCATTCGGCGGCGAGAAGGACACGGGCGGCGGCCGCGAGTCCGGCTCCGATGCGTGGAAGGCCTACATGCGCCGCGCGACCAACACCGTCAACTACAGCGGCGCGCTGCCGCTCGCGCAAGGCATCCGCTTCGACGTCTGATCCGACGGCCGGTGTACCATCGCGCTCCAACAACAGGAGGAGCGCGATGAACCAGCTGGACTTCAAGGGGCGCACGGCCGTCGTCACGGGCGGTGCATCGGGGATCGGCCTTGCGATTGCCGAGCGGCTGACGGCCAGCGGCGCGCGCGTCGCGCTGTGGGACCGCGACGCCAAGGCGCTGGCCTCCGCGCGCGACAAGCTCGCGAGCGCGCACACGGTGGCGCTCGACATCACCGATCCCGCCGCGGTCGCGACCGCCGCCGTGGAAACCGCGACGGCGCTGGGTGGCATCAGCGCACTCGTCTGCTCGGCCGGCATCACGGGCCCCAATGCGACGCTGATCGACTATCCCGTCGACGCGTGGAAGAGCGTGTTCGACGTCAACGTCAACGGTCTCTTCTACTGCAACAAGGCCGTCGCGCCGCTGATGGTGAAGGCGGGCTATGGCCGCATCGTCAACATCGCGTCGGTGGCCGGCAAGGAAGGCAACCCGAACGCGTCCGCCTACTCGGCATCGAAGGCCGCCGTGATGGCGATCACCAAGTCGCTGGGCAAGGAACTCGCGAAGAACAACGTCACCGTCAACTGCGTGACGCCCGCCGCCGTGCGCACCGCGATGTTCTCGCAGATGACGCAGGCTCACATCGACTTCATGCTGTCCAAGATCCCGATGGGGCGCTTTGGCCTGGTCGAGGAGATCGCGGGGCTGGTGTGCTGGCTGGCGAGCGAGGAATGCAGCTTCTCGACCGGGGCGGTGTTCGATCTTTCGGGCGGGCGGGCGACCTATTGAGTCGCGTCGCATGAGCGACCGCTGGGATCGGGTCGTCGTCGTCGGGTCCAGTTGCAGTGGCAAGTCGACGTTTGCTCGAGCCCTGTCGCTCGCGAGCGGTCATGCTTGGTTCGACCTGGATGAGTTGCATTGGGGACCTGACTGGACGCCCAAGCCGCACGCGCAGTTCAGGCAACTCGTCGATGCCGCGGCTGCGCAACCGCGTTGGGTCGTTGCGGGAAATTATGGAAAGGTGCGCGACCTCGTGTGGCCCCGCGCGACCTGCGTCGTATGGCTGAACTACTCGTTTGCGACGGTATTCCGCAGGGCCCTCAGGCGTTCCATCCGCCGCATCTGGCGCCAGGAGGAGCTGTTCGCGGGCAATCGCGAATCGTTCCGGCGTACCTTTCTGTCGCGACGGTCCATCTTGCTCTGGGTCGTTACGACCTTCCGGCGTAGACGACGCGAAATGAACGAGCTTCGGGCGAGCGATCAGTATCGACAGCTGAGGTGGATCGAATGCCGCAGGCCGCGCGACGCCGAGGAGCTGCTTGAGCGACTGAGAACACGCAACGCGGCTACGTGACTTTCAGCAGGATCTTCCCGATGTGCTGCGAGGTCTCCATGCGCTGATGCGCGGCGACGACGTCATCCATCGGATAAGTCGAGTCGATCGTCACCTTCAGCTTGCCCGAGGAAAACAGCGGCCACACCTTCTCGCGCAACTCGCTCGCAATCTCCACCTTTCGTGAGGAGGGACTGCGCCGCATCGTCGACCCGGTGACGGTGAGCCGCTTGGCCATGATGTTCACCCAGTCGACCTCGACGCGACTCCCTTTCTGGAACGCGATGATCGACATGCGGCCGTCGAGCGAGAGTGCGCTCAGGTTGCGCCCGATGTAGTCGCCGCCGACCATGTCCAGGATCACGTTCACGCCGCGCTTGCCGGTGATGCGCGCGATCTCGGCGACGAAGTCCTGGTCGCGATAGTTGATCGCGTAGTCGGCGCCGGCTTGCAGGCAGAACGCGCACTTGTCGGTGCTGCCGGCCGTCGTGAACACGGTGGCGCCGATCGCTTTCGCCAACTGGATCGCGGCGAGGCCGATGCCGCTGGTGCCGCCGTGCACCAGGAACGATTCGCCGGCGCGCAAGCCGGAGCGGTCGAACACGTTGTTCCAGACCGTGAAGTAGTTCTCCGGGATGCCGGCAGCCGCCTCGAGCGACACGCCCGGCGGCAATGGCAGGCACCAGCCCGCGGGAACCGCGACGTACTCGGCATAGCCGCCACCGGGCACGAGCGCGCATACCACCTCGCCGACCTTCGGCGACAACACGCCGTCGGTGACGGCGGCCACGGTGCCGGACACTTCGAGCCCCAGGATCGGCGACGCATCGGACGGCGGCGGATAGTGGCCCGCGCGCTGCGCGATGTCGGGCCGATTGACGCCGGCATAGTCGACGGCGACGAGCACTTCGCCGGGCTTCAGCGCGGGCAGCGGTCCTTCGACGACGGCCATCTGGTCGGCGGCGCCGGGTGAACGGACGGCGATGTGCCGCATCGTGGTGGGGAGGCTCATGGCGATGGAGATCCGGTGTTGGAAGGTTGGCGCAGGTCGATGAAGGCAGTGGCGAGCGCGGCGACGGCAATCGTACACGTGGCCACGACGAACGCGACCTGCGCGGGATGGCTTTCGACGATGCGGCCCGCGATCGCCGCGCCGAGCCCGAAGCCACAGACGATGCTGGTCCCCGACCACGTGAATGCCTCGGTCGCATAGCGCGAAGGCGCGTGCTCGCTGGTGATCAGCATGACGGTCGTCAGTGCCGGTGCGGTGACCAGGCCGGCGCCGGTGGCCCACAGCATCCACATCCACGGTGCGTCGGTGAGCGCGTGCAGCGCGAGCGGCAGCAGCATCACGAACAGCAAGCGCGGCAGCATGCGCGCGGGCGGCGTGGCGAAATGCAGGCCGCCATACAGGATGCCGCCTACCGCGCTGCCCACGGAGCTGATGGCGATGAGGATCGGGCCCAGCGCCGCCCACGCGTGCGTGGTGCCGAACGCGGAGTAGCCCACTTCCAGGAAGCCGAATGTCATCGCGATCGTGAACGTGACGGCGTAGATGACCAGGAGTCGCGGCTCGGTGAGGGGGCCGAGGAGGTCGCGCTCCGCGTCAGGGTCCAGGTGCCAGTAGCGCAGCGCGCGCGACGCGAGGAACGCGGGTACGGCGAAGAGCGTGAACAGCATCGTGGCGCCGAACGCCGCGCGCGGCGAGGCCACCGTCAGCAGCAACGCGGTGCACAGCGGGCCCAGCGTGAACACGGCCTCGACGACGACCGCGTCGAGCGAGAACGCCATCCGCCGATCCTCGCCGTCGGCAAAGCGCTGGCGCAGCATCGTGCGCATCAGCGGCGTGATCGGCGGTGCGAACGCACCCGCCAGCACCGACGCGGCATAGAGCCCCGGCACGGTCAGGTGCAGCGCCTGTGCGAAGAAGATGATGGCGAGCGACAGCGGACCTGCCACCGCCGTCAGCAACAGCGGCACGCGCGGGCCGACGCGGTCGATCCAGCGCCCGAAGAACGGCGCCGCCACCGCGGTCGCGCCGAGATAACAGCCCACGGCCGCGCCCGCGATCGCGAAGGAGTCCGTCAGCGCACGGACGTGCAGCAGCAGCGCCAGCGACGCGGTACCGAGCGGCAGCCGCGCCACGAACGAGAAAGCGATGAGCCGCGCGACGTCGGGCAGGCCCAGGAACGCGCGGTAGCGCGCGACGAGCGGGCCGATCAATACGTGACCCGTACGGCCGCGGGCGTGAGCCAGGCGTTGAGGCGTTCGAGCAGCGCGTCGTCGGGCGTGACGCGCCACGCGGAAGGCAGGTCCAGCCAGCCACCGATACCGCCGGCCTGGAAGCGGACGCTGATGGGCACCGCGCCGTCACCATCCCTGCGATGCGGCGACAGGATCTCGAACAGGCGATCGGCCGACGCGTTGCCGTTGCATTGCAGCTCCAGCTTCTTCGCGTGGCGCCGGCGCAGCGACGCCAGGTCGTGGATAGACTCGGCCAGGATGCGCAGGCCCTGCGGCTCGCCTTCGTCGCTGACGCGCTGCATCACCTTCACTTCGACGATCACGAGGGCGTCCTCGCGCAGCAAGGCGCGCGCCGCGTCGAACGCCTCGTTGAACACGACGATCTCGGCATTGGCCTTGCCATCGTCGATCGTCACGAAGGCCATCTTGCCGCGCCGTCCCACCTGCGTGCGCAAGCCCGTGACGATGCCGGCGACGAGATAACGTTCCTGCCGCGGCTCGATGTTGGCGAGCGGCGTGCGCACGATGCCCGCGAGCTCCGCCGCGTATTGCGTGTACGGATGCCCGGACAGGTAGAAGCCCAGCGCACTCTTCTCGTTGGCAAGGCGCTCGGCTTCCGTCCAGTCCTGAACGTTCATGTGCGCCAGCGGGGCGGGCGCGGCCGTGTCGCCGAACAGCGAATCCTGGCCCCTCGTCGCGTGCGCGCGTTCCGCGTCGGCGAGCAGCGGACCGACGGCGGCCATCAGCTGTGCGCGGCGCGGCTCGATGGAATCGAACGCGCCGCCCTTGATCAGCGCCTCGATCGCGCGGCGGTTGACGACGCGCTTGTCGATGCGCCGGCAGAAGTCGCCGAAATCGCGGAACGGTCCGCCACCCGTGCGCGCCGCGATGATCGCCTCGATCGCGTGCTCGCCGGTGCCCTTGATGCCGCCGAGGCCGTAGCGGATGCGCCTGGCGTCCACCGGCTCGAAGCGGTACGCGGACTCGTTGACGTCCGGCGGCAGCACCGCGAGGTCCTGGTCCAGCGTGTCGGCATACAGCGCGCGCACCTTGTCGGTGTCGTCCATGACGAGCGACAGGTTGGCGGCCATGAACGACGCCGGGTGGTGGGCCTTGAAGTAGGCGGTCTGGTAGGCGACGAGCGCGTACGCGGCGGCGTGCGACTTGTTGAAGCCGTACTTCGCGAACTCTTCCATCATGTCGAAGAGCTGCGTCGCCTTGTTGGCCGGCACGCCGTTCTTCTGCGCGCCTTCGACGAAGATGCCGCGATGCTGCGCCATCTCCTCGATCTTCTTCTTGCCCATCGCGCGGCGGAGCAGGTCGGCGCCGCCGAGCGTGTAGCCGCCGATGACCTGGGCGATCTGCATCACCTGTTCCTGGTAGACCATCACGCCGTACGTGGGTCCCAGGATCGGTTGCAGGCGCTCGTCGAGGAACTCCGCGCGCCGCCGGCCCATGCGACGGTCGACGTAGTCGGGAATCAGGTCCATCGGCCCTGGGCGATAGAGCGCCACCAGCGCGATGATGTCCTCGAAACGCTGCGGCGGACCGCGCAGCAGCAAATCCCGCATGCCGCGCGATTCGAACTGGAACACGGCGCTGGTGTTGGCGGAACGGAAGATGTCGTACGCGGCCTTGTCGTCGAGCGGCAGCGATTCGAGCGCGATGGGATTGCCCGGATCCAGCTTCCTGATGTAGCGCAGCGTCCAGTCCAGGATCGTCAGCGTCGTGAGGCCCAGGAAGTCGAACTTGACGAGGCCCACGGCCTCGACGTCGTCCTTGTCGAACTGCGACACGAGCGCGTCCGCGCCTTCCTGCACGTACAACGGGCAGAAGTCGGTGAGCTTGCCGGGCGCGATCAGCACGCCGCCCGCGTGCATACCCACGTTGCGCGGCAGGCCTTCGAGCTCCTCCGCAAGCGAGATGAGCTCGCGCACCTCGTCCTCGTCGCGCTCCCGCTGCTCGATGAGCGGCTCCTGCTCGCGCGCGTAGATCGTGTTGGCCTCGCGTTGCGTCGCGTTGGTGGGCGGTTTGTGCAGCGTGACCACCTTGCCCGGCTGGAACGGGATCAGCTTGGCGATGCCGTCGCAGAACGAGTAGGGCAAGTCGAGCACGCGGCCGACGTCGCGCACGGCGGCCTTGGCGGCCAGCGTGCCGAACGTCGCGATCTGCGACACGCTGTCGCTGCCGTACTTCTGCTTGACGTAGTCGATGACGCGCTCGCGCCGGTCCTGGCAGAAGTCGATGTCGAAGTCGGGCATCGACACGCGTTCCGGGTTGAGGAAGCGCTCGAACAGCAACTGATAGCGCAGCGGATCGAGGTCCGTGATGCCGAGGCTGTAGGCGACGAGCGAGCCCGCGCCCGAGCCGCGGCCCGGGCCCACCGGCACGTCGTTCGACTTGGCCCAGTTGATGAAGTCCGCGACGATCAGGAAGTAGCCGGCGAAACCCATCTGCACGATCGTGCGGATCTCGAACGCGAGGCGTTCCTCGTATTCGGCGCGCTTCGCGTCGCGCGTGGCCGCGTCCGGATACAGGTGCTCGAGCCGGCGCGCGAGTCCCGCGAATGCTTCCGCGCCCAGGTGCTCGTCGAGCGTGACGCCGGCGGGCGTGGGGAAGTCAGGCAGGTGCGGCTTGCCGAGCGGGATCTCGACGTTGCAGCGCTGCGCGATCGCGACGCTGTTGGCCAGCGCTTCCGGCAGGTCCGCAAAGCGCTCGGCCATCGCAGCCTGCGTCATGAAGTACTGGTCGTGCGTGAAGCGGCGCGGGCGGCGCGGATTGGCGAGCGTCTGCCCTTCCGCGATGCACACACGCGCTTCGTGGCCGCGGAAATCGGCGGCGCTCAGGAACTGCACCGGATGCGTTGCAACCACGGGCAACGCGGCGCGGCCGGCGAGCGCGACGGTGGCGGCGACGAGGTCGTCGTCGTCGGCATGGCCCGCGCGCTGGACTTCGAGGTAGTAGCGTTGCGGGAAGCGCGCGGCCCACGCCTGCGCCGCCGCGACGCGCCGTCGGCGTTGCCGCGACAGCGCATGGCCGACGTCGCCCGCCCGCCCGCCCGACAATGCGCGATCAGCCCGTCGGTGCCTTCGTCGAACCACGCGGGATCGATCTCCGCGCGGCCACGATGCTGGTTGCGCCGATAGGCGCGCGTGAGCCAGTCGCAGAGCTTGAGGTAGCCACCGTGCGACATCGCCAGCAGGATCATGCGCCACGGCTCGGCGCGCTCGGCCGCGTGCGTCACGTGCACGTCGCAGCCAATGATCGGCTTGACGCCCTTCGCGCGTGCGGCCTGGTAGAACTTGACGAGCCCGAACAGGTTGGCGCGATCCGTCAGCGCCAGCGCGGGCATGCCGTCGTCGGCCGCCGCAGCCACCGCGTCGCCGACGCGGATGGTGCCGTCAGCGATCGAGTACTCGCTGTGCAGGCGCAGGTGGACGAACGTGGGTGTAGGCATGGTCGGAAGCGAAGCCCTATAATTTTACGCTGCCGCCTCGCGCGAGGGGGCCCACCATTCGCATCGAGATCATGTTCACCACCGCCGTCCATCGCGTCGCGCTTGCGGCGCTAACCGCCGCGCTGTTGGCGGCGTGCACGCCGAGCTATCTCAAGCCCGAGCAGCCCGGCCCCTTGCCGCCCAATACCGAGCCGCCGCCGCCGCCGATCAACCTGTCCGGTTTCCCGCTGCCCTATCGGCAGGGGTACGCCGACGGCTGCGCAAGCGCTACGGGACCGGAGCGCAAGGACGCAGCGCGCTACGCGAGCGACGGCAACTATCGCACCGGCTGGACCGACGGCGTGGGCCTGTGCAAGAAAAAGTAGCGCGCTCCCGCCAGGCCGACGTCCGCGGCCTGTCGACGCACTGGCTCGAATGGGGGCGCGAAGGCGCGCCGATGGTCGTGCTGCTGCACGGCTGGATGGACGTCGCCGGGTCGTTCCGCTTTCTCGTCGACGCGTGCAACGGCGACTGGCATTTCGTCGCGCCCGATTGGCAGGGCTTCGGCAAGACCGCGTGGCGGCCCGACGGCTACTGGTTCTACGACTACGTCGCAGACCTCGACGCGCTGCTGCGCGTCGTGAGTCCCGACGCGCCCGTGCACCTCGTCGGGCACAGCCTGGGCGGCAACGTCGCCATGCTGTACGCGGCGGTACGGCATGCGCGAGTGCGCTCGGTCGTCTCGCTCGACGCGTTCGGCCTGCCGGAGGAGTCGGCTTCGCTCGCGCCTCGCAAGCTCGCGGCGTGGCTCGATGCGCTGGCCGATCCGCCTCAGCTCAGTTCCTACGCGAACCTGGCGGCCGTGGCGGACCGGCTGCAACGCAACAACCCGCGCCTGACACGCGAGCGCGCCGAGATCCTGGCGCCCGAATGGGCCGAGGTGCGCGCCGACGGCCGCGCTTACTTGCGTGCCGACCCGCGCCACAAGCTGCCGTTCCCCACCGTGTACCGGATGGAGGAAGCCTATGCGCTGTGGGCGGAGATCGCTGCGCCCGTGCTGTGGGTGACGGCCGCGGAGTCCGCGATCGTGCAGTGGGTGGCGGGCAACGGGGACGGTGAAGCGGAAGTGCGCCGGCGCCTGGCGCACGTGCCGCACGCCGAACTCGCGACGGTGGCCGGGGCCGGCCACATGCTGCACCACGACCAGCCGGAAGCGACCGGCCCGGCTGGTCGAGGACTTCCTCGCGCGTCAGTCGCCCGCCGGCTCCATCTGAGACTGCAGGTAGTTCTGGATGCCGATGTCGTCGATGACCTTGAGCTGCGTCTCGAGGAAGTCGATGTGCTCTTCCTCCGATTCCAGGATGTGCTCGAAGAGCTCGCGCGACACGTAGTCGCGCACCGTCTCGGCGTAGGCGATGCAGTCCTTCAGCACCGTGTGCGCGTCGTGCTCGAGCGCCAGGTCGCATTCCAGCGCTTCCTTGACGCTCTGGCCGATGCGCAGCTTGTGCAGGTCCTGCAGGTTGGGCAGGCCCTCGAGGAACAGGATGCGCTTGATCAGCGCGTCCGCGTGCTTCATCTCGTCGATGGACTCTTCCTTCTCCTTGTCCTCGAGCCGCTCGTAGCCCCAGTTGCCGAACATCCGCGCGTGCAGGAAATACTGGTTGATCGCGGTGAGCTCGTTGACGAGCACGGCGTTCAGGTACTGGATGACTTTCTTGTCGCCTTGCATGGTGTCCCCTCGTTGCGGCCGGGCACGCGACGACGCGCCCTTCAAGCGGCGCGATGGTAAGTCAGGAGAGGGGTCCGCTGCAAAAAGCGGAACGAGTCGCAGTCAGGCGCTTGCGCTGCGAGTCAACTGCGCGCGAATGCCGGCGATGAACGCAACGAGAACGATGCGCGTTGCGCGCGTCAGTCGTCGCCGGCCGCGCAGGCTTCGCGCGCGAGGTGCTCGTCGAGCACGCAACGCGCGCAGTCCGCGCAACGGCGGCAGCACGTGGCAACGCCGAGCGACGACGAGAGGTCGTCCAGCGAACGCGCGCCGAGGTCGGCGGCGCTGCGGATTTCATGCTCGGTGATCGCGTTGCAGATGCAGACGTACATGGTCGGATGCGGTGCGGCGGTTAAGCGTCTGGCGGCAATCTAGCGCAAATCCTGAACAAACGCAAATCATTCGCATTTGCGATCCACGCGGCCCAGCGCGGATCCCCGCCCGCGGGAGCCGGCCGGGAAGGCGCCGCAAGGGGCAAATGCTTGGCGATCAACGACTTGGAAGCCCGCGGCGGCAACGCCCGGTAGAATCCCACCCCTCCCGCGCCACCATCCGCCTCATGCCCGAACCCGACCTCTCCCGACTGAAAATCGACCGCGGGATCGCGCCCGTCCGCCGTCGCCGCCGCGGCCGCTGGATCACGCTGGGCATCGTCGCGGTGGTCGCCGTGGCCGGTGCGGTGATGCTCGCGTTGCGGCCGAAGGTGTTCGACGTGCAGACCACTGCCATCGTCACCGCGTATCCGTCGCAGCAGTTCGTCGTGCTGACCGCCACCGGTTACGTGGTCGCGCAACGCAAGGCGGCGATCGCGTCCAAGGCCACGGGCCGCCTCGAATGGCTGGGCGTCACCGAAGGCTCGCACGTGAAGGAAGGCGAGGTGATCGCGCGGCTCGATGCGCGCGACGTCCGCGCGCAGGCGCAGTCCGCCGCCGCCAGCGTGCGCGCCGCCGCCGCGTCGGTCGAGCAGGCCGACGTCGAAGTGAAGAACGCCAACGTCGAGCTGAAGCGCAACCAGGACCTCGTCGACCGCGGCTTCATCTCGCGGTCCGCGCTCGACGCCGCGCAGGCGCGTTCCGACCGTGCCGTGGCGGGCGTCGCCAATGCGCGCGCCGCGCTCGCGGCTGCGCAGGCGAACGCGCAGAACGCGAACATCAGCGTCGACTATGCGGAGATCCGCGCTCCGTTCGACGGCGTGATCCTGTCCAAGAGCGCCAACGTCGGCGACATGGTGACGCCGTTTTCCAGCGCCACCGATTCGAAGGGCGCCGTCGTCACCATGGCTGACATGAGCACGCTGGAAGTCGAGGCGGACGTGTCGGAAGCGAGCCTCTCCAGGATCAAGCCGGGCCAGCCGGCCGAGATCCTGCTCGACGCGCTGCCCGACACGCGCTTCCGCGGGCGGGTGAGCCGCATGGTGCCGACAGTGGACCGCTCGAAGGCCACCGTGATGACCAAGGTGAAGTTCGACCAGATCGACCCGCGCGTGCTGCCCGA
>JBGAIC010000039.1:0-30542 GCA_044225845.1 Casimicrobiaceae bacterium
CGACGATGTCGTCGACGCGACCGTGCAGCGAGGCGAGGCAGCCGTCGAGGAAGCGTGCTTCGTCGCGAACGATCAATGCGGCGGAAAGCCGCACGCGTCCGGGTGCCGCTGCGCGAAGGCGGTGGGACTAGCGGCCGCGGATGCGGCGGAGCATCAGCGCGCCTGCGGCGCCCAGCGCGGCGGCGATCGAGAACAGCCCGCCCCCTGACGACGTGGGAACCTCCACGGGCACGGCTGTCTGGTTGGGCGCGATCACCTGGGCGTTGGCGACGCCGCCGAGGCTGTCCATCGAAAACGACGCGACGAGCGGCGCTGCGTACAACGCCGTGCCCACAAGGATCTTGCGAACCGCATCGCGGCGGCCCGGCTCGACCTGGTTGACGACGGCATCGATCTTCTGCGGGTCGTTCATGTATCCCTCCGGAGCTGAGCGCGGAGCAGCATACACGGTTCCGGTCCGCTTGTACCTAGTCGGGCCGTGCTTCCCGGACCAGGCCCTGCTCGACGAGTGTTTCCAGGCAGGCCTCGACGTCCGCCACCGGCGGCTCGGCAAGCCCGAACGCGGCGGCCACCAGCGCGGGCAGCCGCCCGGCGGGCAGCGTGCCGTCGCACGCTTCCAGGATGAGCGCCGCCGTCGGGTTGAGGAAGTGGATGCGGTCGCCGCCCGGCACGGACGCCACGTAGCCGTCCGTCACCGGCTGCAGCTCGATGTCCGGCAAGCGCCGGAGAGGGATGTCCCAGTTCACGGTTGCCGAGGGTTGCAGGACACGGTCCTGTCGACGAATGTAACCACCGGTGTCAGACGAAGCGCGCGAGTCCCTCGACGTCTTCGGGAAACATCTGCCCCATCTCCGCGAACAGCACGCGGCCGTCGCGGCCGCGCACGCAGGTGACCGGGATCGCATCGCCCGGCTTGGGCAGGACTTTCGAGACGCGCGGGCCGTCGAGCGTCGACGGAAACGTATAGCCCTTCTTCGCCAGGTAGGCACGCGGCTCGTCGACGCGCTTGTCGATCGAGATGCCCAGCATCGTCAGGCCGCGCGGCTGCTGCGTCTCCCACAATTTCTGGATGTGCGGTGACTGCAGCGCGCAGAACGGGCACCAGCTCGCCCACCAGTACACGAGCGTGACCTTGCCTTCCACGTCCGCTGCGCGAAACTCGCCGCCACCGATCAGCGGTGCGTCGGGCAGCCGCATGACCTCGCCGACCTTCGGCAGGCGCACGTACGAGCGCGCAGCCGCGAATGCCCCCGCGGGCGTCATCAGCGCGATGCTGCCCAGCGTGGCAAGCAGCGTTCGCCGGCGCGTGTCGTGGATCGTCGTCATGGAAAGCGCGTGCGGAGTATAGTCCCGTCCCGCGAGCCGCCGATGACGTCGAAAACCTTTCCGCGCCCGGTCACGGGCAACGCCGCCATCGCGTCGCAGGGGACGCGCGGCTGGTTCATGGGGCAGTTCATCGCCGGCGACGACAACCCGCTGCGCACGTCGGACCTCGAGGTCAAGTGGTTCACGCACGCCAGAGGCGAGACGCGACCCGAGTGGTCGCCGGCCAGCACCGTCCGTACGCTCAACATCCTGATCCGCGGGCGCTTCGTGCTGCGGTTCCCGGATCACGAGGTGGTGCTCGCCAACGAAGGCGACTTCGTCCAGTTCGGGCCCGGCATCGCGCACTCCTACCGCTCCGAGGAGGAGTCGCTGGTGCTGACCGTGCGCTGGCCGTCGATTCCGGTGGCGGCGGCCGGCTGAGTCCCGCGCGCCGGCGGTCAGGCGGCCGTCACGCGCGCATGAAGTTGAAGACGCGGTCCGTGCCGACGTCGCCAATCACGAGGTCGTTGCCTTCGCGCCCGAGCCACGAGCGCGTGCCTTGGCTCCAGACGATGAAGCCGTCCTGCACGTCGCCCCAGTTGACCGTCCGCCCGGATTCGTCGCGCAACGTCGCACGGCCGTTGGCCTGGATGACGAGCTGCACCGTCTCGCCCGCATCGCCGTCCCACGCGCGGAAGGAGCCGATGGCCCATGACGGCACCGGCAGCGTCCCGGTGTTGGGATGCGCGGTCGGCGGTGGCGGCGGCGTGAACTGAGGCGGCGGCGCCGGCGTGAGCTGCGGTTGCTGCGGCTGGTTCGCGTTCGAGATCGCGGCGCCGATGGCGATGGCGCCGATGACGCCCGCCGCGATGGCCGCGTTGTTGTTCCGCGACGACGAGCCTCCGCTGTTGTTGCGGCCGAACTCGAATTCGGCGCGACATCCGCGGTCGACCCAGATGCGGTTGGAGTCGTAGCCCCAGCTCCGGTTGCGCCGGCATTCGTCGCGCGAGAGCTGGCGGACCAGGCGCACGTTGTTGTCAGTGCGCACGCGGCATTCGGTGAAGTTGCGGTTGCGGCTTTCGCAGGTGATGCGGCCGCGCGAGGCTTCGGCCGGCGGCGAAGGCAGCGTAACGATCAGCGCGGTCAAGGCGCCGAGCGTGACCTGCACCAGCCTGCGCAGCGGGGGATGGCAGTGGCTGCGTTCCGGGCCAACGTTGTGTGCCGCTGGTACTGTCATATGCGTCGCAAGATCGTTCATGGTTCCCCCTTTTTTGCTGCCGAGCATACACGGGCGCGGAAGCGCTTGTTCACGCTCCGAAGAGCTTCCGTTCGCCTGGATTGCCATTCAGTGTCACGCGGCCTGCCTGATCAGGGATTCGGCAGGGATGCCTAGACCGGTGTGCAGCTTCCACACCATTGCCAACGTAAGCGGTCGCTTGCGATTGAGGACTTCATAGACGCGATTGGTTTGCCCGATGAAAGGCACCAGGTCCTTGGCGCCCAGATTGCGCTGTTCCATCACGAACTTGATCGCCTCGACCGGGTCTGGCAGATCGAGCGGGAAGTGCCTTGCTTCATAGGCTTCCACCAGCGTGACCAGCAGGTCGAGCTTGTCGCCTTCCGGCGAATTGCGCTTGGCGTCCATCAGTTCTTCGATCGCGTTCATCGCGGCCTCGTAGTCGCGTTTGGTCTTGATCGGCTTGATATCCATTTTCTCCATCCTCATACGGTCTGGGCGTCGATGCGGTCATACGCGGCATGCGTGCCGATGAAGCGAACATAGACGACGCGATACGGGTAGTTGATCCATGCGACGATGCGGTATTTGTTGCCTGCGATGTTGAAGACGACTCGCCCGTCCCGCAGGATGCTCGCGTTCCGAATCTCCCGCTTCACATCGGCGGGCGAGGCCCAGTTGGCCCGCAGCACTTGCCGATACCAGGCCAGCGCCGGCTCCCGCGAATCCGCGTATTCCGGCTTGTCTTCGATGAAGCGCTTTATTGTGCGGAGTGCGATCACGCGCATGGCCGCCAAAGTATAGTCCCAAAATGGGACTGTGGCAAGGGAAGCAGGCGTGGTGATTGCTTGAAATGCGGGCACCGCGACGGCATACTGCGCGGCGTCCGTAAAACCGAGCGCACTCATGGACTGGCCTACGGTCGAGCAGATCACGTCGCTGGCACCGCTGCCCGACGGTTACCACTACGAGAAATTGTCGAGCGCCGACGTCCCGGCGCTGATCGACGGCATCCGGCGCTGGCATCCGGACATCGCGGTGGGCGGCGGCAGTTGCTACCTGCGGCAGTCGTTCTACGACGCGTGCGTCTGCCTGGACGACGACACGCGCAAGGATGTCTTCGTCTGCGTCTTCAAGTGCGGCGACGAGCTGGTGGGCATGTGGTCGTGGGAGCGTATTCCCGATACGCGTTCGATGTATGGCCGCCTGATCGTCGTCGCGCCCGAGCATCGCAGCGCCAAGCTCGCCTCGCAGGTGATGCCGCTGGCCGTGACCGCCGGCCGCGCGATGGGCGCGGAATTCCTGTTCGGCTTCGCCACGCTCAAGATCCCGCACATGCAGCACGCGCTGGAGAAGGTCGGATTCCAGCTCATCGGCTTCACGTCCGGCTACGACTGCGAGGAAGTCGCTCCCGGCGATATCCGGCGCGTCTTCGAAGGCGTCTATTGCAAGGTGCTGGTGCCCGACGATGAACTGATGCGCCCCGACCCCGCCAACCTCACGCCACGGGCGCGTGCGCTGTTCGACGTGCTGTTCCCGCAACCGGCGTCGGGCACCCAGCCATGAACTGGCTGCCGTGGGAGGAGGCGCTGCGCCTGGTCGAGGTCCCGCCCGGATACGCCGTGCAGACGATGCGGCGCGACCACATCGCCGCCGTGATCGCCGCGCTGCCCGCCTGGTACCCCGACATCACCTATGGTGTGAACAGTTGCTTCCTGCGCCATGACTTCTTTCGCGACCGCGTGTGCCTCGACGGCGCCACCGACAAGGACGTCATCGCGCTCACGGTCTGGCATGGCGACGAGCTCGTCGGCTTCTGGTCGGGCGAGCGGGAAGTGGACTCGCTGGCGCTGTGGTCGCGCTTGATCGTCATGGCTCCGCAACACGGGTTCATCGGGTTGTTCCGCGGCATCCGCACCGGCATGGAAGAGGCGGGCACGCGCATGGGCGCGGCGTTCATCTACGCGCTCGTCACGCTGAAGCACCCGTACGTGCAGCAGGCGCTCGAGAATGCCGGCTACCGCCTGCTCGGATTCTTTCCCGGCTACGACCGCGAGCTGGTTGCACCGGGCGTGGTCAAGCGCGTGTATCAGGCGGTGTATGCCAAGTTGCTGGCGCCGGAGGAAAAGGTGCTGCGGCCTGATCCGGCCAATATGACGCCGAAGGCGCGGGAGTTGTATGCGCTTCTCTTTCCAGAAAGCCGCCACCCATAGATTGCGCGACGTTCTGCGCAATGGTGGTCAATCGGAGTACTTTGCGCGGCGGAATTGAATCACCTGCACGCCGCGGAAGTCAGAGCGCGCGTGCTCCGTATAACCTAGCTTGCGGGCTACGCGAATGGATGCCGCATTCTCGGAATGAATGACGCAGGTAGTGATGTCTCCGCCGTGGTGCCTGTCCATCCACGCGAGCGCTGCCTGCATGGCTTCGGTTGCGTAGCCCGATCCGTGTGACTGTGATTGAAATACCCAGCCACTCTCCGGAATGCCGTCGAACGGGGGCGAGATGTCCCTGCGCAAATCGGCGAATCCCACAAAGCCGATGTAACCCGGGACCTCCCGTCGCTCTACCGCCCAGGCACCGAACCCGAGCAGTTCCCAGTGCCCCACGTATCGAATCAGCCGCGACCAACTTTCCTCGCGACTCGAGGGCGTTCCGATGAAACGGGTGACCGCGGGATCGGCCCATATTCTCGCCAGTGCGTCGTAATCTTCGATCCGATGGTTACGTAGAACGAGCCGGTCGGTTTCAAGTACAGGAACGTCCATCGACAACTCTCCATCCGGCAAGCTGGGGCGGTATACGGGATCGACGCGCCGAGCCCTTCGCGCGCCTTGTCATCCGTACTGTAATATGAATGGCGAGTCGCACGGTCCGGGTGAACCCGTAATGCCGTGACTCCACGATGCATCCGATCACGCGCGCTCGTCCGCACCACGCACCCGCGATCCACGCGATCCAGATGCGCGCGTTCGCGGAGGAAGGCCGCCTCAGCAATAGCATGCGGATCCCCCCGCTCACCGAGGATATCGCTGCCATCGAGCTCCACATTCGCACGCAGACGGTGCTCGCGGCATGGGACGGCGACCTGATCATCGGAGCGGCGCGCGGGATTCTGGACGGGGCCGTTTGCACCATTCGCGGCGTAATCGTCGAACCCTCGTATCAAGGCCGGGGCATTGGTTCGCAGCTTCTGCGGGCGGTGGAGGCATCGTGCATGGCGGCAGAGAGGTTTCAGCTTACGACGAACACGGTGGTGCCGGGAAACGTCGCGTTCTACGAGCGTCATGGGTACGCCGTCGATGAGTTCACGAACTACACAGACACCATTGTGCTGGCGCAAATGAGCAAGCGCATTCGTGCGGGCGGCGCTTGAGTGCGCGTCTAGGCGCGTGCGCTTGCGCAAGTCGTGCCGTGATCCATAGTGAGTCCGTAATGAAGAGGCTATCGGGCGCTTTCGCGCCGTCTGCTCATGCCGCCCCTCCCGCCATCGCCTTCACCAGTTCGCGCGATATGCGCTCATCGACTTCCGCGGCGCGCTGCAGCTGCACGGGATAGCGCACCACCGCCTCGACGCCCGTAGCCGAGAACCGGAGCTGCACCTGCGCCTGTGCAACGCTGTCGCCCGGCAGTGCCGATGCCTTCTGGATCTCCGCGGTCTGGCGCGCCATGTCTTCGCTGTAGCGGCTGAGCACGCGATTGGCGGTGGCGAGCAGTTTCTCCTTCATCGCATACGGATCGGCGTCCGCGGGCAGCGCAAACGTCAGCTCGTGCCATGCGAGATCGACGCCGGGAATCTGCTTGAAGACACCGCCGGAAGCCTGGAACACCACCGAATTCGCGATCGCGACGACGCGGCCGGTGGGCAACTGGCCGCTGAGCTCCATCAGGTGCAGGCGCACGAGGCCCAGGTCGACGACTTCGCCGGTTACGCTGCCGACCTGTACCCGGTCGCCCACGCGTATGCCGTACTTGCCGATCAGGAAGAAGTAACCGACGATGGAGACGAGCACGCTCTGCATCGCGACCGCGAGGCCCGCGAACGATCCCAGGTCCGTGGCGAGCGTGAACCCGATGATGGCCACCACCAGCGCCCAGCACACGATCCTGCGTACGAGCAGGTACTGGTAGCGTCGACGCGGCTCCTGCACGTAGCGCAGCACCGCGCGTCGCCACGCTGCAGCAGCCGCGAACACGGCGGCGAGCAGAGCGGCCAAGATTGCGAGGCGTACGCCCAGCGCCTTCCACGCCTCGACGTACTGGCCTTTCACGTTGTCGCGCCAACTGACCAAATTCCGCTGATACTGGTCCAGCAGCACCGCCTGCTGCGACAGCGGCACGTAAATCGCGGCCGTCTGCTTGAACAGCCACGCGACGGTGTCGATCTGATCGCGGATGCCTTTCAGGTCGGCGCCGCTCGACGAATCGGCTTGCGCGGCGAGCGCATCGCCTTGCGCCGAGAGGTCCTTGATCCTCGCCTCCGGGGCCGCACGCATCTGCTGGAAGGTTTTCTGCAGCGCCCCGGTGCGGCTCTCCACGCCGTCGATGGTGCGCAGCTTGTCCGAAAGCCGCAGCACGTTGGAGGCCAGGTCCCAGAGCCCGAGTCGTGATGATCCGGTGTCGCTTGCCGTGCCCGCGGCGCCCGCGATCGTCGGCCCTGTTGCAGGTCCCGACGTCGTGCCCGTTGTCGGCGTGGCGGTTCCCGCGCCTCGCCCTAACGAGGGAATGGCAGCGGCTATCGCGTCGATGTGCGCCTTCAGCGCACTGGCGCCGGTGCCACTCGCGTCGCTGTCGTAGGTGAATTGCGACACCGAGCCTTGCAGGTTGCGCCGCGCATTGACCAGGTCAAGTTCGCTTTGCAGCGCCGAGATCTTCCCCTTGATCTCGCCTTCCTGTGCCTTCGCGGCCGATGCGAGGCTGCGCTGCGCAGCGGCCAGTTCCGCCTGGATCTCCGCGCGCTGCGCGTCCAGTTGCTGCTGCACGCGCTGCATGGCCTGCGGAGACGAGGCGGCGTCCGCGGCGGCCTTGCGCGCGACGTCCGCCTCGCTGCTCAGCAGCTCCGCATTCGCCCGGGCCAGTTCGAAGGCAAGCCCGACCACCTTGTCGGCAATCTGTCGGTTGGCGTACAGGATGAGAAGCTCGCTGGGCTGCGAAGCGACCTGTTGCTGGACGCCCAGCGTCCGGTACCAGTCCACCGTTTCGTCGAGGATGTGGATGACCTGGTCGCCCGTCATTACCGCGCGTGACGGGGTTGATTGCGCTTGGGGAGGCGCTTGCGAAGACGGTGAGGTCTCGGCGGCTATGGCGCTATCGAGCAGTGCGCCCGGTGCGAGCAGCAGAGCGAGTAGCAGCGCGAGCAGAGGGATGAGGCTGCGACGGAGTGACATCGAAGGATCGTACCGCAGGGAGCGGGGATTCCAGTGTGCTAACCGTCAAGTCCATTGCAAAGCACTCGAGGGTCGGCATCGACGAAGAATGTCGGTGATTGGCGACAGTTGTGGACGCCCCCGGTTGAACGTAGCATCCGCGCAAGAAGGGGGGGAGGAATGCGTTCATTTCTATGCGTTTTGCTCTGGGGCGGGTTGACTTGCCTGATGCCGGAGGCGGGCGCCCAGACAGGGTCCCTCACAGTCTCGACCACCGCGCTCGGAACTACGGTCATCACGCTCGCAGGCCAGCGCAACGGCTGCCGCGCGCAGTGGGATTCAACCGTCTCGTTCGAGACGGGCAAGATTTCCGTGGCCACAACCGCCAATCGGACGATCTGCGGCATTCCCCCTTATCAGAACTACTCAATGTCGGTGGACGTTGGCGTCCTGCCTGCGGCGACTTATGCGGTCGAATGGCGTTGGCTAACCGAGGATCCACTTTTTGCGAGCACTACCTTCACCGTCGCTCCACCTACGCAAGCGTTTGTGTCCCCGATTTGTCCATATGCAGGTTGTTTTTCCGTTGCGCCCGGTCTGCCTAATGTGCTTACCCCCGTCACGCTGACGTTCACGATATTCGATGGCGCCTACCCGACTTGCGCGTTTCCTGCCAGAGGAAGCATTGATGTAAAGGGGCGAACGATAGCGATCGACGCGCGCTACGCGGCGTCGGCGAACTGCACGAGCCCGGATCGATCAGTGCATACCGTTCAAGTATCGTTGCCCCACCTGGACGTCGGCGACTATGACGCCGTGCTGACATTCGCGGCCGACGAGACGTACGTCGATCCGCCTCCCGTGAATACGGCAGCCGGGCCCTTGCACTCCGGGATCGCTATCGTGGGCCACTTCACGGTCGCCGATACTGCTGAGCGGCGCATCGTCGAGTACTACTACCCACCGTACGATCACTATTTCATTACGGGCGACCCAACGGAAGTCGCGCTTCTCGATGCGCGAGAGCCTCCATTCGAGGGGTGGGAACGTACCGGATACGGATTCAACGCCTTCAACCCGGGTACGTTTCCATCAATGCCCGGTATGGCAGTGTGCCGCTTCTACAATGACTCATTCGCGCCGAAGAGTTCGCATTTCTACGCAGCGCACGGATTGGGCTGCGAAACGACGCTGGCGAAGTTCCCCGATTGGAAGTTGGAAACCACTGACGCGTTCGAGATCGTTTCGCCCGTTTGCACGGGTCAGCCCGTGGCCCGCTACTACAACAACGGCCAGGGTGGCGCACCCAACCATCGATTTGTGACGTCTGCGGTGCAGGCGAAGGCCATGGCTGCGCGCGGTTGGATTTCCGAAGGCGTGGTCCCGGAGCAACCCGGCGTTGCGTTCTGCACGGCTGCGGACAGGTAGAAAGTGTGCTGGCGGAGCCGCGCTACCGGCCGAATCGACCGTGCGGTTGCATTGAATCGGTGGCTCCCCGACCTGGGCTCGAACCAGGGACCTGCGGATTAACAGTCCGTCGCTCTACCGACTGAGCTATCGGGGAATTGGGCGGTCCACCAAGATGTTCATGGACCGAGCAAGGCCAGCATTATAGCGTTTCGCGCGCAGGGGGGTCAATCAAGGGCTTACCCTTGGCGGCGCCCGCGGAGGGCGTAGTGCGCGCAGGCTCCTGCAGGTAGGGCGCAGCGAGCCGCAGGTAGTGGAACATGCTCCACAACGTCAGCACGGCCGCGACCCACAACGCGAACTTGCCGATGAGCGCGGTGGACACGCCGGGGATGATGGGCACCCACAGCAGCAGCGCGATGATCGCCACCATCTGCGCAACGGTCTTCACCTTGCCGATGAACGCGACGGCGACGCTGCGGCCCTTGCCGAGCTGCGCCATCCACTCGCGCAGCGCGGAGATGGCGATCTCGCGGCCGATGATGATCATCGCGAGATAGCTTTCGGCGCGGCCGAGCCACACCAGCACGATCAGCGCGGCGGCGACCATCAGCTTGTCGGCGACGGGGTCGAGGAAGGCGCCGAAGGCGCTCACTTCGCCGAGCCTGCGCGCGAGGTATCCGTCGGCCCAGTCGGTGATCGCGGCGAGCGCGAACACGCCCATTGCTACCCAGTTCTTGCCTACCGGCGACAACATCGTGTCGGGCAGGTAGAAGACGCCGACGAACACCGGGATCAGGACGATCCGGAGCCAGGTCAGCGCGATGGGCAGGTTGAACGTCACAGTGAAAGGCTTTCCACGGCTTGCTGCCCGATTCTAACTCCGGGGCCTGGGACGGGTCGCCCATCCTCGAGGGTGTCCAGTCCCGCGTATCATGCCGAGCCATACGAACGCCGCAAGCGGCGCCGGCCAAATGGAGGCGAGCGATGTCGAGGTATGGAGTCCAGCGGGGAGAACCGGCCTGGTGGTCCACCGCGCGGGTGATCGAACGCCACGCCGGCGCCTTGCTCGCCATCGCCTTCTTCCCGCCGACGTGGCCCTTGCTCGCACTCGCGGTGACCAGCTATGGCATCCGCATGTTCGGCATCGAAGGCATCAACCACCGCTATTTCTCGCACCGATCGTACAAGGCAGGCCGCGTCGCTCAGTTCGTCCTTGCCATCGTGGCAACGCAGGCGGGGCAGCGGGGTTGCCTGTGGTGGGCGGCGAAGCACCGCGACCACCACAAATACGTGGAAACGTCACGCGATCCGCATTCGCCGAAGAACGGCTTTTTTGAAGCCTACGTCGCGTGGTTCCGGCGCCCGGAACATGCGCGCTGCGATCTCGACAGCATTCCGGACTTTGCGCGCTACCCCGAGTTGCGCTGGCTCAACCGTCATTACGCGGTACCGTTCTACGGTGGGGCGCTTCTGCTGGTAGCTGCGGGCCACTTCGGTTTGCTGGGCGCGGGCATCAACGGGCTGACGGCACTGCTGTGGGGCTTCTACGTTCCCTGCTGTCTTGTGCTCCATTCCACCTCGTTGATCAACACCGTCTCGCACATGCCGCAGGTTCCGGGCGGCTATCAGCGCTTCGCAACCGGGGACAGCTCCGTGAACCGGCCGGCCCTCGCGGTGTTGGCGCTGGGCGCGGGATTCCACAACAACCACCATCGCTACGCCTCGGCTGCGCGCGCGGGATTCGAGTGGTACGAGATCGACGTGAGTTACGGCATCATCAAGGTGATGCAGTGTCTGCGCATCGTTTCTCACGTCAAGGGTGAAATCCCGCGCGACGTGCTTGACGAGGGCAGGCGCAGGACGCTGCCCGCCTAACGCCCCCCACGGGGCTCGTCATCCGCGCAACGCGACCCGCAGCGATGCGCATAGACGTGCGTGAACTCGGCGCCGATCAGGAAGATCTGCGCGGAGTAATAGACCCACGCCATCAGCACGGCGAGCGAGCCGGCGGCGCCGAAGGCGGAGCCCACCGCGCTGCGCCCGAGATAGGCACCCACGGCCATCTTGCCGATCGTGAACAGGATGGCGGTGAAGAACGCGCCGGTCCAGACGTCGCGCCACGCGATGCGCGCACGCGGCAGGATCTTGAACATCATGGCGAAGAGGACGGTGGCCACGCCCAGGCCGACGACGGCGTCGCAGACGCGCAGCAGGATCACGGCCTGGGGGAAGAGGTCGCCCCACCACTTGCCGAAGGCCGTGACGACAGCGCTGAGCACCAGCGACACGAGCAGCAGGAAGCCGATGCTGACGACGAGACCCAGCGACAGCAGGCGGCCGGTGAGCAGGTTCCACAGTCCGGCGGTGTGCGCGGGCGGCACCTTCCAGATGCGGTCGAGGTCGTCCTGCAATTCGGCGAATACAGTCGTCGCACCGATCAGAAGCAATACGCTGCCGGCGATCGTCGCGAGCGGGCTCGCGCCTGACAACTCGGCGCTTTCGACGAGCCCTTGCACGGTGCGCGCGCCGGCGTCGCCGAGCAGGCCGGCCAGTTCGCGGTAGAGATAGCCGCTGGCGGCTTCGGCGCCGAGGAACATGCCGGCGATCGCGAGCACGATGATCAGCAGCGGCGCAAGCGAGAACGTCGTGTAGTAGGCGATGGCAGCGCCCATGCTGGGCGCGTGGTCGTCCAGCCACGCGTTGCCGGCTTCCTTGAACATGCCCCAGGTCTCGCGATCGAGCGGCATGCGCCGGCGCTTCGCACGTCCTTGCTCGGGCGCAGCATTGAACGCCCCGGCACTGCCGGCCATCGGTAGCTGGGTAGCCACTTGAGAATTCCGTCGCGGTCGATGGGCACGACGTTACGCGTGCGGTAAGTCGCCATCTGTCGGCGAAAGCCGCTGTGCGGCGCCAGCGATACGTCGACGCCTGCCGCTGCCACGCGGTGGTGGGCTGGCCTCGAACGGAATCAGTGCGGGAGGAAGCCGGTCGAGATCCAGGGCACGGCAGCGACGAGGACGATGCCGATCAGCAGCGCGATCATGTAGGCGCCAATGGGCCGGAAGCCCTCGACGGGATCGACCTTGCCGATGACGCAGGCTGCGTAGTAGCCCACGCCGAACGGCGGCGCGAAGAGACCCAGGCCCATCGACAGCACGACGACCATCGCGTACTGCACTTCGTGCACGCCGACGGCCTTGGCGATGGGGAACATCAGCGGCCCGAACAGCACGACGGCGGGAATACCCTCGAGCACGCTGCCCAGCACGACGAACGCGATGATCGACACGGCCAGGAAGCCGGCGCGGCCGCCCGGGAGTTCCTGGATGCCGCGCGCGAGGCTTTGCGCGAAGCCGGATTGCGTGAGCCCCCAGGCCATCGCGGTGGCGGCGCCGATGATGAAGATGATGGCGCCGGACAGCGCCGCGGTCTCGCGCAGCATCGCGGGCAGCCGCTTCACGTCGAAGCAGCGGTACAGCAGGAGGCCCACCAGCACCGAGTAGACGATGCCGATGGTCGAGACCTCGGTGGCGGTGGCCACGCCTTCCACGACGGCCGCGCGGATGACGAATGGCAGCGCCAGCGCCGGCAGTGCAACCACCAACGTGCGCATGACGGCCGCGAGCGGCTGGCGCACGACGCCCGCCAGGTTCTCGTGACGATAGCGCCAGCCGACGACGACGCACAGCGCCACACCCAGCACGAACCCCGGCAGCAGGCCGCCGGTGAACAGCGCGGCGATCGACACGCCGGTGACCGAGCCGATGGTGATCAGCACGATCGACGGCGGAATGGTCTCCGTCTGCGCGCCGGTGGCGGACAGCAGCGCGACCAGATCGCCGGGCCTCGCGCCGCGCGCCTTCATCTCGGGAAACAGCACGGGCGCGATGGCGGCCATGTCCGCGGCCTTGGAGCCGGAGATGCCGGACACCAGGTACATCGCGCCGACGAGCACGTAGTTGAGGCCGCCGCGCACGTGGCCGATGAGACCGGCGAGAAAGCGCACCATCGCCCGGGCCATGCCCGTCATTTCGATCAGCAAGCCCAGGAAGATGAACAGCGGCACGGCGAGCAGGATCAGGTGCGACATCCCTTCATCCATGCGGCCGGCCATCACCAGCATCGGCGTGCGCGTCGTCAGCGCGAGAAAGCCGAACGTGGCCAGCGCGAACGAGAACGCGATCGGCACGCCGGCGAAGACGCAGGCGCTGACGACGCCGACAAAGAAGATGACGAGATTGAGGCGTCCCAGCGGCATCAGCGCCGGCCCGGCCAGCCAGAATGCAGCGCATAGCGCGAGCACGACGCCGGCGGCGAGGATCGCGTCGCGCGGCGCGTGCATGCGCACGAGCCGCAGCGCCGCAATGACGATCATCAGGATGATGCCCACCGGCAGCGCGGATGCGCGCCAGGCGTTGCTGATCTCAAGCGCCGGCGTGACGATCACCGCCTCGTCCGCCGCGTACTGCCACACGGACCGCACGATCAGGAGCAGGAACGCCAGAGGCGCCGTCAGCGCCACGGCTTCGAGGAAGGCGCGGGTGCGGGGTCCGCCTCGCGACGAGAACGCCGTCATCCGCATGTGCTCGCCGCGGCGCAGCGCGACGACGGCACCCAGCATCGACAGCCACAGGAACAGGATCGACGCGAGTTCGTCCGCCCATACCAGCGGCGCGTGCAGCACGTAACGCGCGACGACGCTCGCGAACAACAACACGATCTCGCACACGACGAGCGCCATCGCTGGCCACTCGGTGATCACACCGAGCGCGCGGTCGAGCGCACCCAGCGCGGCGCCACCGCGCACGGGCGCGAAGGCGGTCGCGTGGTCCCCCATGGCGTCGTGGCTCGTACCGGTGGACGCGTGGACGTTGGTCGGCCGCTCGCGCCGCGACGTGTCGTTCGTTGTGTTCAAGCAGTCTGCCAGTCCGCTGCGCGTAGCCCCGGAGCGTCCGGGTTGACGACGGACGGGATGCGCATTCAACGCCGAAGTATGATGGATTCCGAACCGCGCGCGTGACGCGTCGCACAACCGGCCGCGCGGGCCCGCGCCCGATTGCGCAGGCTGTGCGCGACGCCGACAACGACGACAGGAGGAGGACCCCGATGTCCGCGATGCCCCGCAGCACGCCCCCGTTCCGCGCCGACCACGTCGGCTCCTTCCTGCGCCCGCCGGCGCTGATCGACGCGCGTGCGAAGTTCAAGGCGGGGACGATCACCGCCGAGGCACTGCGCGCGGAGGAGGACAGGGCGATCCGCGACATCGTGCGTTACCAGGAGAACCTGGGCCTCACGGGCATCACCGACGGCGAGTTCCGCCGCACGTACTTCCACATCGACTTCCTGACGCAGCTCGACGGCGTCACGACGAAGTCCGGCATCGCCGTCACGTTCCACACGGCGGGCGGCGCGCTCGATTTCGCGCCGCCGGTGATGAACGTGTCGGGCAAGGTGAGGCATGCGAAGGCCATCCAGCGCCGCGACTTCGAGTTCCTGCGCTCGGTAACGACGCGCACGCCGAAGGTGACGATCCCGTCGCCGACGATGCTGCACTTCCGCGGCGGCCGCGGCGCCATCAGCGAGACCGCGTATCCCGACCTGGAGGCGTTCTACGACGACGTCGCCAGGGCTTATCGCGACGAGATCGCGGACCTGGCCGCCGCCGGCTGCACCTACCTGCAGCTTGACGACACGAACCTCGCCTACCTGTGCGACCCGAAGCTGCGCGAAGGCGCGCGCGCCCGTGGCGACGATCCGGACGAACTGCCGCGCCGCTACGCGCGGCTCATCAACGCCGCCATCGCGGAGCGGCCGTCGAACATGACGGTCTGCGTGCACCTGTGCCGCGGCAACTTCAAGAGCGCGTGGGTGGCGGAGGGCGGCTACGAGCCGGTGGCGGAGGTGCTGTTCAACGAGCTCGCCGTCGACGGCTATTTCCTCGAGTACGACGACGCGCGCTCGGGCGGCTTCGCGCCGCTGCGCCACGTGCCGAAGGACAAGATCGTCGTGCTGGGCCTCGTCAGCACGAAGATAGGGCAGCTGGAGAGCGCGGACGAGCTGAAGCGCCGCATCGACGAGGCCGCGCGCTACATGCCGCTGGAGCAACTGTGCCTGTCGCCGCAGTGCGGTTTTTCGAGCACCGTCGACGGCAACGACATCGCCGTCGCGTCGCAGACGGCCAAGCTGGAACTCGTCGTTTCCACGGCCCGGGCCGTGTGGGGCGCATGAAATGGGGTCAGACACCATTTGCGCGTAAGACACCATTTCCGCGTATCGTCCGGCGCAGGGGCTCGGCACCAGCGGGGGAAATGGTGTCTGACCCCATAATAAATTTTTTCGCAGGCTCGGCGCCCTTATTTCATTAGCCGCCCGGCCACCGCGTCCTACACTGTCGCCTTGCGGAGAAAGGCGTGGCGCCCCGCGGGCGCATGGATACCGAGCCGGCTTGCAAGCGGCCAGACCTTTCGCCGTGACCGGCCTCCCGTACGGAGGCGACCCCTGAAGGAGGAACGACGATGTTCAGCAAGATCAAGACGGCGCTCGTCGCGCTGGCGATGGTCGCGGGCACTGCCCAGGCGGCCGACGATACGTTCAAGATCGGCCTCATCCTGCCGATGACCGGGCCATTCGCGTCCACCGGCCGCCAGATCGACGGCGCGGTCAAGCTGTGGATGCAGCAGCACGGCAACACGGTGGCCGGCAAGAAGATCGAGGTCATCCTGAAGGACGACGCGGGCACGCCGGACCAGACGCGCCGCATCGCGCAGGAACTCGTCGTCAACGACAAGGTGAACCTGCTCGCCGGCATGGGCCTCACGCCGCTCGCGATGGCCGTGGCGCCGATCGCGACGCAGGCGAAGATCCCCGAGCTCGTGATGGCCGCCGCGACGTCGTCGATCACGGAAGCGTCGCCGTACGTCATCCGCTCCGGCATGACGCTGCCGCAGGTAGCGACGCCGCTCGCGGATTGGGCGCCGAAGAACAACATCAAGAAGGTGGTGACGCTGGTCACCGACTACGGCCCGGGCATCGACGCGGAGAAGGCGTTCACGTCGCGCTTCACGGCCAACGGCGGCACCATCGTCGAGTCGATCCGCGTGCCGCTCAAGAACCCGGACTTCGCGCCCTTCCTGCAGAAGGTGGCCGACACCAAGCCGGACGCCGTGTTCGTGTTCGTGCCCTCGGGCGTGGGCGCCGTGTTCATGAAGCAGTTCGCCGAGCGTGGCCTGGACAAGAGCGGCGTCAAGCTGATCGGCACCGGCGACGTCGTCGACGACGACATCCTCAACGACATGGGCGACGTCGCGCTGGGCGTGGTCACGTCCTTCCACTACTCCGCCGCGCACCCGTCGCCGGAGAACAAGGCCTACGTCGAGGCGTACAAGAAGCTCAACAACATGCGTCCGAACTTCCACTCGGTGGGCGGCTACGACGGCATGCGGATGATCTACAAGGCGCTCGAGACCACCAAGGGCAACACGGACGGCGACGCCCTCATGGCGGCGCTGAAGGGCCAGCAGTTCGAGAGCCCGCGCGGCCCGGTGACGATCGATCCCGCCACGCGCGACCCGATCCAGAACGTCTACATCCGCAAGGTCGAGAAGGTGAACGGCGAGCTGTACTCGGTGGAGTTCGCCACCATCCCGGCCTTCAAGGATCCGCTGCACAAGTAATCGCTTTACGCGCGGCTGCCCGTCGTGCTGACGGGCGGCCTGCGCGGTTTTCGTACGGCGCACCATGCTGACCATCCTCTTCGACGGCGTCGCCTACGGGATGCTCCTGTTTCTGATCGCGAGCGGGCTCGCGGTCACGATGGGGTTGATGAACTTCGTCAACCTGGCGCACGGGGCGTTCGCAATGGCCGGCGGCTACCTCGCCGCCGTGCTCTCGAACAAGATGGGCGTCCCGTTCCTGGCGACGCTGCCGCTCGCGTTCCTGTTCTCGGCGCTGCTCGGCGCCATCCTCGAGCCCACGCTGTACCGCCGGCTGTACGGCCGGCCGCACCTGGACCAGGTGCTGTTCTCGATCGGCCTCACGTTCATGGCGGTGGCCGCTACCGATTACTTCTTCGGCGCGACGCAGGTGTTCGTCAAGCTCCCGCCGTGGTTGCGCGAGCGCTACGACTGGTTCGGCGTGGGCGTCGGCGCTTACCGGCTGTTCATCATCGCGGTGTGCGCGGTGCTGACCATCGCATTGCAATGGGCCTTGGCGCGCACGCGCTTCGGCAGCCAGTTGCGCGCCGCGGTGGACGATCGGCGCACGGCGCGCGGCCTGGGTATCCGCGTGAACCTCGTGTTCCTCGCGACGTTCGCCGTGGGCTCCGGCCTTGCCGGCGTGGGCGGCGCGCTGGGCGCCGAGATCCTGGGGCTCGACCCCACGTTCCCGCTGAAGTACATGATCTACTTCCTGCTCGTCGTCGCGGTGGGCGGCACGACGACGATCACGGGGCCGCTGATCGCGTCGCTGCTGCTGGGCGTCGCCGACGTGGCCGGCAAATACTACATCCCCAACGCCGGCGCGTTCATCATCTACGCGGCGATGATCATCCTGCTGTTCCTGCGGCCGCAGGGCTTGTTCTCGCGGCCGGGCGGCATGCTCGCGTCGGCCCCGCAGGCTCACCTCGGCGGCAGCCGCGGCGGCGCGCTGGTGCGCGGTGCCCGCTGGAAGGGCTACGAAACCGCGATCTGGGTGATCGCGGTGCTGGCGCTGGTGCTGCTGCCCAAGCAGGCCGCGTTGTGGAACGAGATCGCGATCCTCGCGCTGTTCGCCGTGTCGCTGGACCTGATCCTGGGCTATGCGGGCATCGTGTCGCTGGGCCATGCCGCGTTCTTCGGTGCCGGTTGCTATGCGGCCGCGCTGTTCGCCAAGCATTACGTGCAGGACCCGCTCGTGGGCCTCGCGTTCGCCACCGGCATCGGCGCGCTGCTGGGCCTTGCGAGCAGCGTGCTCGTGCTGCGCGGGACGGATTTGACGCGCCTGATGGTGACGCTGGGCGTGGCCTCCATCCTCTATGAAGTCGCCAACCGCTTCGACAAGATCACCGGCGGCGCCGACGGCCTGCAGGGCGTCACGATCGGCCCGCTGCTCGGCCGCTTCACGTTCGGCCTCGACGGCCGCGTCGCGTCGATCTACAGCCTCGTCGTGCTGTTCGTGCTCATGTTCGTCGCGCGCAGGATCGTGCACTCGCCGTTCGGCTATTCGCTGCAGGCCATCCGCGACAACCGGCTGCGCGCGGGCGCCATCGGCATCGACGCCAATCGCCAGTTGACGGTGATCTACACGCTGGCCGGTGCGCTGGCGGCGGCAGCGGGCGCGTTGCTCGCGCAGACCACCGCGTTCGCGTCGCTGGACGTGCTGGGCTTCGACCGCTCCGCCGACGTGATGCTGGCGCTCGTCATCGGCGGCACCGGCTACCTGTACGGCGGCCTCATCGGCACGGTCGTGTTCCGGCTGGTGCAGGATTTCCTGTCCGCGCTGACGCCGCAGTACTGGCAGTTCTGGCTCGGCGCCATCCTGGTGGCCATCGTGCTGATCGGCCACGAGCGGATGGCGGCGCCGTGGCATCGCCTCGTCGACGCGCTGGCCGCCCGCTTCGGCAAGCGCGGCAAGGTCGAAGCATGAGCGCCACCGCAACCGCCGCGGCCGCGGTCGCGACACCCGCGCTCGCCACGCACAACCTGCGCAAGGTGTTCGGCGGCCTCACGGCCACCGACGACGTGTCGCTGACGCTGGCCCCGGGCGCGCGCCACGCGCTGATCGGTCCCAACGGCGCAGGCAAGACGACGCTCGTGAACCTGCTGACGGGCACGTTCCCGCCCACGGCGGGCCGCATCGAGCTGGCCGGCGAGGACATCACAGCGCTACCGTCGCACGTGCGCGTGCACCGCGGGCTGGCGCGCACGTTCCAGATCAACCAGCTGTTCATGGGCTTCACGCCGGAAGAGACGATCGCGCTCGCCATCGCGCAACGGCAGAAGCTCACGCGCCGGATGTGGAAGCCGCTCGGCAGCTTCGCGCCGGTCGTCGACGAAGTGGCGGACCTGCTCGCGCGTTTCCACCTGACGGACTTCGCGCGGCGCCGCGTCCGCGAGCTCGCGTACGGCCAGCAGCGGCTGGTCGAGATTGCCATCGCCGTCGCGGCCAAGCCGCGCGTGCTGCTGCTGGACGAGCCGGTGGCCGGCGTGCCCACCGGCGAGTCGGGCGAAATCCTCGACACGCTCGCGGCGCTGCCCGCCGACGTCAGCGTGCTGCTCATCGAGCACGACATGGACCTGGTGTTCAAGTTCGCGACACGCATCACGGTGCTGGTCAACGGCGCCGTGCTCGTCGAAGGCACGACGGAAGACATCGCGCGCGATCCCGCCGTCAAGGCAGCCTACCTCGGCGAGTCGGTCCATGGCTGATCTGCTCACCGTCCGCGGGCTGCGCTCCGGCTACGGCGAGGCCATCGTCATCGACGGCATCGACATGACGCTCGGCGAGGGCCGTTCCCTTGCGCTGCTCGGCCGCAACGGCACCGGCAAGACGACGTTCCTGACGACGCTCGTCGGCGTGACGCGCCGGCGCGCCGGCGACATCACGCTGGCGGGACGGCTGCTCAACGCGCTGGCACCGGAGCAGCGCGCCGCCGCCGGCATCGGCTGGGTGCCCGCAGGAACGCAACATCTTCCGCTCGCTGACGGTGCACGAGAACCTGACCGCCGTGATGCGCAAAGGCGCATGGACGCCCGACCGCGTCTACCAGCTGTTCCCGCGCCTTGCGGAGCGGCGCGCCAACCTCGGCACGCAGCTTACCGGCGGCGAGCAGCAGATGCTGGCCGTCGGCCGCGCGCTGGTGCTGAACCCGCGCCTCCTGCTGCTCGACGAGCCGCTCGAGGGCCTGGCGCCGATCATCGTCGAGGAGTTGCTGGCGGCGATCGCGCGCATCGTCCGCGACGAAGGCCTGTCCGCGATCATCGTCGAGCAGAATCCCGCGCGCATCCTGCCCATCACCGACGACGCGATCGTGCTGGAACGCGGCCGCGTCGTCCACACGGCCACGAGCGCCGCGTTGCGCGCCGACCGCGAGGCGCTGGACCGCCTGCTGGCGGTGGGCGCCGCCCACTGGCTGAAAGGAACCGTCATGGCCCGCATCCTGGGAGCGATCGCGTCCTCGCACACGCCGACGATCGGCTTCGCCGTCGACAAGCAGAAGCAGGACGACCCCGTCTGGAAACCGATCTTCGAAGCCTATGCGCCCATCCAGCGCTGGCTCGCGGAGAAGAAGCCCGACGTGCTGTTCCTGATCTACAACGACCACGTCACGTCGTTCTTCTTCGACCACTACTCCGCGTTCGCGCTGGGCATCGGCGACGAGTACCCGGTGGCCGACGAAGGCGGCGGCGCGCGCGCATTGCCGCCGATCAAGGGTGCGCCCGCGCTGGCCGCGCACATCGCGTCGAGCCTGATGGCCGACGAGTTCGACCTCTCGGTGTTCCAGCACAAGGCGCTGGACCACGGCTGCTTCTCGCCGCTGTCCGTGATGGTGCCGCACGAGCACGGCTGGCCCTGCGCCATCGTGCCGCTGCAATGCGGCGTGCTGCAGTTCCCGATCCCCACCGCGCGGCGCTGCTGGCGGCTCGGGCAGGCGCTGCGCCGCGCCATCGAGAGCTATCCCGACGACCTCGGCGTCGTCATCGTCGCCACCGGCGGCCTTTCGCACCAGGTGCACGGTGAGCGCGCGGGCTTCAACAACACGGCGTGGGACGCCGAGTTCATGGACCTGCTCGAGAAGGACCCCGAAGCGCTGACGCGCCTGACGCACGCCGAATACGCGGAGCGCGGTGGCCTGGAAGGCGCCGAGGTGATCATGTGGCTGATCATGCGCGGCGCGATGATGCCCCACATCCGCTGCCTGCACCGCACCTACTACCTGCCGTCGATGACGGGCATCGCAACCGCGATCTACGAGGACGTCGATCCGGTACGCGACGAGCGGGCGCTGGCAACAGCGCGCGCGGAGGCCGGCAGGCAGCTCGCCGGTGCCGAGCGCCTGGCGGGCACCTATCCGTTCGACTATGGCCGCAGCCGCAAGGCCTACCGGCTCAACGATTTCCTGCACCGGATGGTGGAGCCCGCGCATCGCGCCGCGTTCCTCGCCGATCCCGAAGCGTCGTTCGCGGCCGCGGGCCTCACGGAGGAGGAGAAGGATCGTGCGCCGGCGCGACTGGCGCGGCATGATCCACTACGGGTCATCTTCTTCATGCTCGAGAAGCTCGGCGCCGTCGTCGGTGTCTCGAACCTGCACATCTACGCAGCGATGCGCGGCGAGACGCTGGAAGCGTTCCAGCAGACGCGCAACGCGCCGGGCGCCCTGTACTCGGTGGCGGGCGACTCGAAGCAATCGGCCGGCTGGGACAAGGCGGGCGCGCGATGAAGCGGCGCACGCTGTTGCAGGCCGCGGCGGCCATCGCAGCGGCGCCGTCCTTCGCGCTTGCGCAAGCCGCGTATCCGACGAAGCCCGTGCGGATGATCATCCCGTTCACGCCGGGCGGCTCCACGGACATCCTGGGCCGCGAGATCGCGCATCAGCTGAGCGAGGCGTTCGGGCAGTCGTTCATCGCGGAGAACAAGCCGGGCGCAGGCGGCTCCATCGGCGCGGGCCTCGTCGCGGCGGCGCCGCCGGACGGCTACACGCTGCTGATGGGCCACATCGGCACGCTGGGCGTCAACCCGACGCTGTACGGCAAGGATCTGCTACGACGCGAAGACCGCGTTCACGCCGGTGGCGCTGGTGGCCATCGTGCCCAACGTGCTCGTCGTGAATCCCGGCGTGCCCGCGAAGACGGTCCAGGAACTCGTCGCGCTGGCGAAAGCGAAGCCGGGCGCGCTGCGTTACGCATCGGGCGGCAACGGCAGCGCGGCGCACATCGCCACCGAGTACTTCAAGCTGCGCACCGGCACCGACATCCAGCACATCCCCTATCGCGGCACGGCGCCGGCCGTCACCGACGTGATGGCGGGCAACGTCGAGATGATCCTCACCGGCGTGCCGGCCGTGCTGCAGCAGGTGAAGGCCGGCAAGCTGCGCGCGCTGGGCGTATCCAGCCTGCAGCCGGTGGCCAGCCTGCCGGGCGTGCCGACCATCGCGAGCGTCTATCCCGATTTCGAGGCCGTGCAGTGGTATGGCGTCGTCGCGCCGGCGCGCACGCCGCCGGCGATCGTCGACGCGCTCAACAAGGCGATCAACAAGGCGCTCGACGCGCCGGCGCTGAAGGCCCGGCTCGACACCGAGGGCGCGCAGGCCGCGCCGATGACGCCCGCCGCATTCGGCGCGATGATCGACCGCGAGGTCGCGCGCTGGAAACCGGTGATCGAGCAGTCGAAGATGAAGCCGGAATGACCGAGCCGGTCCTTGCGCTGCCGCCGCTCGCCGCGCTGCGCGTGGCATTCATCGGCTTTGGCGAAGTCGGTTCGATTTTCGCGACGGCGCTCGCACAGCGCGGCGTCGCCACGATCACCGCCTGGGACGTCAAGTGGGACGTGGCGGGCGAACGCGCGGCGCTGGAAGCCCGCGCGGCGGGCGCGTCGACGACGCTGTCCGCCAGCGCTGCGGACGCCGTCCGCGAAGCCGACCTCGTGCTGTCCTGCGTGACGGCGAGCCGCACGCGCGAAGCGCTGGCCAGCGTCGCGGCGCTGCTGCGGCCCGGCGCGTTCTACGTGGACTGCAACTCCGCGTCGCCCGGGACCAAGACCGCGTGCGCCGCGGTCGACGCGTTCGGCGTTCGCTACGTCGAATCGGCGGTGATGGCGTCGGTGCCGCCTTACGGCATCCGCGTGCCGATGCTGCTGGGCGGCCCGCACGTCGGCGCCGTGCTGCCTGCGCTTACGGAGCTTGGCTTCGCGGCGACCGAGGCGGCCACCGATTATGGCGTCGCGTCGGCGATCAAGATGTGCCGCAGCGTGATGATCAAGGGGCTGGAGGCGCTGGTGATCGAGAGCTTCACGACGGCGCGCCGCTACGGCGTCGAGGATCGCGTGCTCGCGTCGCTGGCCGAGACCTACCCGGGCATCGACTGGGAGGAGCAGGGCAACTACCTGTTCAGCCGCGTGATCCAGCACGGCCAGCGCCGTGCGGAGGAGATGCGCGAAGCCGCGGTCACCGTGCGCGAAGCGGGCACGACGCCGCACATGACAGCGGCCATCGCGGAACGGCAGCAGCGCGTCGCGGACCTCGCGCGCGCCGGCACGTTCGCGGCGCCGGCCGGGCAAGACGCCGTGGCGCGTGCAGGCGGACCTCATTCCGCGCGAAGACAAGGCCTGACGCGCGCCGCGCGTCAGAAGCCCAGCAGCGCGGCCGGCGTGTCCCAGAGGATCGTGCGCTGCACGCGCGGTCCGGCACGACGCGCTCGAACTGGCGCAGCAGCACGCCGTAGTCCATCCGCTTGGGCGCGCGCAGGTAGGGCCAGTCGGAGGCCCACAGGCAGCGCGCCGGCGTGTACGCGGCGAGCAGCGCATCGAAGTAGGGCGTGGCATCCGCGTACTGGAAGGCCTCGTGCGTGAACTTGGCCACGCCCGAGAGCTTCACCCAGCCGCGGCCGGTGGCCGCGAAATCGCACACCGCGCGAAAGCCTTCCTGGCCGAGGCCTGCATCGGGTGACGGCCGCCCGCAGTGATCGACCAGCACGCGCACGCCGCTGTCCCGCAGCCGCGGCGCCATGATCGCGAACTGGTCGTGCTCCACCTGGATCGACACGCACAGGTCCAGCTCCGCGAGGCGCGCGAGCAGCGGATCCGCGTCGTCGTAGTACGTCGAGCCGTAGAACGTCACGTTCCACGCGACGCCGACGATGCCCGCCGCCTTCAGCGCCGCGAGTTCGTCGCGGCTCGCGTCGTTGCGGACGACGGCGATGCCCTTGCAGCGCCGGCGACTTTCGCGCAGCGCGTGCAGCAGGTAGCGGTTGTCCAGGCCGTAGCCGGAATTGGGACCGACGATCAGCGCGTGCCGCGTGCCATAGGCGTCCATGACGCCGACCAGGTCCTCGTAGCCGCCCATCTCCTGGCCCGCAGGCCGATAGTGGACGTCGGTCGCGTAGGGAAAGCGCGCGGGATCGAGGACGTGGACGTGGCAGTCGATCTTCGGCGCGGCGAAGATCGACGCGTCGCCGCTCACGCGAATGTCGCGGCGATGGCCGCGCGCAACGCTGGCGTGATCTCCGGCATCACGCCGAACCAGGCGTTGAACGCGGGCCGCGCCTGGTTGAGCAGCAGGCCCAGGCCGTTGACGGTGACGTTGCCGCGCGCACGCGCGTCCGCGAGCAGGGGCGTCTCCGGCGGGATGTAGATGAGGTCGCCGACGACCGTGTGCTTAGGCAGCCGCGCGAGCGGCATGGCAAGCGGCGGCTTGTCCTTCATGCCCAGGCTCGTAGCGTTGGCGAGCGCGGCGATGCCGTCGAGCGCGTCCTCGCGCTGGTCCCAGGGCACGACGCGCACGACGCTGCCGACGGCGTCGGCGATCTCCTGCGCCTTGTCCACCGTGCGGTTGGTCACGCGGATCTCGCGCGCGCCCTGCGCCGCCAGGCTGGCGACGACCGCGCGCGCCGCACCGCCGGCGCCGAGCACCAGGATCGGGCCCTTCGCGGGTTTCCAGGAAGGATCGGCATCGCGCAGGCTCTGCACGAAGCCGTTGCCGTCGTTGTTGAAGCCCGTCAGCGAGCCGTCCTTCTCGACGACCACCGTGTTGACGGCACCGATCGTGCGCGCGAGGTCGTCGACGCGATCCAGCAACGGGAAGATCGCCTGCTTGTGCGGCGTGGTGACGTTGCATCCGCGCAAGCCGAGCACCGCGATGCCGCGCACCGCGGCCTCGAGGTTCTCGGGCGGCACACCGAACAGCACATAGCGCCCGGGAATCCCGTATTGCTGCAGCCAGTGGTTGTGGATGACCGGCGAGCGCGATGCGCCACCGGCCACCAGGCGAGCAGGCCCGCGATGCCGAACGCGTGCGGGCCTTCCATCGTCATCTACTTCGCCGCGCCGAGCGCCGGCAGCGTCGCGACGACGACCTGCTTGCCGTTCACGACCTTGGTCATGAAGCTTTCGCGGTCGAGGTCGCCGTTCTGGTCGAACGTCACGTCCAGCAGCACGCCCGGGTTTTCCTTGACCGTGAACTTGGCGCCGTGCATCGCGGCCGCGAACGCCTTCGGGTCCACCTTGCCCAGCCGTTCCGTCAGCACCTTGATGATGTAGATGGCGCTGTAGCCCTTCATCGCGTTGTGGTCGCCGCGCGTCTTGTACTCGGCCTGGAAGCGCTTGTCGTAGGCCTGGATCTGCGGTTGCGGCGCGTCGGCGGTGAGGCCCACGTGCGCCACGGCGCCGTTGGCGGCGTCGCCGGCCAGCTCGATCACCTTCTGGCTCGTCAGCACCGTTTCGCCGACGATCGGCTTGTCGTAGCCCTGCTTGCGCAGTTCGCGCAGCGCGCGCGCCGACTCTTCCTCGTTCGTGTACACGAACAGCGCGTCGGCGTTCGACTGCTTGGCCTTCAGCACGGCGCCGCTGAAGTCGACCTGGCCCGGGTCCGTGGAGATGTCGGCGACGATCTTGACGCCGCGCTTCTCGAGGTCCTTGATGATCGTGTCGCGGCCGCCCTTGCCGAAGTCGTTGTTGACCCAGATGACCGCGACGGTCTTCGCCTTCAGGTCGTCGGCGATGTAGCGCGCGACCTTGGGCATCGCGGTGGTCTGCGTGAACGACGTGCGGAAGATGTACGGATTGCCCTGCTGCGTGATCGACGCCGCTTCACCGCCGGTGAAGTTGGGGATCTCGGCCTTCCGCGTTTCGGCCATCGACACCATGATCGAGCCGGAGAACACGGGGCCCATGACGACGTAGGCGCCGTCGTCCACGGCGCGTTGCGCCAGCGACTTCGCGATCTGCGGGTTCGATTGCGTGTCCGCGCTGGTGTACTCGATCTTGCGGCCCATGATGCCGCCGGCGGCGTTGATCTCCTTGACGGCGAGCTTGGCGCCGTTGTCGAAGTTGCTGCCGGACGTGGCGCCCGTGCCCGACAACTCGACGAGCCCGGAAATCTTGATCGGCTGCTGCGCAGCCGCGGTTTGCGCCAGGGCGAGCCCCAGCATTGCGACGAGCGAAATTCGGGTGAAGCGCATGACGTCTCCTCCTGCCAGCGGGGGCAATGTTGTCCTGGGCCGCGCGTCGACGGCGGCCGGCGCGCAATTATGAACGAGACGGCTGCGGAAATGCGTTTTCGCTGCGGTGCGTCAAGCGAAAAAGTTGATCGTACCGGCTCGCCGCGACGGGATTTCGCTAAACTGGCGCCTGGCTGGCCGATTATCGAACGACAACTTCATGCGTCCCGAGCTTCGCCATCTGCGCGCGTTCCTGGCCGTGGCCGAACAGGGCAGCGCGCACCGCGCGGGCCTGGCGCTGTTCCGCGCGCAATCGGCGGTGTCGCGCTCCATCCGCAAGCTGGAAGGCGAGCTCGGCGTCGAGCTGTTCGAGCGCCGCGCGCGCGGCATGCTGCTCACCGAGTACGGCAAGGCGCTGCTCGTGCGCGCCCGCCGCGTGCAGGCGGAGCTCAAGACGGCGCGCGCCGAAATCGCGTCGATGGGGCCGCGCCGCGACGAGCGCACCGCCGCGATCTTCAGCATGCTGACGCACGAGCGCCGCGTGCGCGCGATCGTCGCGCTCGCCGAGCAGCAGCACATGCCGACGGTGGCGCGCACGATGGGCGTCACGCAGCCGGCGATCAGCATGGCGGTGCGCCAGCTCGAGGACAGCGTGGGCACGCTGCTGTTCCAGCGCACCGCGCGTGGCATGATCCCCACGCTCGCCGGCGCGGCGCTGGTGCTGCACCTGAAACGCGCGCTCGCCGAGGTGCGCCATGCGGCGGCGGACATCGACGCGCTGCGCGGCCACACGCGGGGCACGGTCACGGTGGGCGCGCTGCCGCTGTGCCGCACGCGCCCTGTTGCCGAGGCGGCCGCGGCGATCGTCGCCGCGCACCCGGGCCTGCGCGTCGCGACGCTCGAAGGCAGCTTCGAGGCGCTGGCCGCGGGCCTGCGCGCCGGCGACATCGACTTCGTGCTGGGCGCGTTGCGCGCGCTCGCGGTTGCGCCCGATCTCGAAGGCATCGCCGTCGCGCGCGACCAGCTCGCGATCTTCGTGCGCCGCGGCCATCGGCTGGCGCGGCGCGCCGCGTCACGCTCGCCGACCTCGGCGCGGACGCTGGGTGCTGTCGCGCGCCAACACGCCCAATCGCCTGCTGTTCGAGCGCGCGCTCGCGGAACGCGGCTTGCCGCCGCCGAACGTCGTGATCGAGACGAGCGACCTTGCCGTCGTGCAGCGGCGTGACAAGCAGCGATCTATTGACGGCGACGTCGGCGCGGCAGCTCGCGTACGAGATCGAAGTGGGGCTCGTCGTGCGCCTGCCGATCGCGCTGCCGGAGACCGAGCGCATGATCGGCATCACGCGCCGCGCCGACGCGCTCACCTGGCCCGGCGCGCAGCTGCTGATGGACGAACTGGCGCGGCGCGCGCCGGGCGTGCTGGACGTGCTCGGATGGTCGCAGAGGAGACGGCCCATCCACCGGGCCGACCGGGCCGGCGCACGGCCATGCGCCGCCGCGCGCGCCGCGTCAGGCGGGCGTCGCGCCGGCGAGCCCGTAACCGAGCTTGGTCGCTGGTGTCGGCGGCGGCGAGCCAGCCGAGCAGCGCGCGCGTGGCCAGGGGATCGCGCGCCGTCGTGCACACGGCCGCGACGAACGCGGTGGTCATCTGCGCCCCGGCGGCAACGGCCCGGCGATCGTGATGCCCGACGCGCCCTGCATCTCGCTGAGCTGCTGGATGCCGACGTCGGCGTCACCGGCAGCGACGCGGCTCGCGACGCTGGTCGCCCGGAGGCGCGAGCACCAGACGGTCGCGCAACGCATCGGCGAGCCCCCAGCGCCTCCAACAACGCGAGCAGATGCTGGCCGCTGGGGCCCGTGGAGTAGGCGATCCGCGGCGCCGCGAGCAATGCGGCGCGCAGGTCGTCCTCGGTGGCGAGCGGAGGCAGCGGCGCGCCGCGCGTACGGCCACGACCATCGTCGACAGCGCGAACACCGTGCGGCTCGCCGCGTCCACGCGCCCTTGCGTCGCGAGGTCGTCGATCGCGTTGGCCGCGAGCACGACGAAGTCGAACGCCTCGCCTGCCGCCACGCGCGCCTGCGCCGTGACCCCGCCGATGGCCTCGACGGCGATCGGGCGGCCGTCCTCGGCCGCGCGCGCTGCGCCTGCCTGGCGCGGCCAGCGCGCCGGATACGGCCTTCGACGCGATGCCGCGCAACTGTGCGCCGCGTCCATCCGCGCTTCGTCGACGTAGCGCAGGCCTGCCCTTGGCCGGCGCATCGCGTACATGTCGAGGCCCAGCACGCCGGCGGCGAGCCGCGCGCGCTTGTCGCCTTCGTTCGCCTCGCGCGCCGTCGCCTTGGCCAGCGTGTCGGCCGCGGTGGCCGCGGGCACGATGACGATGCCGTCGTCGTCGGCCACGACGTCGCCGATCTGCACCGACGCCCGCGCGGACATTGAGGGATGTTCACGGAGCCGAGCGTCGCCTTGACGGTGCCCTTGGCCGAGATCGCCTTGCTCCACGTGGGGAACTTCATCTCCGTGAGATAGGCGACGTCGCGCACGCCGCCGTCGATGACGAAACCGGCCGCGCCCCGCGCCTTGAAGCTGGTGGCCAGCAGGTCGCCGAAATAGCCGTCGGTGCAGCCTGCGGTGATCGCGGCGACGACGACGTCGCCCGGCTGGATCTGCTCGGCCACGACGTGCAGCATCCAGTTGTCGCCCGGCTGCAGCAGCACGGTGACCACCGGACCGGCCGCGTGCGCGCCGGCGTAGATCGGCCGCATGTAAGGCTGCATCAGGCCGACGCGGCCCTGCGCCTCGTGCACGGTGGCCGTGCCGAGCTTGCCGAGCGCGACGGCGGTGTCGCGATCGGCGCGCTTGACGTTGCGGTGGACGACGCCCAGTTCGTACATGGTGGCTTCCTTCAGTGGCTCGCGGGCAATGCGGCGTTGATGCGCGGATAGACGCGGCGCGCGTTGCCTTCGTAGATCTTGTAGCGGTCGGCCGCCGTCAGCGCGGCGTTGCCTTCGATGTAGCGCTTCGTGTCGTCGTAGTAGTGCCCCGTGCGCGGGTCGATGCCGCGCACGGCGCCGATCATCTCGCTGGCGAACAGGATGTTGTCGACGGGGATCACGTTGGCCAGCAGGTCGATGCCCGGCTGATGATAGACGCAGGTGTCGAAGAACACGTTGTGCAGCAGGTGGTCCTCGAGCAGCGGTTTCTTCATCTCCTGCGCGAGACCCCGGTAGCGACCCCAATGATAGGGCGCCGCGCCGCCGCCGTGCGGGATCACGAGCTTCAGCGTGGGGAAATCGTGGAACAGGTCGCCCTGGATCAGCTGCATGAACGCCGTCGTGTCCGCGTTGATGTAGTGCGCGCCCGTCGTGTGGAACGCGGGATTGCAGCTGGTGCTGACGTGCACCATCGCCGGCACGTCGTACTCGACCATCTTCTCGTAGATCGGGTACCACACGCGGTCCGTGAGCGGTGGGCTGGTCCAGTGGCCGCCGGAAGGATCGGGATTGAGGTTGATCGCGACGTTGCCGTACTGCTCGATGCACTTCACCATCTCGGGAATGCACGTGGCGGGAGCGACGCCCGGGCTTTGCGGCAGCATCGCCGCCGGCACGAAGCGCCCGGGGAACAGCTTCGCCACGCGGAAGCAGAGCTCGTTGCAGATGGCGGCCCACGTGCTCGACACCTGGAAATCGCCGATGTGGTGCGCCATGAAGCTCGCACGCGGGCTGAACAGCGTCATGTCGCTGCCGCGTTCCCGCATGAGCTTGAGCTGGTTGGTCTCGATACTCTCGCGCAGCTCGTCGTCGCTGATCTTCAGGTCGGCGGCTTTGGGGCTGAGCGCCGGGTCCTTGATGCCGGCGATCTGCGCGTTGCGCCAGTTCTCCAGCGCCTTGGGCGCGGTGGTGTAGTGGCCGTGGCAGTCGATGATGAGTGACATGTCTTCCTCTTTCCTTTTTTTGAATCTGTGGTTCAGGCGGGCTCCATGCCCTGACGCCGCTTGGCATCGGCGGATGCAGGCGCGGCCATGAAGGCCAGCATGGCCCGGGCCGCGTCCGCATGCTGCGCGGTAGCCGCAATGGCGCCGGAGAACGTCGTGA
>JBGAIC010000040.1:0-31563 GCA_044225845.1 Casimicrobiaceae bacterium
TCCGGATAGTTCGACGCGAGCGCATGCGCGATGTGCTGCAGCATGACCGTCTTGCCTGACTTGGGCGACGCGACGAGCAGGCCGCGCTGGCCCTTGCCGATGGGCGCGATGATGTCGATGACGCGGCCGGTGATGTTCTCTTCCGCCTTGATGTCGCGCTCGAGCGTCAGCGGCTCGTCGGGGAACAGCGGCGTCAGGTTCTCGAACAGGATCTTGTTCTTCGCGGCTTCCGGCGGCTCGCTGTTGACGCGGTCCACCTTGACCAGCGCGAAGTAGCGCTCGCCGTCCTTCGGCGTGCGGATCTCGCCCTCGATCGTGTCGCCCGTATGCAGGTTGAAGCGACGGATCTGCGACGGCGAGATGTAGATGTCGTCCGTGCCCGCGAGGTAGCTGGTGTCGGGCGCGCGCAGGAAGCCGAAGCCGTCAGGCAGCACTTCGAGCACGCCTTCGCCGAAGATGCTTTCGCCCTTCTTCGCCTGGGCTTTGAGCAGCGCGAAGATCAGGTCGTGCTTGCGCATGCGGTTCGCGCCCTCGATTTCCATCGAGTTCGCGATGTCGAGCAGTTCGGAGACGTGCTTGGCTTTGAGTTCTGAGAGATGCATGGGTGCGGGACGGCGGGAGGGCGCGCGAGTGAGCGGCAAGGGCGGCACTGACGGCCGCGAAGCTTAGGAATCCGGATCGGGGAAATCGGGCGCCGCGAGACGTTGGCAGCGGGCCCGGGATCCCGGCGGTGGTCCTCTGGGACCGGCGCCGGGATTACAGGAAGGGGAGGCTAACGGGGTTAGACGTGGCTGTCAAGGAAAGCGGTGAGCTGCGACTTGGTCAGCGCGCCGACCTTCTGCGCCTGCGCCTCGCCACCCTTGTACAGGATGACCGTCGGGATGCCCCGGATGTGGTACTTGGCGGGCGTGGCGGGATTCTTGTCGATGTCCATCTTGGCGATGGTCAGCTTGCCCTCGTATTCCTTCGCGATCTCGTCGAGGATCGGCGCGAACATCTTGCAGGGACCGCACCATTCCGCCCAGAAGTCCACCAGCACCGGCTGGCCGGAGTTGATGACATCCGTGTCGAACGTCGAATCGGAAACGTGCTTGATCATTTCACTCATGGGTTGAACCTTTCGGGTGAAGCCCGGCGGCGCATGGCCGGCGTCACGGGGATCGCCCTCATTGTCGATGGTAGGGTGGAAGGCCGGCGAGCGCCGACCTCGAGCGGCGGTACGGTAGCTCACCGGACGCCCGTTGCGCAAGCGCGAGCGCAGGGTCCGCTCCAGACGATGGCGGCGAATCTGCTAAAATTCAAGTCCTTGCGTCGCCCGACGCCGTTTTCCGCCTCGCTGCCGCCTGCCCATGACCTACGTCGTCACCGAAAGTTGCATTCGCTGCAAGTACACCGACTGCGTGGACGTATGCCCGGTGGACTGTTTCCGCGAAGGCGCCAACTTCCTGGTGATCGACCCGGACGAGTGCATCGACTGCACGCTGTGCGTCGCCGAGTGCCCGGTGGAGGCCATCTACGCGGAAGACGACGTGCCGCCCGAGCAGCAGGCGTTCAAGACGATCAACGCCGAACTCGCGAAGGTGTGGAAGCCCATCACCGAGCGCAAGCCTGCGCCCGCCGACGCGGACGAGTGGAAGGACGTGCCGGACAAGATGCAGTACCTCGAGCGCTGAACGCGCGGCGCCGGCGTCCGCATACGTGTTGCAATTGACCCTCCCCTGCACGGCCGCATAAAATCGTGCGGCTTTGCACAATGCACTCCCGATGATGACCACCCGCCCACTTGCCCTCTGCTTGTTCGCAGCCGCCGCCCTGGCGCCTGCGCTGGCCACCGCCCAGACCCTGGTCGGCGATCCCGCGCGCGGCGCGCAGAAGATCCAGATGTGCCAGGGCTGCCACGGCATCCCCGGCTGGCGCACCGCCTATCCCGAGGTCTACGACGTGCCCAAGATCGCGGGCCAGCATCCGGCATACCTGGTCAAGGCGCTGCAGGAGTACAAGGCGGGTGACCGCTCGCACCCGACGATGCGCAGCATCGCGGCCCAGCTCTCGGACCAGGACATGGCCGATCTCGCCGCGTACTACGCGCAGAGCGGGCTTTCGACGGGGGTCAAGTGATGCGCACGCGTTTCGCACTTACCGCGGCCGCTGCCGCGCTCGCGTTCGCGGCGGTCTCGCCCGCGGGTGCCGCCGACCTCGAGGCCGGCAAGGCCAAGGCGCAGCAGGTTTGCGCCGCCTGCCATGGCCTGGACGGCAACAGCACGACGCCCGATTACCCCAAGCTCGCGGGCCAGCATCCGCTGTACCTCGCGAAGGCGCTGCGCGACTACAAGTCGGGCAAGCGCAAGAACGCGATCATGGCGCCGATGGCGGCCGGTTTGAGCGCGCGGGACATCGAGAACGTCGCCGCGTATTACGCCGCGCAGCCGCCGGTCCTGGTCGACAAGTACTGAGACTAATTGGGGTCAGACACCATTTGGGCTAATTGGGGTCAGACGATGCGGAGCCGGGGTCAGACACCATTTGATCTTCTGCCGGACTGCTCTCGCAGAAAATCAAATGGTGTCTGACCCCAATTCGCTGGCGTCTGACCCCAATTAGCCCAAATGGTGTCTGACCCCAATTAGCCGGCGCGCAGCAGTTCCAGGTAGCGCGCGCCGTCGGGCGATGCCCCGGTCCGCTGCGCCTGCCAGATCGTTTCCGCCAGCGCGTCCACCACGCGATGCAACGCCGCGTGCTCGTCGCCGAGCGCGCCACGGATGCGCTCGAACTCCGCGCGTATGCCGGGCGGCTGGTCGATCGACAGCTGCTCCGCCACGGCGAGATGCAGCGACAGGTGCAGGAACGGGTTGATCGCGCCGGCTTCCGGCGCGTAGTCGCGCGCGACGTGGCGCTCCGCGTCCTCCAGCACCGCGTGGTACTCGGGATGGCGCGCGATGATACCGACGGCGATTTTCTCGAGGTCCGTCAGCGGCGCGCTCGCGCGGTACTTGCCCCACGCGTCGGCGAGGAACTGGCGGGCCTGGTCGCGGCTCGGAGCGTACATGTCAGTCGCGCGGCAGGTTCTTGTGCTTGTATTCGCACAGGTCGACGATGAGGCACGTGCCGCACTTCGGCGAGCGCGCAGTGCACACGTACCGGCCGTGCAGGATCAGCCAGTGGTGCGCGTTCAGCTTGAATTCATCGGGCACCACTTTCTCGAGCTTCGCTTCCACCGCCTCGACGTCCTTGCCGGGCGCCAGGCCGGTGCGATTCGACACGCGGAAGATGTGCGTGTCGACCGCGATCGTCGGCTGGCCGAATGCGACGTTCAGCACCACGTTCGCGGTCTTGCGGCCGACGCCGGGCAACGCCTGCAGTTCCTCGCGCGTCTGCGGCACCTTGCCGCCGTGCAGGTCGAGAAGCTGCTGCGACAGCGCGACGACGTTCTTCGCCTTCATCCGCCACAGGCCGATCGAGCTGATGTAGGGTTCGAGCTTCGCGACGCCCAGCTTCACCATCGCCCGCGGCGTGCGCGCCACCGGGAACAGTCGCTTCGTCGCCAGGTTCACGCTCTTGTCGGTGGCCTGCGCCGACAGCACCACCGCGACGAGCAACTCGTAAGGTGTCTTGTAGACGAGCTCGCTGCGCGGATGCGGGTCGGCCGCGCGCAGGCGCTCGAAGATCGCGAGGCGCTTGGCCGGATTCATGGCTTCCCACCCGCGAGCGCGGCCATCCGCGCCACACGCGCGGGTTCGCCGGCGAGGTCCGGGTCGTCGCGCAGCAACGGGTAGGCGCGTGGCCCAATTCGTTGCCGCCGCGGTATGGCCGCGCGCGGCGGCGATTTCCATCAATTCCTCGTAGACGTAGCCATCGGGCGCGTGGGCCGCTTCCGTTTCGGCGACGAGCTGAAGCTGCGCGCGCTCGGCGTCATCCAGGCGGCCTTCAGCGCGCCAGCCGCGTGCGAGCACCCAGCGCGCTTCGCGGACGCGCGTCGGATCACCGGCCTCGACGCGCAGCGCCAGCGCGGGCTCCCACGCGCCGACGGCCGCCGCGTAATCGCCCGCGTCGAAATACGTCCAGCCGATGTTGTTGAGCAGCGATGCGCGCCAGCCGCGGGCGCGTGGGTCGCGGGCCTGCGTCGCCGCGGCAAGCGCCTTGCGGTTCCACGCCATCGCCTCGTCGCCGGGCGCCACGATCGCGAGCATGTGCAGCGCGTCGATCGCATAGAACTCGTCACCGTCGCGACCCGACGCCGTGGCGAGCTCGTACGCCGCGGCGAACAGCGGCCGCGCACGTTCGCGGTCGCCCGCCGAGTTGTACGTGCGGCCGCGCTCCAGCCGGTAGCGCACGGTGACGCGCGGATCGACGGTGCCGAGCTTGGGCTCGACGGCGTCGAGCCGCGCATGCGCCGCGGCGAACTGGCGGCGCAGGCTTTCGGTGCGCGCGAGTTGCGTGTCGATCTCCAGCGCCTCGCGGCTCGCCGGCGCGTAGTCGCGGCGCAAGGCGGTGAAACGCTCGGCGCTGGCCGCCGGGTCGTTGTAGTTCCACAGGCGGTCGAGGCGTGCGGAGAAGTCGTCGTCGGGCATGGGAGCGGCTGCGAGCGGAAGGGCGGTGATGCCGAGCGATGCACAGGCGGCCAGCGCGGCCAGGGCCACGCGGCGGCGCGGCGCGTTCAACGGCGACCCGGGTCGTCGCCGCGCGCCGTCCGTCGCGCACGGGCTCGTGCCAGCGCAGCGGCGACGGCCGCGTTCCGGGCCGGCTCCGTCGTGAGCGTGGACGCGCGGGCCGCGCGGCGGCGCGCCACCGGCTCGTTGCGCGCGAGCCGCGCGTCGCGTGCGCGGTGATGCTCGCGTCCCGCGGCCATGTCGGCGCTGGTCCACGGGCGTCCGGCGTCCACCATCGCGATGCAGTCGACGGGGCAGGGCGCGATGCACAGCTCGCAGCCCGAGCACCACGTGGCGAGCACCGTGTGCATCCGCTTGCCGCCGCCGACGATCGCGTCGACCGGGCAGGCGCGGATGCACAGCGTGCAACCGATGCAGCGCTGCTCGTCGATGACGGCGACAAGCAGCGGGCCGGGGCTGCCGCATACGGGGTCGAGCGCGCGCAGCGGCTGGCCCGTGGCCAGCGACAGCGCAACGAGCGTCGCGTCGCCCCCCGGCGGGCAGCGATTGGCCGGCGCGGCCTCGTCCGCCATCGCGTCGGCATAGGCGCGGCAGTCCGCATAGCCGCAGCGCGTGCATTGCGTCTGCGGCAGCAGGGCGTCCAGGCGGTCGGCGAGCGTCGGCATCGGGGGCGATTTTACCGGGCGGCACGCGTTTGGCGGGGGCTTGCCACCGGTGCGTGGCCACCGGCCCGCGAAGAAAGTCGCCGCCGGCGAACGTCGCCGACCATTGGCGACCGCCGGCGGCAACTGGCGCCCTCCGGCCCCCGTTCGTGGCCTCCCCACTTACGCGCGGTCCGCCGACCCGGCACCATGGCGCCATGGAATCCCGCTCGACCGCCCGCCGCTGGTACCGCCCGTTCGCCTGCGACAACTCGATGGAGTCGCACCCGCTGCTCGCCCTTCCGTTCTTCTCGCGCTGGAAGCCGGGCATCGCGCGCGACCTGACGGTGACGCTGCTGTGGAACACGGCCTTTGCCGCGCTGTTCACCGGCCTCGGGCTGCTGTACGACCCGGCGAGCGTCACGTGGCGGTTCTTCGCCTCCAACTTCGTCATCGCCCAGTGCATCGGCAGCCTGATCCACGCCGCGTTCGCTTATGCCAACCGGCGCTGGCCCGCGCTGCGCGAAGCGAGCGGACTCGCGCGCACGCTGTATTACACGCTGGTGCCGCTCGCCTGCGTGCTCGCCGGGATGTGGCTGGCGGCCGGCCTGATCGGCAACTTCCGCATGCAGCGCTGGGTGCTGACGCCCGAAGGCGCGGGCGCGATGACGCTCGTGTCGGTGGTCATCACGACGGCGCTGCTGCTGATCTTCGTGCCCCGCGAGCGCGCGGCCCGCGCCGAAGCGATGCGCGCCCGTGAGCAGGCTGCCGTGGCGGCGGCGGAACGCGCAGCCACGATCGCGCAGATGAAGCTGCTCGAGGCGCAGGTGGAGCCGCACTTCCTGTACAACACGCTGGCGCACGTCGACGCGCTGGTCGCGACGGATCCCGCCGCCGCGCGACTGATGCTGGCGCGGCTCACGTCGCTGCTGCACGCGGCGGCACGCTCGGCCACCGGCGCGTCGACGCTCGCGAGCCAGGTCGAATGGACGCGCGCCTACCTGGACGTGCTCGCGTTGCGGATGGGGCCGCGGCTCGCGTGGACCGTCGACATCCCGCCGGAGCTCATGGATGCGACGATGCCGCCGGCCTTGCTGCAGCCGCTGGTCGAGAACGCGGTCAAGCACGGGCTGGAGCCGCTGATCGACGGCGGCCGCATCGCGATCGACGCGCGACGCGACCGCGACGGTCTGGTGCTGACTGTCGCCGATACGGGGGCGGGTATTGCGGCGACGACGCAGCGCGCGTCCACCGGCATCGGCCTCGCCAACCTGCGCGCGCGGCTTGCCACGCTGTACGGCACGCGGGCGGCGCTGGCCATCGAAGACAACGCGCCGCGCGGTACGCGCGTCATCGTGCGGCTGCCGCTGTGAACGCGCGGCGCATCACCGCGATCATCGCCGACGACGAGGCGCGGCTCGCGACGCACCTCGCGGAGCGCCTCGCCGCGTTGTGGCCGGAGCTCGTGATCGCAGGCATCGCCGCCAACGGGCCGGATGCGCGCGCACTGCTCGAGCGCGAGGCGCCGGACATCGCGTTCCTGGACATCCGGATGCCGGGCCTCACGGGACTCGACGTCGCGCGCGGCGCGGGCGCCGGCACGCACGTGGTGTTCGTCACCGCGCACGACCAGTACGCGGTGACAGCCTTCGAGCGCGCCGCGTTCGACTACCTGCTGAAGCCCGTCAGCGACGAGCGGCTCGCGCAGACGATCGCGCGTTTGCGCGAGCGCATCGAGACCGCCGTGCAGCCCGACACCGGCCGGCTGCCGGACCTGCTGGCGGCGCTGGCGCGCGAACTGCCCGGCCTCGCGGTGCCGAACGGGCCGCCGCGGCTGGCGTGGATACGCGCGGCGGTGGGCCCGCAGGTGCGGCTGATCGCCGTCGACGACGTCGCGTACTTCCAGTCCAACGACAAGTACACGAGCGTGTTCACGGCCGACGGCGAGTCGCTGATCCGCACGCCGCTGAAGGAGATCGCCGGCCAGCTCGATCCCGACCGCTTCTGGCAGGTGCACCGGAGCACGCTGGTCAACGTCGCGCACATCGCCACGACGACGCGCGACCTGGCGGGCCGCGTGACGCTGGCGATGCGCGGGCGCGCCGAGCGGATCACGGTGTCGCGCGCCTACTCGCACCTCTTCAAGCAGATGTAGCGCGCGCGGCCGCCCGCAGTGATTACACTGTCGGACGATGGCTCATCACGCGCACGACGGGCACGAGCACCTCGCGGGGCACGACCACGCCGGCGAGCCCATGCGCGACCACGACCATGACCACGCTCACGGCGACGACCACGCGCACGGCGACGACCACGACCATGCGCACGACCACGACCATGCGCACGACCACGCCGCCGCCGGCGGCCGGGCGTTGGCCATCGCGCTGGTCCTGACGGCCGGCTTCGCGATCGTCGAGGCGGCCGGCGGCTGGATCAGCGGCTCGCTGGCGCTGCTGTCCGATGCCGGCCACATGTTCGCCGACGCCGGCGCGCTGGGCCTCGCGCTGTTCGCGCAGCGGATCGCGCGGCGCCCGCCGTCGGTGCGGGCGAGCTACGGCTATGCGCGCGCCGAGGTGCTCGCCGCGTTCGTCAACGCGCTCGCGATGCTGTTGATCGTCGCGTTCATCGTCATCGAGGCCGTGCGCCGGCTCGCTGACCCGACGCCGGTGCAGGGCGCGCTGGTCGCCGGCATCGCGACGGCGGGCCTCGTCGTGAACGTGATCGCCGCGTGGGTGCTGGCGCGCGGCGGCGACTCGCTGAACCTGCATGCCGCGTGGCTCCATGTCGTCAGCGACGCGCTGGGCTCGATCGCCGCCATCGTCGCCGGCCTCGTCATCGCGTGGACCGGCTGGCTTCCGATCGATCCGCTGCTGTCCATCGCGATCTCGCTGCTGATCCTGCGCTCGACGTGGCGTCTGCTCCGGCGCACGACGTCGGTGCTGATGGAAGGCGTGCCCACTCACCTCGACTTCGAGGCGATCGGCACGTCGCTTGCCGGCCTGCCGCACGTCGCGGGCGTCCACGACCTGCACGTCTGGCACATGGGCAGCGCGGCCGTCGCGCTGTCCGCGCACGTCAACGTCGACAGCGGTGCCGAGTGGCCCGGCGTGCTGGTGGCGGCGCAGCGCATGTTGCGCGAGCGTTACGGTATCGAGCATGTGACGCTGCAGCCCGCGTGGCCGCTGCCGCAGCGTGAGGGGGCGCGGGTGATACCGCTGACGCCTTCACGGTAGGGTTGCGCGTGTCGTTGCGTTGCGCGTCGAGGCGGGGGTTAGGCGCGGGGGCTTCACGAAGGCGACCTGCGGTCGCGGCGAGGCGCCCCCGCGCTCAACCCCCGCCTCGACGGTGCTCGCCCGCGCGTGACGACCGCGAAGGTGTCAGCGGTATCACCTGTGCCCCTCGCGCTGCCGCAGCGTGTGATGTTCGATGCGAGAGGGGTTCGCCGTGCGCAAGGCAATTGCGCTTGCAGGAAGGTTCGAGGCGGGCAGAGTTGATCGCTCGCGTTCAGCGATGCGGACCGCTCGAAGCAAACGCCGGAACGGCGTCGTGTGACGGTGCGAGCCAATCGAAGCGTGGCTACGTCGAGTGGTGGGTATTCGGGGAGGGCGCCTCGTCGCGCCTCGCAGGGCGCCTTCGCGAAGCCCTCGAATACCCGCCACTCGACGTGGAACGCCACGAAGGGGCGCAACGTCACACCCACCCCACCTTCCGGAAGCGCAGCCACAACAACCCGTCGATGACCACCATCGCCACGATCGCGAACGGATAGCCGAACGCCCAGTGCAGCTCAGGCATCTTCTCGAAGTTCATCCCGTAGACACCGGCGATCAGAGTCGGCACGGTGATCAGCGCGCCCCACGCGGCGAGCTTCTTCGTGATTTCGCTTTCCGCGATGCTGACGAGCGTCAGCGACACCGAGATCGCCGTCTGCAGCATTTCGCGCATGCTTTCGATCTCCGCGTTCAGGCGCACGAGGTGGTCGAAGACGTCGCGGAAATATTCCTGCAGCCCGGAGCAGGCCATGGGCACGCGGCCGCCGTAGAGCTTGCTCGCGACTTCGGCGAGCGGGCTCACGGCGTGGCGCAGCGTCATCAGCTCCTGCTTCAAGCTGTAGAACTCCTCGATGCCCTGGCGCGTAGGCGGGCGCTTGAACATCTGCACTTCCAGGGCCTCGAGGCGCGTTTCCAGGTCGTCGAGGATCGGGAAGTAGCGGTCGACGATCGTGTCCATCAGTGCATAGAACACGTAGCCGGAGCCGCGGCGCAGCAAATCGGGCTCCCGCTCGCTGCGCGCGCGGATGTTGGCGAAGCCCTGCTTCGAGCCCTGGCGCACGGACAGCACGTAGTTCTTGCCGACGAACACCGAGACCTGGCCTTCGATCAGTTCGTTGTCGGGCGGCGCGCCGCGCTCCACCGTGCGCATCACGCAGAACAGCATGTCGCCGTATTCCTCGAGCTTGGGCCGCTGGTGCGCAGCGCGCGCGTCCTCGACGGCCAGCTCGTGCAGCCCGAACTCCTCCTGCATCAGCGACAGCTCGGACGGCGACGGCTCGAACGCGGCCACCCAGACGAAGCAGTCCGGCCGGCTGACGTAGTCGGAGATGTCCTCGACCGCGATGTCGGCCAGCTTGCGGCCGTCCTGGTAGGCGACGCAGTTGATCAGCATGGCGCGGATGATAGCGGGGCCGGCGACGCGCCGGAAGCACGCCCGGGCGAGCGCCGCTCGCGGGCCCGCGCCGCGCTGCAACACGGGCGGCACGGTAACATCCGCCCTTTGCGACCCACCGCCCGCATCCCGTTTCCATGATCATCGAGTCGCTGCTCGACACCGACCTTTACAAATTCACGATGATGCAGGTGGTGCTGCATCACTTTCCGGGCGCCCAGGTGGAGTACCGGTTCAAGTGCCGCAACGCGGGCGTGGACCTGCGGCCCTGCGCCGCGGAGATCGAGGCGGAGATCCGCGAGTTGTGCCGTGTGCGCTTCACGCGCGCCGAGCTCGAGTACCTGCGCAGCTGGCGCTTCTTCAAGAGCGACTTCGTCGACCTGCTAGCGCTGTTCCAGTTGAACGAGCGTTTCATCAAGGTGACGCCGCTCGACGGCCATCCGGGCGAGATCGACATCACGATCAAGGGCCCCTGGCTGCACACGATCCTGTTCGAAGTGCCGGTGCTCGCCATCGTGTCGGAGGTCTACAACCGCAACGTGCATCCGCAGCCGGACTACGCGGGCGGCCGCGCGCGGCTGGCGGAAAAGATCGGGATGCTGCGCGCGGTGGAGGACAGCGATTTCAGGATCGCCGATTACGGCACGCGGCGCCGCTTCTCGCGCACGTGGCAGGACGAGGTGGTGCGCACGCTCAAGTCCGGCATCGGCCACAAGCTCGTCGGCACGAGCAACGTGCGCCTCGCGATGGACCACCAGCTGACGCCGCTGGGCACGATGGCACACGAGTACCTGCAGGCCTGCCAGGCCGTGGGCCCGCGGCTGCGCGATTCGCAGGTCTTCGCGTTCAACACGTGGGCGCGCGAGTATCGCGGCGACCTCGGTATCGCGCTGTCGGACGTCTGCGGCATGGAGGCATTCCTGCGCGACTTCGACCTCTTCTTCTGCAAGCTGTTCGACGGCGTGCGCCACGATTCCGGCGACCCGTTCGAATGGGGCGAGAAGCTGATCGCGCACTACCAGAAGATGCGCATCGACCCGCGGACGAAGACGATGGTGTTCTCGGATTCGCTGAACGTGCCTTTGGCGCTGAAGCTCTTCAATTACTTCAAGGGCCGCGCGCCAACCTCGTTCGGCATCGGCACCAACCTCACCAACGACCTCGGCTACGAGGCGCTGCAGATCGTCATCAAGATGACGCGCTGCAACGGCCAGCCGGTGGCCAAGATCAGCGACGAGCCGTCGAAGACGATGGATTACGACCCGTCCTACGTCGCCTACCTGCGCGAGGTCTTCCAGGTGCCGGTCACGCCCGCTTGACGCGGGCGGCGATCGGCACGCTTCAGGGCTGCGACAGCCGGCGCGTCCAGTCGAGGGTGTCGAACCAGTCGTGGCGGCGCGCCTCGAGCCAGCCGTCGGCGCGCCAGTAGACGATCCACGCGTTCAGGAAGTTGACGAGCGAGGGCTCGCCTTTCTTCACGGCGAAGCCTTCGGCGGTGTCCGCGATGCCGCCCGCCTGCGCGATGACCACGGTGTCGGGCTTGATCGCCATGCGGATCATGCCCTGCGGCGCCGACGCGAGCACCGCGTTGACCTTGCCCGTGTCGAGCGCCGCGAACATCGAGGCATCGCGCTCGAAGGGCATCAGCTCGGCAAGCGGGAAGCGCGCCGCTGCGGCGCTTTCGCCGACCGTGCCGGCGCGCGCGCCGATGATGAGGCCCGCCGCGTTCCAGTCCGTCCGCGCGGCGTCCTGCTTGCGCGCGATGAGCTGCACGTGAGACTGGTTGTACGGCTGGCTGAACGCGATCAGCAGCGCACGTTGCGGCGTGATGGAGACGCCCAGCGCGAGGTCGACGTCGCCGTTGCGCACGGCCTCGAGCAGGCGCGGGAACGGCACTTCGACGATCTTCAGCGTGACGCCCAGGTCCGCGGCGAGCTGGCGCGCGACGTCGATGTCGAAGCCCAGCCAGCCGACCTTGGGATCGTTGAACGACCACGGGACGAACGGAGCCGTGCCGATGACGAGTTCGCCGCGTTCGCGGATCTCGTCCAGACGGCGGTCGTAGCGGCGGACTTGCGTGGAGGGCGTGGCGGGCGTGGCGGGCGTCGCGGCTTTCGCCGCGGCCTTGGCCGCAGGCGCTGCAGCGGGAGCAGCCGTTTGCGCGCCGGCGTACGAGCTCGCGACCAGCCACGACGCGAATGCCAGGAAGAACAGTCGGGTTTTCATCATGAGCCTCGCGCGATTACTGGCGGCGGTAGTAGGAACCGCCCAGCGTGATGCCGCCGCCGGAGGGCTGCAGCGCACGCGACTGCGAGCCGAAGTACAGCATCCCGTCGGCAAAGTTGCCGTAGACGGGCGGGTAGCCGTTGACGTAGCGGACCACGCCGCCGTTCGGGTCGATGGACACGCTCTCGTTGGCGCCGTTGTACGGGTTGCGCCCGTAGAACGTGCCCACCGCCCAGGGCGGGACGCCGTAGTAGGAAGGCTGCGGGGGCGGCGCGTACTGGGGCGGCGGCGCGCTGTTGCTGTTCTCCGCGCTGGCGATGATGGCGCCCAGGATCGCGACGCCGGCCACCGCCGCCACCGCGTTGCCCGCGTCGTTCTTGCCGCCGCCGCTCGTGTCGTTGCCGCCCACGCGGAAGCGGGCGCGGCATCCGTTCGACACCCAGACGCCATTCCAGTCATAGCCCCAGTCACGGCCCTGGCGGCAGGAGTTGTGGCTGTACTGCGCCACGAGCCGCACGCGGCCGCTGGTGTTCGCGTTGCAATACTGGTAGCGGTTGCCGTTGCTGTTGCAGGTGATCTCGTAGTCGGCCAGCGCGACGGCCGGTGCGCAGAGCAACGCCAGCGCGGCGAGGGCGCCGAGGGGCGGGAGACGCAGGATCATGGTGGGCGGTGGCGGAGTAGACGAATGCGCCATTGTGCGCAACGGGGTGGCCCGTGGCAACGGTGATGCGCGTGCGCAACGGAACGTGGAGAACGCATGGAGCGCGGGCGCGTTGCCACCTGCGCGACAGGGAAGGTTTATAGTGTGCCGATGGCCACGCCTGCCAGTACTGCCAAGCCGGTCGCCGCCGCGGTTCCCGCGGGTGGCCCGGATCGCCACCTCAATCTCAACGACATCCTGAAGCTGCTCGTGGCGGACGGGCACATGGCGCCGGCGGACGCGGACAAGCTCGCCAAGGTGCGCACGCGCCAGTACGAGCACCCGCTGGAACTCATCGCCGCGCAGAACGGCAAGTCGCTGAAGGCGCCCAACCCGCAGATGTCGCTCGAGTGGCTTACCGAGTGGCTCGCGGGCCGGCTCGGCGTCCGCTATTACCACATCGATCCGCTGCGCATCGACCTCGCGGCCGTCACGGCCACGATGTCGCACAACTACGCCGAGCGCTACCGCATCCTGCCGGTGGAGATGAAGAACGGCGTGCTGCTCGTGGCCACCGGCGAGCCCTTCGTCCGTGCGTGGGCGCCGGAGCTGGAGCGCATCCTGAAGGTGCGGATCGAGGTTGCGCTGTCCAACCCGGCCGAGGTGCGCCGCTATCTCGGCGAGTTCTACACGCTGGCACGCTCGATCAAGAAGGCCGGCGAATCGCAGAAGGGCGACGTCTCGCTCGCGCGGGACTTCGAGCAGCTCGTCGAGATGGGGCGCTACGCCAATCTCGACGCCAACGACCAGCACGTCGTCCACATCGTCGACTGGCTGTGGCAGTACGCGTTCGACCAGCGCGCGTCCGACATCCACCTGGAGCCGCGGCGCGACGTCGGCAGCGTCCGCTTCCGCATCGACGGCGTGCTGCACCCGGTCTACACCATCCCCATTCCCGTGCTGATCGCGATGACGTCGCGGATCAAGCTGCTGGCGCGGATGGAGATCGTCGAGCGGCGCCGGCCGCAGGATGGCCGCATCAAGACGGTGTCGCAAGGCGGCAAGGAAATCGAGCTCCGCATCTCCACGATGCCCACGGCCTTCGGCGAGAAGGTCGTCATGCGGATCTTCACGCCCGAGGTGCTGGTGCGCGACCTCGCGGACCTCGGCTTCACGCAGGACGACCGCGAGCGCTGGGAACACATGGTCAAGGAGCCGCACGGGATCATCCTCGTGACCGGTCCCACCGGCTCCGGCAAGACGACGACGCTCTACTCGACGCTGCGCACGCTCGCGACGCCGGAAGTGAACGTCTGCACGATCGAGGACCCGATCGAAATGATCGAGCCTTCGATCAACCAGATGCAGGTGCAGCCGGTGATCGGCGTCGACTTCGCGACGGGCGTGCGCACGCTGATGCGCCAGGACCCGGACATCATCATGGTCGGCGAAATCCGCGACCGCGACACGGCCGACATGGCCGTGCAGGCCGCGCTCACGGGCCACCTGGTGCTGTCGACGCTGCACACCAACGACGCGCCGACGGCGGTGACGCGCCTGCTGGACCTGGGCGTGCCGCCTTACCTCATCACGTCGACGCTGATCGGCGTGATGGCGCAACGGCTCGTGCGCACGCTGTGCCCGCATTGCAAGAAGCCGGTCGAACCGCCGCCCGAGGAGTTGTGGAAGGCCATTACGTCGCCGTGGCGCGCCGAGCGCCCGGCCGAGGTACGCGGCCCGCAGGGCTGCCTCGAATGCCGGATGACCGGCTACCGGGGGCGCATCGGTCTGTACGAGATCATGCTGATGACGCCCGCGATCAACCGGCTCGTGGGGCCGGACGCTGACGATGTCCAGATCCGCGACCAGGCCTACAAGGACGGCATGAAGCCGTTGCGCGTGTCCGGAGCCATGAAAGTGGCCGCGGGTCTTACCACGGCCGAGGAAGTATTGAAGGTGGCGCCGCCGGCCTAGGCGCCGTTGCGCATGCGGCGACCGTTAAACGATAACGGCCCCGGAATGCGGGGCCGTTGCACGTGGCGCGCCGTGTCAGCGCAAGACGCCGCCGAGACGTCCCGACGTCGTGCACGCGCCCGACGTACTCGAAAAGCGGCCGTTCATTCCGTTGACGGTCTTTTCCATCTCGTACATCGAGAACGTCCCGGTCGTGCCGCCGTCGCACGAGAAGGTGCCGGTGGCGCCGCCAAGGTGGCCGGCCTGCGAGTAGTCGCCGGTATACGTGCACACCTTGCCGGTTTCCGGCGTCATCGTCATCGTCAGCGTGGCGTCGTCGCCGGTGGTCTGCGCGATGGTGATCGCGCCGAAGTTTTCCTGGTGGCCATTCGTCGTGCATCCGGTGGCGTCGAACACCATCCCGCCGTGATAGTCGCCCGTGAAGTTCTCGTACGACCAGAAGATGCGCTGGACGTTCTTGACGACGGTCGTGCCGCCGACGTTGTAGGTCACCGTGGCCGAATTGACCGTGCCCGCGTCGAACGTGAATGTACCGACCTTGCCGCCGCTCACCGACGTCTCGTTGTACGTCGGTGCGCCGAAATAGGGCCCGCTCACCGAGTAGAGATCGCCGGAGAACACCAGGTCTCCGGACGACCCGGTGCCCTGGAACTGCGCGCCGACGACGTACCATGTCGCCTTGCCGTCGGCTCCGAACACGAACATGTCGATGAACAGGACCCCGTCCTGTTGCAGCACGGACAGGCCCCAGCCGCTTTCGTTCTGGGCGCCCCACTGGTCGGTATAGTTCGTCGTCGTTGCCGCCTGCGCGGTCAACGCCGACGCGGCGCCGATGGCCAGGATGGCGAACGTGCGCTGGATGCAGCGTGCGAAGCGATTCATGCGTCTCTCCCGGATTCACGCCGCGTGGCGCGGCACGAGGCGAAGGATGCACGGCCGTGCAAGCCTGCAATGTCGGCAGCGGGAGGCAAACGGTGAAGGGTGTGTCCTACGGTGGCGGTCGCGGATGTAAGACAGCGGCTTACGGAGAAGGCGCCTGATGCCATGTGCTGAACAACGATGGCAGCGTGGCCGGCGTCGCCGTGTCGGCAGCGTGCTGTGCGCGTGCGCGCTGACCGCTGCGGCGCCCGTCGCGCTGGCCGCGGACGACGCGATGCTCCCGCCCGATGCCAGGGCCAACCGCTTCCACGACCCGTTCGTCCGCGTGACGGCGGGCCTCCCGGACTGCCCCGTGCCGCCGGGTCCGCGGATCACGGAAGCCGAGATGCATGCCGAAGCCCACGCGCGCGCCGAGCGCGGAACGCGCTGCTACCAGGAAGGACGCTGCCGGCTGCCCAACGCCTATGCGTACGACGACGAGTTGATCGCGCGCGTAAGGAAGGCGATCGTCGCCGACGGCCGCTTCACGCGCACAAGCATCTGGGTGGAAGGCCAGCGCCGCTGGGTTACGCTCGAAGGCTGCGTGGCGGGCCGTGCGGTGCGAGCGAGCTGGTGAAGCTGATCCGGCGCATCGACGACGTGGAGGCGGTGATCGACAAGCTCGCCGTCACGCCGCCCGCTGCGCCAGGCAAGCGCTGAACGTCAGGTCGCGCGCCGGGTGCGTTGCTAGAGGACGGCCAGCGTGCCGGCCTGGGATGCCACCGTCTCGCCGTTCGCCTGGACTTCGGACGTGAACGCAGCGGTCTTGCCGTCCTGCGCCACCGTCACCTGCATCTTGAAGCCCGACGCGTTGGGCACGCCTTCGACGCCCGCTTCCAGCCGCGCGGGCGCGCCGGCCTTCACGAGCATCACCGGCTTGGCGATCACCGTGTTGTTGCGCAGGTCCTTGACGACCGCGGAGAGCACGTAGGTGTCGGGCGTCGTGTAAGGCTTGATCGACAGTTCCACCGCCGGATGCGCGCCGATCCAGATGTCCGGCGACGGGGGCGTGGGCGCCTGGGCGAACGCGAGGGCGGGCAGGGCGAGCAGGGCAAGCGCGGCACGATTCATCGATGTCTCCAGGGAGGGCGAAGGGCGCGAAGGGCCATTGTAGCGGTGATCCGGCGAACGTGCGGGTCTGAGCGCAAGCGCAGGCTGCGGCGCGTTGCGCTTCAGCCGCCGCTGCTCGAGTGCGCCGCAGCGCTTTCGCCGAACCCCCCGCGCGACACACCGTCATGACTGGCTGCGGCGGCAGCGACATGGGGCGGCGGTGTGGACATGACGGTGCCGGACGCGGCCGTCGGCGCGCGGGTCACCGGCTCCGCGCTGCCATCCGGGTGGTAGTAGTAGCCGTTGGAGATCCACGGGCCCACGTAGCTATGCGCGCCGCTTGGACCGCCCGTACCGCCGGACCCGCCGCTGCCGCCACCGCCGCCAGCGGCCGGTGCGCAGTCGGGGTCGGCCCAATCTTTGAGGCAAGCTTCCTGCGACGTGTACGTCGGGCGCTGCATCTGTGCAGGCACGCCGCTGTCGGGCGAGCAGCCGGACAGGACCACCGACACCGCAACGGCGACCTCGACCACATGGCCGCGCCGACCGCCCGCTCGCGGCGCGCGTCCCTGTCCGTGGCGCTTGGTCATGATTCGCGCGGTGGACTAATACGACAGGCAGCAGGCGCTGATGGCGCCGACGCACACGGCGAACACGCCGGCGACCATGCCCACGGCGCGATTGTCGGCCTCGATCGCCGCGGCCAGCGCCGTGCGCGCGCGTCCCGCGACGATGTAGAACAGCACCTGTGCAGCAAGCGAAATGACGGACCACAGGACCATGTCGATGAGGTTGACCGCATGCACCGCCAGGCTGCCAATCGGCAACGCGAGGCCGAGCGCGGCGCCCGACAGTGACAGCGCGGCCGCCACATTGCCCCGGCGCACGAGCTCGAACTCACGCATCGGCGTGATGTGCACGTAGAGCACGACCGATAGCGCCCAGAGCCCCGTTCCCGCGGCCAGATAGGCGAGGTAGTTGACGAGCAAGCTGGTCGACATGGGGTCCGGTGGGGAGTGTCAGGTGAAGTAGTGGGGGACGAAATACGAGGTGTCGCGTGTAATGGGGCTGGAGTCCTCGCGCATGCCGATGCCGGCTGGCTCGTCACCCACGATCCACGAGCCGACGACCGCGTACATGCCGTTGTAGCACGCGAGCGGCGCGAGCGCCTGCCACACGTAGCCCTCGGCGCCATAGGTCCCCGGCGCCTCGATTGCCGCACCTTCGGCGGGCACCCAGCGGACATTGGCGCCCTCGCGCGAAAAGAGGGGTTTGCGCACATGAGGCTGTGCGGCCAGCGGCGTTGGCTCGAACCAGGCGGGCACCAGGTTCGGATGATCCGGATACCGCTCCCACAGCAGCGGCAGCAGCGCCTTGTTGGAGAGCAGCATCTTCCACGCGGGCTCGATCCAGCGCGTCGGCGCGACCAACATCGACGGGCCGAAGCGGTCCGCGAGCGCCCATTCCCAGGGATAGAGCTTGAAGCAGGTTTCGATGGGCACGTCGGCGAGATCCACGAAGCGGCCTTCGGGATCCACGCCAATCTCGCGCATGTCGAGCAGTGTGCCCGCAAGCCCCGCCTCGCGCGCCGTTTCGAGGACGTAGCGGGCGTTGCCCGCGTCCTCCAGGCTCTCCAGCATCGCGGCGGCATGCACGCGCGCGAGCTGCGGAAATTCCGTGCGCAGCTGGCGCCAGCGCGCCACGAGCGCCTCGTGGATGCTGTTGAACTGGTCGGCCTTGCGCTGCACGGATTCCTTCCAGTACCACTGCGCCACCGAGGCCTCCAGCAATGACGTCGGCGTATCGGCGTTGTACTCGAGCAGCTTCGGCGTGCCGCCGTCGAACGCCAGGTCGAAGCGCCCGAGCAGCGACCGATCCTGGCGCTCCCATGAGCGCGTCACCGCTTCCGCGGCGCCCGGCGGCAGGTGATAGGGCGCGAATCGCTGCGCGCGCACGACCGCATCGACAGTTTCGAGCGCCATCGCGTGCAGATCCCTTGTCGCCGCGTACAGCCGCTCGACCTCGGCTTCCGTGAAACGGTAGGCGACGTCTTCGCGCCAATAATGGAACGCGCCGTCGTTACGCGGCTCCCCGTCGGGGCCGATGGAGTGGAAGTCGAACCCGATGTCCTCGAGTTCGGATTGCCAGTGCCGGCGGGGCACCTGGAAAACGCGGTCCAAGGCCGTGGTCCCCAATTCGCAACGGATCATGCTGTTGGCGCCGAGTGGCACGCAACTGGCGGAAGCGGTGAGATTCGAACTCACGAACGGTTGCCCGTTGCCGGTTTTCAAGACCGGTGCAATCGACCACTCTGCCACGCTTCCAGGTGCCTCGTCGGCGCGGAACGCCGCCGCGCGGGCGGCCGTAACCCATTGATCCGCCGCCCAGGGCCTTAAAATCCTAGCACGCGGGCTTTGCGCGCCCGGCGGCCGCCCGGAAGGTGCAAAATCTGCGGGCCGGAACGGAACGTCTGTTACATTTCGCAATCAAAGTCGAGGCAGGCCACAGCCTGCCCCTAGTTCACTGGAGAGGAGTCCATGGATCCCAAGTTCGAGCCCGTGATGAATTCCGACGCCCGCTCGTCGTCGTGGCAGCGTCCCGCGCCGCCCGCGCCGGTGGACGTCGTCGCGCCGGACAGCCATCGCGTCCTGCGCAACGTCTACTGGCTGCTCGCGCTGTCGATGCTGCCGACGATCGCCGGCGCGGTGGTCGGCGCGCAATTCAACTTCGCAGGCCTCTTCCGGATGCACCCGGTCGCCACGCCGCTGCTGATGTTCGGCGCGATGATGGGCGTGATGTTCGTCGTCCAGCGGCTGCGCAACAGCGGCTGGGGCGTTGTCGCGCTGCTCGGCTTCACGTTCCTGGCGGGCGTGTTCCTCACGCCCATCCTGACCGCCGCGGCGGGTTTCCGCAACGGTGGCCAGCTGATCGCGCTGGCGGGCGGCATGACGGCCGGCGTGTTCTTCGTGATGGCCGCCATCGCCACGGTGACGAAGAAGGATTTCTCCTTCCTCGGCAACTTCCTGTTCATCGGGCTGATCCTGCTCGTGATCGCCAGCCTCGCCAACCTGTTCTTCCAGGTGCCGATGGCGTCGGTCGCGATTTCGGCGGTGGCCGTGCTGCTGTTCTCGGCCTACCTGCTGTATGACTTGAGCAACATCATCCACGGCGGCGAGACGAATTACATCTCGGCGACTTTGAATCTCTACCTCAATCTGTACAATATCTTCGTCAGCTTACTGAATCTGCTCATGGCATTTTCAGGGCAGCGTGACTGAATTGGTTCCAAACAGCACTCACCGGGGCGGCGCAGGCTGCCCCGTTTTTTTTGCGCCTGCGAAATCGCCGGCATAGACCCACGCGATCGCGTCGGGCGTCAGGTGCTTCCGCATTGCGGCGGTAGCGCTTGCAGGCGTGACGGCCGCAATCCGGCCGTCGATTTCGCCATCTTGACGCCACGTGCGGTCGAGCCATGCCTGGTCGGTGAGCAGCGACGCGAGGGCGCCATCGTAGGTGCGTGCCTGCGTCCTCCGCGCGAGCAAGGCCGCCTTGGCCGCCTGGACCTCGGCATCCGTGAAGCCATCGCGCTCCGCACGCGCAAACTCCTCGGCAAAGCCACGCGCCACGCCCGCCTGGTTCTGGGGGGCGAACGTCCCGTACACGGTGACATCCGAATTGGCGTCCGTGCGCGCTTCGTACAGCGAGAGGCCGACGGAATACGCCAAGCCGTCCTTCACGCGGATGCGCGACAGCAGCCGTGATTCGGTACCCTCGCCAAGGATGTGCGCGGCCACCAGGAGCGCCGCGGCGTCGTCGGCCTGGTCGGTGATGGGCACGCCCAGCTTGCCGTAGACGGCGGCATTCGCCTTGTCGGGCGTCTCGATCAGCTGCGTGCTGCCCTTGTTGGGCGGCATCGGCCGCGGCACGTGGGTGTACGGCGTACCTGAACGCCAATCGCCGAACACGCGCGTCAACGTCGAGCGCACGCTGTCCGCATCGAAATCGCCAACGATCGCGATGTAAGCGTGCTCGCCGCCGTAGAAGCGCTTGTGGAACGCACGCATCGATTCCGGCGTCAGCGCGCGCACTTCGGCAAGCTCCTCGTCGAGCGTGGGTTGGTAGCGAACGTCGTCCGGCGGATAGGGGTTGTTGACCCGGTCGCTCGCGCGCCGGGCGATCGCTTCGGGGTCGGTACGCTCCGACTCGAGACTGTCGATCCACTCGCGCTTGAATTTGTCGAGCTCGCCGGCATCGAATGCGGGCTGCTGCAGGGCTTCGGCAACCAGTGCCAGGTAGCGGTCGATGTAGGCCGTCCGCGTCGTTCCCGACATCGATGGTGACGCCTTCCACGCTGGAACCCTGCGTGACGCCCGGCGGCAACGCCCACGCGGCAGCGGACAAGGCAAGCATCGCTACCCAGCACGAGACTCGGAACAACGCGCGCATACGCAACTCCGGGACGTCAGGTGGCGGCAGTATAGGCCGGCTGCGCGCGCGACCGTCGGGTCCCGCAAGGACGCACGGCCGAATGCATAACCAATTGAGTCCGTATGTCAGCGGCGGTCGACGGACTCCACGTCGAAGACTGCGACCGACTCCACGTGCGCCGTGTGCGGGAACATGTTGACCACGCCGGCGGCCTGCAACGCATAGCCGCGCTCGTGCACCAGCACGCCGGCATCGCGCGCGAGCGTTGCCGGGTTGCACGACACGTAGACGATCCGCTTCAGCGCGCCCGCGGAGTCCGCGGGCGGCAGCGACTTCACGAGCTCGACGGCGCCGTCGCGCGGCGGGTCGATCAGCACGCGGTCGAGCGGCAACCAGGGCGCGAGCGACTCCGCGGTGACGGTGAACAGGTTGGCGACGGCGAACGTCGTCTCGGCCGCGAGCCCGTTGAACGCGGCGTTCGCGCGCGCCCGCTCGACCAGCGGCGCGCTGCCCTCGATGCCGACGACGCGCGCGCCGCGCCGCGCGATCGGCAATCCGCAGTCGGCGATCCGCTCGCCGGGTTGGGGCGCGAGCAGCGCAGCGCGCGCGCACCAGCACGCGATTGATGAACGGGTTGACCTGCGTGAACTCGGTGGGCGAGAAGGGCATCGTCACGTCGAACTCGGGTGCGTGTAGCAGAGGCTCGACGAGGCCGGCGCAGCGGCTGCCGCCGGGCTGCAACCAGACGTCGACGCCGTGCTCGCGCGCGAAGGCGATCATCCGCTGCGTGTCGGCTTGGCTCAGCGGCTCGAGGTTGCGGAACACGAGCACGCAGACCGTGCCGGGCGGCCGCTGCGGGAAGCGGCTCGCCATAGGCTACCTCGATCTGCGGCAGCGGCGCGGATAGCGAGACCCGCGACGAGCTCGCGCAGCGGCACCAGCAGGTCCGACAGCGAGCGCGGCACGACGTGGCATTCGCGCATGTCCGCCACATAGCTGGACTTGCGCTCGTGGAAGCCCACGAGCACGCCGCCCTTCTTGACGACGTGGCGCACGGACAGCCGCGCACGCCACCGGTACTCCCATGCCGGACCATAGACCGGCGGCAGCATCGTCGCCGCGCGCACGCGCCCGATGCGCGCCAGCGCATCCTCGAGCGCGCGCTGCTTGGCGGCCACCTGCAGCGCGACGCCCGCGCTGCAGCGAGCAGCCGCCGCAGACGCCGAAGTGGGACAGCGCGGCGTCACGCGCGCGGCGTTGGGCTTGCGGATGGCGACGGCGCGCGCAAGGTCGTAGGACGGCTTGCGGCGCAGCCACTCGACGTCCACGTGCTCGCCCGGCAGCGCGCCGTCGACGAACGCCACCTTGCCTTCGTGGTGCGCGACGCCGCGCCCTTCCTGGTCCAGCGATTCGATGTGCAGCTCGACGCCCATGCGTACGCGCCTTGTGCGCGGCAAAACCCGCGATTTTACGCGGGCCGGAGGTTGGCGCTCGCGTAAAATCGCCGCCGATGAAGCTGCTCGCCCTCGATGCGTCGACGCAATGGCTGTCCGTGGCTGCGGGCGACGGCGTCCGTTGGCACGCGCGGCGCGAGCTGGCGGGTCACGCGCATTCCGAGCGGCTGCTGCCGCTGGCGCGCGACGATCTCGACGAGGCCGGCTGGAAACTCGGCGCGCTCGACGCCATCGCGTTCGGCGCAGGCCCGGGCTCGTTCACCGGCGTGCGCATCGCGTGCGGGGCCGCGCAGGGGTTGGCGCTTGGCGCCGGCATTCCGCTGGTGCCGGTGGGCACGCTGCTCGCCGTGGCACAGGCGGCGTGGCGCACCCATGGCAGCACGCACGTGCTGGCGGCGCTCGACGCACGGATGTCCGAGGTCTACGTGGCGGCCTACGTGCGCGAAGGCGATACGTGGCGAACGCAGCGCGCCCCGGCGGTGATGCCGCCTGCGAAGATCGACGTGCCGCCCGGTGCATGGCTCGCGGCGGGTGACGCGTTCACGCGCTACCCTGAGCTCGCGGCGCGGGCGGGTCTTGCGGGCGTCGACGCGGAGTGCACGCCGGACGCCACCGCGATCGGCGAACTCGCCGCCGCGTCGCTCGCGCGCGGCGAGCCCGCGGTGGCCGCGCGCGACGCGGCGCCGTTCTACGTGCGCGACCGCGTCGACGGCTGCGGAGCGCGCCGCCGGCGAGCGGCTGCCAAGCGGCCAGCGCTGATGGCCAGCCTGCCCAAGCCCGTCGTCGCGGGCGTTCGCCGGTCACTGGCGGCCGATGACGACCGACGCGTCGGTTACATCGCGGTGCTGGAGGCGCAGAGATCCACGCGGCGCCGTGGTCGCAGACGAATTTCGGCGATTCGCTCGCCACCGGCTACTACGCGCTCGTCGGCGAGCGCGAGCACCGCATCGTCGCGTACGGCATCCTGATGCTGGCACCCGGCGAGGCGCAGGTGCTCAACTTGTCCGTGGTACCGGACCAGCGACGCGCGGGCCTGGGTCGCGCGCTGCTGCGCCGCTTCCTCGACGTCGCGCGCGAACGAGGTGCCGAACAGTGTTTCCTCGAGGTGCGCACGACCAACATCGCGGCGCTCGCGCTGTCTATGCCGGCGAGGGCTTCTCCGCCGTCGGGCGCCGCGAGGGCTACTATCCCGCGACGCCGACGCTGCCGCGCGAGGATGCGCTCGTGCTGCGCGCTGGCGCCGCGGGAACCGACCCTGACGATGGCGACGCGCGACGACATGCTTGCCGAACTGCGGCTCGCGCCGCTGTGGGTGCCGCGCCGCGCCGGCCCGGACGCGCCGAACATGCCGGCGCACAGACGGACCGCCGCGCCAGCGCCTGCCGCGCCAATGCGCGCGGCACCGCCCGGATCGCAGGACCCGCGCGCGCTCGCAATCGCGACGCTCGACTTCCCGCAGCTTGCCGCGCACATCGCCGGGTGTCGCGCATGCAAGCTGTGCGAGACGCGGCAGCGCACGGTGCCGGGCGTCGGCGACGAGAAGGCGGACTGGCTGTTCGTCGGCGAGGCGCCGGGCGCGGAAGAGGACGTGAAGGGCGAGCCGTTCGTGGGCCAGGCGGGCCGGCTGCTCGACAACATGCTCGCGGCGCTGGACCTCTCGCGCCAGCGCAACGTATACATCGCCAACGTGCTCAAGTGCCGGCCGCCGAACAACCGCACGCCGGAGCCGCTGGAGGCCGCGCAATGCATGCCCTATCTCGCGCGGCAGATCGCGTTGCTGGAGCCGAAGCTGATCGTCGCGCTGGGCCGCAGCGCGGCGGTGCAACTGCTGAACGTCGACGCGCCGATCGCGTCGCTGCGCGGGCGCGTGCATCGCCACGCGGGTATACCGCTGATCGTCACGTACCATCCGGCCTACCTGTTGCGCAACCTGCCCGACAAGGCGAAGGCCTGGGAAGACCTGGTGCTCGCGCGCCGCACGGCGCGGGAGGCGGGCAGCGACGGGGCGCGATGAACGCCCGCTGGGCGTGACGAACGTCCAGCGGACGGTTGCGAGGCGTGGCCGCGCCCCTTGCGCCGCGCCGCGCCCGCCCGCATAGTTCGCGGCGAAGGCCGGCCCGGCGCGTTGCGCGCCGCGTTCAGCCGACGTCACTTCGAGGGAGGTGTTCCATGCTGAAGAAGATCGTCACCGTCGTCGCAGTCCTGGCCACGCTTGCGTTGTCCGGTTGCGGCTACAACACGCTGCAGTCGCAGGACGAGGCCGTCAAGGCGGCATGGTCCGAGGTGCTGAACCAGTACCAGCGCCGCGCGGACCTCGTGCCCAACCTCGTCAACACGGTCAAGGGTTACGCGGCGCAGGAAGAGCGCGTGCTGACCGAGGTGACCAATGCGCGCGCGCAGGTCGGCGCCATCCAGGCGACGCCGGAGCTCGTCAACGATCCGGTCGCGTTCCAGAAGTTCATCGCCGCGCAGAACCAGCTGCAGGGCGCGCTGTCGCGACTGCTCGCGGTGTCGGAGAACTATCCGCAACTCAAGTCCGACGCGCTGTTCCGCGACCTGCAGGCCCAGCTCGAAGGCACGGAGAACCGCATCACCGTCGCCCGCAAGCGCTTCATCGACGCCGTGCAGACGTACAACACGACGGTGCGCACGTTCCCGACGAACCTGACCGCGATGATCTTCAAGATGGAGCAGCGGCCGAGCTTCACGGTGGCGGACGAGGCGACGATCAGCCGCCCGCCGACGGTGGACTTCAACCGCGCGCCCGCCGCCCCAACCGCTATTCCGCCGGCGGCCCCGGCCGTCCCCGCGCCCGCACCCGCGCCGGCCCCGGCGCCGCAGAAGTAACGCCACGCAACGCCGCGCGCGCCGGGCACCGGCGCGTGCGGCCCGCTTCCCGATGAGCGCCTTGCTCCGCCGCGTCTTCGCTCGCGCCACGTTCGCATTCGTCGCGTGGGCCTGCGTCGCGGGCTACGCGCACGCGGCGTGGGAGCCCGGCACCGACGGGCTCGCGCCCATCCCGCCGTTCTCCGCACGCGTCGTCGACCGCACCGGCACGCTGGCGCCGGCCCAGGCTTCCGCGCTCGAATCCAAGCTCACCGCGTTTACCGAGAAGACCGGCGGCCAGCTCGCCGTGCTGATCGTGCCGTCGACCGCGCCCGAGCCCATCGAGGCGTACTCGATCCGCGTGGCCGACGCATGGAAGGTCGGCCGCAAGGGCCAGGACAACGGCCTGCTGCTGGTCGTCGCGAAGGACGACCGCAAGATGCGCATCGAGGTGGGCTATGGCTACGAGGGCCTGATCCCCGACGCCACGGCGCGCTCGATCATCGGCGACACGATGGCGCCGTTCTTCCAGAAGGGCCAGTTCGACGCCGGCATCAACGCGGGCGTCGACCGGATGGCGTCGATCATCGAGAAGAGCGGCGAGGCCACGCCGCCGCCGCCGGCGGCGCAACGCGGCCAGCACGGTGGCGGTTTCGATCCGGGCACGCTGTTCATCCTGGCGTTCATCGTCGTGCCGATCGTCGGCGGGATCCTGAAGCGCATCTTTGGCAAATTGCTGGGCTCGACGATCGGCGGCGGGCTCGTCGGCACCATCGCGTGGTTCGTCGCGGGCTCGCTGGTGGTGGCCGGCATCGCGGGCGTGCTCGCGTGGATCATCATGCTCGTGTTCGGCGGCGCGGCCGGACTCGCACGCGGCGGCCGTGGGCCCATCTTCATTCCCGGCGGCTTTGGTGGCGGCGGGGGCGGCGGTTTTGGCGGCGGCGGGTTCGGCGGTGGTGGCTTCGGTGGAGGCGGGGGCGGCGGTTTCGGCGGCGGCGGTGCGTCGGGAGGCTGGTGATGAAGCGTGACGACGTCCTCGGCCGCTACTGGCGGCACAGCGCCACCGACCAGGGCAGCGCGCGCCGCATCTTCGACGACGCGGCGCTGGTGCGCATCCAGGCGGCGATCGCCGACGGCGAGCGCGCGCACGGCGGCCAGATCGTGTTCGCCGTCGAGCCCGCGCTGCCGCTGGCGCGCGTGCATCGCCGCGTGACCCCGCGCGAGCGGGCGCTGGAAGTGTTCGGCCTGCTGCGCGTGTGGGACACCGAGCACAACAACGGCGTGCTCATCTACCTGCTGCTCGCGGACCGGGACGTGGAGATCGTCGCGGATCGCGGCATCGCGCGCCACGTCGACGACGCACGCTGGCGCGACATCTGCCACGCGATCGAGGCGGCGTGCGCAAGCTCGCGCCACGTCGACGGCGTCGTCGAGGGTGTCAAGGCCACCGGCGCGCTGCTCGCCGCCCATTTCCCCGCGTCGACGCGCGTCGACAACGAGTTGCCCGACCGGCCGGTGATCCTCTAGCGGGAGCGCGGCGCGCGGGCGCCGCGGATGCGTGGTGCGTTCAGTGCCCGTGCCGCTCGACGGCGACGAGGTGCGCGAGGTCCGCCTCGCTGCACGTGCGCTTGTAGCGCCACCAGACCAGCGCCATGCAGCTGGATACGAACAGCCCGAACAGCACGATGGCCGCGTGCACGGACACGCCCATGTGCGCCATCAGGCCATAGAGGCCCACCATCACGAAGATGCCGACGTTCTCGTTGAAGTTCTGCACGGCGATCGAGTGGCCGGCGCCCATCAGCGTGTGGCCGCGATGCTGCAGCAGCGCGTTCATCGGCACGACGAAGAAGCCCGCGAGCATGCCGATGCCGATGACGGCGACGACGGCCATCGGCACGTGGCGGATGAAGATCACGGACAGCACGGCGAGGCCCATCGCGATGCCCAGCGGCAGCACCTTCACCGCGTGCTTGAGCTGGACGAAGCGCGCCGCGAGCACGGCGCCGACGGCGGTGCCCACCGCGAAGAGGCCCATCAGGAACGTGGCCTGCGACAGCGTGTAACCGAACGCGCTGCGCGTCCAGTCGATGACGACGTACTGCAGCGTGGCGCCCGCGCCCCAGAACAGCGTGGTGGTCGCCAGCGAGATCTGGCCCAGCCGGTCGCGCCACAGCAGGCTGACGCAGTGGCCGAACTCGCGGATCAGGTAGACGGGGTTCTTGCTCGGCACGCGGTGGTCGACGCCGGTATCCGGGATGAACCAGTTGATGATCGCCGCGATGGTGTACAGCACGAGGATCACCGCGATGGCGGCCTGTGGCGGCGACGTGATGTCCGTCTCGATCAGCGGCATGTCGAAGCCCAGCAGCATCGCCGAGATCTTGGGGCTGATCAGCGCGCCGCCCAGCACGGTGCCCAGGATGATCGAGCCGACGGTGGCGCCTTCGATCCAGCCGTTGGCGATCACGAGTTGCTGCGGCGGCAGCAGTTCCGTGAGGATCCCGTACTTGGCCGGCGAGTAGGCGGCCGCGCCGATGCCGACGATCGCGTAGCCGAGCAGCGGGTGCAGGTGGAAGAGGATCAGCGCGCAGCCGAAGAACTTGACGCCGTTGGTGATCAGCATCACGCGGCCCTTGGCCATCGAGTCGGCGAACGCGCCGACCAGCGGTGCCAGCAACACGTAGGGCGCGGCCAGGCATTGCTTCAGCGCAGGCTGCATCCAGCTGGGCTCGGCCAGGCTGATCAGCAGCGCGATGGCGGCGATCTGCAGCGCGCTGTCCGCCAACGCGCTGAAGAACTGCGCCGCGATGATGATGTAAAAGCCCTTCTTCACGGCGCGGGCGGGTGTTCGATGCGGGTCATTGCGGTGCTGGACGTGCGCGGGCCCTCGGTGGCAGCGACTGGGTTGCGTTCGATACGTCGCCTGGCTGTCGCGACCGCTTTGCGGAGTCGGTTGCGACGGGCGCGTTCGGTATAATTGGTCTTGTTTGCTGCGAGCCCGCGGTTTTATACCATGAAATCACCCTTGTCCCGCCGTGCCCGCGCCGGGACCGGGCACGCCGGAAGCATGCGTCGCATGCCGTCCCGCAAGCTTCGCGGCCGCTGAATGTCCCGCCCCGTCTTCGCGCAGGTGAACCTTGCTGCGGTGCGCAGCAACCTCGCCCTGGTCCGCGCCAAGGCGCCCCGCGCGCAGGTGATGGCCATCGTCAAGGCCAATGCCTATGGCCACGGGCTGATGCGCGTGCTGCCCGCGCTGGACGATGCCGACGGCCTGGGCCTCGTGGAACTCGATGCTGCACTGCGAGTGCGCGAGCAGCACTATTCGCGCCGCATGCTGCTGCTCGAAGGCTTCTTCGAGGAGCGCGAGCTCGCGGAAATCGCGGCGCATCGGCTCGCCACCGTGGTGCATCACGCCGACCAGGTGCGGATGCTCGAGCACGCCAAGCTCGCGCGGCCGCTCGAGGTCTTCGTCAAGGTCAACACCGGCATGAACCGGCTGGGCTTCGCGCCCGGCGACGTCGCCGAGGTGTGCACGCGGCTGTCGCACGCGCCTTCGGTGGCTGCGTTGCGGCTGATGACGCACCTCGCGCGTGCCGAGGACGAGGACGGCGTGCGCGACCCGCTGGCCGTGTTCGAGAAGGCCTGCAACGGCTTGCCCTATCCGCGCTCGATCGCCAATTCCGCCGGCGTGTTCCGCAACGCGGAAGTGGGCGGCGACATCGTGCGGCCCGGCATCATGTTGTACGGTGCAACTCCGTTTCCCTACGACACCGCGGAGATGCTCGGGCTGACGCCGGTCATGACGCTGCGTTCCGAGCTGATCGGCATCCAGACGCTGAAGCCGCAGGACGCCGTCGGCTATGGCGCGCAATACACGGCCACGCGGCCGCACCGGATCGGCGTCGTCGCGTGCGGCTATGCGGACGGCTATCCGCGGCACGCGCCCAACGGCACGCCCGTGCTCGTCTGCGGCCGGCGCGTGCGCATGGCGGGGCGCGTGTCGATGGACATGCTCACCGTCGACCTGTCCGAAGTGCCGGAAGCGCGCATCGGCAGCCCGGTGGTGCTGTGGGGCGAGGGCCTGCCGATCGACGACGTGGCGGCGGCGGCCGGCACCGTCGGCTACGAGCTGATGTGCGGCGTGATGCCGCGCGTCCGCTTCGTCGCCACCGAAGTCGGCCGCGTCGATCTGGAGCTGTAGCGGGCGCCCGGCGGCCACCCGTTACACTGGCATCCATGTACACGGTTGTCACCGGCGCGGCGGGCTTTGTCGGCGCCAACCTCGTCAAAGGACTCAACGCGCGCGGCGAGACGCGCATCCTGGCCGTCGACCACATGGCCGCCGCCGACAAGTTCCGCAATCTCGTCGACTGCGAGATCGCGGACTTCCTCGATCGCGACGAGTTCATCGCGCGCCTTGCCGACGGCGACTTCGACGACGAGATCGACGCCGTGCTGCACCAGGGCGCCTGCTCCAACACGATGGAGCAGGACGGCCGCTACATGATGCAGAACAACTACCGTTACTCGGTGCGGCTCGCCGAGTACTGCCAGGACAACGACGTGCCGCTGCTGTACGCGTCGAGCGCGTCGGTCTACGGCGCGGGCAGCGTGTTCCGCGAGGAGCGCGCGCTCGAGTCGCCGCTCAACATCTACGGCTATTCGAAGTTCCTGTTCGACCAGTACGTGCGGCGCCTGTTGCCGGAGCGCACCGCGCAGATCGCGGGCTTCCGCTACTTCAACGTGTACGGCCCGCGCGAGCGGCACAAGCGCGGGCGCGGCTCGTCGGTGGTGATGAACACGTACGAGCAGTATCGCGACACGGGCCGCGTGCAGTTGTTCGCGGGCTCGGGCGGTTATGCCGACGGCGAGCAGCGGCGCGACTTCGTGTCCGTCGACGACGTGGTTGCCGTGAACCTCTGGTTCCTCGAGCACCGCACGCTGTCCGGCATCTTCAACGTCGGCACCGGGCATGCGGCGACGTTCAACGAGCTCGCCACCGCGACGATCAACGCGGTGCGCGCGCAGCGTGGCGACGCGCCGCGCAGCACGGCCGAGCTCGTCGCCGCCGGCGAACTGCAATACGTCGCGATGCCGCCGGTGCTCGCCGGCAAGTACCAGAGCTACACGGAAGCCGACATCGCGCGGCTGCGGGCCGCGGGCTACGCGGCGCCGATGAAGACGATCGCCGAGGCCGTACCCGGCTACGTCGAATGGCTGATGGCGACGGACTGAACGCCCGGCGTACGTTGACGTGAGCCGCGCACGGTGCGCGGCATCCATCCACGTACCGGGAGGCTTCATGAAAATCCTGCTGTTGCCGGCGCTTGCGCTGGCCTTCGTCGCGCACGTCGCGGCGGCTACCGTCAACCTCAACACCGCCACCAAGGACGAGCTCGTCGCGCTCAACGGCATCGGGCCGGCCAAGGCGCAGGCGATCATCGACTACCGCACGCAGCACGGCGGTTTCAAGAGCGTCGAGGAATTGAAGGACGTGAAGGGTATCGGCGCCAAGCGCTTCGAGAAGCTGAAGCCCGAGCTGAGCGTCGGCACGCCGCCGGCCGCCAAGGGCGCGCCCCCGGCGGCCAAGCCGGCGAAGACGGTGGCCGTGAACGGGGAGATCAAGGCCGCGAAATAGGCGGTTACAGCCTCCCCGCGGAGCGCGGGCCGGGGCGTGCGTCCGGTGCGGCGCGCATGGCGGTCAACCGGCCTTGCCGGTCCTCCGTTAATGGCGCCACACCGGCACACGTCCGGTGGTGCGGCGGCAGTCCGCCGGAGCCCGTTTGGGGAGGTTTTACATGAAGCGCATCCTGTTCGCGATCGTGGCGCTGTTCTATTCGTGCCTTGCGCTCGCGGCCATCAACATCAACACGGCCACCAAGGAGCAGCTCGAAGCGCTGCCCGACATCGGCCCGGTCAAGGCGCAGGCGATCATCGACTATCGCAACGCGCACGGCCCGTTCAAGTCGCCGGAAGACATCATGCAGGTGTCCGGCATCAAGGAAGGCATCTACGGCAAGGTGAAGGACCAGATCTCGGTGTCCGGCACCACGACGATGCCGGCGGGCGCCAAGACGGCCGCGACGCCTGCCAAGGCGCCCCCGGCCGCACCGGCGGCACCTGCGACAGCA
>JBGAIC010000125.1:0-3626 GCA_044225845.1 Casimicrobiaceae bacterium
CAGCGCGTCGCATGCGGCGGCGGCCGTTTCCGTGTCCTTCACCTGGTAGGCGGACTGGCCGATGCCGGAGTTCACGAGGCTCTCGGGCCAGGGATCGTTGGCGCGGTTGAGCACGCCCAGGTCGTGCCGCGGCACGCCACCCCAGTTGGGGCTGTGATCGCCGACGGTGCGGTCCGCATAGCCGTGCAGCTGGTCCGGGCCCATCGAGTGGAGCCGCCCGGCGAGTTGCGGCCGATAGCCGCCCGCACCCAGCGCATGCACCCACGTGGCGGCATCCGAACGCAGGTAGTCGTCGTTGGTCCAGCACTCCTGGTCGGCCGGGTAGCGTGCGGTCAGCATCGCCATGCGGCTCGGCACGCACAGCGGTGACGGGCAATACGCGTTCTCGAACAGGACGCCGCCGGCGGCCAGCGCATCGAGGTGCGGCGTCTGCGCGATGCCGCCGCCGTAGCATCCCGCCACGTGCTGCGCGTGCTGGTCGCTGAAGATGAAGAGGAGGTTGGGGCGGGTCATCGCGAATGCGCGCAGGCCGCGGCCGCGCAGCCGCAACCCACGCGCAGGATCGTCATCAGGGCAGCTGCTTGTCGGCGGGCAGGGGCTTCAGGTCGGCGAACGCCGACGGGTCCTTCTTCATCGCCGCAGCCACGAACTGGTTGTCGATGGCGGGCGTCGGGTCGAACGCCGCCGGCACGCGCTTCTGCGACACGAGCAGGGGGATCGAATACTGCTTGTAACCGTCGAGCGTGTTCTTCGACATCCGGACGTCCAGCGGGAGCGCCTGCAACGCCAGCGTCAATGTCTTCGCATCCATGCCGGGAATCCAGCGCGTCGAGATCTCGGCCGCTTCCTCGCGATGCCCGCGCACCCAGGCCTGGCCTTGCGCATACGCGACGACGAACGCGGCGAGGTCCGCGGAGCGCTTGGCGATCGTGTCCTTCGTCGTTACCAGCGTGCCGGCGTCGTAGCAGCTCTTGCAGCCGCCGTAGAGCACCTTGTACGCGCCGGGCACCTTGGTCAGCGCGGCGCTGGGCCACGGTTCCCACGCGACGATCACGTCGGCGTCCTTGTTGGCCAGTGCGGTGGCCATGCTCGACGGCGCCGTGTTGACGAGCGTCACGTCGTTGAGCGTCAGGCCCACCTGCTGCAGGATGCCGGCGATGTAGGGCTCGCCACCGGCGCCGCGCGTGACGCCCACCTTCTTGCCCTTGAGCTGCTTCAGGTCGCTGGCGGGCACGCCGGCATCCGGCCGGCCGACCATCGAGATCACTTCGCTCTGCGGATTGTTGAGCGCGTTGTTCCAGGTGTGGCCGATCAGCACCAGCGGCACGCCGCGCGACACCGCCGTCAGGAACGGGTAGGTGCCGAAGAGGCCCACGTCGACGCTGCCGCTCGCGAGCGCGTTGGAGATCTCGACGCCGCTCGGCATCATCTCGACCTTGACGTCGAGGCCCTGCCTGGCGAAGAGGCCCTTCTCGACGGCGGCGAAGAACGGCGCGTTCTCGGCGGCCGTCGTGACCGCCACGCGCAGCGGGTCCGCGGCGACGGTGGCGGGTGTCGCGAGCGCAAGGCCCGCGCAGACGAGCGCGGCGCACGCGCCCAGCATCGTTCGGCGTTGCATGATCACTCCTCCTGTTGCCCTATCGGTGGGCTATGAGTAATATCTCACTCGTATCCTAACGCCGCCGGGACGGCGTTGGCAAGTCGCCGGCCACACGCCGGCCTGCCGCGCGTCCCGCATCCGTCGCCATGGCCTCGACCGTACGCCGCTCCAAGCCCCGCTCGCTGATGCGCGAAGTCGCCTACGACCGCTTCAAGGCGCAGCTCTTCAAGCGCAACCTGGTACCGGGCCAGTTCGTCTCGCAGGGCGAGCTGTGCGAATTGCTCGACGTGCCGCTGGGCCCCACGCGCGAGGCGCTGAAGCGCCTCGAGGCCGAGAGCCTGGTGCGGCTGATCCCGCAGCGCGGCATCCAGATCGCCGACATCGGCGTAACGCTGATCCACGAGGCCTTCGACTTCCGCACGATCATCGAGCTGGCCGCGGTGCGCCGGTTTGCACGCGAGGGTTCGATGGCGGCGATCGACGCGATGGCGCGCGACACCGAGGCGATCCAGAAACGCCTCGACGGCGGCGCCAACGACGACCCCAAGCTGCTCGACGCCGCGCTGCAGGTGGACTGGGGCATGCACAACCACATCGTCGAGGCGATGGGCAACCAGATCACGATGACGGCGCACCAGCAGAACTTCGACAAGATCCGGATGATCCGGCTGCACGGACGCTCGCCGCATTACCTGCCGATGGCGCTCGAGGAACACCTCAAGGTGATCGCGGCGCTGAAGGCGCGCGATCCCGACAGGGCCGCCGCGGCCCTGGAAGACCATTTGAAAGCCGCAGAGCGACGCGCACTGGGCTTCTGAGAGCCCGCCGCGAACGAAGGAGGAGTGCCATGGTCGCCGACGCGCCCAAGATCCACATCGCCGGGCTGACGCTCGACTACGTCAACGCCGAGACCGGCGCCGCGCATCGCGCGGTGGCGGGGCTCGACCTCGACGTCCGCGACGGCGAGTTCCTGTGCGTGCTGGGCCCCAGCGGCTGCGGCAAGTCGACGCTGCTGTCCGCGATCGCGGGCTTCATCCGCCCGACGGCGGGCACGCTGGCGATGGACGGTGCGCCCATCCGGGGGCCAAGCGCCGAGCGCGGCGTCGTGTTCCAGGAGTACGCGCTGCTGCCGTGGATGAACGTGCTCGACAACACGGCGCTGGGCCTCAAGCTGCGCCGCGTCGCGCGCGAGGCGCGCTACGAGACCGCACGCCGCTTCCTGGCGCTGGCCAACCTGCACGGCGTCGAGCACAAGTATCCGCACGAGCTGTCGGGCGGCATGCGCCAGCGCGTCGCGGTGGCGCGCACGCTGGCCAATTCGCCGCAGGTGATGCTGATGGACGAGCCCTTCGCCGCCGTCGACGCGCAGACGCGGATGGTGCTGCAGGAGGAGCTCGTCCGCATCTCGCTGCGCTCGCCGCTGACAGTGTTCTTCATAACGCACAGCGTCGAGGAAGCCATCTTCCTCGGCGACCGCGTGGCCGTGATGACGCCGGGTCCCGGCCGCATCCGCCAGATCGTCGACGTGCCGTTCGCGCGCGACTCGCGCACGTGGAAGGCGATGAACGCCGACGCGGGCTTCGCCGCGTTGCGCGAGCGCTTGCTGGAACTGGTCCGCGCGCCGGCGCACGCGGGCGCAGCCGCGAACGCGTCGACAGCGGCGGCCGCGTGATGCTGCGCGTGCCGGCCCTGGCGACGCTGGCCGTCGTCGTCGCGCTCGTGCTGTATCTCGGCGCGGGCTACGTCGGCGGCGCGCGCAAGCTCGAGCCGCTGGGCCCGCTGGGCGACGCGCGCGGCAGCTATGCGATCACGCTCGACTTCGCCCCCGAGCGCTTCCACCAGCAGGTGCTCCAGGACCTGGGCCGCGTGGTCAAGGTGGATCACAGCACCGTCTACATGATGGACGTCGCGCCGGGCGACCTGCGCGACCTCGCGCGCCGCTACTGGGTGGCGCGCGTCGAGCGCTGGCAACCGGCATGACCGCGGCCACGCTCGAGCCCGCCGCCGCGAGCGCGCGCGGCCAGCG
>JBGAIC010000041.1:0-29385 GCA_044225845.1 Casimicrobiaceae bacterium
CCGATGCCGAGGTTGCTCGCGAAGAGCTCCGCGAAATACAGGATGGTGCGATGCGTCTTCAGCACGCCCTTCGCACGGCCGGTGGAGCCCGACGTGTAGACGAACCAGCCGAACGCGGCGACGTCGACCGCCGGCCACGCCGCCGGCGGCGCGGGGTCGCCCGCCTGTGGCGGCTCGGTGCCCACGAGCGGGCAGCCGGCGGGCGCGAGCGCAGCCGCACGCTCGCGCTGCGCGGCTTCCGCGACGATGGCGGCCGGCTCCGCGTCGGCCGCGATGAAGCGCACGCGCTCGTCCGGGTCCGCGGTGTCGACGACGACCACCGCATGACCCGCGCGCATCACGCCGACGATCGCCGCGATCGTCGCGACGCGGTCCTGCGCCAGCACCGCCACGCGCCCGGGCGGCGCGCCGGTGGCGGCAAGGCGCGAGGCGATCGCGTCGGCCCAGGCGTCGAGCTCGCGCCACGTCGTGCGTACGCCGCGATCGGACAGCGCGGTGTCCGCGGGCCGGCGTCGGGCCCAGAGCGCGACGCGCGTCGCGAGCGTGTCGGCGTGCGTCGTCATTGCGTGGGGATCTTCCCGGCGACGATGATGGCGCGGAAGCGCGCGTAGTCGTCGTCGATGTGCCGTTTGAACGCGGCCGGCGTGCCGGGCGCCAGTTCCACGCCCGCGGTCCGCGCCTGCTCGCGCAAGCCCGGCGCCTCTGCCGCGCGACGCATCGCGTCGACGTAGCGCGCGAGGACTTCGGGCGGCGTGCCGGCGCGCGCGAGCAGGCCCGTCCATTGCGTGAACTGCACGTCCGGCAGGCCTGCTTCCACCAGCGTCGGCACGCCGGGGTTGAGGCGCGAACGCGTGGCGCCGACGCTCGCCAGTGCGCGCAACTTGCCCGCGTCGATCGAGCCCTGCGCGGAGGGTTCGGTGACGATCGCGAAGTCGAGCTCGCCGGACTGCAGCGCCAGCATGATCGCGGGTTCGCCCTTGTACGGCACCTGCACCACGTCGATGCCGGTGCGCTGGCGCAGCAGCTCGCCGATCAGCCGCTGCGTCGACTGCACGTTGACCGTGCCGTACGCCAGCGCGCCGGGGCGCTTGCGCGCCAGCGCCAGCAAGCCTGCGAAGTCGCGCGCGGGCGAGGCGGCCCCCACGACGACCAGGTAGCCGCTGCGACCCAGCTCGGCGATCGGGACGAAGTCGTTGACGAAGTTGGGCCGCGCATCGGGGTTGAACGACAGGTCGACCAGCGAGGCCGGCGTGGTCACCAGCAACGCGTCGCCGGCGCGCGACCATTGCGCCACGGTCTCGCTGGCGATCTGCGTGCCGGCCCCCGCGCGGTTCTCGACGACGACGTTGCGCCCCAGCGCCGCGGCCAGCGGGCCCGCGTACAGCCGCGTCAGGCGGTCCACGCCGCCACCCGGCACTGCGGCGACCACCAGCGTCAGCGTCGACGCCGTGTCGTCCGCGGTGTCCGCCGCCACGGCCACGCCGGCGCATGCGATGCACGCCACGAACACGGCGCGCACCCACGCGCCCTCGCGTCTTGCACGTCGCGCCGCGACGATCGCGCGCGCCGTCATGGGACCAGCCGCGCCGTGACGACGATGTCGCGCAGGCGCGCGTAGTCGTCGGCCAGCCGCCGCGCGAATTCGGCCGGCGTGCTGCCGATCACCGTCACCGACGTCGTCTCCGCCAGCCGCACGAACTCGGGCGATTTCAGGGCCCGGCGCGCCGCGTCCGCATACGCGTCGACCGCGGCGGGCGGGGTGCCTCCGCGCGCCAGCAGGCCGTACCACTGCGTGACGTCGATGCCCGGGATGCCGGCTTCCGCGAGCGTCGGCGCCGACGGCGCGAGCGCCGAGCGCCGCTCGCCGGCCACCGCCAGTGCACGCACCCGGCCGGACGCCACCAGCGCCTGCGCGGAGCCTTCGCCCATGATCGCGAAATCGAGGTCGCGCGCCTGCAGCGCGAGCAGGATCGCGGGCTCGCCCTGGTAGGGAATCTGGACCATGTCGGTGCGCGTGCGCAGCTTCAGCAATTCGCCGATCAGCCGCTGCGGCGACTGCACGTTGACGGTGCCGTAAGAAAGCTTGCCGGGCTGCGCGCGGGCGCGGGCCAGCAGGTCGCCCACGTCCCGGATGGGCGAAGCCATGTCGACGATGACGAGGTACTTGCCGCGCACGAGCTCGGTGACCGGCGCGAAATCCGTGACGACGTTGGGGCGACCCTCGGGCGCGAACGCCAGGTCGACCGTCGACGAGCCGCTGGTCAGCAGCAGCGCGTCGCCGGGGCGCGCCCAGGTGGCGACGTATTCGCTCGCGATGCGGGTGCCGGCCCCCGACCGGTTCTCCACCACCACCGGGCGCCCGAGCTCGCTTTCGAGCTGCATGGCGAGCACGCGCGCGACGCGGTCGATGCCGCCACCGACGGCGGCGGACACCACCAGCGTGAGCGGCGCTGCGGCGGCGGCCGCGCCCGCGCACGGCGCGAACAGCGCGCCCCATGCGACGAGCGCCGCCGGCAGCGCGCGTGCCATCCGTTGATCCAATCCCCGTACCCCGTCGTTGGCCGGCGCTCTGGACGACGCCGTGTTCGCCCGCGATGGTACCAAGGGACCCGCCGGTATAATCGCTGCCCGACCTTTCCCGCTTTCGGCGCGCGCAACCCCGGCGTTCGTCCGCCTCGATGAAACCGTTCTCGCCCACCGCCATCGAACAGGCTGCGCAGGCCGCGTGGCAAGCCACCGACGCCTATCGCGCCGTCGAGCGCCCCGACAAGCCCAAGTACTACTGCGTGTCGATGCTGCCCTATCCGTCGGGCAAGCTGCACATGGGGCACGTGCGCAACTACACGATCAACGACGTCATGTACCGCCACCTGCGGATGCGCGGCTACAACGTGCTGATGCCGATGGGCTGGGACGCGTTTGGCCTGCCCGCCGAGAACGCGGCGATGAAGAGCCGCGAGGCGCCGGCGAAGTGGACGTACGACAACATCGCGTACATGAAGATGCAGTTGCAGGCGATGGGCTTCGCGATCGACTGGTCGCGCGAGTTCGCCACCTGCGACCCGGCCTACTACCGCTGGAACCAGTGGATGTTCCTGCGCATGTACGAGAAGGGCATCGCGTACAAGAAGACGGGCGTCGTCAACTGGGACCCCGTCGACCAGACCGTGCTCGCCAACGAACAGGTGATCGACGGCCGCGGCTGGCGCTCCGGCGCGCCGGTGGAAAAGCGCGAGATCCCGATGTACTACCTGCGGATCACGCAGTACGCGGACGAGCTGCTCGCGTGGCTGAACAAGATGCCCGGCTGGCCCGAGCGCGTGAAGCTGATGCAGCAGAACTGGATCGGGCGCAGCGAAGGCGTGCGCTTCGCGTTCGGCCACGACATCCGCGACGCCGACGGCAAGCTCGTCGACGACGGCAAGCTGTGGGTGTTCACGACGCGCGCGGACACGATCATGGGCGTCACGTTCTGCGCGGTGGCGCCTGAGCATCCGCTCGCCGCGGTGGCCGCGTGGCGCAGCCCGCACGTGCGCGAGTTCGTCGACGCAGCGAAGCAGGGCAGCGTCATCGAGGCGGACCTCGCCACGATGGAGAAGCAAGGCGTGCCCACCGGCCTCTACGTCGTGCACCCGCTGACCGGCGCCGAAGTGGAAGTGTGGGTCGGCAACTACGTGCTGATGAGCTATGGCGACGGCGCCGTGATGGGCGTGCCGGCGCACGACGAGCGCGACTTTGCATTCGCGAAGAAGTACGGCCTGCGCATCCTGCCGGTCGTCGACGTCGCGGGGCAGGCCTACGACTACGACCACTGGCAGGCGTGGTACGACGACAAGGCGAACGGCGTCCTCGTCAACTCCGGCAAGTACGACGGCCTGGCGTACAAACCGGCCGTCGACGCGATCGCCGCGGACCTGAAGGCCGCAGGCTCCGGCGAGAAGCGCACGACCTACCGGCTGCGCGACTGGGGTATCTCGCGGCAGCGCTACTGGGGCACGCCGATCCCGATCGTCCACTGTCCCGCGTGCGGCGACGTGCCGGTGCCGGACGACCAGCTGCCCGTCGTGCTGCCCGAGGACTGCATCCCGGACGGCAGCGGCAGCCCGCTGGTCAGGCGCGCCGATTTCGTGAACACGACGTGCCCCCGGTGCGGTATCGCCGCGAAGCGCGAGACGGATACGATGGACACGTTCGTCGATTCGTCGTGGTACTTCATGCGCTACACCTGCCCCGACGCGCCGACGATGCTCGACAAGCGCGACGCGTACTGGATGCCGATGGACCAGTACATCGGCGGCATCACGCACGCCATCCTGCATCTCCTGTACGCGCGCTTCTGGACCAAGGTGATGCGCGACATGGGCATGGTGGGCTACGACGAGCCGTTCACGCGCCTCTTGACGCAGGGCATGGTGCTCGACCACGCGTACTTCACGCGCAACGAGAAGGGCGGGATCGACTACATCGCGCCGCGCGACGTCGACGTGACGCGCAACGAGAACGGCCACATCACCGGCGGCGTGTCGCGGCTCGACGGCGCGCCAGTGGAGTACGACGGCCTGGGCACGATGTCCAAGTCCAAGCTCAACGGCGTCGATCCGCAGGAGATGATCGAGCTGTACGGCGCGGACGCCGCGCGCCTCTTCGTGATGTTCGCGTCGCCGCCCGAGCAGACCATCGAGTGGTCGGCCAACGGCGTCGAGGGCACGCACCGCTTCCTGCGGCGCGTGTGGAATTTCGCGACGGCCCACGCGGGCGCGGCGCTGGCGAAGGTGCCGGCCGCGGGCGTCGCCGACAAGGCGGCCGCCGCCGTGCGCCGCGAGCTCCACGCCACGCTGAAGCAGGCCAACTACGACTACGCACGGATCCAGTACAACACGGTGGTCTCCGCGACGATGAAGATGCTGAACGCGCTGGAAGGCCTGGCCGCCGACGCGCCTGGGCGCGACGGCGTCGTCGGCGAAGGGCTCTCGATCCTGCTGCGCACGTTGTATCCCGTCGCCCCGCACACGATGTGGGCGCTGTGGAACGAGCTCGGCTATGCGGCGCGCGACGGCGACCTGCTGGATGCCGCGTGGCCCGAGCCCGACGAATCCGCGCTGATGCAGGACGAGCTGGAGCTGGTGCTGCAGATCAACGGCAAGGTACGCGGCAAGCTCGTGGTGCCGAGCAGCGCGGACAAGGCGGCCATCGAGGCGATCGCGCGTGCGAGCGCGGACGTCGCGCGGCACGCGGCAGGCGCGCCGATCAAGCGCGTGATCGTCATCGAAGGCAGGCTCGTCAATGTCGTCGTCTAGCCCGACGTCGCGCCGGCACGCGTTGCGGACGCTGGCCGCGGCCGCGCTGCTGGCGACGGCCGCGCTCGCCGGCTGCGGCTTCCACCTGCGCGGCCAGGCCGCGTACCAGTTCACGTCGATCTACGTGAACGCGCCGGGATCGCCGGGCTTCGCCACCGAGTTGAAGCGCGCGCTGGCCGCGGCCGGCAGCGCGACGCTGGTCGACGATCCCGCCAAGGCCGAGGTGATCCTCGACATCCCGCTGGTCGTCGACAACAAGGACGTGCTGTCGCTGTCCAGCAGCGGCCGCGTCAGCGAGTTCGCGCTCGAGAAGCGCGTGCAACTGGGGTTGCGCACGCCCGCGGGGGCGGTGTGGTTGAAGCCCGACGAAATCACCATCCGCCGCACGTTCACGTACAACGACAGCGAGCGGCTCGCGCGCGGCATCGAGGAAAGCCGGCTGATGCGCGAGATGCAGACGGACGCCGTCCAGCAGATCGTCCGGCGGCTGCAGGCCGCGCGCAACCCCGCCTGACCGCCGCCGTGGCGCGACGATGAGCGAGATCCGCGCCGACGACCTCGCCCGCTCGCTGGCGCGCGGCGTCGGCCCGCTGTACGTCGTGCACGGCGACGAGCCGCTGTTCGTCATCGAGGTCGCCGACGCCATCCGCACCGCGGCGCGCGCGGCCGGCTGCGACGAGCGCGAGACGCTGGTCGTCGAGGCGGGCTTCAAGTGGGACGCGTTCCTGGCGTCGCAATCCAACCTCGGCCTCTTCGGCGGGCGTACGCTCGTGGACCTGCGCATCCCCACCGGCAAGCCGGGCGTCGAAGGCGCCCGCGTGCTCGAGGCGTTCGCGCGCGCGCTGCCGCCCGACAACGTGACGCTGGTGACGATGCCGCGCGCCGATCGTGCGACGCAGGGCAGCGCCTGGTTCTCGGCGCTGGCCGATGCGGGCGTCGTGGTCGCCGTCTACCCGCTCGAGCGCGAGGCGCTGCCGCGGTGGATCGCCGCGCGCTTCGAGCGCCAGCGCGTCGACCGCGAGACGGCCGAGTGGCTCGCGCAGCTGTTCGAAGGCAACCTGCTCGCCGCGCACCAGGAGATCGAGAAGCTCGCGCTGCTGCTGCCGCCGGGCGCGCTCGCGCATGACGCCGTCGAAGCCGCCGTCTCCGACGTCGCGCGCTACGACGTGTTCGCGCTGTCGGATGCGTGGCTGTCCGGCGACGCCGCGCGCACGCTGCGCGTGCTGACGCAACTGCGCGCCGCCGGCGAGCCGCTGACGCTCGCCGTGTGGCAGCTGTCCGAGGACGTGCATGCGCTGGCCACGTTGCAGGCCGCGCGCGCCGCGGGCACGCCGGTGGCCACGGCCGTGCGCAACCTGCGCATCTGGGGCCGCCGCGCGGCGCGCTGGAGCGCGCCGTGCCGCGCGTGCCCGCGTCCGACGTCGCCGCGCTGCTGCGCGGGCTGGCGACGCTCGACGGTTTGGCCAAGGGCATCGGCCGCGGCGACGCGTGGACCGCGTTCACCGACGCGGCCCTGCGCCTCGCCGGCAAGCCGCCTGCGCGCCGCACGCGCCGCCTGACGGCGCGCGGCGCGGCCGCCGGCGCAACGCCCCGCGGAACCGTCGCGCGCGTGGATCGTCGCGACGCTGATGATCGGCACGATGTCGACGCTCTTGTCGTCGACGATCGTCAACGTCGCGTTCCCGGCCATCGTCGCCGAGATGCACATCGGCCAGGCGACCGTGCAATGGGTGGCCACCGGCTTCCTTGCCGCCACGACGACGACGATGCTCGCCACCGGCTGGGCGCTGGAGCGCTTCGGCGAGCGGCGCACGTTCACCGCGACGCTCGCCGTATTCCTCGCGGGCTCGCTGCTCGGCGCCTTCGCGTGGAATCCCGCGGCGCTGATCACCGCGCGCGTGCTGCAGGGCGCGGCGGCCGGCATCATGCAGCCGCTGGCAATGGTCGTGCTGTTCCGCATCTTCCCGGTGGAGGAGCGCGGGCGCGCGATGGGCATCTACGGCTTCGGCATCGTGCTCGCGCCCGCCATCGGCCCGACGATCGGCGGCATGCTCGTCGTGGCGTTCGGCTGGCGCTGGATCTTCGCGCTCGCCGTGCCGCTGTCGATCGCCGGCATCGTGCTCAGCCAGCGCACGCTCGCGACGCACGTCGCGCAGCCCGAACGGCGCTTCGACTGGGTGGGCTTCGTGTTGCTGATAGCCGCGCTGGTCGCGGCGTTGAACGTGCCGGTGCTCGGTGCGCGCGACGGCTTCGCGGCCGCGTCCTCGCTCGCGGTGGCCGCGGTTGCGCTCGTGTCCGCGGCCGCGTTCATCGCCTGGGAACTGCGCGCACCGGCGCCGATGCTCGCCATCCGGCTCTTCCGGCATCCCGCCTTCCTCGCCGCGTCGCTCGTCGCGCTCGCCTACGGCGCCGGCCTCTTCGGCACCACCTACCTGATCCCGGTGTTCGTCGAGGCGATCGTCCACTACGATGCGGCGCGCGCCGGCAACCTGCTGATGGCGCCGGGCTTCCTGCTCGCGATCGCCATCGCCATCGGCGGCCGGCTCACGGACCGCGTCGAGCCGCGCTACGTCATTCTCGCCGGGCTCGCGCTGTTCGCGCTGTCGAGCGCGTTGCTGATGGGGACGGGTGCGACGACGACGTTCTGGACGTTCGCCGCATGGCTCGTCGTCGGCCGCATCGGCCTCGGCCTCATCATCCCGGCGCTGAACGTGGGCGCCGTGCAGTCGCTGAGCGGCGCCGAGATCGCGTACGCGTCGTCGGCCGTCAACTTCGTCCGCCAGTTGGGCGGCGCCGCGGGCGTCAACCTGCTCGCCGTGTATCTGGACCGGCGGCTTGCTATCCTTGGGCCGGGCGACGCCGAGCGCGCGTTCCACGAGTGCTTCCTGTGGGTCGCGCTGGCGTTCGCGATCGCGATGATCCCGGCGTGGGCATTGCGCAAGCCGCACCGGAGCAAGGACTTGCCGATGTATCAACGCATCCTCGTCGCCTACGACGGTTCCGCCGAAAGCCGGCTTGCCGTCGACGAATGCGCGCACCTGTCGCCGAGCCCCGAGCGGCGCGTGCACGTCGTCTGCGTGATCCACGACCCGTCCGCGTTCGTGCTGCCCGGCGAGTTCGTGCCGGAGCCGCTGCTCGCCACCGAGCGCACCGACCTGAAGGCCGACCTCGAAAGCGTTGCGACGACGCTGCGCGCGCGCGGCTTCGCCGTCGAGACGCACCTGGTCGATGGCGAGCCGGTGGACGTGCTGGCGCGCCTGGTCGACGAGCTCGGCATCGACCTGCTGGTCGTCGGGCATCGGCGCACGGCGCGCTTCGCCGCGCGCTGGTGGCGCGGCCGCGTCGATGCGCTGCTGATGGATCGCGTCAAGTGCGCGATCCTGGTGGCCGGCAGCTAAGGTCCGAGCCGCGGGCAGCGTGGGCGGCGACGTGCGTCGGGCCCTCTCCAAGCGCGACGAGGGCGAGTGCTGCCAGCGCGCGGTCTCGGCGCGCAGGACCGCGGGCCCAAGCGCGGCGCGCGCGACGCCGTGGCGCGTCGGCCGCGCGAGCTCGCTTTCGGTCCATCCGCCTTCCGGCCCGACTGCCAGCGACACCGCGTTGCTCCTGCCCCGCCGCCAGCGGCGAGCGTCTGCCGCATCCGGCGCGAGCAGCACGGACTGCGCCGGCGCGGCCGCAATCCAGTCGTCGAACGTCACGACCTCGCTGATCGACGGGATTCGGTTGCGCCCGCATTGCTCACACGCCGCCACGGCGATCTGCCGCCAGTGCGCCAGGCGCCGCTCCGCCTTCTCGCCGCGCAGCGTGCCTTGCGTGCGCGCCGCGACCAGCGGCACGATCCGCGCGGCGCCCAACTCCACGGCCTTGCGCACGACGAGGTCCATCGGGTCCGCCGCGATGATCGCCTGCACGAGCGTCACGTCGACGCCGATCTCGCGCTCGACGGGATCGAAGCGGCCGAGCGTCGCGACCAGCGCGCGCCGGTCCGCCGCGGCGACGGTCGCGTGCCACTCGCCGCCGCGGCCGTCGAACAGCGTCAACGCGTCGCCGACGGCCAGGCGCAGTACGCGCGCGCGTGGTGCGCGGCGGCTTCCGGGCAAGGCGACGCGCGCGCCCTCCGCCCACGCCGCGCCGTCGTCGCGGGCGACGTGAAACCGCGGCGCGCTCATGGGCGCGCGCCCGCCGTGGCGAACATCGCCGTCATCCGTCCACGCGGCGATACTCGCCGTAGTCGCCGAGCGGCACGAAGCCCACGCGCGCATAGATCGCGTTGGACGTGGGATTGGCGAGGTCGGTCGTGAGGAAGATCTCGCGCGTGCCGCGCGTCAGGATCTCGCTCGACAGCGCCGCCACCAGCGACGTCGCGTAACCGCGGCCGCGATGCGCGGGCGGCGTCCACACGGGTCCGATCCGCGCGCCCGCATCGCCGGCGTCGCTCATCCCCGCGAGCGCGACGCGCTCGCCGGCGTCCTCCCAGATCCGGTAGCGCCCGCCCGCGTGCCGGCGATGCACGTAGTCCTGGATCCGCGACGGCGGATCCGGCAGCTTCACCTCGACCAGGAAGGCGAGCGTCTCCGCGATGATCCATGCGACGTCGTCGTCGCGCGCCGCGCGCATCGCGCCGCTGGCGGGGCGCACGGCGGACACCGCCGTCAAGCGATGATGACGCAAGCGCGCCTGGCGCTCGTAGCGCGCGGCGGAGAGCTCGGCCAGCGCGGCGATGAACGCGGCACAGGCGGGCTCCTCGCCGATGAGGCCGATCAGCGGGCGACCCGTCGCGACGAAGGCCGGCACGAACGCCGTCGCCGCGAGCACGTCGCTCCCTTCGATGACGAGTTGGCGGTCCGGCGCGGACTGCATCGCGCAGCCGATCGCCGCTCCCGTCGCGGTGGCGAACCAGCGCTCGACGTCGACGCCGTCGATGCGCTCGACTGGCGCGTTCGCGACCGCCGTGTAGAACGCGCGCGCCGCGGGTCGCGCGCGAACACCGGCTGCGCCGCGCAGGAACGCTGCGGGTCGGCGTGACGCGCTGACGACGATCACGCCGTTCATGCGGCCGCTGGCGGTAGCGCGACGAGCTCGCGCAGCGCGTCGAGCACCGCGTCCGGCGCTTCCGCCATCAGCGAATGCCCGACCCCCGGCAGCACGCGCCAGCGGCGACGGCAAGGCGTCGCGCAACGCCTGCGCAGCCTTGGGCGGGGCCATCTGGTCGCGCGCGCCCATCAGCACGAGCGTCGGCGCACGCACGGCCGCGGCCGCCTCGAGGCCGCGCGCATAGCCGGCGCACGCCGCGAGATCCGTCGCCAGCACGCCCGGCGCCGTGCGCCGCATCAGCGCGAGGCCCATGCCGCGCAACGACATGCCGGGCAGCGGGCTCTCGCCCAGGAACGCCGACGGGTCCCAGCGCCCAGCCGTTGATCAATGCGTACGCGAGCGGCGCGTCGTCGCGCGCGGCGGCGAGCAATTCGTCGGACACGGCCATCGGCACCGCGGTACCGAGCAGCGCGAGGCGCGCGACGCGCGAGGGTGCCTGGCGCGCGACGTCGAGCACCGCGAGCGCGCCGAGCGAATGGCCGACGAGCGTGGCCGCGCGCAACGCCGGCGGCGTCCAGCAGCTCGCCGAGCCACGCGGCGATCGCCTCGACGCTCGCGAGCGCCGCGCCGCCCGACTTTCCGTGGCCCGGCAGGTCCACCGCCAGCACGTTGCAGCCATGCCACGCGAAGTAGCGCGACTGCAGCGCCCACACGCTGTGGTCGTTGGCCGCGCCGTGCACGAACACGATGGTCGGCTGCCCCGCCACCGGCGTGCGCGTGCCGGTGTACGCGTGCACCGGGTGGCCGTCGACGACGAGCTGCATGCCTTCGACGCCGCGTACAGCGCGCGCGACAGGTCGTCGATCAGGTCGGCCGGATCCTCAAGGCCCACCGACAGCCGGATGGTGCCCTCGCCGATGCCGGCGCGCGCGAGGTCGGCGGCCGCCATCCGGAAATGCGTCGTCGACGCCGGATGGATCACCAGCGACTTCGCGTCGCCGACGTTGGCGAGGTGCGAGAACACCTGCAGCGCCTCGATCAGCTTGCGGCCCTGCGCGCGCGTGCCCTTGATGTCGAACGTGAACACGGCGCCGGCGCCGCGCGGCAGCAGGCGCGCGGCCAGCGCGTGGTCCCGGTGCGCCGGCTGCTCCGGATGGTTGACGCGGTCAACCATCGGGTGCGCGGCGAGGAACGCCGCCACCGCGCGCGCGTTGGCGGCGTGCTTCTCCATCCGCAGCGGCAGCGTCTCGATCCCCTGCAGGATCTGGAACGCCGTGAACGGCGCCATGCACGCGCCGAAGTCGCGCAGGCCCTCGCGGCGCGCACGGAGCAGGAAAGCGGTCACCGGCGACTCGTCGGTGAACGTCATGTCGTGGAAGCCCGCATACGGCGCCGTCAGCGTCGGGAAGCGGCCGCCCGCCGCGTCCCAGTCGAAGCGGCCGCCGTCGACGAGCAGGCCGCCGATCACGACGCCGTGGCCCGACAGGAACTTGGTGGCCGAATGCACGACGAGGTCCGCGCCGTGCTCGAACGGCTGCATCAGCCACGGCGTCGTGAACGTCGAGTCGACGAGCAGCGGCACGTGGTGCTCGTGCGCCAGCGCGGCGACGCGCGGGATGTCCAGCACGTCGAGGCCCGGGTTGCCGAGCGTCTCGCCGAAGAAGAGCCGCGTGTCCGGCGTGACCGCCGCGCGCCACGCGTCGACGTCGTGCGGCGGCACGAACGTCGTGCGGATGCCGAAGCGCGGCAGCGTGTAGTCGAGCAGGTTGTGCGAGCCGCCGTACAGCGCGCTCGACGCGACGACGTGGCCGCCCTCGCCCATCAGCGTGGCGATGGCGAGGAACAGCGCGGCCTGCCCGCTGGCCGTGGCGATGGCGCCGACGCCGCCTTCGAGCGCGGCGATGCGCTCTTCCAGCACGGCGACGGTGGGATTGGAGATCCGCGAGTAGACGTGGCCCGCGCGCTCCATGTTGAACAGCGACGCCGCGTGGTCGCTGTCGTCGAACACGAACGACGCGCTCTGGTAGATCGGCGTGGCGCGCGCGCCGGTGCCCGGGATCAGGCGCCGCGCCTGCGTGCAGCGACAGCGTGTCGAACCCGTGCTTCTTCGGCGTGGTCATCGAGCGGTGGACGGCGGCGCGGCGGGCGAGCCGCCATCATAGCGCAGCGCCCGCGCGTGATCCGCGCTAGAACAGCTCGCGCTGCGGCCCTTCCGCGCGCGGCACGGCAAAGCGCGTGACGTCGAACTCGTAGCGCCGCTCGTTGAGCCCGAGGCGCCGCGTCGCGAGCGCGAAGCGTTTGGCGATCAGCTCGGCGAACAGCCCCGCGCCGCGCATCCGCGTGCCGAAGTCGCTGTCGTAATCGCGGCCGCCGCGCATCTGGCGGACGATGCTCATCACGTGCTCGGCGCGCAGCGGGTAATGCGCCTCGAGCCAGTCGACGAACAGGTCGCGGATCTCGAGCGGCAGGCGCAGGATCACGTAGCCCGCGCTGTCGGCGCCCGCTTCCGCGGCGGCTTCGAGCACCGTCTCCAGCGCGACGTCGGTGATCGCCGGGATGATCGGTGCCGTCATCACGCCCACGGGGATGCCGGCCGCGGCAGCGTGCGCACGGCCTGAAGCCGCCGCCGCGGCGCCGACGTGCGCGGTTCCAGCGTGCGCGACACGTCGTGGTCCAGCGTGGCGATGGACATGAAGACGCGCACCAGCCGCTTCTGCGCCATCCGCGCCAGGATGTCGATGTCGCGCTCGACGAGCGCCGACTTGGTGGTGATGCCCACCGGATGGTTGAAACGCTCGAGCACCTCGAGCACCGCGCGCGTGATGCCGCGCGTGCGCTCGGCCGGCTGGTAAGGATCCGTGTTGGCGCCTAGCGCGATGAAGCGCGGCTCGTAGCCCGGGCCCGGCGCAGCTCGCGCTCCAGCAACTCGGCCGCGTTGACCTTGGCGCGGATCCGCGTCTCGAAGTCGAGGCCCGGCGACAGGCCGAGGTAAGCATGCGTGGGCCGCGCGTAACCGTAGATGCAGCCATGCTCGCAACCGCGATAGGGGTTGATCGAGCGGTCGAACGGGATGTCCGGCGATTCGTTGCGCGCGACGATGCTTTTGGCGACTTCGTCCGTCACCTCGGTACGCGCGACGACTCCGGTGGGTGCGTCGTCGTCGTGCGGGCGTCTTCCAGGTAGCGGGTATCCGTCTCGCGCTGCCACGCGTCGAAGCGCGACTCGCGATTGGACGTGGCGCCGCGGCCCTTGGCCGGGACGATGGGGATGATGCCGCGGGGCGTGCGGAGCGCGGCCATGATGACCGCACTATACCGTATATCCGAACGGTAGCGGGCGCGGAAGGCCCGGCGCGGCGCTCCTGACGACGGCGCGCGCCGAGCGTCGGTCACGCGCGCTTGAAGACCTACGATGAACAGCAGGACGACCGCGCCGCCGGTGTGATCGACCCGAGGATGCCGCCGGCGAACACGCCCAGGCTGCCGAGCAGCCAGCCGCCGATGAACGCACCGATGATGCCCACGACGATGTTGCCGAGGACGCGCTCATGAGCCCGGCAATCCAGCCTGCTACGAGCCAGACGATCAGTCCCGTTGCAGGACTCCTCCGTGTTATTGAATGGGCCACCGGTTCGCCGGGACGGCTCCGGTGCTGCGGGTCCCGATGCTACGCCGATTGCCCGCGAGTAAATGCGCGATGATCGCGTGCAGGAGAAACCCGGCACCGGCGGTGGCGCGCGGCATGCGTCAGTGGCTTTCGCGGCTTGGAACAGCCGCCGCCGAAGTCGAGATCGACACCTTTGTCGGCCTGCAGCACCGTCGCGCAATAGAGCTTGACCAGCCGCGGTCGCTGTGCCGAGCGGCGCCCAGCGCGCGCGAACGCAGTTCGGCGTCGTCCGATGATGCGCGCCCACGACGATGCGATTGACCAGCGCCAGAACGCCGAACGCCCCTGCCCGTTCATACGCGGTCCCCAAGCCGGCATCGGAGATCGGATCATGTCCTGCCCCCTTCTTCAACAGCTTCGCCGGCAGCCGATGATCAACCAGACGATCAGTCCCGTTGGTTCCATGAACTCCTCCGTGTTATTGGATAGACGGCTTCAACGAGCGCTGGCATTCGGGTCGCTGCGGTGCTGCAGATCCCGATGCTACGCCGATTGCCTGCAGAGTAAATGCATCGAGCCCGCAATCGCGTGCAGGAACGTGACGTCGATGCCCAGCCGTCCCGCGATCGCCAGCAGGTGCACGACCGCGTTCGTCGAGCCGCCGATCGCGCCGTTGACGACGATCGCGTTCTCGAATGCCTTCTTCGTGAGGATCTTCGACATCACGAGATCCTCCTTCACCATGTCGACGATGCGCCGCCCGCTCATCCGGCACAGCACCTTGCGCCGCGAGTCCACGGCGGGAATCGCCGCATTGGTCGGCAGGCCCATGCCCAGCGACTCCACCATCGACGCCATCGTCGACGCGGTGCCCATCGTCATGCAGTGGCCGGCACTGCGCGACATGCAGGCCTCGGCCTCGGTGAGGTCCTTGAGCTTCATCTCGCCGGTCTTCAGCGCCTCGGTGAACTTCCACACGTGCGTGCCGGAGCCGATGTCGTGGCCGCGGAACTTGCCGTTGAGCATCGGGCCGCCCGAGATGCCGATCGTCGGCAGGTCGCAGGACGCGGCGCCCATCAGCAGCGCGGGCGTCGTCTTGTCGCAGCCCATCATCAGCACGACGCCGTCGAAGGGGTTGGCGCGGATCGACTCCTCGACGTCCATCGCCACCTGGTTGCGGAACAGCATCGTCGTCGGCCGCATCAGCGTCTCGCCGAGGCTCATCACCGGGAACTCGAGCGGGAAGCCGCCCGCTTCGAGCACGCCGGCCTTCACGTGGTCGGCGAGCTCGCGGAAATGCGCGTTGCACGGCGTCACTTCGGACCACGTGTTGCAGATGCCGATGACCGGGCGGCCGTCGAACAGGTCGTGCGGCAAGCCCTGGTTCTTCATCCACGACCGGTGCACGAGCGCGTCGCGGTCGTGACGGCCGAACCATTCGGTGGAGCGGAGCTTGCGTTGCGTTGCTTTCTTCTTGGCCATGGTCGCTTTCGAGTTGGATCAGGCGGCGAGACGGCGGCCGCTCGCGCGGTCGAACAGGTGCACCATGCCGGACTGCGGCAGGAGCCCGATGCGCTCGCCGGGTTTCGCCGCCGTACGGCCGTGCGCGACGACGACCATCTGCGCGTCGCCCGCCTTGACCAGCAGCTCGGTGGCAGCACCCGTGGGCTCGACGACGAGCACCTCCGCACCCACGGTGCCGGCGCGTCCCGGCTCCGTCACCGCGATGTGCTCGGGCCGCACGCCGTAGGCAACCGCCTGCCCGTCCGTGCCGCCTGCCGCGTCGGCGACGGGCCAACGCAGCCCGCCGGCAGCCTCGACGTCGGCGCCACCCGCGCCGCGGCGCAGCGTGCCGTCGACGACGTTCATCGCCGGCGAGCCGATGAACTGCGCTACGAACAGGTTGCCGGGCCGGTCGTACAGCTCCAGCGGGGTGCCGATCTGTTCGACGACGCCGTCGTGCATGACGACGATGCGGTCCGCCATCGTCATCGCCTCGATCTGGTCGTGCGTCACGTAGACGGTCGTCGTCTTGAGCCGCTGGTGCAGCGCCTTGATCTCGGCGCGCATCGCGACGCGCAGCTTGGCGTCGAGATTGGACAGCGGTTCGTCGAACAGGAACACCTTGGGATCCCGGACGATCGCGCGGCCCATCGCCACGCGCTGGCGCTGGCCGCCGGACAGCTCGCGCGGGAAACGCGCGAGGTAAGGCTCGAGGTTCAGGATCTTCGCCGCCTTCGACACGCGCTCGTCGATGACGTCCTTGCCGGCCTTGCGCAGCTTCAGGCTGAACGCCATGTTGTCGCGCACGCTCATGTGCGGGTACAGCGCATAGCTCTGGAACACCATCGCGATGTCGCGGTCCTTGGAATCGACGCCGTTGACGACGCGGCTGTCGATGGCGACGGTGCCGCCGGTGATCTCCTCGAGGCCCGCGAGCATCCGCAGCAGCGTCGACTTGCCGCAGCCCGACGGGCCGACGAGCACCAGGAACTCGCCGTCGCGGATGTCGAACGTGATGCCGTGGATGACCCTGGCGGCGCCATAAGCCTTCTCGACGTTCTGGAATGACACGGATGCCATGCTCGATCCTTCCCGGTAATCAGCTCTTCACGGCGCCGGCAGTGAGGCCGGACACCATGTAGCGCTTGAACGCATAGTAGATGGCCGCGGGCGGCAGCGCATAGATGAGGCCCGTCGTCATCAGCAGCTCCCATGGCGAGTCGTCCGCCGACAGGAAATGGCCGAGCGCCACCGGCAGCGTGATGTCCTTGTCGTTGGACAGCAGCAGGAACGCATACAGGTATTCGTTCCACGCGAGCAGCAGCGCATACGTGCCGACGGCCACCAGCGACGGCGCCATCAGCGGCAGGTACACCAGGCGGAAGAGCTGCAGCGGCGACGCACCGTCGATGCGTGCCGCCTCGTCGAGCTCCAGCGGCAGCTTGTCGGACGCCTGCTTCAGCACCCAGATCGCATAAGGCGCGGCGATGGTCACCATCGCCAGCACCAGCGCCACCGGGTGGTTGAGGATGCCGTAGATGCCCATCGCCTTGTACATCGGCACCGCCAGGAACGCCGCCGGGATGAAGTAGGTGAGCAGCGCGCAGTTGAGCACGGTACGGCCGCCGCGCGCCTTGAGGCGGCTGATCGCGAACGCGGACGTCGTCGCGACGAACAATGTCAGGAAGGCCGCGGCGATGGCGATGACCAGCGAGTTGCCGAACTGCCGCCAGAAGTGGTTGAGGAAGTAGTGATCCTGGTGGAAGACCACCGCGAAGTTGTGCAGCGTCGGATGCTCGGGCCACAGCTTGCCGGAGAACGCCTCGTCCTTGGTCGAGATCGCGAACAGCACCAGGTGATAGATGGGCAGCAGCGTCCAGATCAGCACCGGGATGCCGATCAGCAGCAGCCGCGCTTCGGTGACGGCCTTGCGTGCGGTAACCATGTCAGCGCGAAAGCCTCTTCATCATGAAGTACATCAGCGGCAGCACCAGCGGCAGCGCGCAGACGATCGTCGCCATCGCCTGGTCCACCTGGTCGAGCCGCAGGTAGCGGATGCCCAGCGTCGCGAGGATATGTGTCAGGTCCGCGGGACCGCCGCCCGTCAGCAGGTAGACGCTGTTGAAGTCGCCCAGCGTCCAGATCATCGACAGGAACGTCGACGTCAGGTACAGCGTGGCCAGCGACGGCCACGTGACGAACCTGAACTTCTGCCACGTCGACGCGCCGTCGACGCTCGCGGCCTCGTACAGTTCGCCGGGAATGGCCAGCCGGCCCGCGATCAGGATCATCGTCCAGAACGGCAGGCTCTTCCAGATGTGCACCAGCATCGCCATCGCGAGCGCGAGCCAGCGGTCGTTGAGCCAGTTGGGACCATCGGCGCCGGTGAGCGAGAAGATCACCTGGTTGACCAGGCCCCATTCCGGGTTGAGCATGAAGCGGATCGACAGGATCGTCGGGATCGACGGCACCGCCCACGGCAGGATGAAGATCACCGACAGCCACTTGATCCACGGCCGCGCGACGACGAAGAAGCCCGACAACAGCAGCGCCGCCACCATCTTCACGTTGATCGCGACGACGAGGAACAGCAGCGTGTTGACCACCGCGCCGCCGAACACCGGGTCGTTGACCAGCGTGACGTAGCTCTCCGGATGGCGCGCGAGCCACAGCCCGTAGCCCACCGGATAGACGACGAACACCGCGAAGACGACGAGGTAGGGCGCCAGCATCAGCGCGCCCCACAGCTTCCACGGCGAGCGCGGAGCGCGCCGCGGCTCGTCCGGCAACGCGGTTTCCTGCGGCAGCGCGAGCGTGGCCATGGGCATCGTCCTCGCGGCGCGGGCGCCGGCACGTGGCCGGCCCCCGCTCCGGCAGCGTTACTTGGTGACTTCCTTGATCCGGGCGATCATCTCGTCGGTGGCTTTCTCAACCGGCCACTTCTCGCTGACGACGCGGTTCATCGCCTTGGCCCACACGTTCTCGTTGTTGAGGATCGTGAATTTCCAGTTCTTCGTGAACTCGAACGTCTTGGTGCCGGCGGCGAACTGCTGCTGCACCGACGTGCGATGCGGGTCGGCCAGCCAGAACGACAGCCGCGCGGCGCCGGCCTTGGTCACCGGGTACCAGCGGCCCAACGAGCCTTCGACGTAGGGCGTCAGGTTCTCTTCCTTCAGCAGGAAGGTCACGAACTCCTTGGCGCGCTTCTTGTTCTTCGAGTCCGTGAACACGACGCCGGTCTTGACCGCGGCACGGTACGTGAACTTGCCGCCGTCCGGCTTGTCGGGGAAACCCGTCGTCGCGATGTTCTCGAAGTAGTTCTTCTTCGCCTGGTCGCGCTCGGCCTGCGACAGCGACGCGTTGTTCATGTCGTCATACCACTTCGCGGCGATGGAGATCGTCGCGTTGTGCGTCATGATCGTCGTCTTGTTGTGGAACGCGACGTTGTTGTCCGGGTCCTTCCACGACGTCGACGACGGCGGCGTGCAGCCCTTCACGTACGGCGTCGTATAGTCGCGCAGCGCGTTGATCAGCCCGGCGCGGACCTTGGGATCGTCGACCAGCACCTTGCCGTCGTCGTCGACGAGCTTGACGTTGTAGCCGTCCATGAACGTCAGGAACGAGAAGTAGGAGTCGCTGGAGTCCACACCCATCGGCATGCCGATGCCGTAGGTGCGCTTGCCGGTGGCCTTGCGCGACGCGGGTTGCGCCTTGTCGCACCAGAAGTTCCAGTACTCCTTCCACGTCGTCGGGACGTCGGTCTCCTTGAACCCGGCTTCCTTCAGCATGTCCTTCCACACCTCGATGTGCATCGTCTGCTGCTTCAGCGGGAACGCGTAGTACGCGCGCTTGCCCGTCTTGTTGTTGAGCAGGTACGTGGTCTCGAGCGTGTTGGGCAGGAATTCGCCCTTGATCGGCGTCAGCACGTCCGACAGGTCCTCGAGCTTGCCGTCGAACGCCCACTTGCCGGTCACCTGGAAGTCGTAGACGTCGATGTAGGCGACGTCGGGCGGCGTGCCCGCGTCCAGCGCGGCGACGGTCTTGGGGATGCCGTCCTGCACCGCGTACTGCGACAGCTCGACCTTGACGCCGCTCGCCTTCTCGTACTTGGCGATGGCCGCGTACAGCGCGTCGTCCTCGGACTTGTAGAAACCCTTCACCCACCAGACGACGAGCTTCTCCTGTGCCGCCGCCTGCCCCGACAGGGCGAACGCAACGGCTGCCGTCAGCGCGACGGCCAGCTTGGACCAGACCTTCATGTCGACTCCTCCTTGTGGAACTACGTGAGCCGCGTGGTTTTTGTATGCGGCGCCGCTGCCTGGAACCCGGAGCGTTACATGACCGCCCCGAGGTACCAGGGTACGAATTCGTTCTGGCCGTAGCCGTGCACTTCGCTCTTGGTGCGCTGGCCCGAGCACGTCTCGAGGATCAGCGCGAACAGCCGCTGCGCCACCTCGTCCATCGACGCCGTGCCGTCCGCGATGACGCCGCAGTTCAAGTCGATGTCCTCTTCCTGCCGCGTCCACAGCTGCGAGTTGGTCGCGAGCTTCAACGATGGCGCCGGCGCGCAGCCGTAGGCCGAGCCGCGGCCCGTCGTGAAGCAGATCAGGTTGGCGCCGCCGGCCACCTGGCCCGTGGCCGACACCGGGTCGTAGCCGGGCGTGTCCATGTAGACAAAGCCGTGCGCCGTCACGGGCTCCGCGTATTCGTAGACGTCGACGAGGTTGGTCGTACCGCCCTTGGCGACGGCGCCGAGCGACTTCTCGAGGATCGTCGTGAGGCCGCCCGCCTTGTTGCCTGGCGACGGGTTGTTGTTCATCTCGCCCTTCTCGCGCGTGGTGTACTCCTCCCACCACTTGATCCGCGACACGAGCTTCTCGCCGACGGCGCGCGACACGGCGCGTCGCGTCAGCAGGTGCTCGGCACCGTAGATCTCCGGCGTTTCCGACAGGATGGCCGTGCCGCCGTGGCGCACGAGCATGTCCACCGCCGCACCCAGCGCGGGGTTGGCGGTGATGCCCGAGTAGCCGTCGGAACCGCCGCATTGCAGCCCGATCGTGATGTGCGACGCGGGCACCGTCTGCCGGTGCACGCGATTGGCGTGCGGCAACATGGCCTCGACCAGCTCGATGCCGTGCGCGATGGTCTTCGCGGTGCCGCCCGTGTCCTGGATGCTGAACGTCTGCAGCAGCGGTCCCTCTTCCAGACCTTCGGCGCCCATCAGCGACGAGATCTGGTTCGCCTCGCAACCCAGCCCGATCATCAGCACGCCGGCGAAGTTCGCATGGCGCGCATAGCCGCCCAGCGTGCGGCGCAGCAGCTGCATGCCCTCGCCCGCCGTGTCCATGCCGCAACCGGAGCCGTGCGTCAGCGCGACGACGCCGTCGACGTTGGGCCATGCGGCCAGGCGCTCGCGCGTGAAATGCGACGCGATGCCGCGCGCAACGGTGGCGCTGCAGTTCACCGTCGACAGGATGCCGATGTAGTTGCGCGTGGCCACGCGGCCGTCGGGCCGCACGATGCCTTCGAACGTCGCCTGCGGGTTGGCCTCGACGGTCGGATGCGCGTCCGCGCCGAACGCGTAATCGCGGTCGAACGAGCCCATCGCCAGGTTGTTGAGGTGCACGTGCTCGCCGGGGGCGATGTCGCGGCTGGCGAAACCGATGATCTGGTTGTAGCGCTTGACCGGGTCGCCCTTCTTCAGCGCGCGCGTCGCGATCTTGTGGCCCGGCGGCACCAGGCCGGACACGGTGACGTTCTCGTCGCCGAGCCGCGTGCCGCCCACCAGTTGCGCGCGGGCGATGACGACGTCGTCGTTGGGGTGGAGGCGGATGGTGGGCGATGCGTTCGACATGGTCAATCCTTGCGGGTGATGCGGTCGCGCGTGACGGCGAGGCGCGTGAGGGCGTCTTCGTCCCAGGCGATGCCGAGGCCCGGCGCCATCGGCGCCAGCGCATGGCCGTCCTCGATGGCCATCCGCGACGTGGTGATGGCGTCGAGCTGGGGAATGTATTCGACCCACGCGCCGTTGGGCACGGCCGCCGTCAGCGACACGTGGAGTTCCATCAGGAAATGGGGGCAGACGGCCACGTTGAAAGCCTCGGCCAGGTGGGCCACCTTGAGCCAGGGCGTGATGCCGCCGATGCGCGCGCAATCCACCTGCACGATCGAGCAGGCGTCGCGCTCGAGGTATTCGCGGAAATGCGCCGGGTGGTAGATCGATTCGCCGACAGCGATGGGCATCGTCGCATGGCGCGCGAGCTCCACGTGGCCCGCGAGGTCCTCGGCCGGCAGCGGCTCCTCGAACCACGCGAGGTTCAGCGGCGTATAGGCATGCGCGCGGCGCAGCGCCTCGCTGACGGTGAACGCCTGGTTGGCGTCGATCATCACCTCGAAGTCGTCGCCCACCGCCTCGCGCACGGCGGCAAGGCGCCTGACGTCCTCGGCGATCGAGGGCTTGCCCACCTTGAACTTCGCGCCCTTGAAGCCTTCCGCCTTCGCGGCCAGCGCCTCGTCCACCAGTTGCTGCGCCGGATGATGCAGCCAGCCGCCTTCCGTCGTGTAGGTGGGGACGCGTGGTTGCGCGCCGCCCGCCATCTGCCACAACGGCAAGCCGGCGCGGCGGCAACGCAGGTCCCACAGCGCCGTATCGATGGCCGCAAGCGCCAGCGCGGTGATCGCGCCGACGGCCGTCGCGTGCGTGTGAAAGAAGAGCTCCTTCCACAGCCGCTCGACCTCCGCCNACCTGGTTGGCGTCGATCATCACCTCGAAATCATCGCCGACGGCGGCGCGGACGGCGGCAAGCCGCGTCACGTCCTCGGCGAGCGACGGCTTGCCCACCTTGAACTTGGCGCCCTTGAACCCTTCCGCCTTCGCCGCCAGCGCTTCGTCGACGAGCTGCTGCGCCGGGTGGTGCAGCCAGCCGCCTTCGGTCGTGTACGTCGGCACGCGCGGCTGCGCGCCCCCGGCCATCTGCCACAGCGGCAGGCCGGCGCGCCGGCACCGCAAGTCCCACAGCGCCGTGTCGATCGCTGCCAGCGCGAGCGCGGTGATCGCACCCACGGCCGTCGCATGCGTGTGGAAGAACAGCTCCTTCCACAGCCGCTCGACTTCCGCCGCGTCGCGGCCGATCAGCCGCGGGCACAGGTGATCGCGCAACAGCGCGACGACCGACGAGCCCCCGGTGCCGATCGTGTACGTGTAGCCGGTGCCCACCGCGCCGTCCGCGCAGGTGATGCGCACGATCGGCGTCTCCTGCGTCACGAAGGACTGGATGGCGTCGGTGCGGACGACCTTGGGCGGCAGGTCGACCTTCAGCACCTCGATGCGTTCGATCGGCGACATCTCAGTGATAGAACGTCCGCGGCAGCCACAGCGAGATGATCGGCACGTAGGTGATCAGCACCAGGCTCAGCAGCAGCGGGATGAGCCAGGGCAGGATGGCGACCGTCGTGCGCTCGAGCGACATGTTGGCCACCCTCGCCAGCACGAACAGCACCATCCCCATCGGTGGATGCAGCAAACCGATCATCAGGTTCAGCACGACGATCAGCCCGAAATGCACCGGGTCGATGCCCAGCTGCAGCACCACCGGCATCAGCACCGGCACCGCGATCAGGATGGCCGCCGTCGGCTCCAGGAAGCAGCCGACGAACAGCAGCAGCAGGTTCACGAGCAGCAGGAAGACCCACGGCGAATGCGTGAAGCCCAGCACCCACGTCGCGACTGTGTCGGTGACGCGCGTGGCCGTCAGCAGCCAGCCGAAGATCGACGCGGCCGCGACGATGAACAGCACGGTGGCCGTGGTCTCGATGGTGTCCATCGATACCTTGACCAGCATCTTCAGCTTGAGCGTCCGGTACCAGACCAGGCCCAGGAACAGCGCCCACACGCAAGCGGCCACGGCGCCTTCCGTCGGCGTGAACACGCCCGTGCTCATGCCGCCGATCAGCAGCACCGGCGTCATGATGGGCAGCACCGCCTCGAACCTGAACTTCCAGTCCAGGCCGAACAGCACGACCAGCGCCGTCACGGTAGCCACCACCGGGTTGACGTCCAGCGACACCGCGCCCCAGATCACGAGCGGGAACGCGATGACGATCAGCAGTTCGACCAGCGCCTTGGACACGCGCGGCCATGCGAACTTGACGTCGGCGCCCCAGCCGTTGCGGTGCGCGAACCACGCCACCGTCAGCATCATCAGGATGGTCATCACGCCGCCGGGCAGGATGCCGGCCAGGAACAGCTGGCCCACCGACACGTTGGCCACCATCGCGTAAATGACGAAAGGCAGCGACGGCGGGATGATGGGCCCCAGCGTCGCGGAGGCCGCCGTCACGCCCACGGAGAACTCCTTCGAGTAGCCGTGGTCGCGCATCGCCTTGATCTCGATGGTGCCGAGGCCCGCCGCGTCCGCGATGGCCGTGCCCGACATCCCGGCGAAGATCACCGAGCCGATGATGTTGACGTGGCCCAGGCCGCCCTTCATCCAGCCGACCAGCGCCAGCGCGAAGTTGTAGATGCGGTTGGTGATGCCCGCGTTATTCATCAGGTTGCCGGCCATGATGAAGAACGGCACCGCGAGCAGCGGGAAGCTGTCGATGCCGCTGATCATCCGGTGCACCACCACCATCGGCGGCGTGTTGCCGGTCAGCAGGATGTACAGCAACGACGCGCCGGCCATCGCGATGGCCACCGGCACGCCGGTGACCATGAACGCGAGGAAGGACGTAAGCAGCGTGCCGGTCATTCGATCGTCTCCTCGACCGCGTGTTCCGGCCGCTCCAGGATCGAGAAGCCGCGCTTCCAGTTCTCGCGCGCCACCTGCACGGAGCGCCACGTCGCGCACGCGAAGCCGAACAGGCAGACGCCGTAGACCAGGTTCATCGGCAGGTCCACGATCGTCATCTTGTAGTGGCTCATCTTCTGCATCATCTCGATCGTCAGCCCCACCGCGGTCGCGAAGAACGCGATGCGGATGACGTCGACCAGCGTGGAGAGCACGCGCCCCGCCCCCGCGGGGATCAACCGGTACAGGAAATCGACGTGCACGTGGCGCGTGCGCCGGACCGTCGCCGCGATGGCGACGAACACCGTCGCGATCAGCAGGTAGCGCGCGATCTCCTCCGTCCACGCGGCCGAGTCGTTGACGACGTAGCGCGTGACGAACTGGTAGAACACGTCGAGGGCCAGCAGCGCGAAAAAGCCGAGCGCGATCCAGTCCTCGAACAGGTAGCCGGTGAGGTCGATCGGGTCGTCGGTCGTGTGGAAGTGACCGGACTCGTCGATCACCGGCGCGGGGGCGGTGTCGTGGGTCATGGCGGTGGCGTGCGTTACTTGATGGCCTGGATCGCTTCCCAGTCCGCCTTCTGGTAGCCCAGCGACTCGAACGACACCTGCTTCAGCACCGCGTCGCGGAACGACGACTTGTCGACGGTGTGGACGGTGAGCCCCTTCTTCTTGAACTCGTCGGCCAGCTCGCCTTCGCGCTTCTTGATCTCGTTGGACGCACCCGCGGCCGCCTGCTGCATCACGTCGGTGAACATCGCCTGTTCGGCGGGCGTGAGCTTGCTCCACACGTGCGGCGCCACCTGCGTGGCCAGCGAATCGACGATGTGCCCCGTCAGGATCACGTACTTCTGCACTTCGTAGAACTTCTTCGCCTCGATCGTCGTCAGCGGGTTCTCCTGCGCTTCCACGGTGCCGTTCTGCAGCGCGAGGTAGACCTCGGCGAACGCGATCGGCGCGGGGTTGGCCCCGCAGCTCTTGGGCATCGCGAGGTAGGCCGGAACGTCGGGCACGCGCATCTTGAGGCCCTTCATGCCCGCGCAGTCGGTGAAGTCGCGGTTGGACGTCGTCTGCCGGATGCCGTAGTACGTCATCGCCGTGATCTGGACGCCACCCGACTTGTTGCGGTAGCCGTCGGCCATGTCCTTGAACAGCGGGCTCTTGGCGAACGCCAGCAGGTGGTCCGCGTCGCGGAACGTGTACGGGTAGTAGCCGACGCCGATGCGCGGGTACGTGCGCGCGGCGAACGACAGGCCGGAGATGATGATGTCGACGGTGCCGAGCTGCAGGCCCTGGTTGATGTCGCTTTCCTTGCCGAGCGTGGAGGCGGGGAAGACCTCGATCTGGAACTTGCCGTTGCTGCGCTTCTTGATCTCGTCGGCCGCCCACACCGACCACTTGTGGAAGGGCTCGCTGGCCTCGTAGACGTGCGCCCACTTGAGCTTGGTCTGCGCGCCCGCGGGCGTGGCCACGATCGCCGCCGCCGCGACGAGCGCGGCGAGTACTGCCTTCGTCTTTCCGAACATCGCAATCTCCTCCTGGTATGCCGTCTCGCGCGGCGATGAAAAACTAGCCGGCCACCACCTGCACCTTGGTGCTCCGGTTCTTGTCGGCGGCCGCGTGGAACGCGGCCACCGCATCCTGCAACGGGAATTGCGCCGACAGCAGCGGGCGCACGTCGACGCGCCGCGCCGCGATGGCCTCCACGGCCTGGTCGAACTCGATGCCCCAGCGGAAGGCGCCGCAGACGTCGAGCTCGCGGGCCATGATGTCGTTGACGACCACCGGCAGCGGCTTCTGCGGCAGCGTGCCCACTTGCACGATCCGCGCGCCGCGGCGCGCGGACGCGAGGCACGCGGCGAACGCCGCCGGATTGCCCGACACCTCGAACGCCACGTCGAACTGCGGCGCCGCGAGCGCGTCCGTCTCGCGATCGATGCGCACCGTGCGGTCGGCGCCGACTTCGGCGGCCTTGGCGAGCGGGCGGTCCAGCACGTCGCTGACGGTGACGTGCGCCGCGCCGGCGAGCCGCGCCGCGATGACGGTAAGGCAGCCGATCGTTCCCGCGCCGGTGACCAGCACGCGCTTGCCGAGCAGGTCGCCCGCGCGCCGCACCGCATGCAGGCCCACGGCCAGCGGCTCGGCGAACGCGAGCTCGCCCAGCGTGACGTCGCTCGTCACCGGATAACACTGGCGCTCGCCCGTGACGAAGCGCTGCCGGAACATCCCCTGCACGTGCGGGAAGCGGCTGGCGCTGCCCTGGAAGCGCATGTCGGTGCACAACTGCTCGCGCCCTTCGCGGCAGTAATCGCAGCGGCCGCAGGCATGCGACGGCGATACGGCGACGCGGTCGCCCGCCCGCACGCGCGTAACGCCTTCACCGACGGCGACGACCGTGCCGGACGCTTCGTGGCCGGGGATCAGCGGCTCGCGGATGACGAAGCTGCCGTTGGCGCCTTCGAAGTAATAGTGGAGGTCGGAGCCGCAGATGCCCGCGGCGCCGAGCTCGACGACGACCTCGCCGGCGCCGGGCGCGGCGGTGGCGTCCGGCTCGATGCGGAGGTCCTCCTTCGCGTGGATCCTGCAGGCGAGCATCGTGTCTCCTCCTCCGCGCTCAGTGATGGGCATCCCAGCCCGCGCTGAAGCGCCGGTACGCCTGGTTCAAGTGCCGGCGCATCGCGGCGCGCGCGGCGTCGGCGTCGTGCGCGCCGATAGCCTTCGCGATCGCATGATGCTCGCGAATGGCCGCCTGCCAAAGCCCCAGGTCGTCGTAATGGTCCTCGAGCTGCTTGTACAGCGGGCCCGTTCGTTCTTCCCACAGCATCTGCACGACGTGCACCAGCGCGCCGTTGCCGGTGGCTTCCGCGATCCGCAGGTGGAACTGGCGATCCGCGGACAGCGGCTGCACGCCGCGCGCGAGGTCGGCCTCCATCTCGGCCAGCGCCGCGTCGATCGCCTGCACCTGCGGCCGCTTCGCGGTCCTGGCCGCCAGCACCGCGCACTCGGCCTCGATCACGTTGCGCGCCTTCAGCAATTCGAACGGCCCCGCCGCGGCGTCCGCCGCCGGCGCGCCCGCGTTGCGCGGCACCGCCTTCACGTAGATGCCGGACCCGATGCGCACGTCCACCAGGCCTTCCACTTCCAGCGCGATCAGCGCCTCGCGCACCGACGGCCGCGACACGCCCAGCTGCTTCGCGAGATCGCGCTCCGGCGGCAGCCGGCCGCCGACCGCGAACTCGCCGGCGGCGATCATCGCGCGCAGCTGGTCGGCGATCTGCTGGTACAGCCGGCGGGGTTCGATGCTGGCAAGCGGCATGGGCTCGGATCCGGCGCGTGCCGGCGAGGCGGCGGCAGCGGGAAGGCACGTTAGCCGCGCCGGGCGTGGTGGTCAAGTGGTATTACCAATTGGGGTACGCGCGTACAATGCCCGGGAGGGTCGCCGCCGTCGGCGTGCGCGACACCCGCGCCCGGCTGACCGGGCATTCTTGCGACCAGGAGGAGACTTGGGCGATCGACTCAAAGGCAAGCTCGTGTTCGTGACGGCCGCGGGCCAGGGCATCGGCCGCGCCGCGGCCATGGCGATGGCGCGCGAAAGCGCGACGGTCCACGCCACCGACGTCGACGAGGCGGCGCTTGCGACTTTCGCAGGCATGCCCAACGTCCACACGGCGCGGCTCGACGTGCTGGACGACGCTGCCGTCACTCGCGCGATCACGGCGCTGCCGCCGCTCGACGCCATGTTCAACTGCGCAGGCTGGGTGCACCAGGGCTCCATCCTCGACACGTCCGCGTCCGACTGGGACCGCAGCTTCGCGCTCAACGTCCGCGCGATGTACGTGGCCATCAAGGCCGCGCTGCCCGCGATGCTGGAGCGCAACGCGCGCGACGGCTCCGCCGCGTCCATCATCAACATGGCCTCGGTGGCCGGGTCCGTTAAGGGCATCGCCAACCGCTGTGCCTATGGCGCCAGCAAGGCGGCGGTCATCGGGCTCACCAAGTCCGTCGCCGCCGACTACGTGCAGAAGGGCGTGCGCTGCAACGCGATCGCGCCCGGCACCGTCGACACGCCTTCGCTCGCCGAGCGCATCAACGCGTTCGACGACCCCGTCGAGGCGCGCAAGATGTTCGTCGCGCGCCAGCCGATGGGGCGCCTGGCCAAGGCCGAGGAAATCGCGCCGATCGTCGTCTTCCTCGCGTCCGAGGAATCGCGTTTCGCCACCGGCCAGGTGTTCTCGGTCGACGGCGGCATGACCATCTGAATTCCACCCAACCCGGAGACAAGCATGAAGCTCGTACGCTACGGACCCGCCGGCAAGGAGAAGCCCGGCCTCATCGACGCCGACGGCAAGCTGCGCGACCTGTCGCGCAAGGTGAAGGACATCGACGGCGAGTCGCTCGCGCCCGCGTCGCTGGCCGCGCTGCGCAAGCTCGACACGAAGAAGCTGCCGTTGGTGAAGGGCAAGCCGCGCCTCGGCGCCTGCGTCGCCAAGCCTGACAAGTTCGTCGCCATCGGCCTCAACTTCGTCGACCACGCGAAGGAGACGGGGGCCGCGATACCCGAGCACCCGATCGTGTTCTACAAGCCGCAGACGTCGATGTGCGGCCCCAACGACAACGTGATCGAGCCGCCGGGCTCGACGCAGCTCGACTGGGAAGTGGAGCTCGCCTTCGTCATGGGCCGCAAGGCGCGCTTCGTCGCCGCGAAGGATGCGCTGAAGTACGTCGCCGGCTATTGCATCGTCAACGACGTGTCCGAGCGCGATTTCCAGATGAAGCACAGCGGCTCGCAATGGAGCAAGGGCAAGTCCTGCGACACGTTCGGCCCCACCGGCCCGTGGCTCGTCACGACCGACGAGATCAAGGACATCCAGAACCTGGACATGTGGCTCGACGTCAACGGCAAGCGCATGCAGACCGGCAGCACGAAGACGATGATCTTCGGCGTCGCCGCGCTGGTGGCCGACCTGTCCCGTTACATGACGCTGATGCCGGGCGACCTCATCACCACCGGCACGCCGCCCGGCGTGGGCCTCGGCATGAAGCCGCCGCACTTCCTCAAGGTCGGCGACGTGATGACGGTGGGCATCCAGGGGTTGGGCGAGCAGCGGCAGAAGGTGGTGGCGTCGCGCGATAAATAGTGAGTTTGGATGCGAAGGGCGG
>JBGAIC010000126.1:0-3601 GCA_044225845.1 Casimicrobiaceae bacterium
CGGAAGCGCTGGCGCGCGAAGGCGTCGACGTCACGATCTGCGCGCGCACGGCCGACGCCGTGCAGCGCGCGGCCGCGGAGATCGGCGCGGCCACGGGCCGCCCGGTGCGCGCCGTGGCGTGCGACATCACGACGCCGGAAGGCCGGGCCGCCGCGCTGGCGGCGTGCCCCGCGCCCGACATCCTGGTCAACAACGCGGGCGGCCCGCCGCCCGGCGACTTCCGCGACTGGGACCGCGACGCGTGGCTGCGCGCGCTGGACGCCAACATGCTGACCCCGATCGAGCTGATCAAGGCGACGCTGGACGGCATGATCGCGCGCCGCTTCGGGCGCATCGTCAACATCACGTCGTCGTCGGTGAAGGCGCCGATCGACGTGCTGGGCCTGTCCAACGGCGCGCGCAGCGGGCTCACGGGCTTCGTCGCGGGCCTTGCGCGCAAGGTGGCCGTGCACGGCGTCACGATCAACAACATGCTGCCGGGATGGTTCGCCACCGACCGCATCGCGGCGACGATGGCCGCGCGCGCGAAGGCGCAGGAGCGCAGCCTCGACGACGTCACCACAGCGGCACAACGCGCGATTCCCGCGGGCCGCTTCGGCAACCCCGCCGAGTTCGGCGCCGTTTGCGCATTCATCTGCAGCACGCAAGCGGCCTACCTCGTCGGCCAGAACATCCTGCTCGACGGCGGCGCCTATCCCGGCACCTACTGACCTCTGTCATCTGACTCCTGATTCCTGATGATCGACCTCTACTACTGGACGACGCCCAACGGCCACAAGATCACGATCTACCTCGAGGAGACGGGGCTGCCGTACACGCTGCGGCCCGTCAACATCAGCCAGGGCGAGCAGTTCGCGCCGGAGTTCCTCGCGATCGCGCCGAACAACCGCATCCCCGCGATCGTCGATCGCGACCCGCCCGACGGCGGGTTGCCGCTGCCGCTGTTCGAGTCGGGGGCCATCCTGATGTACCTCGGCGGCAAGACCGGCAAGCTGTTCCCGTCGGGCTTGCGCGAGCGCTGCGACTGCGTGCAATGGCTGTTCTGGCAGATGGCGGGACTGGGGCCCATGCTCGGGCAGAACCACCACTTCAGCCTCTACGCGCCGGAGAAGATTCCCTACGCGATCGAGCGCTATCGCAAGGAGACGGCTCGTCTGTACGCGGTGCTCGACAAGCGACTGGCCGATCGCGACTACATCACCGGCGAGTACACCGTCGCGGACATCGCGTGCTACCCGTGGATCCTCCCGGAGCGCCAGGGGCAGGACATGACGCAGTTCCCGCATCTCGCGCGCTGGAAGGACGCGATCGCGGCACGCCCCGCCGTGCAGCGCGCTTACGCGATCGCGAAGAGCGTCAACCAGAACCCGACGGTGCAGGACGACCGTGCGCGCGCGCTGCTGTTCGGCCAGGACGCCTCGACGGTCCGTGGCGCGCGCTGACAAGGCCACAGGCCGCGCACGATGACCGGCGCCGCGGACCGGGCGCTGGCCGACGTGATGCCGCTCGTGAAGGCGGTGCTGCGGCGCAAGTCCGGTCTCTCGCTGGCCGCGGACGACGCGCGACCCGACAACGTCGACGCGCTGGATCTCTACCACGACGTCGTCGCGCGGGTGTGGGAGCGGCTGCGCGATCCCGCCGCCGACGTCGGCGACGTGCGCGCCTATGCCGCGACGATCGCGCACAACACGTGGTCCGACTACCTGCGCGAGCGCTATCCGCGCCGCGCGAGCCTGCGCAACCGGCTGCGCTATTTCCTGTCGAAGCAGCCGCGCTACGCGGTGTGGGAAACGGCGGATGGCGACTGGGTGGGCGGCTTGCGCACGTGGCAGCTGGATGGTCGCGACGGCCGCGCGGACGCGCTCGTGGACGTGCGCAACGGTACGCAGCGCCTGCCGCGCGGCAGCGTCCCTGCGCGCGACAGCGAGCACTACGCGGCCGCGGACTGGGAACGCCTGCTCGACGCGCTGTTCGCGCTGACGGCCGGCCCCGCGAGCATCGACGACCTGGTGGCCGCGATCGCCACCGTGACGGGCCTCAAGGAAGACCGCGTCGAATCGCTCGACGACGACGATGACGGCGAAGGCGCCACTGCGGCCGATGCGCTGGCCGACGACGCGCCGACACCCGAAGCGCTGGCGGAGACGCGGAGCAGCCTGGCGGCGTTGTGGAACGCCATCCTGCGGCTCAAGCACGACTATCGCTGTGCCTACCTGCTGAACGTGCCGGGCGCCGGGCGCACGCGCGGCGACCTCGACGTGTTCCCGCAGTACGGCGTTGCCAGCGTCGACGACATCGGCGCCGCGCTGGATCTGAGCGAGCGCCAGTACGGGATCGCGTGGCGCGAACTGGGGCTCGCCGACGCGGACGCGCTCGCCGGCATCGCGCGGCTGTGGCCCCACCTGCCGCTCGAGGACCTGACCGTGGCGGCGGTGATGGAGCTCGCGCGCCAGCAGGTGATCAACCGCCGGATGCTGGCGCTGCGCGAACTTGCACGGACGCTGGCCGGCAGCGCATCGCGCAACGCGGCGCGTCCCCGGTAATACGCGGCCGCCGTCACCGTCTCCGTCCGCTCATGGAACCCACGCACGACGTCCACGCCGCCGCCCGCCGGATGCTCGCGGCCGTCGCGGCCCGGGAGCCTCATCTTCGCTTCGAGACGCTCGCCGGCTGGGTGGACCGCACGCTGGCGCCCGCGGAGCAGCGCGCGGCCGAAATTCACGTCGCGCGCTGCGCCGTCTGCGCGCGCGAACTCGCGGAGCTCGCGGCCGTGGCGCCGCGACTGGCCGCGCCGCGGATCCCGTCAAGGCGGGCCGGCGCTGCCGATGCGTCGCTTGCCACGCGGCTCGCGCAGTGGTGGGGACAGCCGCGGGCATGGGCCGGGGCCGCGGCCGTCGTGGTCGTCGCCATCGCGGTGGGCGTCGCGGTGCACGGTGGCGGCCTTGGCCCTGCCGGTGGCGGCGAGACCAACGCGCACCTGCAGGTGGCGCCTCCGGCGAGCCCGTTCGACCGCAGCGCGCTGCGGGCCTCCGGCACCGTGTCGCCCGCGGCGGCCGACGCGCTGGCGCGCGAGGATTGGGTGGCACTGGCGCGCGCGCTGGAAGCGCCCGCGACGTCCGGCAACGCGAGCGCGCAGTCGGCGCTGGGCCTCCTGTATGCGGAGGGTCTCGGCGTCCCCGCTGATCCGCAGCGCGCCGCCCGCTGGTGGGGCCTCGCGGCCGCCACCGACCCGGTGGCCCGGCGCAATCTCGAACAGCTCGCGCGGCCGCACTGACGCAAGTCCGCACTGACGCGTCAGGGCGTGGCGATGGGCTCGGCCGCGCTCTCGGTGGCCACCTGGCCGTCGCACAGCAGGCGCACGACGACACTGCCGCTGGCCCGCGCGAGGCTGCGGTGCTGCGACGCCGTCAAGGGCACCGACAGCCGCAGCGCGACGTCGCGGCCGCGCGTCGCATCGTCGGCCAGTGCCGTGCGCGCCTGCGCGAGCGGCACGCCGGCCGCGTCCGCGACCACCGCCTCAGCGGTGCAGGGACCGGTCGTCGCGCCGCTGGCGACGCGCGCGGTCACGTCCACCGCATGCGGCTTGAGCGCCGCGTCGACC
>JBGAIC010000042.1:0-30895 GCA_044225845.1 Casimicrobiaceae bacterium
ATCGTGATGACGTCGAATCTCGGCTCGCACAAGATCCAGCAGATGACCGACAACGGGGACGACCCCGGCGTCGTCAAGATCGCCGTGCTCGCGGAGCTCAAGAACGCGTTCCGGCCCGAGTTCATCAACCGGATCGACGAGATCGTCGTGTTCCAGCCGCTGGGCGAGAGCCAGATTGCCAACATCGCGAAGATCCAGTTGAAGTCGCTCGAAGGCCGGCTCGCGAAGCTCGACATCCACCTGGACGTGACGGAGCCGGCGCTGAAGGCCGTCGCGGCCGCCGGGTTCGACCCGGTCTACGGCGCGCGGCCGCTGAAGCGTGCGATCCAGCAGCAGATCGAGAACCCGCTGGCCAAGGACATCCTGGGCGGCAAGTACGCGGCCGGCGACACCGTGAAGGTCGGTGCCACCGGCGGCGAGATCACGTTCGCGAAGAAGTGACGGCGCGCGCGACGGCGCGCCGTTGCGTGAGCCCGTCAACACGCCGCAAGCTTCCGCTTGACACCGTAATGCGAATCATTATCATCTGAATCGTGCCCGCCGGCACTTCGGAGATGATCGATGAGCGAGTTCCTGTCCTGTGGCCCCTGCGAAGGGGGTGACGATACCGGCCGTGACCCGGCCGCGATCATCGCCGGCACGCTGTGCCTGATGAGCTGCTATGCCCAGCACCCGCTGGCGCTCTATGCGCGCCGCGTCACCGACAACCTGGCACGGCTTGCGGATGGCGCTGCGATGACGCCCGAGCTGCGCGCGGTCTGCCGCCGGCTGTCGGCGCAATGGGAAGGCATCGCCGACGAAGCCGCGCGCGACGCGGCCGCCGGCATCGCGCGCGAGGACCTGCGTGCACTGCATTGATCCCGGCGCCATCGAGGCCGTGCGGGCCGCACTGGCCGAGCGCGATCCGGAGACGCTGATCGGGCCGCTGTTCCACCTGTTCACGCGCCTTGCGCAGCATCCGCGCGACGACGCGCTCGCAGGACCGCTGGGCGAGCACCTGATCGCGCTCGCGCTGCATCCTTCGGTGGCGACGTCGCTGCGCCTTGCGGCAGGCGCGCTCGCCATCGAGCACCGCCCGCACTGATCGCCGGCGGCCGGTCGGGGCTCCCCAGTCCCCGGCCGGCCGCGTCGGGTGGCGGCCTCAGTAGTAAGGACGCCAGCTGGGCGCGCGGCTCGCGAGCGCACAGAAGAGGCGGGTCAGCCACCCCTCCTGCCGCGCCGGGGCCGGTCGTGCCTGCTCGAACGCGCGGCCCAGCGCACGGAAGCTCGCGTCGTTCTGCGCCTCGATGATCGTGAGCCCGTCACGCTCCACCATCCACACGTCGCCGGAACGCAGCACCACGTCCTCGGTGTCGTTCTCCTGCGTCACCCAGAGCGTGCCGCGCGTCACCGCCAGCGCGGTGCCTCCGATGTTCGCCAGCGCAAGGCTCTGGCGGCTCGCCAAATCGACGTTCGTTGCAAACATCGCTCTCTCCTTTTAACATGCGCAGGATGCAGTTCGTGGGTGACGAACATCCGGGACGCGTGATGAATTGTGAGAGCGAAGACGGCGGCGAACAAACGAGGAATTGGCATGTGTGACATGCATAAAAATCATGCATAAAACACTGCGCGCACTGCCATCGCTGGACTTCCTCCGCGGTTTCGAGGCGGCAGGCCGGCGCCTTTCGTTCACGCTGGCCGCCGAGGAGTTGTTCTTGACCCAGTCGGCGCTGTCGCGCCAGGTGAAGGCGCTGGAGGACGCGCTGGGCGTGCCGCTGTTCGCGCGGCGCCATCGCGCGCTGGAGCTCACGCCGGTGGGCGAGACCTATCACCAGGCGATCACGGAGATCCTGCGCAACCTTGCCAACGCCACGGACGTGGCGCGGGCCCGCCCGCGCGAGCCCGGCCTGACGCTGACGACGACGGTGTCGTTCGCGGCGCTGTGGATCATCCCGCGGCTCGCCAATTTCCGCGCGCGCTGTCCCGACGTCGAGGTGTACGTGTCGGCGGACGACCGCACCATCGATCTCGCGCGCGGCGAGGTGGACGTCGCCGTGCGCTACCTGGCGGAGCGCGCGGCGCCGCCCGGCGCGCTGTATCTGTTCGGCGAGCGCATGATGCCGGTCGCGAGCCCGCGCCTGCTCGCCGATCCACGCACGCCGCTCGCGAAACCGGAAGACCTTGCGCATCACGTGCTGCTGCACATCGACGACGCGGACGGCCGCCTGCCCTGCTCAACTGGTCCGCGTGGCTGGCCGCCAACGGCGCGCCGGCACTGAAGCCCGCGGGCGCGCTGCGCTTCCGGCTCTACGACCAGCTGATCCAGGCCGCCGTCGCGGGCCAGGGCGTGGCGCTGGGCCGCATGCCGCTGATCGCGGAATACCTGAAGGACGGGCGGCTGGTGGCGCCGTTCGCGCAGCGGTATGCGTCGGCCCGTGGCTACTATGCGCTGGTGGCGCCACACGCAGTCGACCGCGCGGACGTCGCCGCATTCGTCCGCTGGCTCGACGACGAGGCGCGGGCCACGCGCGACGCCGCATGAACCTGCCGTCCAATCCGCATTTCCGCCGCGAACCCGCGCCGTGGATCGTGCGCTTCGCGCACCTGATCGCGCCGGCCGGGCGCGTGCTGGACGTCGCCGCGGGTTATGGCCGGCAGGCGTTGTACCTGGCACGCGAAGGCCATCGCGTAACGGCCGTCGACCGCGATGCGGCGGCGCTGGCGACGCTCGCCGGCACCGGCATCGAAACTCGCGTGGCCGACCTGGAAGGCGACGTCTGGCCGCTGCGCGGCGAGCGTTACGACGGCGTGGTCGTCGTCCATTACCTGCACCGGCCACGCCTGGCCGACGTGGTCGCGGCGGTCGCGGACGACGGCGTCCTGCTCTACGAAACGTTCGCGCAAGGGAACGAAGCGCATGGCAGGCCCTCCAACCCCGCGTTCCTGCTCGAGCCGGGCGAGTTGCTGCGCCGCGCCGAGGGCCGGTTGCGCGTGGTCGCCTTCGAACAGGGCGAAGTGGCGCATTACGGCGGCCTTGCGGTGGTGCAGCGCGTCGCGGCTGTCGGCCTTGCGCGGCCCTGGCCGCCGCGGTTGGACCAGCGGCCGGAAGGGGCGCCGTGACGACGAACGTATCAGGTAAAATGGCGAGTTATGCCGCAGCTGCACCTCGGAACCAAACCCCTCGCCGGTAGCCTCGTCGCCATCGTCTCGCCGATGCGCGCCGATGGCAGCCTGGACGCCGCCGCGCTCGACGCCTTGCTCGACTGGCACGTGGCCGAAGGCACGGGGGGCATCGTCATCGTCGGCACCACCGGCGAATCGCCCACGGTCACCGTCGACGAGCACCACGGCCTCATCGCGCAGGCGGTGCGCCACGTGGCGAAGCGCATTCCCGTCATCGCCGGCGTCGGCGCCAATGCGACGGCGGAGGCCGTCGCGCTCACGCGTTACGCGCATTCGGTCGGCGCGGACGCGGGCCTGTCGGTGGCGCCCTACTACAACAAGCCGATGCAGGAAGGGCTCTATCGCCACTTCCGTGCCATCGCCGAGAGCTCGCCGCTGCCGATCATCGTCTACAACGTGCCGGGCCGCACGGTGTCCGACGTGTCCAACGACACGCTGCTGCGGCTCGCCGAGATTCCCAACATCGTCGGCGTCAAGGACGCCACGGGGGACCTCGTGCGCCACGTCGACCTCATCCGCCGCCTGCCCAAGGACAAGCCGTTCGCGCTGTTCTCCGGCAACGACGACACGGCGCTGCCTTACATGCTGCTCGGAGGCCACGGCGTGATTTCGGTCACCGCCAACGTGGCGCCGCGCGCCGTCGCGACGGTGTGCGCCGCCGCGCTGGCCGACGACCTCGCCGCGGCGCGCGCGCTGAACCAGCGCCTGATGCCGCTGCACACCAGGCTGTTCATCGAAGCCAACCCCATTGCCGTCAAGTGGGCGCTGGCCGAGATGGGCAGGATCCGTAACGAGCTGCGGCTGCCGATGACTCCGCTCGCCGCCGCCCATCACGACGCCGTCCGCAGCGCACTGCGCGAAGCGGGCGTGCTCGGCTGAACCGGGATTCACCATGGTTGCCATCGAACTCCTCGCGCGCCGCGTCGCGCTCATCGCGCTGCCGGTTGCGGCGGCGGTCATGGTCGGCGGTTGCGAATCGTCCACCACCGGCAAGCGCATCGATTACAAGTCGGTGTCGGACGCACCGCGGCTCGACGTGCCGCCGGACCTGACGACGCCACGCTTCGACGATCGCTACGTGGCCAACAACACGGCGAGCGGCATGGCGCAGCAGGCGGCCACCAAGCCCAAAACCGACCTGCTGCCGCAGAACCCGGATGCACGGATCGCGAAGGCGGGCAACGAGCGCTGGCTCGTCGTGAAGGCGACGCCCGACCAGGCATGGGCGCAGACCAAGCGCTTCTTCGAGAGCCAGGGTTTCGTCATCGCCACCGAGAACAAGGAGACGGGCGTCATCGAGACGGACTGGGCCGAGAACCGGGCCGAGATCCCGCAGGACGCCATCCGCAAGTACCTCGGCAAGTACCTCGACGTGTTCTACAACACGTACAAGCGCGACAAGTTCCGTGCGCGGATCGAGCGCGGCACCGATCCGGGCACCACGGAAATCTTCATCTCGCATCGCGGCATGGAGCAGGTGCCGACGACGAAGATCGACAACTCGTCGCCCGCCGCGTTCGCATGGGCGCCCGCGCCGCAGGACCCGGAAGCGGAATCCGACATGCTGACGAAGCTGATGGTGAGCTTCGGCGCGCCGGAACCGCAGGCCCAGGCCGCGATGGCGCAGGCCGCGCAACAACCGGACCGCGCGCGCCTCGAGAAGACGCCGGACGGCGTGTCGCAACTGGTCGTCGACGATTCCTTCGACCGCGCATGGCGCCGCGTGGGCCTGGCGCTCGACCGCAGCGGCTTCACCGTCGTCGACCGCGACCGCTCGAAGGGCCTGTACTACGTCCGCTACGCGGACCCCGAGGCCGACATGGCGAAGAAGGACAAGGAGTCGGGCATCCTGTCCAAGCTGATGTTCTGGAAGCCCAACACCAAGGACCTGCCGGAGAACTATCGCGTGCTGGTCGCCGAAGCGGCGCCGAAGAGCCTCGTCAGCGTGCAGGACGCCGACGGCAAGGTCGACAAGTCGCAGGCCGGCAGCAAGATCCTCGCGCTGATCCAGGATCAGCTGAAGTAGTGCGCTTCGCGTCGCTGGGATCGGGCAGCGAGGGCAATGCGCTGGTCGTCGAGGCCGGCGGCTCGCGCATCCTGATCGACTGCGGCTTCGGCGTCCGCGACATCACGCAGCGGCTCGCGCGCGTGGGGCTCGAGCCTGCCGACATCGCCGCGATCTTCGTCACGCACGAGCACAGCGACCACGTCGGCGGCGTCCCGGCATTCGCCGCGCGCCACGGCATCGGCGTGTGGCTCACGTTCGGCACGCTGGACGCGTGCGCCGGCCGCTTCGACGGCATGGCGCGCGTCTACGGCTTCGACAGCCACGACACGCTGGTGGTCGGCGACCTCGAGATCCGTCCGTTTCCCGTGCCGCACGACGCGCGCGAACCGGTGCAGTTCGTCGTCGGCGACGGCGCGCACCGGTTGGGCGTGCTTACGGACATCGGCGTTGCCACGCCACACGTGCGCGCCAGCCTCTCGGGCTGCGACGCGCTGGTGCTCGAATGCAACCACGACCTCGGCATGCTGATGGCGGGCAGCTATCCGGCGGCGCTGAAGGCGCGCATCGCCGGCAAGCACGGGCACCTGTGCAACGACGATGCGGCAGCGCTGCTGGCGTCGCTCGACACGTCGCGCCTGCAGCACATCGTGGCCGCGCATCTTTCGCGCGAGAACAACACGGCGGCGCTCGCGCAAGCCGCGCTGGCGGCGGCGCTGGGGTGCGCGAGCGACTGGATCGGCGTCGCCGCGCAGGACACGGGATTCGAGTGGCGGGCGTTTGCCTGACCGCGAACTGCAAAGAGGGAGCATCGCGATGGAGAAGCGCCAGGAACTGTACCGCGGCAAGGCCAAGACCGTGTTCGCGACGGACGACCCGAACACGCTGGTCATGCACTATCGCGACGACGTGTCGGCATTCGACGGCACGAAGGTCGCGCAGCTCGCGCAGAAGGGCGAGACCAACAACAAGTTCAACGCCTACGTGATGGGGCGGCTTGCCGCGGCCGGCGTCCGTTCGCATTTCATCCGCATGCTGAACGAGCGCGAGTCGCTGGTGAAGGCGATGAAGATGCTGCCGGTGGAATGCGTCGTCCGCAACGTCGTCGCCGGCTCGATGGCCAAGCGCTACGGCATCGCGGAAGGCACCACGTTGCCCGAGCCGATCTTCGAGTTCTTCCTGAAGAGCGACGCGTTGCACGACCCGCTGGTGAACGACGACCACATCCGGATCCTGGGCTGGGCGACGGCGCACGAGATCGCCGAGATGAAGGCGCTGACGCACAAGGTGAACGACGTGCTGAAGCCGCTCTTTGCGAACGCCGGCATCACGCTCGTCGATTACAAGCTGGAGTTCGGCCACCCGACGGACGACCTGCGCGGCGCGATCGTGCTCGGCGACGAGTTCACGCCGGACGGTTGCCGCTTGTGGGACGCGAAAACCGGCGAGAAGATGGACAAGGACCGCTTCCGCCGCGACCTGGGCGACGTCATCGCGCACTACCGCCAGGTGGGCACGCGCATCGGCGTGCCACTCTCGATCTCGGCGCCGCCGTCGCCGGGCGCGCGGCGAAGCGTCGCGGCGCGCGCAGGCGCGGCCGCGACCCGCCCGCTTACTGCTTCGGGCGGGGGCAACGACGACGGCAGCACCGACGACTGATCGGATTGGCGGTCCGGGTTCTGCACCGTCGACACCACGTGCGCGGCGGGCGGCGGCTGGTTGCCTGGCGCAGGGGCGCCATCGTCGGGCGTTGGCGTATCGGGCGCGGGCGCGTTCATCGCAGGCGCGCGGCGGGCTCATCGACGGCGTCGGCGTCGGCAGGCGCGGGCGGCGGCGGGGCTGGTGGCGGCGGGGGTCCGACTTGCCGCAGGCAGCGAGCCCGGCGCCAGCCAGCAGCGCCACGAGCAGCGTGTTCTTCGTGTTCATCGCATTCTCCCAGTGGACGTAATTCGAACAGGCGGGTGAAGGAGTCGATCGCCGGCCGCGCACCCGATCCTGTTCCCATTGTGCGCGCGCTGCACCGCGTGTCGGCGCGCCACCGATCCGGCTGTCAGAGGCCGAGCGTCGAGCTGGTGATGCCAGGCTGGCCGGTGCCCCAGATCTCGTCGAAGCGCGCGGCCAGCGGCTTGACCAGCGCGGGCGACGCCACGACCAGCGCGCCGCGCGGCTGGTCCGCGTGGAAGCGATGGACGCTGTGCGCGCGGTCGACGACGACCAGCGGGTCCATCGCCGCGCGCGCCTCGGGCCCCGCGCGATAGACCGTCATCGCGTGCGGGAACTGGCGCAGCAGCTGCATGAAGCGCGCGCCCTGGGCCTCGATCCAGCGCGTGTCGTGGACGACGACGTCGAGCCGCGCGTTGCGCGAGCCGCGCAGGAAGCGCGACAGCGCGTCGGCGCGCGGGGCGCTGCCCCAACCGAGCGTCGACAGGTCGACGTCGAACACCTGGACCTGCGTCTTCGCGTAGCCGATCACCTCGTCGATGGCGCACGATCGACGCGACGTCCGGCAGCGCTTCCTCGCGCGGCGCGGGCGGTTCAGCGGGAGCGGGGTGGTTCGGTGTGGAGGTAGCCATCGCGATACCAGTCGTGGAGCAGGGCTAGCGTGGGCGCGGGCAATGCGGCGACGCGCGCCGCGGGCAGCGCACGACGGTTGGCAAGCTCGCGCAATGCCGTCGCGGCAGTGGCCGCGCATCGGCGCCGCGATGCCGTTGACGTACGCCGCGTGCCCATCGTAGAGCATTTGCGTGCGCCGATCGAGCGCCACGCCGCGCCGTCCGGCGGCGCGCGCAAAGGCGGCGGCCGCGAGTGCCGGCGCTGGCGGCTCGAACACGACCGCGGGCTTGGGCTCGGACAGCCACGTGCCGAGGAAGCGCGCGAAGTCGCGCGGGGTGCGGCGAAAGCCGCGCAGCAGCGCGGCGAACCGTGCGACGCTCGCGGCGTCCAGGCGGCGTGCGCGTCGCGGTGGTCCGGATCGCGATAGCGACCCCGGCAGGTCGACGCTGTCGCGCACGGCGTCGAGCCAGGCTCGGCGAGCTCGGTGGCCGCCGCGTCGCGCGATCAAGCCGATCGAATACGTCGCACAGGTCGACCGCCACGCCGTCGTGCGCGATCGACGGCGGCAGGTACAGCATGTCGCCGGGCCCCAGCGTCGCGGCGTGGCGCGGCGTGAAGCGCGCGAGGATCTTGAGCGGCAGGCCGCTCTTGAACGCGTGGTCGCGCTGCGCGCCGTAACGCCGCATGGTGGCCCTCGCCCTGCAGCAGGAACACGTCGTACGAGGCCGAGGTGCGGGCCCACGCCGCCGCCGGGCGCCGCGAGGCTCACCATGACGTCGTCGTCGAGCCGCGTGAACCGTATAGTCGAAGCGGCGCATCAGTACGTCCGCGCGATCGTCATGCGGGTTCGAGCCCTGCACGAGCAGCGTTCAGTCGCGCGCGGGCAGCCGGTTGAGCGCGCGCGGCTTGAACGGCCCATGCTCGAGCGTCCACCTGTCGCGGCGGCCGTCGCGCGTCCGCACGACCAGCCGCGACTCGACATCGTCGCGCGCCGCCAGCGCGAACAGCTCGCGCGCGTGAACAGTCCGCGGGAAGCCGGGCACCGCCGCTCGCATCAGGTGCGGCCGCTTGTGCCAGTAGCGTCGCACGAACGCCGCGGCGTCGAGCGGTGGCGGCAACGGAGGCGTGGCGGTGTTCATCGGCGGCAATCGACGCGACGCGCGGCGTCGAGGGGCCGAGTATAGCGGCGCGTTACAATGCGGAGAACTCCTCACAGGGCTGCCCATGAACGTCTTCGCCAACACGGTCGTCACGCTGACCTTCAAGCTGTTCGACGCGCAGAACAAGCTGATCGAGGAGACGGACGAGCCCATCGCGTACCTGCACGGCGGCCATTCGGGCATCTTCCCCAAGGTCGAGGAATCGATCAACGGCAAGGGTCCTGGCGACAAGGTGTCGGTGACGCTCGAGCCGGACGACGCGTTCGGCGAATACGACGCCAACCTGATCCGCATCGAGCCGCTGGCGAGCCTGCCGCCGGACCTCGCGGTGGGCGGCTACCTGTCGGCCGAGAAGGACGGCAGGAGCAGGTGTTCCGCGTGACGAACATCGCGGACGGCAGCGCCGTGCTCGACGGCAACCACGAGCTCGCGGGCCAGCGCTTGCGCTTCGACGCGACGATCGTCGACGTGCGCCCCGCGACGCAGGAAGAGATCCAGCACGGCCACGTGCACGGCGCGCACGGGCACCATCACTGACGCGGGTTAATTGGGGGCAAATTCGTATGGACGCGCGGCTCAGCAGCACGCGCTGCTGCGGCTTGGCGCGCTTGTCGCGTCGCGAAATTGGTGTCTGACCCCATCTGCGGCCGGCCAGCTTCTTCAGCTCGTAGAGCTCCGCCAGCGCCTCGCGCGGCGACAGCGCGTCGGGGTCGAGTGCGGACAGGCGCTCGCGCAACGCGGTCGCTCGCTCGCGGGTCCGCGCATCCGGCGGCGGGCGCAGCGAAGAGGTCCGCCTGGCCGGCACGGCCCGCGTTGAACGCGTCGAGCCGCGCGAGGTGGTTGCGTGCCTCGCGCACGGTGTCGGCCGGCACGCCCGCCAGTTTCGCCACCTGCAGCCCATAGCTGCGGCTGGCCGCGCCGTCGGCCACCGCGTGCAGGAACACGATGCCGTCGCCGCCGCGGTCCTTGGTCTCCACGGCATCGAAATGCACGTTGGCGCAGCCCTCGGTCTCGGCCGCGAGCGCCGTCAGCTCGAAGTAGTGCGTCGCGAACAGCGTGAGGCTGCGGTTGCCGCCCGCGAGCCGATGCGCGATCGCCCACGCGAGCGCCAGGCCGTCGTGCGTCGACGTGCCGCGGCCGATCTCGTCGACGAGCACGAGGCTCTGCGGCGTCGCGCGATGCAGGATGTACGCCGCTTCCGTCATCTCGACCATGAACGTCGAGCGGCCGCCCGCCAGGTCGTCGGCGGCGCCGATGCGCGTGTGGATCGCGTCGAGCGGGCCCAGCGTCGCGGCCGCGGCGGGCACGAACGAGCCGCAATACGCGAGCAGAGCGATGACGGCCGTCTGCCGCATGTACGTCGACTTGCCGCCCATGTTGGGCCCGGTCACGATCAGCAGGCGCCGTGTCGCGTCGAGCGTCACGTCGTTGGGCACGTAGTGCTCGACGGCGCGTTCCACCACCGGGTGACGGCCGGCCTTGATGGCGATCGTCGGCTCGGCGACGAAGCGCGGCCGCACGTAGCCGAGCGAGGCGGCGCGCTCGGCGAGCGCCGCGAGCACGTCGAGCGTCGCGAGTGCCGAGCTGCGACTTGCAGCGCGGGGATCGCGGGCAGCAGGCCGCGACCAGCGCGTCGTACAGCAGCTTCTCGCGGGCCAGCGCGCGCTCCTGCGCCGACAGCGCCTTGTCCTCGAAGGCCTTCAGCTCCGGCGTCACGTAGCGCTCGGCATTCTTGAGCGTCTGCCGGCGACGATAGTCGTCGGGCACGCGCGCGGCGTTGGCATGCGTCACCTCGATGTAGAAGCCATGCACGCGGTTGTACTCGACCTTCAGCGACGCGATGCCGCTGCGCTCGCGCTCGCGGCGCTCGAGGTCGACGAGGAAATCCGCGCACTGCGCGTCGATGTTGCGCAGCTCGTCCAGCTCGGCGTCGTGGCCCGGCGCGATGACGCCGCCTTCGCGCACCAGCGACGCGGGCTCCTCGGCGATCGCGGCGGCGAGGCGCGCCGCCCATGCCGCGTCGACGTCCAGCGGCGCGCGCGCGGCCAGCGCCGCGACGCTCTCGCCGTCGAGCAGCGCCTGGATCTCCGGCAGCGCCCGCAGCGTTTCGCGCAGCGCGGCGAGTTCGCGCGGCCGCACGCTCGCGAGCGCGATGCGCGCCGCGATGCGCTCGATGTCCGTCGTATGGCGCAGCACCTGCTGCAGCGTGTTGCGCGCAGCCGCGCGTCGGCGATCAGTTGCGCGAGCGCGTCGTGGCGCGCGGACGAAGACGGCGGCGTCGCGCTGCGGTTGCGTGAGCCATTGGCGCAGCAGACGGCTGCCGGCCGCGGTGACCGTGCCGTCGAGCAGCGCGTGCAGCGTCGGACCCTTGTCGCCGTCCAGCGTCGCGACGATCTCCAGGTTGCGCCGCGTGGCCGCGTCGAGCGCGATGTAGGTGTCCTGCGCGACGACGTCGAGCGCGCGCACGTGCGCGAGCGCGGCCTGCTGCGTGGCCGCCGCGTAGCCGAACAGCGCGCCGGCGGCCGCCACCGCGAGCGGCACGTCGCCCGCGCCAAAGCCGTCGAGGTTCCGCGTGCCGAAGTGGCGCGCCAGCGCGCGCGTGGCCGCGGCCGTGTCGAACTGCCAGGCCGGCAGCCGCTTCACCGGAACGCGCGGCGGCGCGGGCAGCGTGTCGTCGTCCGCCAGCAGCAGCTCGGCGACGTCGAGCCGCCCGAGCAGCGACGCGGCCTCGGCGGCCGGCGTCTCGGCCAGCGCGAAGCGTCCGGAAGCGAGGTTGAGCCACGCGGTGCCGACACGCTTGCCTTGCGCGAATTGCGCGACGAGCAGGCTGTCGCGCGTGGCGTCGAGCAGGTTGGCATCGGTCAGCGTGCCGGGCGTCACGATCCGCGACACGCGGCGCTCGACGGGGCCCTTGCTCGTCGCGGGATCGCCGAACTGCTCGACGATCACGGCCGACTCGCCGCTCTTCACGAGTCGCGCGAGGTGGGGCTCGATCGCGTGGTGCGGCACGCCGGCCATCGGGATCGGCGCGCCGGCCGATTGGCCGCGCGACGTCAGCGTGATGTCGAGCATCCGCGCCGCGCGCTCGGCATCGTCGTAGAACAGCTCGTAGAAATCGCCCATCCGGTAGAACACGAGCTTGTCCGGATGCGCGTGCTTGACGGCCAGGTACTGGCGCATCATCGGGGTGTGCTGGCTCAGGGCGACGTCGTTCAAGCGAGGCTCCGCGTAGGCATGCATGATAGACGAGCCCGCCCCGGCGGCTGACGTGTTGGATGCACACATTCGAGATGGACACCATTGGCACCCGCAGTGATCTGGACGCCTGGCGCCTCACCGCGCGGACGTTCGCGGACGGCGTGGCGCGCATGCTCGACAAGCGGAGGTCAGGCAAGGTTCAGGTGCAGGCCAGCGAGTTGGAGCGGCTGGCTTCCGGCACGCAAGTTCGAGGCTGCCTGGCGCCTGCGCTGTTCGTGCACATGGCGTGTGGCGCCGTCGCGCCGCGCTATGCGGCAGCGGGGCGCGCCGACGTCGCGACGGCGATCGCCGGGCAACGCGACGCATTGTCCCGAGCCATTCTCGGCGGCAGCGGTAATGCCCTGGCGTCCATTCCGCGCTGGCCGCTGGAGGCGCGCAGACGTCGGCATGGGGCGCACGCGACGCGACACCAGTACGCAAGCGATCCCGATCTTCACGTTTGCATTGCCGATCCCCAAAAGCGGTTCCACTGGAATCTGCTGGCTTGGGTGTTCCAGCAGCCCGACGAATTCCGCTATCGCTGGTCGCCCGGGGCGGAACGCAAGCTCGAGTACGTCGTGGATTGCTGGACGCGGTATGCGGCCTGCGCTTTCACGTTGGCGGACGCCGCGATCGGCGCGGAAGCGTTCCCGCTGTCCGGCGCGCCGATCGAGCCTCCGCTCAGTGCAGCTTGACCTTGGGCTCGGTACGCTCGCGCAGGTAGCGGCCGACGCTGCCCAGCGCGACGCGCGGCCAGCCGTGCAGCGCGGCGAGGTGCAGCGTGTAGTTCGACACGTACATGATCCGCGCGACGAGCCCTTCGACGAACAGGTTGCCGCCGATCAGGCCACCCATCAGGTTGCCGACGGCGCTCCAGTCGCCGAGCGACACGAGCGAGCCGTAGTTGTGATAGCGGAAGCGGCCGAGCGGCTTGCCGGCCAGCCTGCGCATCAACGCGCCGACGAGGAACGACGCCTGCTGGTGCGCGGCCTGCGCCAGCGGCGGCAGCGCGCGACCCTTTTCCGGCCACGGGCACTCGGCGCAGTCGCCGAACGCGAAGATCGCGTCGTCGCTCACGCTTTGCAGCGATTCGTCGACGATCACCTGGTTCGCGCGATTGGTCGTGAGGCCCGCGAAGCCCGCGAGCCAGTGCGGCGCCTTGACGCCCGCGGTCCACACGGCCAGGTCGTAGCGCAGCGCGTCGCCGCCGGCCGTGCGGATGGTGTCGCCGGTCATCTCGACGACGCGCTCGCCGACGCGCACGCCGATGTCGAGCTTGCCGAGCAGTTCCGCCGTCGCGGCCGACACGCGCGGCGGCAGCGGCGGCAGGATGCGATCGGCCGCTTCCAGCAGCGTGATCTTCACCTGCTTCGCGGGATCGAACGCGACGAGGCCATAGCTCGCGAGCACGCCGGTGGTCGCGCGCAACTGGGCGGCGAGTTCGACGCCCGTCGCGCCGGCGCCGACGATGACCACGTGCACGTCCGGTCGCGCGCCGGACTCGCCGGCGGCGTTGGCGCGCACGCAGGCGGCGATCAGCCGCCGATGGAAGCGCTCCGCGTCGTGCGCGGAATCGAGCATCGCCGCGTGCTCGCGGACGCCGGGGATGCCGAAGTCGTTGGTGACGCCGCCGACGGACAGCACCAGCGTGTCGTAAGGCACTTCGCGCCGCGGCAGCAGCGCGACGCCGTCCGGGTCGACGACGGCGCCGATGGTCAGCACGCGCCGCGTGCGGTCCATTGCCTCCAGCGCGCCGTGGCGGAACGCGAAGCCGTGCCAATGGCCCTGCGCCATGTAGTCGATCTGGTGCGCGTGGATGTCCAGGCTGCCGGCCGCCACCTCGTGCAGCAGCGGCTTCCACATGTGCGTCTCGCTGCGGTCGACGAGCGTCACCGTGAACGAGCGATTCCGGCGGCGACGCTCAAGGCTGCGTCGCGAGCTCCAGCCCGCCCGCGCCGCCGCCGACGACGACGATGCGGTGCGCGGCGCGATCGGGGGAAGGCGGCCATCGGCTGGACGTTACGGCGCTGGCACTCGCCGCGCTGTTCGCGCAGCAGCGCGTGTTCGCGGCGGCGCTCGTCGCGGGCGCGATGACCGTCGACGCGTGCCAAGGCAGCGACACGCCATTCGACCCGCGCATCCACGCGCTGCGCGGCCATCGCGGGCAGGTCGACACGGCGGCCGTCTACCGCGCGCTGCTGGCGCAAAGCCCGATCCGCGCGTCGCACGTCGACTGCTCGCGCGTGCAGGATCCGTACAGCCTGCGCTGCCAGCCGCAGGTGATGGGCGCGTGCCGCGAACTGATCGACAACGCGGCGCGCACGCTGCTCGCGGAAGCCAACGCGGTTACCGACAATCCGCTGGTGTTCGCGCGCGGCGCTGCGGGCGGTGCGGACGAAGTGCTGTCGGGCGGCAATTTTCATGCTGAACCCGTCGCCTTTGCCGCGGACACGCTGGCACTGGCGATCGCCGAGATCGGCGCGCTGGCCGAGCGCCGCATCGCGCTGCTGATCGACGCCACGCTGTCCGGACTGCCGCCGTTCCTGGTGCGCGATCCCGGCGTGAACTCGGGCTTCATGATTGCGCACGTCACCGCGGCCGCGCTCGCCTCCGAGAACAAGTCGCTCGCGCATCCGGCCAGCGTCGACAGCCTGCCGACCTCCGCCAACCAGGAGGACCACGTCAGCATGGCGACCTTCGCGGCGCGGCGCCTGCACGACATGGCGGTCAACACCGCGACCATCGTCGGCATCGAACTGCTGGCGGCCGCGCAGGGCATCGACTTCCATCGCCCGCTGGCGACGTCGCCGCGACTGGCCGCCGTGCATGCGCTGCTGCGCGCGCGCGTGCCGTTCTACGACGTGGACCGCGTGCTCGCGCCCGACATTGCGGCGGCGACCGATCTCGTCGTCGCCGGCGCGCTGGGCGACGCGTGCCGCGAACTGTTCGCGCCGGTGGCATGAGCACGATGTCCACGCCGCACGGCTCGATCTGGCAGGGGCGCGTCGATGCCGCCGAGGGCCGCATGCGCGGCGTCGCGGCCGTGCTCGTCACCGAGGCGAACGGCGTCTCCGACAATCCGCTCGTGTTCGCCGACAGCGGCGACGTGCTGTCCGGCGGCAATTTCCACGCGGAGCCGGTGGCGTTTGCCGCCGACGATCTCGCGCTCGCGATCGCGGAGACGGGCGCGCTGTCCGAGCGGCGCATCGCGCTTCTGATGGACGCGCAGCTCTCCGGCCTGCCGCCGTTCCTCGTCGAGGATGGCGGCGTCAACTCGGGCTTCATGATCGCGCAGGTGACGGCCGCTGCGCTCGCGTCCGAGAACAAGGCGCTCGCGACGCCGCGCAGCGTCGATTCGCTGCCGACGTCCGCCAACCAGGAAGACCACGTCAGCATGGCGACGAACGCCGCGCCAGGCTGCACGCGATGATCGGCAATGCCGCGGCGATCGTCGCCGTCGAATTGCTCGCTGCCGCGCAGGGCATCGACCTGCGGCGCCCGCTCGACGTCGCCGCGCCTCACCGCCGCGCACGCGACCATACGCAGGACCGCGCCGCGTTCTGGGACCGCGACCTGCGCGTTCGCCCTGATTCTGCGCTGCGCGCCAGCGTCGAAGGCGGCGAGTGGCTCGCGCCGGTGGCCGACCTCCTCACGTATGATCGACAACGAAAGGCCCGCCATGCACCGCGACGATCCGCGCCCGCTGGCCGACGCCGCCGCCCAACAGGCGGTGGGCACCCGCCATTCCGAACGCGTCGTGCGCGCACCGCGCGGCACGACGCTGCGCGCCCGCTCATGGCTCACCGAGGCGCCGCTGCGGATGCTGATGAACAACCTGGACCCGGAGGTCGCCGAGAATCCGGCGGAGCTCGTCGTCTACGGCGGCATCGGTCGCGCGGCGCGCAACTGGGAATGCTTCGACGCGATCGTCGCGACGCTCGAGCGCCTGGGCGACGACGAATCGCTGCTGATCCAGTCCGGCAAGTTCAGGGCGTGTTCTGCACGTGACGCGCCGCGCGTGCTGATCGCCAACTCGAACCTGGTGCCGCGCTGGGCCACGTGGGAACACTTCAACGAGCTCGACCGCAAGGGCCTCGCGATGTACGGCCAGATGACGGCCGGCTCGTGGATCTACATCGGCAGCCAGGGCATCGTGCAGGGCACGTACGAGACGTTCGCCGAGGCGGGCCGCCAGCACTTCGGCGGCGAGCTCGCCGACAAGTGGGTGCTGACGGCGGGCCTCGGCGGCATGGGCGGCGCGCAGCCGCTGGCCGCGACGATGGCCGGCGCGTCGATGCTCGCGATCGAATGCCAGCGCTCCCGCATCGAGATGCGGCTGCGCACGCGCTACCTGGATTGCGCCGCGCGCGATCTCGACGAGGCGCTCGCGCTGATCCGCGAGGCCTGCGCCACGCGCAAGCCGCTCAGCGTGGGCCTCGAAGGCAACGCGGCCGACGTGCTGCCCGAGCTCGTGCGCCGCGGCGTGCGTCCCGACATGGTCACCGACCAGACGTCCGCGCACGATCTCGCGCACGGCTACCTGCCGGCCGGCTGGACCGTCGACGCGTGGAAGGCCGCGCAGGACGATCCGTCGCAACAGCCGCGGCTCGTCGCCGACGCGAAGAACTCCATCGTCGCGCACGTCGAGGCGATGCTCGCGTTCCATCGCCAGGGCATCCCGACGTTCGACTACGGCAACAACATCCGGCAGGTGGCGTTCGACCAAGGCGTGAAGGATGCGTTCGCCTTCCCCGGCTTCGTGCCCGCGTACGTGCGGCCACTGTTCTGCGAAGGAAAGGGGCCGTTCCGCTGGGTCGCGTTGTCCGGCGATCCCGCGGACATCCACGCGACCGACCGCAAGATCCGCGAGCTGTTCCCGGAGGACAGGCACCTGGTGCGCTGGCTCGAGCTGGCCGGCGAGCGTATCGCGTTCCAGGGCCTGCCGGCGCGCATCTGCTGGCTGGGCCTGGGCCAGCGCCACGTCGCCGGGCTTGCGTTCAACGAGATGGTGGCGCGCGGCGAATTGAAGGCGCCGATCGTCATCGGCCGCGATCACCTCGACACCGGCAGCGTCGCCAGCCCCAATCGCGAGACGGAGTCGATGCGCGACGGCTCCGACGCCGTGTCCGACTGGCCGTTGCTGAACGCGTTGCTCAACACGGCCGGTGGCGCCACGTGGGTGTCGCTGCACCACGGCGGCGGCGTGGGCATGGGCTACTCGCAGCACTCGGGCGTGGTCATCGTCTGCGACGGCACCGCCGCGGCCGCGAAGCGCATCGAGCGCGTGCTGTGGAACGATCCCGCCTCCGGGGTCATGCGCCACGCGGACGCGGGCTATCCGCTGGCGATCGCCGAGGCGCGCAAGGCAGGCCTGGACCTGCCGATGCTGTGAAGCGCGCGCTGCTCGCGGCGTCCGCGCTGGCGGTGCTGGTGGCCGCCGGCCCCTCGTACGCGGACGGCGCGCCGGCGACGCCGGCGATGGCCGCGGTGGACACGCCGGAGGTCGCGCCGGTGATCGTCGACGGGCGCACGTTGCTGCTCGTGCGCGGCGTGTCGGCGCTGCCCGCGAGCGAGCGGGCGCATGCGATCGAAGGGCGCATCCGCGCCTACGCGGCCGATGCGTCCAAGCCGGCGCAGGGGTTGCATCTCGTCGAGGCGGACCAGCGCACGCTGATCGTCGGCGATGGCGCGCCGCTCCTGACGGTGTTCGACACCGATGCGGCGGTGGAGGGCGTCGGCGACCGCCGCGCGCTCGCCGAGATCGAACTCGCCTCGATCATCCAGGCTGTCGACCGCTATCGCGAAGAGCGCACGACCCCGAGCCTCCTCCGCCAGGCCGGCATCGCATTGGCCGTGCTGGCGGTCGCGGTCGTCGCGGTGCTGGCGTTGCGCGGGCTGGCCCGCGTGTGCAAGGCCTTCACGCGGCGGCGCTTCGCCAAGGGCATCCATGCGGTCGAGGCGATGTCGTTCCGCCTGCTGACGACGGAGCAGCTCGAGCACACGATCGAAGGCCTGGTCGACGGGCTGCGGTGGCTGGTGACGCTGCTGATCGTGTTCGTGGCCGTCGATTTCGCGCTGTCGTTGTTCCCGTGGACGCGGCTCCTCGCGTCGTTGATGGCCGACGTCTTGGTCGATCCGCTGCGCACGATGGGACGCGGCGTGCTGCACGCGATCCCCGGCCTGGTGTTCATCGCGATCGTCGCCGTCGTCGTGCGCTACCTGCTGCGCTTCGTGCAGCTGTTTTTCGCGGGCATCGCGAGCCAGCGCATCGCCGTGAACGGGTTCGCGCCGGAATGGGGCTGGCCCACGTACCGCCTCGTGCGGATTGCCATCGTCGCGTTCGCGCTGGTCATCGCCTACCCCTACATCCCCGGCTCGGGCTCCGACGCGTTCAAGGGGATCTCGATCTTCCTTGGCCTGCTGATGTCGCTCGGCGCGGCTTCCGCCGTGGCCAACAGCCTCGCGGGCTATGCGCTCATCTACCGGCGCACGTTCAAGGTGGGCGACCGCATCAAGGTGGGCGACGTCGTCGGCGACGTCATCGACATGCGCCAGCAGGTGACGCACCTCAAGTCGCTGAAGAACGAGGAGCTGTCGATCCCCAGCACGACGATGCTGACGAGCCAGGTGACGAATTACAGCGCGCGGGCGCAGGCGGACGGGCTCATCCTGCACACGACGATCAGCATCGGCTACGACACGCCGTGGCGGCAGGTCGAGGGCATGCTGCTGATGGCGGCGGGCCGCACGCCGGGCGTGGAGAGCACCCCCGCGCCCTTCGTGCTGGTGACCTCGCTCGAGGACTTCTACATCGTCTACGAGCTCAACGTGTACTCGCGCGAGGCGCAGGCGATGCAGGCCACGTATTCGGCGCTGCACCGGAACATCCTGGACGTGTTCAACGAGTACGGCGTCGTGATCACGTCGCCGCACTACATCGCGGACAGCGAAACCGCGAAACTGGTGCCGCGCGCGCAGTGGTACCCGGAACCGGCGCAAGCGCCGGCCAGCGCCGCGCCGCTTCAGAACACCCAGACGTCGGCGACGGGCAACTCGACGTAGTGCGTGCTGCCGTGCGCGAGCGCGACCGGGCCGTAGGCGCGCAGGCGCAGCGTGCCCACCTCGAACACGTGCTCGAAGCGCTCGCCGACGTACATCGACGTGACGACGGTGGCCGCGATGCGGTTGGGGCCCGGCGCGTCGGCGATGCGCACGCGCTCGACGCGGATCAGCGCCACGCCGTCCTTGCCCGCCGTCGCTCCCGGCCGCGCGACGCCTTCGAGCTGCCAACCGTCGCCGCGGACCACCGCATGCCCGCCACTCGCGCTGTCGATGCGCCCGGCCAGGCGGTTGTTGCTGCCCATGAAGTCCGCGGTGAAGAGCGTCTGCGGCTCGCTGTACATCTCGCGCGGCGTCCCCTGCTGTTCGATGCGCCCGTTGTTGAGCAGCAGGATGCGGTCGGACATCGCCAGCGCCTCGGCCTGGTCGTGCGTGACGCACAGCGCGGACAGCTGCATCCGCACGATCAGCTCGCGCAGCCACGCGCGCGCTTCCTCGCGCAGCTTGGCGTCGAGGTTGGACAGCGGTTCGTCGAGCAGGATCACCGGCGGGTTGTAGACGAGCGCGCGGGCCAGCGCGACGCGCTGCTGCTGGCCGCCGGACAGCTGGTGCGGAAAGCGTTGCGCCAGGTGGCCGAGCGACAGCTGCTTCAGCGCCTCATCGACGCGGCCCCCGATGTCGCCCTTCGACACGTTGCGCAGCTTCAAACCGTAGGCGACGTTGTCGAAGATGGTTTTGTGCGGCCACAGTGCGTACGACTGGAACACGAGGCCCAGGTTACGGCGCTCGGCGGGCACGTCCGTCTTGGCGGCGCCGTCGAACACGACGTGGTCGCCGATGCGGATGGCGCCCTTCCACGGCGTCTCGAGGCCGGCGACCGCGCGCAGCAGCGTGGTCTTGCCGCTGCCGGAAGGCCCCAGCAGCGACACGACGTGGCCGCGCTCGAGCGTCAGCGAGACGCCGTTCAGGATGTTGGTCTCGCCGTAGCGCAGGTGCAGGTCGTCGACGGTCAGTTCGGCCATGGGGGTATCCGTGGAAGCGTCAGTCGCGCAGGCGCACGCCGAAGCGCAAGGCGATCGCGAGCCCGACCGCGACCAGCGCGATGTTGATCACCGACAGCGCGGCGACGACGTCGATGGCGCCGCCCTGCCACAGCGACACGAGCTGGGCACCGATCACCTCGGTGCCCGGCGCGAGCAGGTAGACGCCGGTGGAGTATTCGCGCTCGAAGATCAGGAACACGAGCAGCCACGAGCCCAGCAGGCCGTGGCGGATGAGCGGCAGCGTGATCTCGCGCGCGACGCGGCCGCGCGTGGCGCCGATCGTGCGGCCCGCTTCCTCGAGCTCCGTGGACACCTGCAGCAGCGACGTCGAGATCAGCCGCATGCCATAGGCGAGCCACACGACCGTGTACGCGAGCCACATGCTGAACAGCGTCGCGCGCAACGGCGCGAGGAAGGGCACGAACAGGAACACCCACAGGAACGCAAGGCCCGCGAGCAGGCCCGGCACCGCACGCGGCACGAGCACGAGGTAATCGACGAAGCGCGACCAGCGGTCGTAGCGCCGGTGAGTCGCGAAGCCGATCGCCGTGTAGCAGGCCACCGCCAGCGCACCGCCCACGGTACCGATAAGCACGGTGTTGACGATCGCGCGGACGTGCGTGGGTTCGTCCCAGACCGATTTGAAATTGTCGAGCGTCAGCGCGTCGGCCAGCGACACGCCGACGCCCCAGTTGGACACGAACGCGCGCAGCACGATGCCCGACACCGGCACGATGACGGCGAGGAACATCCACAGCGCGACGAGCACACCCGCGAGCCATTTCCACGAGCCGAGCGGCAGTTCCTTCATGCGGCCGGCCTTGCCCTTGATCGTCGCGTAGCGCCGCGCGTTCTGCAGCAGGCGACGTTGCAGCAAGACGAGGGGGAACGTGACCGCGACGATGCAGACGGCCACCGCCGCCATCAGGTGATAGGAAGGCACGCCGAGCTTGTTCGTGAGCTTGTACAGGTAGGTCGACAGCACCAGGTGGCCTTCGGGGTCGCCCAGGACCAAGGGCAGGCCGAAGAGCTCGAAGCCGAGGAACAGGATCAGCACGGAGGCGAACAGCATCGCGGGACCGATCAGCGGCAGGCTCACGGTGAGCGCCACCTTGAACGGGCTCGCGCCCGTGACGCGCGCCGCTTCCTCGACGTCCGAGCCCAGGTTCTTGAGCGCCGCCGACGCGTAGACGTAGACCTGCGGCACGTGCGTCAGCCCCGCGATGATCGCCATCGCCGGCAACGAGTAGATGCCCCACGGTGCCGCGCCGAAGAGATCCTGCGCCCACACCGAGTAGAAGCCGACCGGACCCGCGGCGACGACGTAGCCGAAGGCCAGCACCATCGGCGACACGAAGCTCGGGATCAGGATGATGGGCTCGATCCAGCGCTTGCCGGGCAGGTCGGTGCGCTCCATCAGGAACGCGAGCAGCGCGCCCAGCGGCACCGCGATCAGCGTCATTCCCACCGCGAGCAGAGCGGAGTTGAGGAAGGCCTGCCAGAAGTCCGAGTCGGTGAAGATGAAGCGGTAGGCGTCGAGGCCCACCGTCTTGTGCGTGTCGAAGAACGGCGCGGACAGGAAGCTCTGGTAGACGATCAGCGACAGCGGCGACAGTACCGCCATCGCCGTCACGGCGATCGTCAGTGCACGCGGGAAGCCCGCCGCGAACGCGCTGGGCGGCGGGGGCAGTGTGGCAGAGGCGGAGGGGGATGCGGCCAAGGTCGCTGGGAATCGTCGCGGACTGCGCGGCGATTATAGGCGCGGGTCGCGCCGCGTGCGCGTGCGGTGCAGCACGCCGGTCGGGTGTCGCGCTAAAGCGGCTGCACGGCGATCTTGAGCCCCATGGCCCTGAGGATGGCGGTCAGGCTTCGCAATTCGGGATTCCCCCGCGGCGAAAGAGTTCGATACAGCGTTGTCGCGTTGAGAGCCGCCGATTCGGCAACGACACCCATTCCGCCAAAGGCTTCTGCCATACGGCGGAGCGCCAGCAGCAACTCCTCCTGGTCCCCGTCCTCGAGAATCGCGTTCAGGTATTCGGCGGCAAAGGCAGGATCGCGCCTGAAGCTTTCGACGGTTGCTTCTTCGTGGGATTTTGTCGCCACCATTCAGGCTCCAGAGATGTCCCGCCGATAGCGAATCGCGCGCTTGATGTCCGAGTGCTGATCGTTCTTGACACCCGCGCACAGGAGCACGATGACCGCGCGCTCGTGAACACAGTAGTAGATCCGGTAGCCTGGACCCACGTCGACGCGCATTTCCCAGATTCCCTCACCGCAGAACTTGCAGTCGCCGAAATTTCCTGCGGTCACGTGATCGAGTCGACGCAGGATCGCGATCCGTGCACGAACGTCCGCGAGACCGTCCGGCCAATCCTGGAAGATGTCTCGTCTTTCGTGAACATGGTGCCGAATCTCGAAAGCCGGGTCCATTTTCGCCTGAAAGCGAATTGCCGTCAACGAACGGGCTTTCCCTCATCCTGAAGCGGTACTGACGAGGCGTCATTCATCCGGTTGGACGATCGAGGTGCACCAACAAAAAGGGCCGGGGAATGCCCGGCCCTCGCTCACGCCGTCGCGTGCTGCGGCTACTTCCCCGCCGCGACTTCCGACTTCCAGCCGTTGATGAAGTCCAGGCGCTTCTTGGGCTCGAGGTAGGTGACGATCTCCGAGTTCACCGGGATCGGCTTGGCGTGGCCCGCGAGCTCCTTGTTGAGCTTGGCGGCCGTGTACTCGGCGTCGATGTCGTCGCGGATCGCGAACAATTCCACCGCGCCGCCGATCATCTTCTGGCCACGCTGCGACAGCACGTAATCCGTCCACAGCTTGGCGGCGTTGGGGTTCTTCGCCTGCTTGCCGATGAACATCACGCGCGACAGCACCAGCGTGTAGTCCTTGGGCAGCACGACGCCGAGCGAAGGATCCTTCTTCGCGCGCACGAGCGCATACGAGCCCAGCACGTTGTAGCCCAGCAGGTGCTCGCCCGACGACACCTTCTCGAGCATGTTGCCCGTGCTCGAGAACACGCGGTAGTCGATCTTGCCGAACGCCTTCTCGAGGCCCTTCATGTCCGGGTAGTACTTGCCGTCCTGCACGACGAACATGAAGCCGACGCCGCTCTTCTCGATGTCGTACGTGTTGACCTTGCCCTTGAACTTCGCGGGGTCGGACATCAGCACCTTGGTGAAGCCCGCGTGGTCCTGCGGGATCTGGTCGCCGGTGACCAGGCGCTTGTTGTAGACGAATACCGCCGGCTCGTACGTGGTGCCCCAGGCCTGGCCCTTGTACACGGCCCAGCCCGGCAGCTTGCCGGCTTCAGGCGACGCATAGGCCATCGCCTGGCCGTCGTCGACGAGCTTCACCTGCAGGTCCATCGCCGAGCTCCACATCACGTCGGCCGAACCCTGGCCCGCCGCGACTTCCGCGATGAAGCGGTTGTACATCTCCGTCGAGTTCATGTCGTTGTACTCGACCTTGATGTCCGGATACAGCTCGTTGAAGTCCTTGATCAGCGGCTGCGCGGCCTTGGTGTCGAGCGCGCTGTAAATGACGACCTTGCCTTCCTTCTTCGCCGCGGCAACGACGCTGGCGTAATCGGCGGGGTAGCCGGCGGGGACTTGCGCAGTCGCGACACATGAGCAGGCAACTGCGAGCACTGCGGTGAGTGCAAGCGTGCGAACGGTCATGAACTTCCTCCTTACGGTTCTTTGAATGGTGCCGGACCTGACGGCGTGCCCGGCATTATAGGCAACGCCATGCTGCGTTTGGCCGATCTGTTGCAAGGGATTTCAAGGACGGCGTTTGGGCTCTACGATGGTCGACAGCCAAGGAACGAGTCGATCCATGCCCAAGCTCTTCTCATCGAACAGCGTCATGAGTGTCGAAAATATCGATCGTGAGTCGGCCGCGATGCGATAGCCATTCAAGTTGAGAAAGACATCCGCGACTGCAAACGCGACTCGCTTGTTGCCGTCGATGAAGGGATGGTTCTGGATGAGGCTCTCGAGCGCAACTTGGTCACGAATGCCGTGCGAGCCGCCGTAACGATCGATCAGAACCTGGTGGAAGAAGATCGCGTCGGCAACCGTCAGGTACCGGGTCACTTGGCGAGATCGCGATACAGTTCGTCGCGGAGACGTACGCTCTCTTCGACAGCATCGACTACGTCTCGTTGTGGCGACGGTTGGCGCTTCTTTGTCACGTACTCGCGCAGTGCATCGGTGACCACGGATTGGAGCTGCCGCCCTTCAACATGGGCGATCGCCTGGATCTCATCCAGGACGGAAGCATCGGCTTGCAATGAGAACTCTCTCAGGGCGCCCATGTCGACCCTCGTGGGGGTGTGAAGTCGAGTGGATGATTGCGGGGCATCCGCGTACGCGTCAAGAGGCCCGGCTCGGTTCTGCCGGAGCGGCTTCCGCCCTTGACGATCGACCGGGACTGCGGGACTGGTCGGGGTGAGAGGATTCGAACCTCCGGCCTCTACGTCCCGAACGTAGCGCTCTACCAGGCTAAGCTACACCCCGATGCGGTGTTTGCCGTGGCGCCGGTGTGTACGGGATTTTTAATGGTCCCGGCGCACTGCAAAGACCGACAATTGTAGCAGAGATTGCGCCTCCGGCGTCGGAGGCAGCCTCGCCAGGCATGCCGCCGCGGCGTCCGCCTCGCGCTCGGCCCGCGCCTTCGTGTACGCCAGCGAATCGGTCCGCGCGAGCAGCGCCTGCACCGGTGCGAAATCGCGCGTGCCGCCGCCTGCAATCAGCGCGCGCACGCCGGCGGCCTCGTCCGCACCCGCCTGCGCCAGCGCGCGGATCAGCGGCAGCGTCATCTTGCCTTCGGCGAGGTCGTCGCCGAGGTTCTTGCCGATCGTTGCCGTGTCGCCCGCGTAGTCCAGTACGTCGTCCTGGATCTGGAACGCGGTGCCGAGGTGCATGCCGTAGCGCGCGAGCGCGTCCTCGGTGGCGGCGTCCGTGCCGCCGAGCACGGCGCCCAGGCGCGCCGACGCCTCGAACAGCTTGGCCGTCTTGCGCTGGATCACCTCGACGTACGTGTCCTCGTCGACGCTCGCGTCACCCGCGTGCATCAGCTGCAGCACCTCGCCTTCGGCGATGACGTTGGTCGCGTCCGACAGGATTTCGAGCACGCGCATGCGCCCCGTGCCCACCATCAGCTGGAAGGCACGCGAATAGAGGAAGTCGCCCACGAGCACCGACGCCGCGTTGCCGAACACCGCGTTGGCGGTGGAGCGACCGCGGCGCAGCGACGACTCGTCGACGACGTCGTCGTGCAGCAGCGTCGCCGTGTGGATCATCTCCACGACGGCGGCCAGCACGTGATGGTCGGTGCCGCGATAGCCGGCCGCGCGCGCGACGAGCAGCAGCAGCGTCGGCCGCAGCCGCTTGCCGCCGCCGGCCACGATGTATTCCGCCACCTGGCGGATCAGTACGACGTCGGAATCGAGGCTGCGGCGCAGGACCGCGTCGACAGCGGCCAGGTCGTCGGCGACGACAGGGGCGAGGAAAGGGAGCGTCAAGGCGGGCTTCTGGCGGGTCGAAGGTGGGCAGCGCACGTGGCCGGCATCGGAGCGACGCCTGCCTACCCATTGAAAATCCAGCAGATTTTACCCGATCGCCCGACGCGGGGCGGCCGCCGGGCAAAGCTGGGGCCGGGAGGCGTCGACGGGCAGGCGCGGATTGACGTGGAGGCCGAAAACCCGTTATACTTCAAGGCTTTCGTCAAGCGCCCGACGAGCGGCAGTACCCATTCCCAAGCAACAAGGGCGCATCAACTGGAGTTATCTCATGTACGCGGTCATAAAAACCGGCGGCAAGCAGTACAAGGTTGCCCCCGGCGAAAAACTCAAAGTAGAACAGATACCGGCGGATGTGGGCGCAAGCGTGGTTCTCGACCAGGTTTTGATGGTCGGCGAGGGCGAAAGCGTCCGTCTGGGCAAGCCCACTGTCGCGGGTGCGACGGTGACGGCCACGGTTGTCGCGCACGGGCGCGGCGACAAGGTGAAGATCTTCAAGATGCGCCGGCGCAAGCATTACCAGAAGCACCAGGGCCATCGGCAGAACTACACCGAGCTCAAGATCGAATCGATCGCCGGCTGAGCGGCCGCCGCTTCGACACATCCAGGCAAAGGAACTATCACTCATGGCACATAAAAAGGCCGGCGGCAGCTCGCGCAACGGGCGCGATTCGCACGCCAAGCGTCTCGGCACCAAGGTTTACGGCGGCGAAGCCGTGCGGGCGGCATCATCGTCCGCCAGCGTGGCCTCAGATCCATCCCGGCGTCAACGTCGGCATGGGCAAGGACTTCACGCTGTATTCGCTGATCGACGGCACCGTCAACTTCACGACCAAGGGCGCCAAGCAGGACAAGTTCGCCAACGTCGCGGAAGCGGCCAAGGCGTAACGCGCTATACCGCAGTCCCGGAAAGCCCGGCCTTCGCGCCGGGCTTTGTTGCCCATTGGGGTCAGAGGCTAATTGGGGTGAGGCTAATTGGGGTCAGAGCCTAAATGGGGTCAGACACCATTTCCAGCGGCGGTCCTTCTCAAGCCCCGCGGTCCGCAAGGAAATGGTGTCTGACCCCATTTAGGCTCTGACTAGCCTCACCCCAATTAGCCTCTGACCCCCAATGGGCACGCCTAGCGCCGCTCCATCCGGTACATCATCAGCGCGGCGAGCGCGGCGAACGTGCACAACGGGAACAGCGCGGAGAACAGCGGCGGCCAGTCGTTCAGCACGCCCAGGTTGGAGAACAGGCGCCCGATCAGGAAGAACGCGAGGCCCAGCATCGTGCCGGTGAAGATGCGGAAGCCGATGCCGCCCGCGCGCCGCTGGAAGTGCGCGAACGGCAGCGCCAGCAGCATCATCACGAGCACGGTGACCGGGTAGAGCACCTTGTTCCAGAACGCGATCTCGAAGCGCGACGTCTTCTGCGCGTTCTGGCTCAGGATCCGGATGTTGTCGTACAGCGAGTTGAGCTCCAGGCGTTCGGGCGCCACCTGGTAGACGTTGAGGATGGATGGGCGCAGCACCGTGTCCCAGTTCCACGAATCCAGGTGGTTCACCGTCGTCGCGCCCGGCGAGATCTCGGTCGTCTGCACGTCGTCCAGGCGCCATTGGCCGTGGTCCGGGTCGAAGTGGCCGGACTCCGCCACGCGCAGCCGCGCGAGTCGCATGTCGCGGTCGAACTCGTAGATGTGCACGCCCACCAGCGTCATGTCCGCCAGCACCGAACGGATGTTGACGAACGTCTGGTCCTGCTTGAACCAGAACCCGCTCTGGAACTGCTGCGCCACCACCTTGGACGCGTCGCCGCGGGAGGTCGCGCGCAGCGTGGTGGCCATCCGCTCCGCCTGCGGCGCCACGTACTCGCCGGCGAGGAACGTGATCAGCGCGAGCGGGATGCCGATGCGCAGCACGGCCCAGCTGGTCTGCACCAGCGACATGCCCGAAGCGCGCATCACCGTGTACTCGGAATTGGCGACGAGCTGGGCGATGGCGAACAGCGTGCCGATCAGCGCCGCGACCGGGAACAGCTCGTACATCCGCGACGGCAGGTGCAGTACGACGTAGATGACCGCCGCCGTGAACGTGTAGCCGCCGCGGCCCACGTCCGCGAGCTCCTGGATGAGGTCGAAGAACGCGAACAGCATCACCAGCGCGCCGAAGATGACGAGCGTGGCGAGCAGCACCTCGCGCCCCAGGTAGCCGCGCAGCAGTTTCATGGCCGGGCGGCCTTCCTGCGCCGCAAGCCGCCGAACAGCCCTGTGACGGACATCTGGTGACGGAACAGGATGTAGACCAGCACCAGAGCGATCACGTGCGGCAGCGCAAGGCCCACCCAGAAATTGAGCTTGCCCTGCGCGATCATGCTCTGCACGATGTTGAGGCAGTTGGAGTACAGCATGTACAGGAACGCGGCGGAGATCAGGTTGGCCGAGCGGCCGATCCGCGGATTCACGAACGCCAGCGGGATGGCCAGCAGCACCAGCACCAGCGCCTGCAGCGGCACCGACAGGCGCCAGAACAGCTCGGAGCGCTCGCCGGGCGTCGGCAGCAGCACCAGCGCGGCCGTCGGCATCGCCTTGCGCGTCAGCGTCACGGCGCTCGCCTCCGCGGGTTTCAGCTTCAGCGCCAGGCGGTCGAATTCGACGACGCTGAAATTGAGCTGCCCCGGCTCGCCTTCGTAGCGCCGGCCCTTTTCCAGCACGACGAAGCGGTCGCCGTTGGCCGCCTCCTCGATGTGGCCGGTAGCGGCCACCGTGGTCTGCGACTGGCCGCTCTTGGCCGTCGAGTGCAGGAAGACGTTGCGCACGGTCTTGTTGAACGTGTCGATGCTCTGCACGTAGGCGACGACGGGCGGCTTGGCGCGCGGGAATTCCTGGAACAGCCCGGGCGCGATCAGCGTGACTTCGTCGCGCCGCGACAGCTGCTGCTCGTATTCCGTCTTGCGCTGCTCGGCCCACGGCGACAGGAACAGCGACAGCGCGACGATGGCGACCATGAAGGGCGCCGCGAACATCAGGATGGGCTTCAGCGTGGCCGTCAGCGGCTGCCCGGACGTGAACCACACGATCATCTCGCTGTCGCGGTACCAGCGCGAAAGCGTCAGCAGCACGGTCAGGAACACCGCGACCGACAGCAGGATGTTGAGGTAGAAAACCGCGTTGAAGCCCAGCAACGCGAGGATGCCCTCGGGCGCGACGGCGCCGCCGACCGCCCGCTGCAGCAGGCGCAGCACGAGGTTGGTGAACAGGATGCCCAGCAGGATCAGGAAAAGCCCGATCGCCGTGGCCGTCAGTTCACGGATCAGCGTCCGCCGGTAAATCATGACGCCGGGAAATTTTTTGACTTTTTCGGCAGGTTTTGCCAATAATTTGCGGCAAAGCGTCTAACCGCAAAAAATCAAAGGGATGGGAGAGAAGGGAGCGCGATGGAATTTACCATAAAAAGCGGCAGCCCCGAAAAGCAGCGGAGCGCATGTGTAGTGGTCGGCGTGTTCGACAACCGCAAGCTGTCGTTGTCGGCGGAACTGGTCGATCGCGCCTCCAACGGCTATATCAGCGAGATCATCCGCCGCGGGGACATGGAGGGGAAGCTCGGTTCGACGTTGCTTTTGCACAACGTCCGCGGGACGCTCGCTGACCGTGTCCTGCTGGTGGGATTGGGCAAGGAGCGGGATTTCCGCGACAAGGAGTTCCGGGCGGCCATCAGGGCGGCCGTCAAGCTGCTGAACGAGACGGGCTCCTACGAGGCCGTCATCTACCTGACCGAGGAAAAGGTGAAGCGGCGCGAGGTCGCGTGGCGGATCGAGCACGCCGTCGTCGTGGCGATGGACGCCGTCTACCGCTACGAGCGGCTGAAGAGCGATCCCACCGAAGTGCGCCGGCCCCTGCGCAAGCTTACGCTGTCCGTGCCGCAGCGCTCGGACTTGGCCGACGGCGAGCGCGCCGCGTTGCACGGCGTGGCTACCGGCCACGGCATGGAGTTCGCGCGCGACCTCGGCAACACCCCCGCCAACATCTGCACGCCCACCTATCTCGGCGAGCAGGCCTTGGCCCTGGGCCGCGAGTTTCCGGACGTCAAGGTTTCCGTCCTCGACAAGAAGCAGATCGAGGACCTCAAGATGGGCTCCTTCCTGTCGGTGGCGCAGGGCAGCGACGAGCCGCCGCGCTTCCTGGTGCTCGAGTACATGCAGTCGCCGCGCAAGACGAAGCCCATCGTGCTCGTCGGCAAGGGCATTACGTTCGACACGGGGGGCATCTCGCTCAAGCCCGCGCCGGACATGGACCACATGAAGTTCGACATGTGCGGCGCCGCGGCGGTACTGGGCACGATGCGCGCGATCGCGGAGATCAAGGCGCCCGTGAACCTGGTCGTGCTGGTGCCCGCGTGCGAGAACATGCCGTCGGGCCACGCGGTGAAGCCGGGTGACGTCGTCACCAGCATGTCGGGCCAGACGATCGAGAACCTCAACACGGACGCCGAAGGCCGGCTGATCCTGTGCGACGCGCTGACGTACGCCGAGCGCTACGAGCCGGAGGCGGTGGTCGACGTCGCGACGCTGACGGGCGCGATGGTCATCGCGCTGGGCCACGTCGCGTGCGGCGTGTTCAGCAACAACGACGCGCTGGCCCGCGCGCTGCTGCAGGCCGGCGACGATGCCTACGACCGCGGCTGGCAACTGCCGCTGTGGGACGATTACCAGGAAGGGCTCACGAGCAACTTCGCGGATTTCGCCAACGTCGCGGGACGCGCCGGCGGCAGCATCACGGCCGCGTGCTTCCTGTCGCGGTTCACGCGCAAGTACGACTGGGCGCACCTGGACATCGCCGGCGTGGCGTACAAGGAAGGCAAGGAGAAGGGCGCTACCGGGCGCCCGGTGGCGATGCTGACGCGCTGGCTGCTGACGCAGGGCGACGCGGCGGTGTCCTGACCCTCCACAAAGGCGCGCGATGACGACGATCGACTTCTACACGCACCTCGACGCGCCGCTCGAGTTCGCCGTGAAGCTCGTCGCCAAGGCGTGGCGGGAGCACGGCAGCGTGCGCGTGCTGACGCAGGATCGCGTCACCAGCGACCGGCTGGACCGGCTGTTGTGGACGCAAGGCCAGTTGTCGTTCATCCCGCATTGCCGGCTCGACAGCGCGCTGGCCGCCGAGAC
>JBGAIC010000043.1:0-34888 GCA_044225845.1 Casimicrobiaceae bacterium
CGGCGCGCACGGTGACGGGCATCATCGGCCGAGCGCTCCGCGCACCGCGGCGGCGACGTGGGCGGCCGTGAAGCCGAAATGCGTGAACAGCACGCCGGCGGGCGCCGACTCGCCGAAGCGGTCGATGCCGATCACGGCGGCGTGCGGATCGTCCTCCGCGCCGACGTACTTGCGCCAGCCGGACGTGACGCCCGCCTCGACGGCGACGCGCGGCACGCCATGCGGCAGCACCTCGCGACGCCATGCGGCATCCTGGCGGTCGAACACGCTGGTGGACGGCATCGACACGACGCGCACGGCGATGCCTTCGGTTGCGAGAGCGTCGCGCGCGGCGAGCGCGAGCGGCACTTCCGAGCCCGTGGCGATGATCACCGCGCGCGCGCCGTCGCCTTCGAAGTCGCGCAGCACGTAGCCGCCGCGCCTGACGCCGGCGAGCGCGGATGCGTCGCGCGCGGCGAACGCGACGTTCTGCCGCGACAGCATCAGCGCCGACGGCCCGTCGTTGCGCTCGAGCGCCTGCGTCCACGCGACGGCGGTCTCCACCGTGTCGCAGGGGCGCCAGACGTCGAGGTTGGGGATGAGCCGCAGGCTGGCGACGTGCTCGACGCTCTGGTGCGTGGGACCGTCCTCGCCCAGGCCGATCGAGTCGTGCGTGAACACGAACACGTTGCGCACGCGCATCAGCGCCGCCATCCGCATCGCGTTGCGCGAATAGTCGGAGAACGTGAGAAACGTGCCGGAGTAGGGGATGAAGCCGCCGTGCAGCGCGAGGCCGTTGCCGATGGCCGCCATCGCGAACTCGCGGACACCGAAGTTCACGTAGTTGCCCGGCCTGGAGGCGGTGACCACTTCCGTTCCCGACCAGTTGGTGAACACGCTGCCGGTCAAGTCCGCCGAGCCGCCGAGCATCTCGGGCAGCCGCGACGCGAACGCCTCGATGGCCTGCTGCGAGGCCTTGCGCGTGGCGACGGTCTCGCCCTTCTGCGCCTGCGCTTCGACGAAGGACGCGGCCGCCGCCGTGAAACTCGCCGGCAGGTCGCCCTGCATGCGCCGCTCGAACTCGCGCGCGAGTTCCGGATGCGCTGCCTTGTACGCGACGAAGCGCGCTTCCCAGTCCGCGTAGCGCGCGGCGCCGGGCTTGCGCGCATCCCAGCCCGCGTAGATGTCGTCGGTGAGCGTGAACGGCGGGAGTTCCCAGCCGAGTGCCGCGCGCGTCGCTTCGACTTCCTTCGCGCCCAGCGCGGCGCCGTGCGCATCGGCGCTGCCCGCCTTGCCGGGCGAGCCCTTGCCGATCGTCGTGCGGCAGCAGATCAGCGAAGGTCGGTCCGTGATCGCGCGCGCGGCTTTGATCGCGGCATCCACCGCCTTCACGTCGTGGCCGTCGACACCGGGAATCACGTGCCAGCCATAGGCCTCGAAGCGCAGCGGCGTGTCGTCGGTGAACCAGCCTTTCACCGGGCCGTCGATCGAGATGCCGTTGTCGTCGTACAGCGCGATGAGCTTGCCGAGGCCGAGCGTGCCCGCAAGCGACGCCGCCTCGTGCGAGATGCCTTCCATCAGGCAGCCGTCGCCGATGAACACGTACGTGTGGTGGTCGACCAGCGCGTGCCCAGGCCGGTTGAACGTCTGTGCCATCAGCCGCTCGGCGAGCGCCATGCCCACCGCGTTCGCGAAGCCCTGGCCCAGCGGGCCCGTCGTGGTCTCCACGCCCGGCGTCACGCGCACTTCCGGATGGCCCGGCGTCTGCGAGTGCAACTGGCGGAAGCGCTTCAGCTCGTCCATCGGCAGCGCATAGCCGGTGAGATGCAGCAGCGCGTACTGCAGCATCGAGCCGTGGCCGTTGGACAGCACGAAGCGATCGCGGTCGTGCCAGCCCGGGTGCGCGGGATCGTGCCGGTAGTGGCCGCGCCACAGCGCGAGCGCGATCTCGGCCATGCCCATCGGCATGCCGGGATGGCCGGATTTTGCGGCTTCCACCGCGTCCATCGCCAATGCGCGGATGGCATTGGCCAGGCGTGCATCGCTGGCGGGTGTCGTGACGGTGTCGGTGGGCATGAAGTTTTGCAGGGACGGCGGGTGCCCGGGAGAGTGGAGCGCGGGCGGGAAGAACCTGAAATTATGGCGAATTGCGCCTCGCCGTGCAATAATCACGCATTTAGTGCAGTCGAAAACCATCGCCTGCGCCGTGCGCGCCCGGTAAAGCGGGGAAAAGCCAGAACAGGGCGACGAAGCCAGAAGCGTCGATCGCCCGCCAGGGGATCGATACGCGATGGAAGGGATTCATCTGTTGGGCGAGTGGTACGGCTGTCCCGCCGACATGCCGGAGATGCTGCGCGCCGAACCGCTGCGTGCGCTGTGCGTCAAGGCGGTGGAGACCGCGGGCCTGACGATCGTCGGCGACCGCTTCCACCAGTTCGAGCCGCAGGGCGTCACCGGCGCCGTCATCCTCGCCGAGTCGCACCTCGCCATCCACACGTGGCCGGAGATCGGCTCGGTGACCATCGACGTCTACGTCTGCAACTACACGGCGGACAACACGAAGAAAGCCGAGGCGCTGTTCCAGGCGCTCGAGGCCCGTTTCCAGCCCGAGCACGCGCGCTTCCAGGCGATACGCCGCGGCGGCCGCGATGGCTGACACGCCGGACGGCGATGTCGCTCCGGGCCTGATGACGGAGCGCCTCACCGACGAGTGGGGCTTCTACATCCGCTCGCGCCGCGCCTTCGAGAAATTCCGCTCGCCGTTCCAGGCGGTGGAAGTCCACGACAGCGAGTTCGGCAAGCTGTTCCGGCTGGACGGCCACTTCATGACGTCCGAGAAGGACGAGTTCTTCTATCACGAGAACCTCGTGCACCTCGCGGCGATCACGCATCCGCAACCCGAGCGCGCGCTGATCGTCGGCGGCGGCGACGGCGGCTCGGCCGAGGAACTGCTGAAGTACCCGTCCATCAAGTCGGTGACGCTGGCCGAGATCGACGTCGCCGTCGTCGACGTCGCGCGCAAGTACCTCGCGAGCGTGCACCGCGGCGCGCTCGACGACCCGCGGCTCACGTTGCGCATCGGCGACGGCTTCGAGTTCGTGCGCACGGCGCGCGAGCAATACGACCTGATCGTGCTGGACCTCACCGATGCCGGCGGACCCTCCACCGAGCTCTATACGCCCGAGTTCTACGCGGCGTGCGCCGCGCGGCTGTCGCCGGTGGGCGCGCTGACGCTGCACGTCGCAAGCCCCGTCGCGCATCCGGACCGCATCCGCGAGTCGCTCGCCGCGCTGCGCACCGCGTTCCCGGTGGTCACGCCCTACCTCACGTCCATCCCGCTGTACGGCGGGCTGTGGATGATGGCGATGTGCTCGTCGACGCTGGACCCGCGCCAGCTGACGTCGATGGAAGTCGACCGCCGGCTCACGCGCCGCGGCATCGGCAACCTGGCCTACTACAACGGCGACATGCACCGGGCCGCGCTGGCGCTGCCCAACTTCGTCCGCGCGCTGGTCGCCTGATACGGTCAGTCGGCCGCTCCGCGCCTGCCGGGCGGCAGGCGCCCTTGAATCCCGTCCGCACGCCCGCACGTAGTCAAGCGTGGGATTGGCTTTGCCATCCCGGCCCCACGCGAGACCACGAGACCATGAATCCTGCCCACTCGATCCACGACGCCGCATTCGTCCTGATCGACGGCCTCATCTGCGAGGCCGAGTACACGCGCGTGCCCGACGAGTACACCGAGCCCGACGACGTCGTGCTCGAGGCCAAGCACGGCGACCTCGAGTTCGCGTTCACGGCGGCCGATTTCGACGGTGCCGAGCAGACCGGCGAAGGCCAGTACCGGCTCGCCACGGGCCGCGAACTGCGCTTCTTCGCCACCGCCACCCTTCACTGAAACGACGGGCCCGCCCGCGCGGGCTCCCAGTGCGGCGGCGCGACGCCTGCGGTCGCGCCGGCGGGCGCCGCGCGCCGTCAGCGCACCGTCACGCGCGCGAACTTGCGCTTGCCGGCCTGCACGACCACCGTGCGACCCGCCGCGATCACCAGCGATTTGTCCGCGACGGCGTCGCCGTCGACCTTGAGCCCGTGGCCGTCGATGAGGCGCAGCGCTTCCGACGTCGACGGCACCAGCCCCGCCTGCTTCGTGAGCTGCGCGATCGGCAGCCCCGCGCCGGCGGTGTCGAGCGTCACCTCGGGCATGTTCTCCGGCGTCGCACCTTCGCGGAAGCGCGCGACGAACGCCGCTTCGGCCGCGTCGGCGGCAGCCGGCGAGTGGAAGCGCGCGACGATCTCCTTCGCGAGCAGCACCTTGGCATCGCGCGGGTTGCGGCCGTCGTCGCACTCGCGCTTGAGCGTCGCGATCTCGGCCAGCGTACGCGCCGACAGCAGCTCGTAGTAGCGCCACATCAGCGTGTCCGAGATCGACATCACCTTGCCGAACATCTCGCCGGCCGGCTCGTCAATGCCGATGTAGTTGTGCTTCGACTTGGACATCTTCTCGACGCCGTCGAGCCCCTCCAGCAGCGGCATCGTGACGATGCACTGCGGCTCCTGGCCCGCGTGCTTCTGCAGCTCGCGGCCGACGAGCAGGTTGAACTTCTGGTCCGTGCCGCCGAGCTCGATGTCGGAGCGCAGCGCCACCGAGTCGTAGCCCTGCATCAACGGGTACAGGAACTCGTGGATGGCGATGGGCTGGTTGGACGTGAAGCGCTTGTGGAAGTCGTCGCGCTCCAGCATCCGCGCCACCGTGTGCTGCGCGGCGAGCTTGATCATGCCGGCGGCGCCCAGCGGCTCCGACCACTCGGAGTTGTAGCGGATCTCCGTGCGCGCGGGATCGAGCACCTTCGAGGCCTGCGCGTGGTAGGTCTTCGCGTTGGCGACGATCTCGTCGCGCGTGAGCGCAGGGCGCGTCGTGTTGCGTCCCGACGGATCGCCGATCATCGACGTGAAGTCGCCGATCAGGAAGATCACCTGGTGCCCCAGGTCCTGCATCTGGCGCATCTTGTTCAGCACGACGGTGTGGCCCAGGTGGATGTCCGGCGCCGTGGGATCGAGGCCCAGCTTGATGCGCAAGGGCACGCCGCGCGCAAGCTTCTGCGCGAGTTCGGCCTCCACCAGCACTTCGTCGGCGCCGCGCTTGATGATCGCGAGCTGCCCGGCTACGTCCACGCCACTCATTCGAAATCCCGTCGTTTGCTAGAATCGTCGCAACGCGGCGAATTCTAGCCGATCGCGTCATCGTCACCGCCCGCGCCGCGCGCCCGCGGCTCCGCATGCAAGTCCCGTCCGCCACCCGTTACGCCGGCGTCATGTCCGGCACGAGCCTCGACGGCGTCGACGCCGTCGTCGCGGATTTCGCGCCCGCGGACGGGCGCGTCTGCGCGACGCTGGGCGCCGCGCACCTCGATTTCCCGCCCGCGCTGCACGACGAACTGCAGGCGCTGCAGGCCCCGGGTGCCGACGAAGTGGCGCGCGTCGCGCGGGCGTCGGTGGCGCTGGCCGACCTCTACGCGGAAGCGATCCTCGGCGCCTGCGCCGATGCGGGCGTCGAGCCGCGCGACCTTGCGGCCGCCGGCGTGCACGGGCAGACGATCCGCCACCGACCCGAGGCCGCGTGGACCGTGCAGATCAACGACCCCGCGCGCGTCGTCGAGCGCACGGGCGTCACCGTCGTCGCCGACTTCCGCCGGCGCGACCTCGCGGCCGGCGGCCATGGCGCGCCACTGGTGCCCGCGTTCCACCGCGCGCTGTTCGCGCGCAAGGGGCGGCATCGCGTCGTCGTCAACCTGGGCGGCATCGCCAACATCACGGATCTCGCCGCGGACGGGCGCACGCGCGGCTTCGACACCGGCCCCGGCAACGTGCTGCTGGACCTGTGGCACGCGCGCCATCGCGGCGGCCGCTACGACGAGGCGGGGCAGTGGGGCAGCGGTGGGCGTGTCGACGACGCGTTGCTCGCGCAGCTGCTTGCCGAGCGCTATTTCACCGCCGCGCCCCCCAAGAGCACCGGTCGCGACCTGTTCAACGCGTCGTGGCTCGAGCACGCGCTCGTGGCCGCGCAGGTGGCCGTCGACCCGCTGGCCGGCGACGGTGCACAACGGTCAGGCGGCTTTCGCCGCGTGACGCCGCGCGACGTGCAGGCGACGCTGACCGCGCTGACCGCGCGCACGATCGCCGACGCCATCCGCGCGAGCGGCAGGCCGGTGGCCGACGTGCTGGTCGCAGGTGGCGGCGCGCACAACCGCGCCGTCATCGCGGCGCTCGCGCGCGAGCTCGCGCCGGTGCCGGTGGCGACGACGGACGTCGAAGGCGTGGCGGTGGAGCACGTCGAGGCGCTGGCGTTCGCGTGGCTCGCGAAGGCGGCGTCGACGGGGCGGCCGGGAACTTGCCGGCGGTGACCGGGGCGGATGGGCCCCGGGTGCTGGGCGCGATCTACCCGCGCTGAGCGCGCGCGCGCGACGCGATCAGACGGAGAAGCTGGACCCGCAGCCGCAGGTGGTCGTGGCGTTGGGGTTCTTGATGACGAACTGCGCGCCTTCGAGGCCGTCCGTGTAGTCGATCTCGGCGCCGACCAGGTACTGGTAGCTCATCGGGTCGATCAGCAGCGTGACGCCGTTCTTGTCCATCGCCGTGTCGTCCTCGTTGACGACCTCGTCGAACGTGAAGCCGTACTGGAAGCCCGAGCAGCCGCCGCCGGTGACGAACACGCGGAGCTTCAGGTCCGGGTTGCCTTCTTCCTCGATCAGCGACTTCACCTTGGCCGCGGCGCTGTCGGTGAACGTCAGCGGGACGGGCATGTCGGTCATGGCATTCATCGTGTGACTCCTTTCATGCCGTGCGCGCCGTCACTCGGCGCCCACGCGCTTCAACTCGACCACCGACGCCGATTCCTGGCCCGCATGCGCGAGCCGGCCTTCGACGACGGCGCCGATGTGCATCTCCAGCGTCCGGTACGTGATGTCGCCGACGACGCGGGCCTTGGGCTGCAGCTCCAGGTACTCCTGGGCTTCGACCGGGCCGTTGACCGTTCCGTTCAACACGACGTGCGAGACGTTGACCTCGCCGTCGATCCGCGCCTGCTCGGACAGCACCAGCGTGCCCGGCTTGCCGTCCGCCGTCGTCACGTTGCCCTGCACGGTGCCGTCGATGCGCATGCCGCCGGTGAACAGGATGTCGCCGTGCACCACCGTGCTGGCCCCGATCAGGCTGTCCAGCCGCTTCTGCAGCGCCGGTTGCTTCTTGCCCTTGAACATGTGGCCTCGTCAGGGGTTCGTCAATGTCCGTGTGGCGCGCGCGACGCCCGCGCCATCCTCGAAGGCCCGCGCCGTGACGCTGGTCACGCGCACGCCCTGCGGCACCTCCAGCGTGCCTTCCACGCGCTGATAATACTTGAACCGCAGCTTGAGCGGCGAGGCGCTGTCCGCCGGAGGGATGGTCAGCGTCTCGGAATGTGGCGTGCCGTCGCCGGCGACAGTCGTCGCGACCGTCCAGCACCAGATGGCCGGCAAAGTCGTCCTTCGCGGGTTGCCGCCGCGGACGACCAGCACCGCGTAATGCCAGGCGTTGTCGGCCTCGCGCACGACCGTGAGGCGCTGGATCGACAGCCCCGCCTCCTTGGTCGAGTCGGACACCAGCTTCTGCAGGAACGCGAGCTCTTCCTTCATCTGCGCGTTCTCGGCGGACAGGTCCTGCACCTGGCGCGTCAGCGTGCTCTGCGTGCCGCGGCCGATGGCGGCGTCGCTCTCGAGCTCCATCGCGTGCCGGTGCAGCTCGCCGTTCTCGTTCTCGAGCTTCGTGTTGTCGGCCTCGAGCTTCTCGACGCGCTGCTGCATCTGGCTGCGGTGCACGCCGCCGAAGATCTGCCCGAAGTCGAAGCCCCACCACCACATGCCGCCGATGACCGCCAGCAGCGCGACGACGATGCCGATGCGCAGCGGCCAGCCGAGCTCGTTGCGCACCGTCATCCGCGGCGCGCTGATCGAGAACGGGTGGCGCAACCGGCGCCAGAACGCGTGGGGCGGCAACGTCGTCGAACCGGGTCAGGGCAGGACGGGGACGCCCATGAGCCCGGCGGTCTCGGGCAGGCCGCACATCAGGTTCATGTTCTGCACGGCCTGGCCGCCGCGCCCTTGACGAGGTTGTCCATCACGACCAGCACGCGGACGGCCGGCTGTCCTTCGGCTGGGCAACCGAGATCCGCAGCATGTTCGACGCGCGCACCGAGCGCGTGTCCGGCGCGGACCCGGCCGGCATCACGTCGACGAACGGCTCGCCGGCGTAGCGCGCCTCGAACAGCGCCTGCACGTCGACGTCGCGGACGCGCGGTGCGTACAGCGTCGAGAAGATGCCGCGGATCATCGGCGTCAGGTGCGGCGTGAACACGAGGTTCAGCGGCCCCTTGGCGGCGCGGCGAGGCCCTGCGTCACCTCGGGGTGGTGCCGGTGGCCGGCAGGCCGTACGCGGCGAAGTTGTCGGACGCTTCCGCGAACAGCGTGTTGATCTCGGCCTTGCGGCCGGCGCCCGAGACGCCGGACTTGCAGTCGGCGACCAGCAGCGTGGTCGTCGACCCCGGCCTCGACCAGCGGCAGGAAGCCGAGCTGCATCGTCGTCGGATAGCCCGGGTTGCCGACGATCCGCGCGCCGCGGATCGCGTCGCGGTTCATCTCCGGCAGGCCATAGACCGACTCGGCGAGCAGGTCCGGGCACGCGTGCGGCATCTTGTACCAGCGCTCGAACTCGGCGGCGTCCTTGAGCCGGAAGTCGGCGGCGAGGTCGACGATCTTCGTGCCCGCGTCGACGAGCTCGCGCGCCTGGCCATCGCGACGCCGTGCGGCGTGGCGAAGAACACGACGTCGCAGCCTTTGAGGTCGGACTTGTCCGGCTCGGTGAACGCGAGGTCGCAGACGCGGCGCAGCGACGGGAACATCTGCGCCACCGGCATGCCCGCTTCCTTGCGCGACGTGATCGCGCGTCAGCTCCGCATGCGGGTGTTGCACAAGATCGCAGCAGCTCGACGCCCGTATAGCCGGTGCCGCCGACGATCCCGATCTTCAGCTTCTGCGCCATTTATGCTCCTGTCATGGCCATTGTAACGGCGTCCGCCGCGTTCGCGAACCCGCGTTGCATCCTGCAAAAAACAAAAGGCCGCCCGGTTGCCGGCGGCCTCTTTGCGTCGCGGGGCGGCGCGGGGCCGCCCCAAGGTCGTCAGCGCTTCGAGAATTGCTTGCGACGTCGCGCCTTGTGCAGGCCGACCTTCTTGCGCTCGACTTCGCGCGCGTCGCGCGTGACGAGGCCCGCCTTCGACAGCGTGGGCTTCAGCTGCGCGTCGTAGTCGATCAGCGCGCGCGTGATGCCGTGGCGCACCGCGCCGGCCTGGCCGGACTCGCCGCCGCCGTTCACGTTGACCATGATGTCGAACGTCGTCGCGTGGTTGGTGAGCACCAGCGGCTGGCGCACGACCATGCGGCCCGTGTCGCGCGAGAAGAACTCGTCGACCGGCTTGTCGTTGACGATGAACTTGCCCGAACCTGCCTTGAGGAACACGCGCGCCACCGACGTCTTGCGGCGGCCCGTGCCGTAGTAGTAGTTGCCGATCATGGGATCAGATGTCCAGCTTCTTGGGTTGTTGCGCCGTGTGCGGATGGCTCTCGCCGGCGTAGGTCTTGAGCTTCTTGATCATCGCGTAGCCGAGCGGGCCCTTGGGCAGCATGCCCTTGACGGCCTTCTCCAGCACGCGACCGGGATGCTTCTTCTGCATCTCGGCGAACGTCTGCGTGTACACGCCGCCCGGGTAGCCCGAATGGCGGTGGTAGAGCTTGTCGTCGGCCTTGTTGCCCGTGACGCGCAGCTTCTCGACGTTGGTGACGACGATGAAGTCGCCCGTGTCGACGTGCGGCGTGTAGATGGCCTTGTGCTTGCCGCGCAGGCGCAGCGCGATCTGCGACGCGAGGCGTCCCAGCACCTTGTCCGTCGCATCGACGTGATACCAGTCGCGGACGACGTCCTGCGCCTTGGCTGAATAGGTCTTCATGGCGTTCTTCTGTCTCGGGTTTCCGGCCGGGGCTCCTGGGCCGCGGCCGGGTGTCGTGTCCCGCGGGCGTACGGCCGGCCGCGCGGAGCAAAGTCCATCATTATAGACCGCGCCGCGTCACATGGTCAAACCAGGACGCCCCCGGGACGATGGCGCCGGCAAAAAAAAAAGCGCGGACTGCGCCGCGCCTTCGAGGAATTCCGTCCATAGGAGGAGAATGGAGGAATGCGGCTGCGGGGGAGAAGGAGGAACTCCGGCCGCAGGCGGGATCATCGTCCCATATTGCATTGCACAATGCAAATGTCATGAAGACACCTTGCGCGTGCTGCGCCCGGTGGCCTACGCGGCGAGCGTCTGACGATGAATGTGAGCACACACTAACTATTCGACAATGAAGACACGCATCAAATGGTCGGAAGGGATGAGTTTCGTCGGCGAGACCGGCAGCGGCCACGCGCTGGTCATCGACGGCGCGCCCGAGCACGGCGGCCGCAACCTGGGGCCGCGCCCGATGGAACTGCTCCTGATGGGTGCGGCCGCCTGCACGGCGTTCGACGTCGTGCTGATCCTCAGGAAGGCGCGCCAGCCGGTGCTGGACTGCGTCGTCGACGCGGAAGCCGAGCGCGCCGAGTCCGAGCCGCGCGTGTTCACGCGCATCGTGCTGACCTATACGGTGACCGGGCGCGGGCTCGACCGGCGCCAGGTCGAGCGCGCCGTGGCGCTGTCGAAGGAGAAGTACTGCTCCGCGACGATCATGCTTGCGAAGACGGCGGCGATCGAGGCGCGCGTCGTCGTCGTCGACGAGGCTAGCGGGGCAGCGGCGGCGGATTGACGATGCCGCGGACCAGCAGCACGCCGGGCGTCCGGTGCGCGGCCGCGCGCGTCGCGCCATGCGAGCGCGACGTCCACGGTGGTGTCGACCAGCGCGTCGCGGCGCACGTCGATCAGGCGCAGCACGTTGCCGTAGCGCGCGAAGCGAAGCTCGCCGTGCGCGTCGACGCGGAAGGGCGTCGCGGCGGGAATGCGCGCCATTCGCCGTTGTCGCGCGTCCCGGCGAGCATCGCCACGTCGTCAGCCCAGGCCGTCGAGAATCCGACCAGCGTGATGGCCTCGGCCGCGCGCACGTCGACATACGCGTCCGCCGCGGGCGTGCCGGCCACGACCGGACGCAGCCAGCCGCGGGCCAGCACGACGCGGCGCGGCCGCGCGCTGCGGTCGCGTGACGCGCAGCCGGCGGCATCCACGCTGCGGCCGCGACGCCCTGCAACAGCGCGCGTCGCGCCGGAATGCATCGCGCGCGGCCCTGGCCGCCGTCGCGCAGCAGCCGGATCAGGCTCGACGTGTCCCAGCGGCCGCCGCCGCGCGCCTGCACGCGGTTGTAGAGCTGGTCGACGAGCGCGGCCACCGGCAGCGCGGCGCCGTTGCGGCGGCCTTCGTCGAGCGCGATGCCCAGGTCCTTGCGCATCCAGTCCACGGCGAAGCCGAAGTCGAACTTGTCGGCGACCATCGTCTTGCCGCGGTTCTCCATCTGCCACGACTGCGCGGCGCCCTTGCTGATGACGTCCAGCACGCGCTCGGCGTCGAGCCCGGCGCGCTGCGCGAAGTTGATGCCTTCGGCCAGCGCCTGGACGAGGCCCGCGATGCAGACCTGGTTCACCATCTTCGTCAGCTGGCCCGCGCCGGGGCCGCCCATCAGCGTGACGGCGCGCGCATACGTCGCGAGCACGGGCTCGGCGTACGCATACGCGTCCGCGTCCCCGCCGACCATGATCGTCAGCTTGCCGTTCTCCGCGCCCGCCTGGCCGCCGGATACGGGCGCGTCGAGGAAGGCGACGCCGCGCGCCGCTGCTGCAGCGTGCATGTCGCGCGCCACGTCGGCGGAGGCGGTCGTGTGATCGACCAGCGTCGCGCCTTCCGCATCGCGGCCAGCGCGCCGTCGGCACCGGTGATCACCGCGCGCACGTCGGCATCGTTGCCGACGCACATCATCACGAGCTCGGCGTCGCGCGCGGCCGCGGCGGGCGTCGCGGCGGCGTGGCCGCCGTACGCGGACACCCAGCGCGCAGCCTTGTCGGCCGAGCGGTTGTAGACGGTGACGCGATGGCCGGCGCGCGCCAGGTGGCCCGCCATCGGATAGCCCATGACGCCGAGGCCGAGGAACGCGACGTTGCGGTGATCGAGGCCATCGTGGTTTTCTCCGTGGTTCGAATGGGGGCCGCGCGCCGGCGGCGTCAGGCCGGGCGGCCCGGGTCGGCGGCGAGGGCTGCGAGTGCGGCTTGCGCGGCGGCGCGCACGCGCGACGGCGCCGTGCCGCCGATGCCGTCGCGCGCGGCGACCGAGCCTTCGAGCGTCAGCACCGCGTGCACGTCAGGGCCGATCGCCGGCGCGAACGCCTGCAGTTCGGCGAGCGTGAGGTCGGCGAGGTCGACGCGCCGTTGCTCGGCGGCGCGCACGGCGCGCGCGACGGCTTCGTGCGCGTCGCGGAACGGCAGGCCGCGGCGCACGAGGTAGTCGGCGAGGTCCGTGGCCGTCGCATAGCCTTCGCGCGCGGCGGCGCGCATCGCGTCGGCGTTGGGCGCGAGGCCGGTGCCCACGAGGTCGGCGACGATCGCGAGGCAATCGTCGAGCGTGTCGACGGTGTCGAACAGCGGCTCCTTGTCCTCCTGGTTGTCCTTGTTGTACGCGAGCGGCTGGCCTTTCATCAGCATCGTCAGCGCCGTCACGTGGCCCGCGACGCGCGCCGCCTTGCCGCGCACCAGCTCCGCGACGTCCGGGTTCTTCTTCTGCGGCATGATCGAACTGCCGGTGCAGAAGCGGTCCGCGATCGTCACGAACGCGAAGCGCGACGTCGACCACAGGATCAGTTCCTCGGCGAAGCGCGACAGGTGGACCATGACCAGCGAGGCCACCGCCACGAATTCGAGCGCGAAGTCGCGATCGGACACGGCGTCGAGCGAATTGCCGGCGACGGCGTCGAAGCCCAGCTCGCGCGCGACGCGCTCGCGGTCGATCGGGAACGTCGTGCCGGCGAGCGCCGCGGCGCCGAGCGGCAGCACGTTGACGCGCTTGCGGCAGTCCGCAAGACGCTCCGCGTCACGCGCGAACATCGCCTCGTAGGCCAGCAGGTGGTGACCGAATGTTACGGGCTGCGCCACCTGCAGGTGCGTGTAGCCGGGCATAATCACGTTCGCGTGCGCGAGCGCCTGCGTCGCGAACGCGCGGCGCAGCGCCGTGAGGCGCGCGGCCAGCGAGTCGATGGCGCCGCGCAGCCACAGCCGCGTGTCGGTGGCCACCTGGTCGTTGCGCGAGCGCGCCGTGTGCAGCCGCTTGCCGGCGTCGCCGACGAGCGCGGTCAGGCGCTTCTCGAGCGCGAAGTGCACGTCCTCGAGCGCCACGTCGAACGCGAACGTGCCGGCCGCGATCTCGTCGCGGATCGTCGCCATGCCGCGCTCGATGGCGGCGACGTCGTCCGCGGACAGCACGCCGACGGCGCCCAGCATCCGCGCATGCGCGAGCGAGCCCTGGATGTCGACGTCCGCCAGCCGCCGGTCGAAGCCGATCGACGCGTTGAAGCGCTGCATGCGCTCGGTCATCGGCTCGCCGAAGCGGCCGGACCAGGTGGCGTTGCGGGTTTCGGGGGTGTCGGAAGCGGGCGGAGTCATCGTCGGCGTGGCACGCACCCAAACAGGCACGAAGCTTGCATAATCCCCGGGGATGGGAACGATTATAAAACAACGGCCTGCCGTGCCCGCGCTGCCCGACTGGCGCAATCTCGGCACCGTGCTCCGCGTGCTGCTGGCCGTCAACGGCGCCGCCGCGCTGGTCGTGTTCGCCCATGCGCCGGAACTGCGCGCATTCGTCGAGCAGTGGACCGCCGTGTCGACGCTCGTCGAGCCGCACCTGCTGCTGGAGCTCGCGCTGCTGTGGGCGCTGGCGCCGCAGCTCGACCGCCTGCCGGCGGAATGGGGCATCGCGGCCGTGTTCGCGCTGGGCGTCGGCGTCGCGCTCGCCGTGCAGTTCACCGTCGGCGCCGTCGTGTTCGAGCGCGCGCCCGACGTGATCGGCCGTCACGTGTTCTTCACGCTGGTCGCCACCGCGTTGCTGATGGCGTACTTCCACTTGCGCGCCCGCGCGCTGTCGCCGGCGATCACGGAAGCGCGGCTGCAGGCGCTGCAGGCGCGCATCCGCCCGCACTTCCTGTTCAACAGCATCAACGGCGTGCTGTCGCTCGTGCGCTCGGACCCCGTCCGTGCGAGGAGGCGCTGCTCGACATGTCCGACCTGTTCCGCGTGCTGATGCGCGACAACCGCGAGCTCGCGCCGCTCGCCGACGAGGTGGAGCTGTGCCGCCAGTACCTCGACCTCGAGAAGCTGCGGCTGGGCGAGCGCCTGGAAGTCGAGTGGAACATCAAGAGCATGCCGCGCGACGCGCTGGCGCCGCCGCTGATGCTGCAGCCGCTGCTGGAGAACGCCGTGTATCACGGCATCGAGCCGTCGAGCCGGCCCGGCACCGTGTCGATCAACATCTTCCTGTCGCGCGGCGAGGTGCACGCCATCCTGCGCAACCCGTTCCACGCGAAAGGCCCGCGCCACTCGAAGGGCAACAAGATGGCGCTCAACAACATCCGCGAGCGCCTGGCGCTGCATTTCGACGCCGAGGCGAGCCTCGAGTCGCGCGTGCTGGCCGACGCCTACGAAGTGCACATCCGCCTGCCTTACCGCACCGTGGCGCCGCCGCAGCCCGTCGACCGCCCCGAAGCCGCCAAGGCCGCGCGTGCGCGCAACGGCGACGCCGGCCGCGTGCCGCGCCTGGCGCTGGGAGCGCGCCATGGCTGATGCGCCGCTGCGCGTGATGGTCGTCGACGACGAGGCGCCGGCCCGTCGCCGTCTGCGCGAGCTGCTCGACGACTGCGCGAGCCACCTGCCGCTCGTCGTCGTCGGCGAGGCGATCAACGGCCGCGAGGCACTGGACCTGCTCGCGTCCGCGCCGGCGGACCTCGTCGTCACCGACATCCACATGCCGGACATGGACGGCATCGAGCTCGCGCGCCACCTGCTCAAGCTGCCGCACCCGCCGGTCGTCATTTTCTCCACCGCCTATCACGAGCATGCCGTGCAGGCGTTCGAGGTGAACGCCGTCGACTACCTGGTCAAGCCGGTGCGCGTGCAGCGCCTGCTCGCCGCGCTCGAGAAGCTGCCCAAGCTGCGGCCGCTGACGATCGATCGCCTCGCGCAGCTGCCGGCGACGTCGCGCCGCTTCCTGTCGGTGACCGAGCGCTCGCGCGTCGTGCTCGTGCCGCTCGAGGACGTGGTCTACCTCAAGGCCGAGCTGAAGTACATCACGATCCGCACCGCGCAGCGCGAGTTCCTGCTCGAGGAATCGCTGACCAAGCTCGAGACCGAGTTCGGCAACCGCTTCGTGCGCGTCCACCGCAACTGCCTCGTGTCGCGCGACGCCATCCGCGGCTTCGAGCGCCGCGTCAACGACGACGGCGACGCGCACTGGGAAGTGGTGCTGAACGGCGTCGACGAGTCGCTGCCGGTGTCGCGACGGCAGCAGTTCGTGGTGCGGGAGATCGGGCGGGAGACGGTGGATTGAGGGGTTAGCCCGCGCTTGCGCGCGGGGCGGCGGAGGTGGGGGTTCGGGGTTGCTTCCACCACTCTGGTAACAAAATGGGGCCGTTGGCCCTGCTGCGCGTGGCCAATGGCGCCCGCGCCGTGATGCGCAACCCGAACCCCGCCCTCCGCCGCCCCCGCCTCATTCCATCCGTGCTCTAGCCGGGGCGCGTCCATCGATCTCGCCGTGCGGCGCGACTCAAATTGTCGACTCAAATGGTGTCCGACCCCATTTCTTGGGCCGCATGCGATCCGCGCCACGCGACGCGTGGAATTCGGGCAACGCCACAAGGCGCGGGAGTCTGGCTGCACGCGGCGGACGGTGATGCGCGTTCGAGGCGAGGGGCATGTGTGGAGAGCGCATCACGAGAGCGGGCCTGAAGTTGGGCCCGCAGTAGTGCCGAGCGCGGCGCATCCCCTCGCCCCGAACGCGCCGCAACGCCCCATCGAAGGCAGGTAAACTCCCGCGCCATGAAAACGCTGATCTGCGGCTCCCTCGCCTACGACACCATCATGGTGTTCCCCGACCGCTTCGCGCGCCACATCCTGGCCGACCAGGCGCAGATGCTGTCGGTGTCGTTCACGATCGGCGAGATGCGCCGCGAATGGGGCGGCTGCGCGGGCAACATCGCGTACAACCTGCGCGGGCTGGGCGGCAACGCCGCGGTGCTCGCGACGCTGGGCCACGACGGCGACGACTATCGCGCGCGGCTCGTCGATCACGGCGTCGACACGAACGGCGTGCGCACGCTCGCCGACGCTTACACGGCGCAGGCGTTCATCATCACCGACCTCGACGACAACCAGATCACCGCGTTCCATCCGGGCGCGATGGCGCGCTCGCACGAGATCTCGACGGCCGACGTCGCCGACGTGACGCTCGGCATCGTCGCGCCCGACGGCCGCGAAGGCATGCTGCGGCATGCGGACGAGTTCGCGCGCGCCGGCATCCCGTTCATCCTGGACCCGGGCCAGGCGATGACGCTGTTCTCCGGCGACGAGCTGATGCAGATGATCGACGCGGCCACGGTGGTGGCGGTCAACGATTACGAAGCGCGCCTGCTGGCCGAGCGGACCGGGTGCGCCGCTCGCGGAACTTGCGCGTCACGTCGACGCTCTGATCGTCACGCGCGGCGCGGAAGGCTCGGAGGTGCACGTGGAAGGCCGCGTGCTGTCGATACCGGTGGCACGCGCCGCCGCCATCACCGATCCCACCGGCTGCGGCGACGCCTATCGCGCGGGCCTGCTGCACGGCATGCGCGAGCATTGGGACTGGGACCGCACGGCGCGGCTGGCGGCGACGCTCGGCGCGCTGAAGATCGGCTCGCGCGGCGGCCAGAACCACGGGGTCAACCGCGACATCGTCGGCGCGTTATACCGGGATAGCTTCGGCCAATATCCGTGGTGACGCCATGACGCTTCAGAACCGCCTCCTCGTTGCACTGCTGTTCACATTCGCGCTCGCCGCCTGCGCGCCGCCCTATCGCGGCGACGTCTACGGCCCGGGCCAGGCGATGCGCGCGCAAAGCGTCGAGCTGGGCGTCATCGAGGGCCTGCGCCCGGTGACCCTGCAAGCGCCCAACAGCGGCGTCGGCACGGTCGGCGGCGCTGCGCTGGGCGGCATCGCCGGCGCGCAGATCGGCGGCAGCTCGGCGGCCAACGCGGCGGGCGCGATTGCCGGCGCGATCATCGGCGGCCTGGCCGGCAACGCGATCGAGAACAACGCCAACGCACGCCAGGGCGTCGAGGTGACCGTGCGGCTCGACTCGGGACGCATGATCGCGCTCGTCCAGCAGGACGGCGGCGAGCAGTTCCGCATCGGCGACCGCGTGCGCGTGCTGTCCGACGGCTACACGACGCGCGTCTCGCGACTGTGACGGCGGCCCTGCGCTGCGGGTAGCGGATGCCGGCGCGCACGCTCGGCATGACGATTGCGCGCGGCGCATGACGGCGCGGCGGCCGCTGCCCGCGCGCGCATGGCGGGCGTTGCGCGTCGTGCTGCACCTGCTGCAGGGCCTCGCTACCACGACGCTCGTGTTCCCGTTCGCCGATCGCGTGCGCCGCCGCCGGCTGACGCGCCACTGGTCGTGGAAGCTCGTCGCGCTGATGGGTCTCGAGATGCGCGTCGACGGCATGCTCGCGCACGCGGGGCTCGACGACGGCAACGTCGTCTACGTGGCCAATCACGTGTCCTGGCTCGACATCTTCGTCATCAACGCGCTCGCGCCCGCGCAGTTCATCGCCAAGGCGGAACTCGCGCACTGGCCGCTGATCGGCAAGCTGATCCGCGACACCGGCACGATCTTTGTCGAGCGCGCGCGGCGCGCGGACACGCTGCGCGTCAACGCGCTGGCGTCGTCGGCGCTGGCCGGCGGCGCGCGGCTCGCGCTGTTCCCGGAAGGCACGACCAGCGACGGCCGCGACGTCCTCCACTTCCATGCGTCGCTGTTGCAGCCGCCGATCGACAGCGCGGGCCTCGTGCAGCCGGTGGCGCTGCGCTACGTCGACGCGGAGGGCTGTACGACGGACGCCGTCGACTACACCGGCGCGACGACGTTCACGCAGTCGTTCTGGCGCATCTGCGGCGCGCGCGGGCTCGCCGTCGAGGTGACCGCGTTCGCGCCGGGCGCGGCCGCGGGCAGCACGCGCCGCGCGCTCGCGACGCGCGCGGAGGCGCTCATCCGCTCGGCAGTAGTGCAACCGGCTGGTACGACGGCACCTGGAACACCTTCCGGTCGTCCAGCCTGACGGCCGTCAGCGTCCCGCCCCACACGCAGCCGCTGTCGAGCATCAGCACGTTGGGCGCGAGCATCAGGTCCAGCGTCGACCAGTGGCCGCACACGACGGTGGACGACCCGCTGCGCCGCGTCGGGTGCTGGAACCACGGCCGGTAGCCGTAGGGCGCGTGCGCGTGGCCGCGCTTCTCGAGCAGCTCGAGCTCGCCGTCCGCCGTGCAGAAGCGCAGCCGCGTGAACGTGTTGACGATGAAGCGCCAGCGGTCGTCACCCTCGAGGTCGTCGTGCCACGCGTGCGGCTCGTTGCCGTAGAGCACCGACAGGAAGCGCCGCGCGTCGGGCGAGGCGAGCACGGCCTCGACTTCGCGCGCCAGCGATGCGGCTTGCGCCACCGTCCACGTGGGCAGCAATCCGGCATGCACCATGACGAGCTCGCCTTCGGTCACGAGCAGCGGCCGGGTCGTCACCCATTGCACCAGCGCGTCGCGATCGGGCGCAGCGAGGACCGCGTCGAGCGTGTCGCCGCGGTGTTGCCGGCGCAGGCCCGCGGCGACGGTGAGCAGGTGGAAATCGTGGTTGCCGAGCACGACGCGCGCGGCGTCGCCCAGCGCGATCACGTCGCGGAGCACCGACAACGAATCGGGCCCGCGATTGACGAGATCGCCGACGAGCCACAGCGTGTCGCGCGACGGCGAGAAGCCGATCAGCTGCAGCAAGTCGCGGAACTCGCGATGACAGCCCTGGATGTCGCCGATTGCGTAGAGCGCCACGATGTCGTCGATTACAATCGACGTCGATTCTAGCAAAGCGTGTCGATGCAGTTCCCGCTCAATCCCCCGCAGCGCGAAGCCGTCCGCACGATCGCAGGTCCGCTCCTCGTGCTCGCGGGTGCGGGCAGCGGCAAGACGCGCGTCATCACCGCCAAGATCGCCCACCTCGTCGCGACGGGCATCGCGCCCGAGAGGCTGCTGGCGATCACGTTCACGAACAAGGCGGCGCGTGAAATGCGCGAGCGCGCCGACAAGCTGCTGGCCGCCGAGGGCCACGGCGACGCAGCGAAGAAGATCACGATCGCCACGTTCCACGCGCTGGGCCTGTCCATCGTGCGCCGCGAGGCGAAGGCGCTGGGCCTCAAGCCCGGCTTCTCGATCTTCGATCCCTCCGACCTCGAGAGCATCGTCGCGGAGCTCGTCGCGACGACCGACCGCGCGCGGGCCCGCAAGGCGCAATGGAAGATCTCCGCCTGGAAGAACGCGCTGGTGACGCCGGCCGCGGCGCTCGCATCGGCGGAAGACGCCGACGCGCTGGCCGCCGCACGCGCCTACGTCCGTTACGGCGATACGCTCGCCGCCTACCAGGCGGTGGACTTCGACGACCTGATCGTGCGGCCGCTGGAGCTGTTCGCGCGCGATCCCGAGCGCGCGGACCATTGGGGCAGCCGCTACGCGCACGTGCTCGTCGACGAGTACCAGGACACCAACCCGCGCAGTACGCGCTGTTCAAGCGGCTCGTCGCCCATGCGGCGGGCTTCACGGCGGTGGGCGACGACGACCAGGCGATCTACGGCTGGCGCGGCGCCACGATCGAGAACCTGGGCAAGCTGGGCGAGGAGCACCCGGACCTCAAGATCATCAAGCTCGAGCAGAACTATCGCTCGTCGGTCCGCATCCTGCGCTCGGCCAACGCGCTGATCGCCAACAATCCCAAGCTGCACGACAAGAAGCTGTGGAGCGACCTGGGCACCGGCGACACGATCCACGTGGCGCCGGCCGAGGACGACGAGGCGGAAGCCGAATCGGTCGCCGCCGCCATCTCCGCGCACCGCTTCGAGCATCGCGGCGCCTGGGGCGATTACGCGGTGCTGTACCGCGGCAATCACCAGGCGCGCGCCGTCGAGACGGCACTGCGCGCCGAGAACATCCCGTACACGATCAGCGGCGGCCAGTCGTACTTCGAGCGCGCCGAGATCAAGGACATCGTTGCTTACCTGCGGCTCATCGCCAACGACGACGACGACCCGGCCTTCATCCGCGCCGCGACGACGCCGAAGCGCGGCGTCGGCGAGACGACGCTCGCGCGGCTGTCGGACGTGGCGGCGGCGCAAGAATGGGGAGCAGTCTTCGCCGCCGTGTTCGAGCCCGCGTTCCGCGACAGCGCGCAGCCGCGCGCCCGCGAGTGCTGGAGCAGTTCTGCACGGTGATCAACGACTTGCGCTACCGCGCCCCAAGAGCGAGCCGGCCGCCTGATCGACGAGCTGGTGCGGCTCATCGGCTACGACGACTACCTGCTGGCGACGTTCGACAAGAAGGACGCGGAGTCGCGCTCGCAGAGCGTGCGCGACTTCGTCGCGTGGCTCACGCGCAAGGGCGAGGCGGACAGCAAGAACCTGCTGGAGCTGACGCAGATGATCGCGCTGATCACGCTGCTCGAAGGTCGCGACGGCGAGGCGGTGGACGCCGTGCACCTGTCGACGCTGCACGCGGCGAAGGGCCTCGAGTTCCCGCACGTGTTCCTGATCGGCGTCGAGGAGGGCATCCTGCCGCACCGCGAGGCGATCGACGCCGGCAGCATCGACGAGGAACGGCGCCTGATGTACGTCGGCGTCACGCGCGCGCAGCGCTCGCTGCACCTGTCGTACTGCCGGGCGCGCAAGCGGGCTGGCGGGCGCGTCGACTGCGCGCCGTCGCGCTACATCCAGGAGCTCGCGCAGGAGGACCTGCGCTACCGCGGCGCGCCGCTGCCGCCCGACGAGGCCGCGTCCGAGCGCGAGGCAGGTGCCGCGCGGCTGAAGGCATTGAAGGCGATGGTCGCGCGCTAGCGGCGCCGGTGCCAGCAAAAAGGGCGCGGTGAGGCGGCCCTTGTCGATGGCGCGCGGCGGCGTGCCGCGCGGTGCGCCGCGTTACTTGGCGGCCGACACCATGTACTCGACGGCGGCCTTGACCGCAGCGTCCGAAAGCGACGCATTGCCACCCTTCGGCGGCATCACGCCGGCCTTGCCCTGGTAGCCCGCGATCGCGTGCTGCTGCAGCGTCGGCAGGCCTTGCGCGATCCGCGGCGCCCACGCCGCCTTGTCGCCGAACTTCGGCGCGCCGGCGATGCCCGCCGCATGGCAGACGGAACAGGTGGCGGTGAACACGGCCTTGCCGTCGACGGCGGCGGCAGGGGCCGCAGTGGCAGCGGTGCGGCGGCTGCCGCCGGCGCGGCTGCGGCCGCCATCGGCGCGGCGGCGCGGCGGGCGTCGCGGCAGGGTAATCGCCGGCGCAGGCGTGGGCGTAGCGCGCGCCGCCGGCGGTTCCTTCAGGGTTAGCCGCCCGACGCGTTGGCCATGTACACGACCGCGCGGTCGACTTCGACATCCTCGAGATCCGCGTTGCCGCCCTTGGCCGGCATCGTGCCGGTCTTGCCCGTGAAGCCGGCGATGGCGTGCGTGAACAGCGTGCTCTCGCCCTGCGCGATGCGCGGCGCCCACGCGGCCTTGTCGCCGACCTTCGGCGCGCCGGCCAGGCCCGCTTCGTGGCAGGTCTTGCAGGTGGCGGCGAAGACCTGGTCGCCGGTCTGCAGCGTGCGGATCGCGTTCGGGTCCTTGACGGCCACGGTGGCCACCGGCGCGATGCGCGCGGAGACCACGGCCTCGTTGTTGGTGTCGGCGCCCGTCATGCCGCCCGTCAGGAACTGGGAGATCAGAACGATGATCGCGATCGGGATGACGAACGACAGCACCACGACGACGGCGAGCTGCTTCGGCGTCTTGATCGGCGACGAATGCTGGTGGTCTTCCTGCGGGGCGTGGTCCGTCATGGTCGGCAGCGGGTGTGTGGCGTAGTGGGCGCGTGGGTGGAGGCGAGGTCGCGAAAGCGCGGCGTCGGCAAACGCAACATTATACCGTCGGGCGGTCCGGATCGCGACGCCGCCCCGTGACGCGCGGTGGGAAACGGTCCCGGCTGCTAGAATGACGGCACGGGGCGCCCGTAGCTCAGTTGGATAGAGTATTGGTTTCCGAAGCCAAGGGTCACAGGTTCGAATCCTGTCGGGCGCGCCATCCCCACGCTGGTCCATTCCGGTTACATGGGTAACGGTTTATACCGGAGACATGGGTAACACTTTGGGCTCGAACGGGTTGCTGACGGGTTCGACCCGCCCGGTCTCGTGATCGAAGAATCCCAGGTCGTAGTGCATGAAGGTCACGACCAGATGCGGTCGGCGACTTCTTTGATGCCGACGCGTTCTGCCCCGCAAAGACCTGGCTGAAGTTGATTTTGCGCTTGCCGATGCAGATGCGGCCGCACTGGGTGATGGTGACGGTGCGGTCGTGGAACGGATAGTCGACGCCGACGATATCGCGCCGATACAGTTCGGCAGGGTACTTCATGCCGAGGGCCTGGTGAGGGCGCTCGCGGTTGTAGCAGTCGATGAAGGCGTCGAACTTGGCCTGTTGCTGAAGGAAGTTCTGGGCCGCGGGCTTGGTGGCTTCCTTCTTCAACGTCAGATGCAGTTCATGGCGGCCATTCTGCTCGGGATGGCCGGGTTTGATGCGCTCGATCTGATGCCCAGGCGCAGCCACCACACGGAGAGCTTCGACAGCGCATGCGCGCTGGCGAACGGGACCGGTGTCGGTACGGATCGCCCGCGGCAAGCCGAATTCCTGGAAAGCGCGACCGAGAAGGCATAGCGCGACAGCGCCTCGCAGGTGAACAGGTACGGATGCCCCGCCATGGGTAGTAGCAGTAGTGACGATCGGCGAGCATGAACTCGCCCTTGTAGTCGGCGCACCACAGGTCATGGGCGCGAGCGGACGCGATGTCGGCCTTGTATCGACGTTTGCGGCCCGTATTCACCAACCCGTGCCGGAAGAGCATGGCGTGCACCGTACTGATGGCGGGCGGGTGGATATCGCTGTGCAGGCGCCGCAGCTTCTCCTGGATCTTGGGTGCGCCCCAGCTGGGTGGTCGTGCCGGAGGCGAACGATCAGTTTTTCAATCTGGCGGACCGATTGGCATGCGGTAGGGCGCGTGCCGCGGTGAGTCCTTCGACCCCGCAATCCTTGTAGCGCTGGAAGATCTTGTAGCCGGTCTTCCGGGAAATATCGAACTCCCCGGCATACCGTGGCGATCTTCTCCCCGTCCAGCAGGCGGGCGACGAAGCGGAGACGCTCATCCAGGTCGTGCCAGGGCATTTGCAGTCCGCAAAGCCCAGAAGTGGTCGTTGTCTCCGGAACGAGAACCTATCTCTCGAGCACAGCTTCCCCGCCCGGCCTGGCTAGGCGCCTGCAGCGTCCCGCACCTGCGACGGTGTTGAGCCGGATCATGCCCTGCGACGGGGCGTGCAGGTCCACGATCAGCGTGATCACCGACGCGACGACCACCGCCATCAGCGGCGGGAGCAGGCTGTGCGCCTTGCCGCTCGCGCGCGACGCATAGCCCATCACGCACAGGCCCGCCATCGCCACGCCGGCCAGCAGCGCGAGGATCGCCGGCGAAATGACCTTCCGGATCGACTCGACGCGCAGGCGGTGCGCATCCATCATCGCATCCACCGAATCCAGCAGGCTGCGCGCATCGGGGTCCTGCGGGTGGCGCGCCGCGTAGTCGCGCGCGAACGTCCACAGCGCCTCGGGCGGCCCGGCCGCCGCCCGCCGCACCGACGCGACGCTGGCGTCGAGGTCGCTGGCCGAATAGAGCGCGAGCTGCGCATCGACGTCGCGGCGCACCAGCGCGCGTACGTCGGCGGCCTCCGCGGGCGGCAGCCGCAACGCATGGCGCCATACCGACGCGATGGCGGTCACCTCGTTGTCCAGGTCGTGCTGGCGCGTGACGAAGTGGTCGTTGGCCATCGAGAACGTGAAGCCGAGCAGCAGCGACAGCAGGCCCAGCAGCGCGCCCTCGACCGTCAGCGTGTGCGTGTCGTACGTGCGCCCGCGCCTTTTGGCCCTGCGCGCGACGTAGTCGCCGGCGTGCGACGCGGCGAGCAGCGCCGCCACGAGGGCGAGCCACAGCAACCATTCGTAGCGGCTGAAGATCCCGGACAGCATCGGCGAACCCGTGAGCGCGTTGGCGCGGCGCGCGAATTGTACCCGCGCGTAACGGAATGCAACGGGGGTGCTGGCTATACTTGCGCCGATGATTCCCACCGGAGTGCTCGACCTCGCGCCCGTCTGCGAAGGTGAAGGCCCGCGCGAGGCGCTCGCGCGGTCGCTCGCGCTTGCGCAACACGCGGAACGCCTGGGCTTCGGCCGCTACTGGCTGGCCGAGCATCACAACATGCCCGGCATCGCCAGCGCCGCGACGGCGGTGGTCATCGGCTACATCGCGCAGGGTACGCGGACCATCCGCGTCGGCGCCGGCGGCGTGATGCTGCCCAACCACGCGCCGCTCGTCATCGCGGAGCAGTTCGGCACGCTGGAGGCGCTGTATCCGGGTCGCATCGACCTGGGCCTGGGCCGCGCACCGGGGACCGATCAGGTGACGGCGCGCGCGCTGCGTCGCGACATGCTCGACAGCGCCGACCGTTTCCCGGAAGACGTCGTCGAGCTGCAGGCGCTGCTCGCGCCGGCCTCGGACGCGCGGCGCGTCCGCGCGGTGCCGGGCGCCGGCAGCGAAGTGCCGCTGTGGCTGCTGGGCTCGAGCCTCTACTCGGCACAGCTCGCGGCCGAGCTCGGCCTGCCGTTCGCGTTCGCGTCGCATTTCGCGCCCGCCGCGCTGTACGACGCGCTGGCGATCTACCGCGCGCGCTTCAGGCCGTCGGCGGCGCTGGCCGCGCCGCACGCGATGGCCTGCGTCAACGTCGTCGTCGCCGACGACGACGCGACGGCGCGCACGTGGTTCACGTCGGCGCAGGTGCAACGCTTCCGGCTGCGCAGCGGCCGGCCCGGCCTGTTGCCGCCGCCGGTCCCGGACCTCGACGCGCTGTGGTCGCCGCCCGAGCGCGACGCGATCATGGCGTCGTTCCGCGACGCGTTCGTCGGCGCGCCGGCCACCGTGCGCGAAGGCTCGCCGCGTTCGTCGCGCGCACCCGCGTCGACGAGCTGATGATCACCGCGCAGATCTACGACCAGGCCGCGCGGCTGCATTCGCCTGTCGCTCGCCGCGACGCTGCTTCTCCTGAAACCCCACGTTCCCGGATCCCGCATGCTGCTCCGCTCGCTCGCCGCCGCCGTCCTCACCGCCCTTGCCGTCATCGCGCCCGCCGCCGGCGCCGCGCCCGCGCCCGTCGACCCGGTGCCTTATTTCTCCAACGCGCGCTATTCCGGCGTGTCGATCTCGCCGTCGGGGCGCTACCTGGCCGCGCTGACGCCTGCCGCCAACGGCCGCAAGGGCGTCGGCTGTCATGGCGCTGGCCACGCGCGAGCCCAAGGTCGTCGCCGTCATCGACGACTACGACATCGGCTCGATCACGTGGGTCAACGACGACTACCTTGTGTTCTCCGTCTACGACTCGCAATCCGGCCTCGGCGAGCAGCGCGGCGGCGGCCTGTTCGCCGTCGACCGCGAAGGCAAGAACGTGCGCATGCTCTCGCCGACGGTCAAGATGGCGATCAACGCAGGCGTCTTCCGCTATCACGGCATGCGGCTGATCGGCGTGATGCGCGACGGCAGCAACGACATCTTCGTCGCCATCAGCGACCGCAGCCCGGACCACCCGGACGCGTACCGGATCAACGTGGCCACCGGCCGCAAGACGCTCGAGTCGATCGACATGCCCGGCAACGCGATCGACTACGTGTTCGACCAGAAGGGCGTGCTGCGCGCGGTGGTCACCGACGAGAAGTCGATGATCACGAAATCGTGGTGGCGGGCGTCGGCGGATGCGAAGTGGGAGCAGATCGGCGAATACAACCTGCGCGACGCCAAGACCTATCCGGTGGCATTCGACGCGGACGGCACGCTGATCGTGACGTCCAACGCCGGCCGCGACACGTACGCGCTGTATCGCTGGGACCCGGTGAAGAAGGCGTTGGGCGAACCGGTCGCGGCCTACCCGCGCGCCGACTTCGAAGGCGGGCTCGTGTTCGACATGCGGACGCGCAAGCTGGTCGGCATGCGCTACGACGTGGAGAAGGCCGGCACCGTCTGGTTCGACGACGAATACGCGCGTGCGCAGGCCACCGTCGACAAGGCGCTGCCGGACACCGTGAACTCGATATCGCGCGGCGAGGCCAACGTCTATCTCGTGACCGCGTTCTCGGACCGCCAGCCGGGCCAGTGGTACCTGTTCGACGCCGACAAGGGCAAGCTCGAGTTCCTGGGCGACGCGCGGAAGGCGATCGATCCCCGAACGTGCGTGGCACGCACTGGCAGTGGAACCCGGAGGCCGCCTACCTTGCGGCGCTCGGCTACGCGGTGCTGGAGCCGGACTTCCGCGGCAGCATGGGCTGGGGCACCAAGCTGTTCCAGGCGGGCTGGAAGCAATGGGGCCGCGGCATGCAGGACGACCTCAACGACGGCATGGACTGGCTCGTCGGCCAGGGCATCGTCGACCCGAAGCGCGCGTGCATCGCGGGCGCGAGCTACGGCGGCTACGCGGTGATGGAGGGCCTTGCGCGCGACCCCGACCGCTGGCGCTGCGGCATCAACTACGTCGGCGTCACCGACATCGAACTGATGTTCACCGTCACGTGGTCGGACTTCGCGTACTCGGACTACCTCAAGTACGCGGCGAAGGAGATCATGGGCGATCCGGACAAGGACGCCGCGCTGCTGAAGTCCGTGTCGCCGTTGCAGAACGCCGCGAAGATGCCGGCGCGCAAGGCCGTCCGCTACAAGGCGCGCGACGGCCTCGAGATCCCCGGCTTCCTGACGCTGCCGCCGGGGCGCGAGGCGAAGAATCTGCCGCTGATCATGCTCGTGCACGGCGGCCCGAACGTGCAAGGCGCCGGTGCTGATGGTCTACGGCGGCGCGGACGTGCGCGTGCCGGTGATCCATGGCGAGAAGATGCGCGACGCGCTGAAGGCCAATGGCACGCCGGTCGAGTGGACCGTGTACCCGGAAGAAGGCCACGGCTTCCTGCTGGAAAAGAACCGCTACGACTTCTATCGCCAGGTGCAGGACTTCCTGGGCCGCTACCTGCCCGCGTATCCGTAAGGCCGGCGCGGCGGCCCTTCGCGCAGCCGGCGCGCGCATCGCCGCGCGGCAACCGCCGTGCGTTCACGGGAACGTGCGGCGGAACGCGATGCCGATGCCCGACACGAGCCCGGCCTCGGCGCGCACCGTGACGAAGCGCGACAGCCGGTACTCGAGCCGCAGCGCGTTCGTGGCCACCGTGAGTCCCTGCTCGTAGACGAGCGTCAGGCGGTCGGTGATCTGCTTGCCGAACGCCACCACCTGGCCTTGCGCTTGCGAACCACCGGGCACCGCGGACCCCGACTGGCTCTGCTGCACGCTGATGTCGTCGAGCCCCAGGCGCTGCGCGATCGTCGTCGTGATCGGCTTGCCGCCGTTGCCGCCGAGCAATACGGCCGACGCCGCGGCGATGGCCGCCATGTCGGCACTGCCCGCGCGGCCCGGCGGCTGGCCGGTGACGAGCCAGGCGAGCTTCTCGTTGTCCGGCACCGGCGGATTGGACACCAGCGTGAGCCGCGGCAGCCGCACGGTGCCGGTGAGCTGGACGCCGGCCTCGACGCCGGACGTGCGGCGCAGCGCCACGACGTCGAGCCCCGGGTTGGCGAGCAGCCCGTCGAAGAACAGCTGGCCGCGGTCGATGACGAGGCGCTGGCCGAATGCGTAATACGTGCCGCTTTGCGTGCTGATCGTGCCGCGCCCGTACAGGAGCCCGTCGGGGCCGGTGGAGATGTGCACGCGGCCGGCGAGCCGCGCGTCGAGCCCCATGCCGCTGAACGTCACGCGGTTGCCGAGGTTCACGTCAAAGTCGAGCTCGGTGGTCGTCGAGCGCATCTGGTCGTCGCGCGGCGCGGCGCGCGGGCGGCCCTTGACCACGACGTCGTCGCCCAGGAGCGGCGGCAGCGGCTCGTAGACGACGCGGCCCTCGACGACGTCGACGCGACCCGTCAGGCGCAGGCGGTCGTCGCGCAGCGCGGCGACGCCGTCGCCGTCGACGATGAACTGGCGGTCCGGCCGGTTCATCAACCGGATGTTCTTGGCCTGCCACGTGATGTGGGCGGTGTCGTCGCCGGCCGCGCGGCCGCCGCGCGCGAGCGTGCCGTGCGCCGTGAGCCGGCCGTCGCCGCCACGCACCGAGAATTCGTCGAGCACCAGCGCGTCGCCGGCGAGCCGCGCGCACGCGGCCCTCCGACACCTGGAGCCCCCACTGCGGCGAATCGACGCGGATGTCGTCGCCGGCGATCGTGCCCGCCCATACGGGCTTGCGCAGCGTTCCGTGCACCGTGACGTCCGCGACCGCGCGCCCGCCGATCGCGGCGGTGGTGCCGAGCCAGGCTGCAGCAGGCCCAGCGACGACAGGTCGGCGGCGAACTTCGCGGCCAGCGGCGCGTCCAGCGAGAGCTTGTTGGCTTCCGGGCCGGCACCGACGGTGGCGGCAAGCGTCGCGTTGCCCGTGCGTTGCGACGCGATCCTTGCGTCGACGCGCAACGCGTCGTGCTCCAGCGTGCCCGCGACATACAGCTCGCGCAGGCCCGCGCCGTATTCGGCGGCCGCGGGGTTGTCGGGGTCGGCGCCCATACAGGTCGCCCTGGTCGCGCTCGACGCGCGGAACGTGCCGTCGAGGCGCGGCGCGGCGGACACGTTCCGCCGCGCAGCGTCAGCGTCGAGCGCAGCGGGAGCGTGTAGCCCGCGACGCGCGCCAGGCCTCGCGAGCGGCAACGCGGCGAAATGCCCTGGGCGGTGTCGATGCGCTCGTGATCCAGCGCCAGCGCGCGACGTCGATGCGGCCGCCGTCGAACGCGAGCGCGAGGCCGCCAGCGAGAGCTGCGCAGGCGCGAGCTCGAGCGCCGCCGGCGCGGCGAGCGCGAGCCGCACGGCGCCGCGCGTGTCGAACGCGGTGAGCCAGCCGCGCCAGTGCGCGCGTCGCCGTCGACGAAGCCGCCCTGGAGCGTCGCCTCGACATGATCGTCGCGAGCGGCGGCGCCGAGACGGCGAGCACGTGCGCGTCGACGCCGTCTGTCGAGCCTGGCGCTCGCGTGGTCGACAGCGAGCGGGCCGGTGATGCCGTCGGCGTCGAACGTGGCGGCCAGCGCGCGGTTGCGCAGCGTGCGCGCGCCGGCCGTCGCGGCGGGCGCCACCGACGCCTTCAGCGTGAGCGCCTGGATGCCGATGTCGTCGAGCGCAAGCCAGCGCGGTGGCGTCGACGACGACGCCCGCGTCCAGCGGCGCGCGCCGGCGTAGCTGACCGCGCCCTTCGCGTCGAGCGCACCAGCCAGCGTCGGCAGCCGCTTGATGCCGAGCTTCGCGAGCGCCAGCGCCGGCGCGGACAGCGTCCACGCCAGGTTGTCGCCCGCGCGGCCCGCGGCGCCCGCGAGCGTCGCATGCGTCGAGCCGAGCTTCGCGTCGACCGCGACGTCGGTCGCGCTGCCGCGCGCCAGCGTCGCGTGCAGCGTGGCGGCGAGCGGCAGGCCGCCCACGTCGACGTCGGCGCGACGCGGCCTTCGATGTTTGCGTGCGCGCCAGGTGGCGAGCACGCTGCGCGCGCCGTGGCACTCGCGTCCAGCGCGCCGTGCGCTACCGCCGCCAGCGTCGCCGGGTCGAAGTGGCGGGCCGTCGCGTCGAGCGTGAACGCGCGCGGCTCGGCCAGGCCCAGGCGAGCGTCGCGTCGACGCTGCCGCCGTACGCGGTGGCGAGCGCCCGCGCGTCAGCACGACTTCGCGGTCCGCGACGCGCGCGGCGAAATCCAGCGCGAGCCCGCGCGCCCGCGGTCGGCGATGTTGCCCTCGACGCGTTGCACGGCGCCGTCGAGCGTCGCGTCGACCCGGCCAGCGAGCTGCGTCGGCACCAGCGCTGCGTGCAGCGCGGCGAGGTTGACGCCGGCGAGCTCGAGCGACCACGTGGACGTCGCCGCGCCGGACAGCGCGATGTCGCCGCGCCCGCGCGCGCGGCCGCCGCCGGCGAGCGCGACGTCGAGGTCGGTGAGCTGCAGGCGCGCGGCCGTCTGCGCGAACGTGGCGCCGATCCGCTCCACCGGCAGCCGCGTCGCGTCCAGCCGGCCGGGGGCCGCGTTGACGAGCGTGAACGTGCCCGCGAAACCGTCGCGCGCCGGCGTCGCGTGCAGTGTCGCGTCGATCCGCGTCGCGGGCAGCGCCGCGACGAAGCGCGCCGTGTCGACGTTGCGCGCGTCGACGTCGAGGCGGGCGAGCGGCGCGGGCGCGAACGGCGTCAGCTCGACGTGGCCCTTGAGCGTGGCGTCGTCGGCGCGGCCGTCCGCATCCACCGTCAGCGCGGCGAGCGTGCCGCCGAGCCGCGTGTCGAGCGTGACGCCGGCGAGCCGCTCGCTGCCGGTGAACGCGATGCGGCCACCCGCCGGGAAGGGCCGCGCCGCGCCGAGCGTCACGTTGCCCGCGACCTGCCCCTGCTCGAAGCCCAGCAGCAGCGACGTCAGCGCGTGCATCTTCTCGTCGGCCGTATAGCCGAACGCGAGGCCCGTCACGCGCCCGCGGCGCGCGCCGACGGTCCAGTCGAGCGTCGTCACGCTGGCGTGGTCGATCGCCACCGCGAGCGGCAGGCCGAGGCTCTGCGGCAGCGTGGCCGGCGTGTCGTTGCTGGCGACGTCGACGGTGATGGTGCCCGCCCCGAGCGTCGACACGGCGAGCTTGCGGTTGGACAGCGCCCATGGCGACCACGTCACGAGCACGTCGCGCGCGACGACGCGCGTCGTCGGCCCGTTCCAGCGGATCTCCTGCGCGCGGAACGTCGACAGCAGCGAGCCTGTCGCGCCGCTGACCGTGAGGCGGCCGTCGGTGAGCCGCGCGATCTCGCGCATCACGAAGGGCAGGCCCGTGTCCGTCGTGACCGCGGCGAACAGCAGCACGAGCGCGACGAGGGCCGCGACGAGCACGGCCGTGACACTGCGTACCACGATGCGCAGCACGCGGATGCGCCGCGCCGGAACCGGCGGCGTGGCGGGTGGCGACGGCGCAGCCGGCGGCGGAGCGCTCAAAACGACAGCCCCACGGACATGTGCAGCCGCACGCTGTGCGTCAGGTCGCCGTACGCGACGTCGATGCGGAACGGCCCGATCGGCGTGCGCAGCCGCACGCCGAAGCCCGCGCCGATGGCCACCGGCGCGAGGTCGTGCACTTCGTCGGCCGCGTTGCCCGCGTCGACGAACGTCGCGATGCCCCACAGCGGGCTGAACCAGCGCGTGACCTCGGTACTCGCCACCGCGTAGTAGCGGCCGGGCACGACCGCGTCGCCGTTCTTCACGCCCAGGCTCTGGAACGCGTAGCCGCGCACCGTCGTGTCGCCGCCGGTGCGGAACAGCAGCGCGGACGGGATGCCTTCGCGCGACGGTGCCAACACGGCGCCCGCTTCGGCGCGCGCGGTCCACTCCCAGTCGCGGTTGATCGGGTGCCACCACGCCCATTGCGCGATCACGCGGCCGAAGCCGCGCGTCGACGCCCCGGGGATGCCGCCACCGGCCTGCAACTGGAAGTTGTAGCCGGCCGTCGGCGCGATCAGGTCGTCGGTGCGGCGCCACGTGCGCACCGCGTCGAGGTACAGCGCGTGCGACACGTCGGACGGCGCGCCCTGCGGCCGCTCGTCGTCGAAGTACATCGCCGCGCCATACGACCAGTTGTCGCGTTGCTCCACCATCGTGCGCCGCGCGCCGATCACCGCCGTCTGCGTGACCAGGTTCTCGATGTCGGTGCGCTCGATCTGTGCCAGCGCCGAGTTGAACCAGTGGCTGGAATCGGGCGGCCACACGAGCATCAGCGAGGCCGACTGCGTCAGCTGCTCGAGCCGCATGTCCGCCGTGAACTGCAGGCCCTTGCCGTCGATGTCCACGTTGCGGAAGTTCGCGTTGGCGCGGAACTGCGTGTCCGTGGAGTAGCCGATGCCGAACTCGACGGTGCGCGTCGGCGCCTCCAGCACCTGCACGGTGATCGGCGACGCGGCCGCCGCGTCGGGCGACACGTCGATCGACGCGTGCGCGCTCGCGAAATAGCCGGTGGCGCCGAGACGGCGCACCACCTCGTCGAGTGCCGTGGCGTCGTAGCGATCCCCCGGCTTGATCGTGCTGAAGTTCTCGACGATCCACGCGGGATAGCGCTCGAGCCCCACGACCTTCATTTCGCCGAAGTGGAACAGCGGGCCGCTCTCCAGCGCGAGCGCCAGCTGCGCGCTGTGCGCATCGGGGTCGATCAGCGCCTCGCTGTGCGCGGTGGTCACGGCGGGATAGCCGTTGCGCGACAGGCGGTCGACGGCGCGGCTCTTCGCCGCGTCCCATTCGCTTTGCGAGAACGTGGCGCCGACCGGCAGGCTCCAGTCGGCGCGCAGCGCGCGGATCGTATCCGTCCCCAGCGGCACGTCCGTCGTCGCCGGGCCGCTGACGTCGACGTCGACGCCGGCGATGCGCGTTGGCGGCCCCGTGTCCACGCGCAGCTTGACCACCGCCGGCGAGACGCTGGTGTCGACGTCGATCGTCGTGTGCGCGGAGAACCAGCCGAGCGACGCGGCCGCGAGGTTGCTCTCGGTGACCGCCTCGCGCGCGATGCGGTCGAACAGCGTCCGCGTCATGTCCGCGAACGACTGCCAGCGGACGAGCGCGACGTGCCCCTGGATCAGCGCGACGAGCGGGGCGGGCGCGTCGATGTCGACGCGATAGGGGAAATGTTCCTGGATGTCGCCCGCGTCCGCGGCCGCAGCGGGCGGCTCCGCCGCCGCAGAGTCCGCGTCGGCGGCGGGCGTGGCGGCAGGCGCCGCCGGTGCGTCAGCGGGTGCCGGTGGCGCCGTCTGCGCCAGCGTCGGTGCCGCGATCGACATCCACGACAACGCGCAGCACATCGCCATCAGGGGCCATGTCGCCGGTCGTGGGCGGGGCAACGGGTTCGCAGGCGGCAACGGCACAGACGGAATCGGGGGCAGGGGTCGGGGCAGGGGCCGGCGCGGACTCCGTGTCCGCAGGCATCAACGGGGGATTATCCGGATTCCAGCCGCGCGGGTAATCGAGCGGCGGCGGTGGCGGGACCGGAACGTAGTCGACCGGGTTCAGCACCGGCAGGTCCGGCACCGGCGTGCGCTCCCAGCCCAAGTCGTACGGCGCGGGCATGCCGCTCAGGAACCACAGGAACGGATCCTGGCGCGCATAGGCGAAGCGGTCGTTCGCACAGCCGGCGAGCGTCAAGGCCGCGGCCAGCACCATCAGCGACATCGTCAAGCGGCGCATCGGGGATCCCTCGTGCGGGCGGCCCGACGGGGGCCGCAATGGTCTCGTGTCCGGGGAAGTTTCGCACATTCCTTGAAGTTGGCGTAGCAAATGACCGTGGCGCAAGGCTTTCGGGAGCGCGTTGTCGCGCGAATCGCACGGGGGGGCAGCGGGCCAGCCGCAGGCGCGCGAAGCGGGCGCCTTCGCCCGCCCAAAACGCCCAGTTTCATGCAAATCGCATAGCCCGTTCCGTGGTCGGTGTCGCCGTGATCGCGGTTTGGAGCGCCTGCGCCGCCATTCCGCCGAACAATCGTTCGTTTTTCGAGGCATTTCCTCTCAAGTCACATCGAGTGTGCGCGCTAAGTTCATATTTTTGCTGAAAAAACATTTCGCGTTGCATTTGTGCTCTAAGTCCTTGTTCGGTAAAAAGAAACTGTTGACCCACCCTGTCCGACCTGCGTATAGTCGCGTCCAAGTGGTAGAAAGTGGGTCAAAGTGGGGAAAATCGATGGCAAAACGGTGAAAAACCGGTGCCGTCGGTGAGTACCCACATCGGGACGAGGGCTCGGGGTGGTCGACGAAACGGCAGCGGGTGCGGGTAGCGAGGGGGGGCCGATGTTCCGCGGCATCGCCCGGCTCGCGCTCGACGCCAAGGGCCGCCTCGCCGTGCCCGCGCGCCAGCGCGCCTCGCTCGCCAACGGCAGCGGCCGCGTCGTCATCACCGCCGACCCCAGCCGCTGCCTGCTCGTGTATCCGTACGCCGCGTGGCAGCCGATCGAGGCGCGGCTGATGGCGCTGTCGTCGTTCGACGAGCGCATCCGCGCGCTGCAGCGGCTGATCGTCGGCCACGCGGAGGACGTCGAGATCGACTTGAGTAACAAGTGTTAGGGCCCGATGGGTCATCAGTCCGCTGCAAGCGGTCTGTCTGATTCGGTTCGCGTCGGTGCACCTGAAATTCCGGAGCACACCCGCCGCTGCTGACGAAAGTGTGACTGCACGAAGCCTCTCTGCAACTTCTGCCAGCAGTCTGCACAAACATGGCCCAAGTTGCACCTGGAGGTCCCAGAAACCGAGCATCGGTCAGGTTTTTTGCTAAAACTCAGGGGCGCCTTCCGCCTGAGGTGAATCGAGCCTTGTATGTGAGGAATTTGCCTTTCAAGATTACACCCGAGGATATGTACGACATATTCGGAAAATTTGGTGCAATTAGACAAATTCGTGTTGGAAACCAGCCCGACACACGAGGAACCGCATTTGT
>JBGAIC010000044.1:0-33679 GCA_044225845.1 Casimicrobiaceae bacterium
CGATGAACGCGTCGACGGTCTCCGGCGTCGCGTTGGGCAACGCGAGCAGCGTCGTGCGGTCCGCCGTGGCGGGGTTGACGCCGCGCGACTTCGAATAGACGGTGAGGCTGGGCGCGATCTTCGCGAACACGTCGGGCGGCATGCCCAGCACGCGCGACGCTTCGCTGACGGTCTCGAACGGCGCGTTCGACGGGCCGTACTTCAGGCCCGCCGCCGCGTAGTCCGCCGCTTCCGCGCCGTTGGGCCGGCGGAGGTCGTCGGCGTCGCGCCAGTCCGCCAGCGTGTCGACGAGCTTCGCGGCCGTGGCCGCGTCGACGCCGCCGACGTTCATCAGGAGGCCCGTCATCAGCGTGTCCGGCGCGGCGTTGAGGTCGATTTTCGCGGCCTCGTCGGTGGCGTAGACGGTGAGGCTCACGTCGCCGTCCGCGTACGCGTGCGGCGAGCCGTCGGTCTTCCACGAGTCCGTGGTCCTCGGCTTCATCAGCTCGTAGACCGTGCGCTCGACGGCGCCGTCGGCGGCGGCGCGCACCTGCGCCATCTCGACGCTGTTGCGTGCGGCGAGCGCTTCCTGGCGCATGCTGAACGCGAAGCTCGAGCCGATCACGGTCAGCAGCACGGTGAGCCACAGCACGAGGATCAGCGCGATGCCGCGCTGGCGCTGCGCGCCGGCGCGCGGCGACGCGCGGCGCCGCGGCGTGCTCGTCGCAGTCCGCGCGGGGCTCATGCGGCCACGCAGCGCTGGCGCACCGCGTCGTAGGTGCGGCAACCGGACTCGGGCGCCGTGCGCGGCGCCGCGACGATCGTGGGCCACGGCGCGCCGTGCGCGGGCGTCACGTCGATGCGGATGGCGAGCGGCAGCGTCTGCCGGTCGTCCCAGGCATCGCGCCACGTGGGCGCCACCGACGCATCGGCGCCCGCGTCGCGCCCGTAATACTGGAACTTGACCGCTTTGATGTCGTCGGCCAGCACGGTGGTCTCGGCAGCGCCGAAATCGGGCAGCGCCTGCGCGGTCACGTCCGGAATCATCCGGTCGAGCACCAGCACGGAGCGCTCGCCGTTCTGCGCCACGCGGACGCGGTAGTACCAGACGCCGCCGCCGAGGATCCGCGACGGCACCGCGGCCGCGTACTGCACGCTGTCGCCCGCGCCCGCGAACAGCAGCGGGAACTCGACGATCTTCTTCATCCGCTGCGGATGCTGGGCCTCGAGCTGGTCGTGCAGGAACTGGCCGGCCATGCGCATGCTGGCGTTGCTCTCGGCGCGCGCGTCGCCCGCATCCCAGCTCCGGCCCGCGACGTGCAGCGAGCCGAACAGGATGGCGGACAGCAGTGCCATCAGCGTCACGGCGATCAGCAGCTCGATCAGCGTGAAGCCGGCGCTGGCGCGCGGCGATGCGGCGCGCGGCGTCACGCGGCCTGCCTCCACGCGGCGAGGTCCCAGCCGAGCGTCGCTTCGAGCGACGCGATGTCGTCCGCGTAGGCGTCGGCGAGGAAGCCGCGCGCGAACGCGCTCATCGGCGCCGCGTACGGCAGCGCGTACACGTTGTGCGGCGTGACGGCCGCGAACGGCTCCACGCCCAGGAAGTCGGTGATCCGCCGCAGCGTGGCCGCGGCGTCCTGCTGCAGCCATTCCGAGCGCAGCACCAGCGTCTGCGCGCGCGGGAACCAGCGCCACAGTTCCGCGAGCTGGCGCGCGTAGTGGCCGCGGTCCGCGTACGTCCACGGCTGGCGGTCGTCGCGGCCGGCCGCGGCCATGCGCCCGGCCTCGGCGCGCAGCGCGTCGTCGAACGCGAGCTCCTCGCGCCGTTCGATGCGCAGCATGTTCCAGTGCGAGTACGCGCGTTGCGCGGGGTCGCGCAGCAGCACGACGAAGCGCATCGCGGGGTTGTACGCGGCGATGCGCCGCGGCGCGTCGGGCCAGTAGACGTACGTGGGCGTGGCCTCGCCGAACTGCCGCTGCCCTGCGCGCGGCGCATACAGCGCGTGGTACTGCGCGTAGTCGGGAACCGCGCCCGCGAAATGGCGGTGCTTGTTGAAGAAGTGCGGCTCCTTGACCGCCGCCATGCCGATCTGCGGATGCGCATGCAGGTAGCGTGCGAGCGCCGAGCTGCCGCCCTTCTGCACGCCGGCGATCATGAACGTCGCGCGGAAATCCGCCGGCACCGCCGGCACCGTCGAGGCCGCCGCCGTCATGGCGTCAGCTCCCTGCGCACCAGCTTCACGGTGGCGAGCGAGATCGTGCGGTCCGCGCCGGTGGGCCCCGGGAACTTCACGTCGACGCTGACGCGCATCAGCTGCGTCGACATCGTCTGCGTGGCCGTCGACAGCGGGTCCGCCGCGCCCGGCGTCGCCGGCGGCGTGTACGGCTCCACCTTCGTCGTCCACGTGTAGCGGCCGTCCTCGCTGCTGCCGCCGCCGCTGGTGGCGACCAGCGGCACGGTGGCCGCCGCGGCCGCGAGCTGGCCTTCGGCGAGCAGCGTCGCCTGGCTCCACTCCTCCGCGGCCGACGCGTTGCGCAGCGAGCCCGAGTAGAGGCCGGACAGCATCGTGCCGACGAGCGCCAGGATCACGAAGGCGACCAGCACCTCGAGCAGCGAGAAGCCGCGCTGGCGGCCGGCAAGCACGCTCGCCAACGAACGCTCCGCGCTGCGCGCTGCGCTGCCTTCGCGCTTGGGACGGCCCGGCGCGCTCATCATTGCTGGATGGTGACGCGACCGGTGAGCCAGTCGATGTCGATGTCGTACTTGCGCTCGCCCGACGCGAGCGTGATGCGCCCGCCGTTGCTGCCGCCGTCCGGGTAGAAGCGGATGGCGCCCGTCGACGCGTCGACGATGTCGGACTGCGCGGTGAAGAGCTTCAACTCCGCGTCGCGCGGCAGCTGGTACTCGCGCGGATCCCCGGTGACCTTGAAGCGGCGGCCCGCGAGGTCGATGGCGACGAACGTCTCGTGCCGCTGCGCCACGGCGATGCTGCGCGCGGTGCGCAGGCCGGCCGCGAGCTCGCGCGCGCCGCCGCGCAGCGCGGCGCCCGACGGCCCGTTGCCGAGCATCGGGATCGTGAACGCCGCGATGATGGCCGTGATCGCGAGCACGATCAGCAGCTCCATCATCGAGAAGCCGCGCACGCGGGCGGCGTGGCAGGGTGCCACGCGCAACGAAGGCCCGCGGTGCGCGTGGCGCGTCACTCGTCCCAGCTCGTGATGTCGCGGTTGGGGCCGTCGCCGCCTTCCTGGCCGTCCGGTCCCATCGACACGATGTCGTAGAGACCGTGCTGGCCCGGCGCCGTGTACTTGTAGTCGTTCTTCCACGGGTCCTTGGGCAGCGTGCCGTTCTTCCAGTACGGCCCGTTCCAGTTGGTGACGCCGGCCGGCGCCTGGACCAGCGCCTGCAGGCCTTCCGACGTGTTGGGATAGCGGCCGATCTCGAGCTTGTAGAGGTCGAGCGCCTGCCCGATCTGCCCGATCTCGATCTTGGCCGCCTTGCGCTTGGCTTCTTCCGCCTGGCCGATGAACTTGCTGCCCACGACACCCATGACGATGCCGATGATCACGAGCACGGCGAGCAGCTCCATCATCGTCATGCCCGCCTGTTTGATGCGTCGATTCATGTGTCCTCCAAACTCCCCTGGAATGGCCGGTACGCGCGGTTGCGCCCTCCCCGGCGCCGCGACCGGCCGGATAAGACCTGGCCGCTAGCTGACGAGTTCACTCATGCCCAGCACGCCGAGCAGGATCGACAGCACGATGAAGCCCACGATGACGGCGAGCCCCAGGATCATCACGGGCTCCATCACGGCGAGGAAGCGCTTGATGACGACCTGGACTTCGCGGTCGTAGACGTCGGCCACGCGGTTCAGCATCTCCTCGAGCCGGCCCGATTCCTCGCCGACCAGGATCATCTGCGTCGCGAGCCGTGGATACAGCCCGGTGGCCATCAGCGGCTGGCCGAAGCCCTTGCCTTCGCGCAGGCTCGCCACGACGCCGTCGAGCGCGCCGGCCATCGCGCTGTTGCCCATCGTCTCCTTGACGATCGACAGGCCCGAGAGGAGCGTCACGCCGTTGCCGAGCAACGTGCCGAGCGTGCGCGCGAAGCGCGCGGTCTCGATCTTGGCCACGAGTTCGCCGAGCAGCGCGCGCCGCAACACCCAACGGTCGAAGCCGGCGCGGAACGCGCGGCTGGCGAACAGCTTGCGCCCCCACCACACGACGACGACAAGGCCGACGAGGAGCAGCCACCACCAGTCGTGCACGACGTCGCCCGCCGCGATGACGATCGTCGTGGGCAGCGGCAGCGACTTGCCCGCCTGCGCGAACTGCGACCGGAACTGCGGCACGACGAACAGCAGCAGCACCATCACCGACACGACCGCGACGCAGATCAGGATGACCGGGTAGATCATCGCCGAGGCGATCGTGCCCTTCAGCTCCTTGTTGCGCTCCATCGTGTCGGCGAGCCGCGTCAGCACGGCGCCGAGCGCGCCACCGGCTTCGCCGGCGCGCACGATGTTGACGTAGAAGCGCGAGAACACGTCGCGCCGCGCATCCAGCGCCTGCGACAGCGACTTGCCGCCGCGCACGTCGTCGCGCACGCCCTGCAGCAGCGCGCGCACCGGCGGCGTGGGGGCGAGCCCGATCAGCGTTTCCATCGCGCGGTCGAGCGGCAGTCCCGCGCGCAGCAGCGTCGCCAGTTCGCGCGTGATCGACATCAGCTGGTCGGACGTCACGCGCTTGGGCGTGAACAGCGACGTGCGGGGCCCGCCGCCCGCGGCCTTGGCCCCGGCGCCGCTGCCCGCGCCGCTGGCGATGGCCACCTGCATCGGCATCAGGCCCTGGTCGCGGAGCCGCCCGACGATCTCGGCCTCGTTCGCGGCCTCGAGCTCGCCCGTGGCAAGCTCGCCGGCGTTGGAGACGGCCTTGTAGCGGAAGACCGGCATCGGCTATCAGTCCTCGCGCGTGGCGCGCAGGACTTCCTCGATCGTCGTGATGCCCATGACCGCCTTGCGCAGCCCGTCCTCGTACATCGTGATCATCCCGTCCTTCACGGCCTGGGCCTTGAGATCCGTGGCCGTCGCGTGCTTCATGACCAGCGTGCGCAGCGCATCGGTGACGTTCATCATCTCGATGATGCTGATACGCCCCGTGTAGCCGGTGTTGGCGCAGCTCGCACAGCCCTTCGCGTGGTACAGCGTCACGTGGCCGGTGGGCGCGAAGCGCTTCAGGCCCATCTGCTCCACCACTTCCGGCAACGCCTGGTAAGGCTCCTTGCAGTGCGGGCACAGCGTGCGCACGAGCCGCTGGGCCTGGATGCCGACGACCGTCGACGTCAGCAGGTAATCCTCAACGCCCATGTCCAGCAAACGGTTTACCGTGCCCGGGGCGTCGTTCGTGTGGACGGTGGACAGCACCAGGTGGCCCGTCAACGCGGACTGGACGGCGATCTGCGCGGTTTCGAGGTCGCGGATTTCGCCGATCATGATCACGTCCGGGTCCTGGCGCACGATGGAGCGCAGCGCGTTGGCGAACGTCAGGTCGATCTGTGGCTTCACCTGGATCTGGTTGATGCCGGCCATCTGGTATTCGACCGGATCCTCCACAGTCAGGATCTTCACGTCCGGCTTGTTGAGCCGGTCCAGCGCCGTGTACAGCGTCGTCGTCTTGCCGGAACCTGTCGGGCCCGTGACGAGCAGGATGCCGTTGGGCTGCAGCAGCGCCTTCATGAACTGCTCGAGCGTGTCCTCGAGGAAGCCCAGCCGGTCGAAGTCCAGCGTGACGCCGCCCTTGTCCAGGATCCGCATGACGACGGATTCGCCGTGCATCGTCGGCACCGTGGACACGCGCAGGTCGATTTCCTTGCCCTGGATGCGCAGCCGGATGCGGCCGTCCTGCGGCAGTCGCCGCTCTGCGATGTCGAGGTTGGCCATGATCTTGACGCGCGAGATCACGGCGGCCGAAAGACGTTTGGGTGGGGATTCGATCTCGTGCAGCACGCCGTCGATCCGGTAACGGACGATCAGCCGGTTCTCGAACGGCTCGATGTGGATGTCGGACGCGCGTGCCTCGAGCGCGTTGGTGATCAGCAGCGACACGAGCCGGATGACCGGCGCCTCGGATGCGAGGTCCTTGAGCTGTTGCACGTCGGCGTCGAGCGCCAACTCGTCGACGCGCTGCTCCAGGTCGCCGACGATCTGGCCCTGCGCCGACTTGCCGGCGCCATACAGCCGCTCCAGCGCGGCGTCGAGTTCGGTGGGCAGCGCGACCATCGGCTTCACCGTGCGGCCCGTCACCATCGAGAACGCGTCGATCGTGAACGTATCGGTGGGGTCGACCATCGCCAGCGCCAGCTCGCGGTCGTCCTCGCGCACCGGCAGCGCCCGCGCGTCGCGCAGGAAGCGCGAGGAGACGCGCTCTTCCAGGATCGGGAGCTCCGGGTAGCCCGCGGCTTCGAGCAGCGGCAGGCCGAGCTGGACGGCCAGCGCCTCCGACACCTCGCGCTGCGCGACGAGGCCCAGCGTCACGAGCAGCGCGCCCAGCTTGCCGCCCGAGTCCTGTTGCAGGCGCAGCGCGCGCTCCAGCGCCGCGGCATCGAGCTTGCCGCGTTCGATCAGCAGTTCGCCGAGACGCTTTCGTTCCGTGTTCTGAGCCATGCCGCCGGAGCGGGCGCGAGGCGCGTCCACCCCTCGAAAAAGGTCGGCAAGTTTACCATGCCACCCCTGAGCCTTCGAACGCAAATCCTCGTTGCATAAGGCTTTTTCACCGCTTTTCCATGGTCGCCGGCGCGCGGCGCCAGGTGCTCAGGTCCCAGCCGAGCAGGCGCTCCAGCCGGTCGAATTCCGGCGCGAAGGCGGCCTGCAGCCATGCGTGCGCGGCCGGCGACATCGGCGCCTCGTACGGCAGCCGGAACACCTCGCGCCGGGTGTCGCGCGGGAACGGGCCGATGCCCAGGAAGGCCGCCACGCGCGCAAGGACCGTCGCCGGGTCGCCCTGCAGCGCCTCGCTGGGCAGGACCAGCAGCTGCTCGAGCGGGAACCAGCGGCGGATGCGCTCGATCTGCTCGCTGTAGAGGCCGCGCGCGACGTAGGACGCGTGCCGCGACTGCCCCGGCGCCACCGCGGCGCTGCGCGCGCCTTCCGCGTGCAGCGCCTGCTCGAACGGCAGCGGCTCGCGCCCTTCTTCACGTTCTGTTCCACTGCGAGTACGCGCGCGTCACCGGGTTGCGCAGCAGCAGGATCCACTTCATCGCCGGGTTGTAGCGATGCACGCGCGCGGGTACCGGCTCCCAGAACATGTAGATCGGCGTCGCGTCGCAGTAGACGCGCACGCCTTCGCGCCGCGCGAATTGCGCCTCGTAGGGCGCCGGGTCGGGCGCGGGCGCGGCGAACACCGCGTCCGCGTCGAAGTAATGCAGTTCCTTGACGCGCGGCATCCCGATCTCCGGATGCTCGACGAAGTAGGTGGCGAGCGCGCTCGTCCCGCCCTTCTGCGTCCCCGCGATCACCGCGCCGACGAGCGGCTGCACTGTCAGCGTGCCGCCGCGAACGCCACGCGCGCCGCTGCCGGCCGCGATGGCCTCGTCGTCGTGCGCGGCCGACACAGCCCGCCTCGTAGGCCGGCGGCGCGAGATAGACGCCCGCGTCGAGCATCGCGTGGAAGAAGCGGTTGAAGCGCTCCTTGTCGCCCTGCATCACCTCGGCGAACGACGTGGGCACGCGCCGCGCGAAGTAGAGGCCGAACATGGCGCCGACGCTGTCGGCGCAGACGAACGCCGCGTCCATGCGCGCGGCAGCAGGCAGGCCGTCGCAGAACGCGCGTCCGCTGCGCGACCCGGTCGTGAAGCCAGGCGCTTCGGTGAGCGCGAGCGTGGCGAGGCCCGCAGCCACCTGACCAGATTGCCTGACAGCGTGCCGGCCTGGTACACGGGCCCCAGCGACGCGACGACGTTCATGATCGCGCGCACCGCCGAACTGCGCCCACCAGCATGCCGCCGATCGCCGCCAGCGTCGTCGAGGTCGGCGTGATGCCGGTGACCCCCTGCACGCCCTGCGGAACATGCCCTGGCGAGCCATGTTGTCGCCTGGTCGAAGATCAGCACGCTGCCGTGGCGGTCGCACAGCTCGCGCAGCGCCTCGAGGAAGGACGACCGGGGACGGACCGCACCAGGTTCATGTTGCCGGCGATCGGCTCGACGATCACCGCCGCGATGTCGCCGCCCTCGGCGGCGAACAACGCGCGCAAGGCCTCGACGTCGTTGTAGGGCAGCACCACCGTTTCGTTGGCGATCGCGGGCGGCACGCCCGCGGACGACGGCTGGCCGAACGTCAGCGCGCCGGACCCCGCCTTCACCAGCAGGCTGTCGCCGTGGCCGTGGTAGCAGCCTTCGAACTTGACGATCCTCGCGCGGCCCGTATAGCCGCGCGCGACGCGCAGCGCGGACATCGTCGCCTCGGTGCCCGACGACACGAGCCGCACCAGCTCCAGCGACGGGAGGCGCCGGATCAGCGTCTCCGCCATCTCGACCTCGAGCTCCGTCGGCGCGCCGAACGACAGGCCGTCGGCGGCGCGCTCCTGCACGGCGCGCACGACCGTCGGCTCCGCGTGCCCGACGATGGCCGGGCCCCACGAACCCACGTAGTCGACGTAGCGCTTGCCGTCCGCGTCCCACACGTGACAACCTTCGCCGCGCGCGAGGAAGCGCGGCGTGCCGCCCACGGAACGGAAGGCGCGGACGGGCGAGTTGACGCCGGCGGGGATGCTGCGTTGCGCGCGGTCGAACAGCGAGTCGTTACGGTTCATCGGTTGCGGGTCGTCGGTTGCGGGTCATCGTGACGTCGGTGGCAACGGGGTCGTCGGTGGCGCCTGCGGCGGAAGGAGCGCGGCGGCGCGCGCGGCCGCGGCGCGGGCGTCGTCGTGGCGGCCGAGGCGCGCGAGCGTGGCGGCAAGATCCGTCCACAGCACGCGTTCCCGCGGCGCGAGCGCGACGCCCTGGCGGATATCAGCAGCATGCCGGCGTCGCCCAGCGCGGCGCAACAGGCGGCGAACTGGCGCACGTCGCCTCCCGCGTCGTACGGGTCGCGCAGTAGACGTCGTGCCACGGGCGCACGGCAACCGCGCATCGCCGCGGGCGCGCCGCGCGTGCGGCATCGCGCTGCGCACGCCATGCCGCGGCGGTCGCGTCGCGCTCCACGGCGTGCCGCGCCAGCACGCGGTCGCGGGCGTGGAGCACCGCCGGGTCAGCGGCGCCCGCTCCGCCTGCGTCAATGCGGTCGATCCCCGACTGCGACAGGTAGCCGCGGTAGATCGCCGTGGCCGCATGCACGCGGACGAAGCGCGTCAGCCTTGCGCATTGCAGCCAGAAGTCCCAGTCCTCGAAGTAGTCGAGCGCTTCGTCGACGCGCACGCCGTCCTCGCGCACGAGCGACGCGGCGAACAGCGCCGCGTTGGGCGGGAAAAGGTTGCGCCGCGTCAGCAGGTAGTGCGACCAGTGGAACGAGTAATGCGCGGCCACGGTATCCGGCCCGCTCCACACTTCGGCCAGCGCATAGGCGACGCGCGCGTCGGCGTTCGCGGCCAGCGCCTCGACGAGCCCCGCGACGTGACCCGGCTTCCACAGGTCGTCGTCGTCGAGCCAGCCCACGTACGTCCCGCGCGCCGCGGCGAAGCCCGCGTTGGCGGCGCGCGCACGCGGCAGCCGCGCACCGGTGCCGACGACGCGTGTCGTCACGCCCGCGCCCGCGTCGACGGCCAGCGTGCCGCTGCCCGCCGCGTCGACGACGATCCACTCGAGCGGGCGATGCGTCTGCGCGGCCACGGCCGCCGCGGCCTCCGCGAGGCACGCGCGCCCCAGCGTGCGCGTCACCACCGAGACGAGCGGCGCGGCGCCCGTCATGCGTCGACGACGGCCGCGAGGTCCGCGACGAACACGCGGCGCGTGCCGTCGGGCGACGCGTTGAACGCGATGCGACGGAAGCCGCGATCCCAGGCCGGGTGCGCGTCGACGCGCAGCTCGTCGCGCGGGCCGGTGAACGGCATCGCGGTGCCGATGCGCAGCAGCTCGCGCTCGCGCGAGGCCGTGAAATCGATCCAGCGGATCGGCGTCGTGCCGTCCGCATGCGCCTCCGGCGACGCGAGCGCCGCGCGTGCCGATGCTGCGTAAGCGTCGGTGAGGATGTGCACGCCGTCCGGATGCATCGTGGGGTGGCCCGAACCGCGGATGTGCTCGTCGAGCAGGCGCAGGCCCGCGCCGTCGTGGCGCACGCGCACGAAGCGCAGCCCGCGCCCGTCGACGTCGAGGTTCATCAGCAGGTGCTCGCCATCCGGGCACCAGTTGGGATGATGGCCGCCGCGCATCCACTGTCGCCAGCCGATCGGCCGCGCGAGGCCGCTGCCGTCGGCGTGCATCGTGATCACGCTGCTCAGCCAGCGCGCGTTGGCCGCGGCGGGCACGAAGCGCAGCATGAACATGATCCGCGTGCCCTGCGGGTTCCACTTGGCGTGGAAGCCGTAGAACCCGCCGCCACCGCGCGCCGCGAGCTCGGCGAGTTCCGCGCGCGGGAACGTCGCGGCGACGATGTCGGCGAGCGACGCGACGATGCGCGTGGCGCCGGTCTCGAGATCCGTGACGTGCACGCCGTCGTCGACCGGCGCGCCGGCGTGCAGGCGCACCTGCCCGCGCGGCACGACGACGCCATAGCCCGCCTGCGTGACGCCGATGCGCGCGAGATCCGGGCCTACGCTCGTGCGCGCGTCGGGCGCCACGTTGTAGACCGTGCCGGCGAGCCGCGTGCGCGCGCCGTCGTGCAGCGCGAGGCGCACGCCGTGCGCTTGCCACGTGGCGGTGTCGAGGTCGTTGAAGTACAGCGTGTCGTCGTCGCGTCCCCACTGCACGTGCGCGCCCACCTGCGTGTCCGCGCCGCGCGTCTCGGCCACCGTGCGCAGCGCGCCGGTCTCCAAGTCCGCGACGGCGATCTCCGCGACGTCGCCGGGGCGCGGCAGCCGATCCTCCGCCAGCAGCCGCGTCATCGCGACGTAGCGTCCCGACGGGCTGAACGGCGACGTGTCGTGGAAGCGATGCAGGTAACCGCCGGCCTGCGGCGTCACGCAACGCAGCGGAACGGCTGGCTCGTGCGCGGTCCAGCGCCGCCAGTCGTCGGCCGCGCCGATGCCGTTCATGGCGCCGGTGCGTGCCATGCCGCGACGAGCGTGCGCGCGGCCTTCTCCGTCGCGTTCGCGTCGCCTTGTCCGAACAGCGCGGTGATCACGGCGAACGCATCGGCCCCGGCGGCGCGGGCGCGCGCGGCGTTGCCGGCGTCGAGGCCGCCGATCGCGACGACGGGCACGCCCAGCGTGCGCGCCCGCGTGAACAGCGCGAGCGGCGCGACGCGGGCCGCCGGCTTCACGCGCGACGCGAACACGCTGCCGAACGCGATGTAATCCGCGCCGTCGGCGACGGCGCGCTCCGCGCGCGCGAAATCGTCGTAGCAGGACACGCCGACGATCGCGCTTGCACCGACGTGGCGGCGCGCGGCGGCGACGCTGCCGTCGTCCTCGCCCAGGTGCACGCCGTCCGCGCCGACGGCCGCGGCGAGCGCCGCGTCGTCGTTGACGATCAGCAGCGCGCGGCCGCGCAGCGCGGCGGCCAGCGCGGCGGCGCGCGCGTGGCGCTCCGTTGCGCTCGCGTGCTTGTCGCGATACTGGATGGCGCGCGCGCCACCGCGCGCGGCGGCGACGGCGTGCGCAACGAGGACATCGACTGCAAGGCCGTCCGGCGTGACGCCGTACAGGCCCTCGACGCGCGTGGACAGCGCGGGTGCGCCCGCGTCAGTGGCTGCCGCGTGCATTGGACGACGGCGCGGCCGCGCCGGCCACCGATGCCGCCTCCGCCTCGCCGCCGGCCGCATCGTCGGCGGACTCGTCCTCGCGCGCCCAGAACAGCCGGTCCGGGATCGACTGGCCCATGCCCGGGCGGAACGCCTTGGCGAGCGCGTGCCACGTGTAGTCCTGCGCCTCGCGCACCGCGTCGGGCAGGTCGAGACCGTTGGCGAGCATCGCGGCCAACGCGGACGCGAGCGTGCAGCCCGAACCGTGGAACTGGCCCGGCAGGCGCGGCCACGTGTCGACGCGCACGACGCCCGCCTTGTTGTAGAGCGTGTTCACGACCTGCGCCGTCGATTCGTGCGTGCCGGTGATCAGCACCGTTTCCGCGCCCGCTTCCAGCAAGCGCTCCGCGCATTGCGCGAGCGTGGGCTCGTTCTCGTCGTCGTCGCTTTCCGCAAGCCTGCGCGCCTCCAGGCTGTTGGGCGTGAGGATCGTCGTCTGCGGCAGCAGCAGCTCGCGCAGCGCGTGCGTCTTCTCGTCGGTGGCGAGCTCGTCGCCGCGGCCCGACGCGAGCACGGGATCCAGGATCAGCGGCACGTTGGGATAGTCGGCGATGATTTCCGCGATGGCCGCGATGTTCTCGACGCTGCCCAGCACGCCGATCTTGAACGCGTCCACCGGCATGTCTTCCAGCAGCGCGCGCGCCTGGTCGGAGACCCATTCCGCCTCGATGGCGCTGACGCCCTCGACGCCCATCGTGTCCTGCACGGTGATCGCCGTGATGACCGACAGCGGATGGCAGCCCATGCTGGCGAGCGTCATGATGTCCGCCTGCATGCCCGCGCCGCCGGAAGGATCGGACGCGGAGAACGTCATGACGAGCGGCGGCGATTCGGGATTCTGCGGCATGGGGAGCGATGCGTTGCGCCGCGCGCCGGGAGGCGGCGCGGGCGTGGCGGGCGGAGTTGCTAGAATTACATTCTAGCTTGGGTTCCGCGGTGCGATCGCTCGATGAAAAAATACATGTGCCTCATCTGTGGCTGGATCTACGACGAGGCGGAAGGCTCGCCGGAAGAAGGCATTCCGGCCGGCACAAAGTGGGAAGACGTCCCGCCCAACTGGACGTGCCCGGAATGCGGCGCGCGCAAGGACGACTTCGAGATGATCGAGCTGTAGCTCGCCGCGCGGGGCGACGCCACGACGTCGATGATGGGCTTCACCCTGGAGCGTCCGGCTGGCTCGAGATAGACCCCCAAGGCGATGGCCGCGATGATGGCCAGCACGGGAACGAGTATGGCGAGCCATACCCAGAGCATCGACGTGCCCCCCAGCCGTTCGAGTTCGGCGAGGCGCGCCGATTCCGGTGACAGGTGCGCGGTCTTGCGGATCAGCGCGCGCGCCTTGCGGTGATAGAAGCCCTTGGCCGTCATGGCGACCAGGGCGAGCGCGACCCACCCGCACACCGTCCCGGCGGCCGAGATGATCGATTCGCGGACGCCGGCGAGCGCAAGCACCACGCCCACGATGAACGCGATGACGAACGACAAGGCCATCCCGATCGCCAAGCCGCCCAGCGCGAATCCCCAGCACTTGCGGTACATGGCCCACGGCAACTGCACGAAAAGGCAGGGCCAATGCCACGAGAAGAAACTGCCGCCCGCGTCGCGCGCGAGGAAGAAGGGCAGGTATTTCTCGCTGTTCCGCGGCCCGACAATGGCGCGGTACAGCGCTTCGTCGGTCGCTGGCGGTGGCGCTGGCGGCGGCGGTGGCGCCCCGCCGGCGGCGCTCGCCGGCGCGTCGATGGCGAAGGTCGTGGCCTCGTCCTCGATGTCCGCCACGGCACCGAGCTCGGTGAGTATCGCCAGGATGCGTTCGGCCTCCGCCTGGGTCACGCCGCGCTTGATCACGTTGGGCGTGCCCGAAAGCAGGCGCGTGGCAAGCGCAAGGTCCTGCCCGGTGGACGTGGCGAGCCGTGCGCGGACGTCCGCGATGTCCCTGCCCGGTGCCACGCTGCCTGCCAGCACGACGCGATAAGCCATGACCCCTCCCCGGGCCGGACACTCGTCAGCGGAGCAACTCGCGGATGTCGTGCGTGAACACGTCCGCGCCCTGGCCATAGCCCACGAACACGCGCAGGCGGCCTTCGGGATCGTACAGGTAAGTACCCGCGGAGTGGTCCATCGTGTAGTCGCCCGGCGCGGAACCGGGGACCTTTTCGTAGATGACCTTGAAGGCCTTCGCGGTGGCCGCCGTTTCCCCGGCCGTGCCGTAGAGGCCCAGGAAGCGCTTGTCGAACGCGGGCACGTATTTCGCGAGCACGGCGGGCGTGTCGCGCTCGGGATCCACGGTGACGAACAGCACCTGCACGCGGTCGGCATCGGCGCCCAGCCGCTGCATCGTTTCCGACAGCTGCGCAAGCGTCGTCGGGCACACGTCGGGGCAATGCGTGTAGCCGAAGAAGATCACGACGACCTTGCCGCGGAAATCGGCGAGCGTGCGGCGCTGGCCGTTGAAGTCGGTGAGCGAGAAGTCGCGGCCGACGTCGGCGCCGGTGACGTCCGAGGCCTTGAAGCTCGGCGCCTGCGGGCCGCACGCGGCGAGCCCCATCGCGAGTCCCGCGACCAGCGCGGTGGCAAGCAAGCCGCGGCGCGCCGCGAACCGCGTCACGCTCATCCCGCGTAGTGGTCGACGAGCAGCGCCGTGAACAGCGCGGCCAGGTAGACGATCGAGTAACGGAACGCGCGCCGCGCGAGCTCGTCGCTGTACTGCGTGTACAGCTTCAGCGCATAGCCCAGGTAGGTGACACCCAGCGCCAGCGCGGCGGCGAGGTACAGGAAGCCGCTCATCCGGATGGCGAACGGCAGGCACGTGACCGCGACGAGCACGAACGTGTACAGCACGATCATCAGCCGCGTGTAGCGCGGTCCGTGCGTGACCGGCAGCATCGGCAGCCCCGCCCGCGCGTAGTCCTGCGCGCGGTACAGCGCCAGCGACCAGAAGTGCGGCGGCGTCCACGCGAAGATGATCAGGAACAGGATCAGCGCCTCGGGCGACACCGTATGGGTCATCGCCGCCCAGCCGAGCACGGGCGGCATCGAGCCCGACGCGCCGCCGATGACGATGTTCTGCGGCGTCGCGGGCTTGAGCAGCACCGTGTAGATGACCGCGTAGCCGACGAACGTGCCCAGCGTGAGCCACATCGTCAGCGGATTGACGAACCGGTACAGCAGCACAAGACCGGCGCCGCCGACGAGCGCCGAGAACACGAGCGTCTGCCGCGGCGTCAGCTCGCCCGCGGGCAGCGGGCGCCAGCTCGTGCGCAGCATCCGCGCGTCGATCTTCTGCTCGACGAGGCAGTTGATGGCGGCCGCCGCGCCGGCGACCAGCGCGATGCCCACCGTCGCGAAAAACACGAGTTGCGCCGGCGGCAGGCCGGGGACGGCCAGGAACATGCCGATGACCGCGCAGAACACGATCAGCGACACGACGCGCGGCTTGGTCAGCGCCAGGTACTGGCGGAAGCGGCTTTCGGCGGGCAGGGCGAGCGACATGAAGGGGCAATTTTACCGGAAGCAAAACAATTGGGGTCAGACACCATTTCCGCGCGCTGCGGCGCTGCTGCGCGGCCGGCGCGCGGAAATGGTGTTCGACCCCACCGTTTTGCTCAGCCGATGCGCGACGCCCTCAGCAGCTTCTCGATGTCCTTCGCGAGCTTCTTGATGTCGGGGTCGGCGGGCCAGGCGAGCACCTGGTTGCCGAGCGGGTCGACGAGATAGATCGCCTCGCGGCCCGCGGGCCAGGGGGCCTGCGGGTCGGTCGCGCGCCACGCGACGACGTCGGGATGGTCGGCCAGGACCGCGGGCGACGGCGCAACGCCGTCGGTGACGAGCCACACGCGCTCGACGCGCTCGCGCTCGCGGCCCTGCATCGTGCGCGCCTGGCGCGTCGCGTACAGCCGCGACGTGCAGCTCGCGTCGCACGCGCCGCCCGCGGCCACGACCACCACCCACTTCCCGCGCAGCGTCCCGAGGTCGACGGCCTTGCCGTCCGCCGCGACCGCATGGATCGCCGGCGCCGGCTGCACCGCGAGCAGCGTCCCGTAGTTCGTGAAGCTCGCGCGCGGGAAGAAGAAGTAGACGATCGTCGAGCCGACGATCGGCGCCAGGCAGATCAGCGCGATCAGGTACAGCGTGCGGCGGTTGCCCGGCGCGCGCGCATCGGGGGCAGCGCTCATCGGGCGACGGCGCCGTGCGCCGCGCGTCTTCGGATGATCATCGACGTTTCTTCCACGTGAAATAGATCCACAGCCCGGCGGTCAGCACGGCGAACGTGTACCACTGGACCATGTAGTTCTGGTGCCGCTCGCGCCCGTAGTCGGGCTCGGGCCAGTTGCGCGCCAGCGTGCCGCCGGCGGGATCGGCCGCGTCGAGCTCGACGACGATAGTCGGCACGGCGAGGCCCGTCGCAGCGGCAAAGCGCGCGGGATCGAGGTTCTGCCACCGCGCACCGTCCGGCACGGCGCCCGCGAGCTCGACATAGCGCTCCGGCACATCGATGCGCCCGTGCAGCGTGAGCGGGCCGGGCGGCACCGGAACGGCCGGCAGCACGCGCCGGTCCGGACCCGCCGGCACGAAGCCGCGATCGACCAGCACCGCGCGCCCGTCGTCCAGCACGAACGGCGTCACCACGTGATAGCCGACACGCCCCGCATCCATCCGGTTGTCGATGTAGATCTGGCGCGCCGCGTCGAAGTGGCCGGCGAGCAGCACCGCGCGAAAGCGCCACGGCGCCCAGTCGGTGACGCCGGCCGGCAATGCCGCGGCCGGCTGCGCCTTCGCGGCATCGAGCGCCGCGCGCAACGCATCCTTCTCGAGCATCCGCCGGTGCTGCCAGTTGCCCGCGAGCACGAACACGACTATCGCGACGACGGCCGCCAGCGTCGGAATCGCGCGCACGCGCCACGACGGCGGCGCCACGGGATTAGACTGTGGGGACATGAAAGTCATCGTCATCATCGGCCTCGTGGCCATCGTCACCGCGCTGTTCACGGCGCTCGTGTTCCTGTACCGCGACCAGGGCCGCGGCCGGCGCATGGTCACCGCGCTGGCGGTACGCGTCGGGCTGTCGATCACGCTCGTCGCGTTCCTGCTCCTGTCCTACTGGATGGGCTGGATCGGGCCGAACGGCATGCGCTGACACGAAGCGTATTTTCGCACGCCGCGCCGGCGCCTGCCCGGCACCGGGCGAGCGATCACGGCCAGCGCCAGATCACGAAGGCGGTGCGGTTCCAGCCGTCGGCGCCCAGGTCGCGGCGAAACACTTCGTGGTCGGCGCGGAGCTCGATCGCGTCGGAGTCGACGCCGTAGCGATACGAATGCACGAAGAAACGGTGCGCGCCGTACGCCCCGCCCGCCTGGGCAACCGGATCGACACCGTGCCGGTACATCGGTTCCACGGCGCGGCCCGTGTACGCCGGCGCGCGGTCCCACAGCCCGCTCGCGACGTGCGTGACGCCTTCGCCCGCGAGCCAGGCCGCGAGGCGGCCGTCGCGCAGCGCGTCCTGGTAGGCCCAGTCGTTGACGACGCCGTCGAGGTTGACGACCCGCCGGCGCGTCCAGAAGCCGAGCGCGCCCGTGTCGGTGCCCGCGACCACGGCGTTCGCCGGCAGCGCGGCGTCGATGTCGCGCATCAGTGCCGTCAGCGGGTCGGCCGCGCGCGGCGAGCGCGCCAGGCGCCATGCGTCCTGCCCCGACCACGTGACGACCAGCGCGAGCAGCAGCGCCGCCACGCCGGCGACCGCGCGGCGCGCAAGCCATGGCGCGACGGCGACGCCCAGCGTGAACACCGCCAGCGTCGCAGGCAGCGCGAAATAGCGCGGGTCGATGCTCTTGTCCCAGCGCTGGAACAGCACGAGGTTCAGCGTCAGCAGCAGCGCGGCGGTCCAAGCGGGCCCCAGCGCGGCGGGCGCGACGTCGCGCTCGCCGCCATCGCCGCCCCGTGCTGCGCGGCGAAACGCGATCAGCATGGACGCCGCGACGACGAGCGCGGCCAGCAGCACGAGATTCCACGAGGTGACGAGCGTCAGCGCGCCGGCGCTGCGCGCGATGATCAGCGGCTCCGCGAAGAACCCGGGTTGCCAGCGCGGCCACGGGAACGTCGACTTGAGCGAACCGCTGATCGGCACCGCGTGCCCGGTGAGCGCGAGGTTGAACGCGGTGTCGGCCGCGACGACGAGGATGACAGGACCCGCGAGACGCCAGCGCGCGGGCCATGCAGTCTCGCGGGCGCAGCCCAATGCGATCCACGGCAACGCGACGAACACGGCCGTGTCGAGACGTGAGAGGCACAGCAACGCGAGCATGAGGCCCTGCCCGAAGCCGTGGCGCGCCGTCGTCGCGCGGAGCAACGCGACGAGCAGCAGCACCGCGAGCGTCGTCTCCATCCCCTGGCGGAACACCCAGGCGAGCGGACTCGCGAGCAACCATGCAACGAGCAGGAAACCGGTGGCAGCTGCGTCGCCGCGACGCAGGCCGCGCAGCGCGCACGCCGCCGCCAGCGCCACCGCCGCGACGTACAGCACCTGCTCGATCCACGTGACGGCCAGCACGACGCGCGCGGGCGCCGCGTCCGCGCCCAGCATCGTCTGCACGACCGTGACGATCTCGAACCACAGCGGATGGAAGCCGTTGGTGACGTGCACGCCATCGAACGCGAGCCGGCCGTGGGCCACGAGGTTGCGCGCGATGACGAGGTAGTAGAACGCGTCGTCCTGGAACTGGTTGCCGCCGGCGCGCGCGATCGCGATCACGCTCCACGCACGCACGAGCGCCAGCACGACGGCACCCGCGGCGAGCGCGGCGAACACCGCGCGCACGCCGTCGACGCGCTGCGCGACGCTGCGCGATAATCCGCTCGGCTGCGCGGCGCCCTCGCCCGCGCGCCAGTCTCCGTCGACCACGTGCCTCCTCCCCGCCCGCTTCCGACCCGCATGTTACCGGCGCCGCCGCGATGAACGCGCGCACGACGACGCGCAGCGCCTGGGGCCGCCTGCCGGGCCAGTCCGTGGCCGTGACGACGCCGTGGTCATGCGCGGACGTCGCCTGGCCCGCGACCGCGACGACGCTCGCGTTCGGCCGCGGTCGCAGCTACGGCGACTGTGCGCTCGCCGCGAGCGGCACGGGCGTCGAGACGCGCCGCCTGGATCGCTTCGTCGCGTTCGACCGCGCGGCCGGCGTTGTCGAATGCGAGGCCGGCGTCACGCTGGCGTCGGTGCTCGACGTCGTCGTCCCCGCAGGCTGGACGCTGCCGGTGATGCCCGGCACGCTCGAAGTGTCGGTGGGCGGCGCCATCGCCAACGACGTGCACGGCAAGAACCACGAGCGCGCGGGCACGTTCGGCCGCCACGTGCTCGCCTTCGAGCTGCTGCGCTCCGACGGCTCGCGCACGGCGTGCACGCCCGGCATGCCGCTGTTCAACCTGACGCTCGGCGGCCTGGGCCTCACCGGCTTCGTCACACGTGCGCGCCTGGCACTCGCGCCGCTGCCGTCGACGCGCGTCGACGCCGATACGCAGGCGTTCCACAGCGTAGCCGAATTCGTCGCGCTGTCGGATACCGCGCACGCGACGCACGAATTCAGCGTCGGCTGGTTCGACGCGTATTCGTGGCGCAACGGCCGCCTGCGCGGCGTGCTGCAGCGTGCGAACTATGCGTCCCCCGGCGCGACGCCGGCCGCCCCGCGCGCGACGGCGCGTCGACTCCCGCTCCAGCTGGCGAGTCCCGCGCTGACGCCGTGGGCCATCCGCCGCTTCAACGACGTCTACCACTGGTCGCAAACCCGGCCCGGCCGGCAGCGCGTCGATTTCCGTCGCTACCTGTTTCCGCTCGACGCGCTCGCCGGCTGGAACCGGCTGTACGGCGCGCAGGGCTTCTACCAGTTGCAGTGCGCGCTGCCGATGGAGGCGCTCGCGGGCCTCGACGTGCTGCTCGCGCGGATCGCGGCCGCGCGCGAAGGCTCGTTCCTCGCGGTGCTGAAGCGCTTCGGCGCGTTGCGCTCGCCGTCGCCGATGTCGTTCCCGCTGCCGGGCGTGACGCTGGCGCTCGATTTCCGCAACCGCGGCGCGTCGACGGCACGGCTCCTCGCCGACGCGGCGGCGATCGTCGCCGACCACGGCGGCCGCATCTACGCGGCGAAGGATGCGACGATGCCGGGCACGCTGTTCCGCGCCGCCTATCCCGCGTGGACCACGCTCGAGGCGGCGCGCGATCCGCGCCTGCAGTCACGTTTCTGGCAAAGGGTTACCGGATGAACATCGCGATCTTCGGCGCCACATCGGCCATCGCGCAGGCCTGCGCGCGACGCTGGGCCGCGCAGGACACGCGCTTCGCGCTGGTGGTGCGCGACACGGCGCGCGGCGAGGCGCTGGCCGCGGACCTGGCCGCGCGCGGCGCCGGCGAGGCGCGCATCTTCAGCGCGGACTTCGTTTCCGGCGACGGCGCCACGGCGCTCGTCGCGTCCATCGAGCGCGACTTCGGCGCGCTGGATCGCGTGCTGCTCGCGCAAGGCGCGATGCCGCCGCAGGCGGCACTGGCGGCCGAGCCCGATGCGCTCGCGCCGATGATCGCGGTCAACGTGACCAGCGTGCTGACGGTGACGCTCGCGGCCGCCAATGCGATGCGCGCGCGCGCCGCGGCGAGATCGTCGTGCTGGGCTCGGTGGCCGGCGACCGCGGCCGGCCGTCGAACTATCTGTACACGGCAGCACGAAGGCTGCGCTCGCCGCCGCCTGCGACGGCCTCGCCTACGATCTCGTCGGCACCGGCGTCCACCTGATGCTCGTCAAGCCGGGCATGGTCCACTCGCCGATGACTGCAGGCTTGCCCGACAGCCCGCTGTTCGCGGAGCCCGAGGCGATCGCCACCGTGATCGACCGCGGCCTCGCGCGGCACAGCGCCGCGTCGTCTATGCGCCGGCATTCTGGCGCATCGTGATGGCCGTCGTGCGCAACGCGCCGCGGTTCGTCGTGCGGAAGTTGTAAGGCCCGCTTCGATTGTCGCGTCCGCCAGCGGAGGGTGCTGGGTGCGCTTCGACTGTTGCGGGTCTCGCCAGCGGAGGCGGGGTCCCGACTACGCTTCACGAAGAACAGGCGCTCCGTCGGGACCCCGCCTCCGCCCGGCTCGGAGACAATCGCAGCGGACCACGCTTCGATCAGCGAAGGAGCCAGGTCGTTGCGTCGCGCTGCGTGCGCGCACGGCGCCGCTACCTTCGCATCCCTCGAACGGCACGAGATCGCATTCAATGAACGCGACATGCGCGCGGCATCGCGAACGTTCAGCAGGGCGGCGGTGGATCGAAGGCGAGATGCGGCTGCGCAAACCCGAGTTGGGATGGGGGTGCCCTTGACGGAGCGCCTGTTCTTCGTGAAGCGTAGTCAGGGGCTCCCAGCGCCTCGGCGGACGCCCGCGATGGACGCGACCGCCTTCAGATCGCGGCAAATACGCACGCCGCCATGAGCGCCGCGACGACGAGCGACACGCGATCCGTCAGCGCGAACGCGACCGGGTCGTCGTGCATGTCGCCGCGGTACGCGACGAGCCACGCGCGACACTCCCAGTAGCACAGCAGCACGCACAAGCCCCACAGCCACGCGGGGCTTGCGTACAGCGCCACGACGTCGGCGCCGCTGACGTACAGCGCCAGGATCACGACGGCCAGCAGGCTGCCGGCGATGCCCAGCGCGCCGACGGCGGCGCGGTCGCCGGCGCGATAGCCGCGCGCGCGCGTCGTCGACCCGGCGTCGACCTCCGGGTCCGCCAGCTCGACGTAGCGCTTCAGCAGCGCGAGGCCGAAGAACACGAACATCGAACGTCAGCAGCCACTGCGAGACGGGCAGCGCGGGTGGCCGCCCCGCCCGCGAGGATCCGGAGCGTGTACAGCGCCGCGAGCACGAGCACGTCGACGATCGGTGCCCGCTTGAGGCCGGCCGAATACGCGAACGCGAGCACCGCGTACGCGGCGATCCACGCGCTCGCCGGGCGCGGCAGCGCCCACGCCGCGAGCGCGACCGCGGCCACGACGAGCAACGCGGCGAGCACGCATGCGGCAGCCAACGGCAACGCGCCGCTGGCGATCGCGCGATTGCGCTTGCGCGGATGCGCGCGGTCGGCGTCGCGGTCGACGATGTCGTTGACGACGTAGACCGCGCTGGCCACCAGCGTCAGCACGGCGAACGCGACGAACGCCGCGGCGAGCGTCGCCGGGTCGCCGATGCGGTGCGCGGCGAGCGGTGCCGCGAACACCAGCAGGTTCTTGACCCACTGGTGCGGGCGCAGCGCCGACAGCGCGGCGCCGAGCGGCGAGCGCGGGCCGCTCACGAGGAAGCCGGCGGCAGGCAGCTGCCGTCGACGGTAGCGGGCAAGCGCGGCGGCGCGGCATCTTGCTGGAACCACAGCTCGACGGCCAGCCGTTGCGGCGCCGGCATCAGGCCGTCGACGGTGATCGTGCGCGTCGACACGCGCTCCCATCCCGGAGCGGGCGCCGGCAACGCATCCGCGGCGACGCCTTCGGGCACGGGACGGAACACCTGCCAGTAGTCGGCCGCGCGCGCGCCGGGATTGGCGCAGTAGCGACGCCAGCTGACGAGCTTCTCGAGCACGTAGGCCTCCGGCACGCGCCACGGCAGCAGCCCGCCCGTCTCCACCGCCATCCGCGGCGGTCGCGCATGACCGGCGCGCGGCCAGTGCGCGTGCACGTCGTCCGCCTGCGCGCGCACCGCGCGGTCGACGTCGGCCGTATAGCGCGCGCCCAGCGTCGAGAACTCGTGGCGCTCGTCCGCCGGCGCCTGCCGCCGCGCCAGCAGCGACAGGTTGGGGTTCTGGCTGTATTGCCACAGCAGCAGCGCGACGAGCGTCTGCGCCACGAGGATCGCCGCGGTGGCGCCGGGACCGACGCGCGCATCGCGCGGCAGCAGCGCGAGCCACAGCGCCGGCAGGAAGGGGACGAAGAAGCGGTACGCGTACATCATGTGGACCGTGGCCGCGAGTATGCCGTACGCGAGCGTCAGCGCGAGGCCCGTCCACAGCGCCCGCTGCGGTCCCGTCGCCTGCGCCGGGGCCCGCGCGCCGCGCCAGAGCCACGCCAGCGGCAGCAAGGCGAGCAGCGCGAAGCTCGCGAGGTATTCGACGCCCAGCACGCCTTGCGCGCCAAAGTCGCCGCGTGGGAACTTGACGTGGAACGACGTCGGCAGCCAGTCGCCGTAGTAAGCCTGCGCAAACGCGAGCCAGCCGGCGAACGCCGCGGCCGCGACCGCCAGCGCCGCGAGCACGCGCCGGTCGCGCCGCCACGGCCACGCCAGCGCGACGACCGGCGGCGCGACGAACAGCACGGCGTCGTAGCGCGTGAACACGGCGGCGGCGCCGAGCGCGATCGCGCGCAGCGCCACCGCGCGCGAGGGCTCGCGGCTCTCGACCGCGTCCAGCGCGAGTAGCGTGGCGAGCGCGCCGAGCAGGGGCGTCTCCAGGCCGCCGACAGTCCACAGCAGCAGGAACGGCGAAGCGAGCGTCAGCGCGACGAAGGCAAGCCGCGTCGACGGTCGCGCATACCGGCGGCGGGCGACGGCGACGGCGAGCACCACGGTGCCCAGCGCCGCGACGCCCTGCCAGATGCGCACCGGATCGCCGAACGGCGTGAAAAGGACGGCGAGCAGCAGCCCAGCGGGCGAGGTCAGCGCGTTGATGCGCTCGCCGGCGTTGAAGACGAGGCCGTCGCCGGCCATGAGGTTGTGGGCATAGCGCGCGACGATGTAAGCATCGTCGGCGGGACCGCGTGCGAACAGCACGAGTCCCGTGCCCACGAGCGCGGCGAGCCACAGCGCGAACGCGCGGTCGAGGCCGCGCGCCGCGCTCATGCCCGGGGCCTGGACGGCCGGAGGATTACAGCCAGTAGACGAGGACGAACAGCAGCAGCCAGACGACGTCGACGAAGTGCCAGTACCACGCCGCGGCCTCGAAGCCGAAATGGTGCTCGGCGTCGAAATGGCCCTTGAACACGCGGAACAGCATCACCGTCAGCATGATGGCCCCGATCGTCACGTGCAGGCCGTGGAAGCCCGTCAGCATGAAGAACGTCGAGCCGTACACGCCGCTCGTGAGCTTGAGGTTGTATTCGGTGTACGCGTGGTGGTACTCGTACGCCTGGAAGCACAGGAAGATGGCACCGAGCAGGATGGTCAGGAACAGCCACAGCTTGAGGCTGCCGCGATTGCCTTCCTTCAACGCGTGGTGCGCGATCGTCAGCGTGACACCCGACGTCAGCAGGATCAGCGTGTTGATCAGCGGAATGCCGATGGCGCCCATCGGCGTGAACGGCGAGTTGAGGTAGGGCCCTTCGGTGGGCCACGCCGGCGAATAGTCGGGCCACAGGATCTTGGAGCCGAGCGAACCGAGGTCGGGCACCGACAGGTTGCGGATGTAGAACAGCGCGCCGAAGAACGCCGCGAAGAACATCACCTCGCTGAAGATGAACCAGCTCATGCTCCAGCGGAACGAAAGGTCCACGCGCTTGCTGTAGAGCTTGTGCTGCGACTCGCCGATGACGGTGCCGAACCAGCCGAACAGCATGACCAGCAGCACGCAGAAGCCCGCGAGCAGGAGCCACGGGCCGAAGGCGACGGCGTTGATCCACGCGACCGTGCCCATGGCCATCATCAGCAGCGCGCACGAGCCGACGATCGGCCAGTGCGACGGTTGCGGGACGTAATAGGCCGGCGTCGTGCCGGGGGTTGCTGCGCTGCTCATCGGAAACTCCCTCGTAGGCCTTCCATGCAATGCGTGCGCGGTGCGGGCGGCGCGGGATCAGCCCGCGTTGTTGCCCTCGACCGCGAAGAACGTGTACGACAGCGACACCGTCGGCATGTCGCGCGGCATGCCCGGGTCCAGCACGAACACGACGGGCATCTCGCGCGTCTCGTGCGGCGCCAGCGTCTGCCGCGTGAAGCAGAAGCACTCGAGCTTCTTGAAGTACAGCGCCGCGTTCTGCGGCGTGTAGCTCGCGATGGCCTGGCCCGTCACGGGCCGGTCCGTCGTGTTGGTGACGCGGTACGTGACCTGCTTCACCTCGCCCGGGTGCATGCTGACGAACGGCTGCTCGGACACGAACGTCCAGCGCAGGCCGGGCTGCAGGTTGGAGTCGAGCTCGACGCGGACGCTGCGGCTCGTGTCCACTTGCGTGTTCCGGACCTCGTCCGCCTGGTCGATGTTGCGCAGGCCGGTGGCGCGGCAGATCTGGTCGTAGAACGGGATCAGCGCGAAGCCGAAGCCGAACATCACCGCGACGACGACGACGAGCTTGTAGCGCAGCGCGCGGTTGGCGTCGCGCGCGGGGCCGTCGGCGGCGGGCTTGGCGGCCATCGCGTCAGCGCCTGCCGAACACGTTGCGGCCGATGGCGACCGCGAGGAACAGCAGCACGGCGATGCCGAGGATGCTGCTGCTTTCGTCGAAGCCGCCGACGAAATGCGCGGCGATGATGCCCACGAAGAACACGAGGCGCGATCGTCGCGAGCGTCAGCGCCACGCGCAGGTTGGCGCGGCGCAGCGCGGCTGCGGTCGGCGCGCCGGGGCACTTGCCGCCAGGCGGTTGCGCGGCCATCGCGTTACTTGACGACGGGCGGCGTCTCGAACGTGTGGTACGGCACCGGCGAAGGCAGCGTCCACTCGAGCGTCGTCGCGCCCGTCCCACGGCCTGGCCGGCGCCTTGGCACCCTTGTGGAAGATGCACTTCAGCACCGCGTACAGGAAGATGAGCTGCGACAGGCCGAACCAGAACGCGCCGATCGAAGCCACCATGTTCCAGTCGGCGAACTGCTGCGCGTAGTCCGGGATGCGCCGCGGCATGCCGGCGAGGCCCAGGAAGCATCGGCAACGTGACGTTGAAGAGATCAGAGGCTGGACCAGTGGATCTGGCCGACTTCTCGTCGTACATCGTGCCAGTCCCGCCCAGGAATCCAGTAGTAGACGCCACCGAAGAACGAACAGGCTGCCCGCGACCATCACGTAGTGGAAGTGCGCGACGACGTAGTACGTGTCCTGCAGCTGGATGTCCACCGGCATGATCGACAGCACGAGACCCGTGAAGCCGCCCAGCGTGAACAGGAACAGGAAGCCCAGCGCGAACAGCATCGGCGTCTCGAACGTGATCGAGCCGCGCCACATCGTGGCGAGCCAGTTGAACACCTTCACGCCCGTCGGCACGGCGATCAGCATCGTCGCGTACATGAAGAACAGCAGGCCGGCGGTGGGCAGGCCCGTCGTGAACATGTGGTGCGCCCAGACGATGAACGACAGGATGGCGATGCCGGCCAATGCATAGACCATCGACGCATAGCCGAACAGCGGCTTGCGCGAGAACACCGGCAGGATCTCGGAGATGATCCCGAACGCCGGCAGGATGATGATGTAGACCTCGGGGTGGCCGAAGAACCAGAACACGTGCTGGAACAGCACCGGATCGCCGCCGCCGGCCGCGTTGAAGAACGACGTGCCGAAGTGGCGGTCGGTGAGCAGCATCGTGACGGCACCCGCGAGCACCGGCATCACGGCGATCAGCAGGTAGGCGGTGATGAGCCATGCCCAGCAGAACAGCGGCATCTTCATCATCGTCATCCCCGGCGCGCGGAGATTGAGGATCGTCGTGATGATGTTGATCGAGCCCATGATCGACGACGCGCCCATGATGTGGATCGCGAAGATCGCGAGGTCCATGCCCATGCCGTTCTGGATCGTCGGCGGCGGGTACATCGTCCAGCCGGCCGCTGCGCCGCCGCCGGGCACGAACAGCGAGGTGACCAGCAGGATGGCGGCGGGCGGCAGCAGCCAGAAGCTCCAGTTGTTCATCCGCGCGAACGCCATGTCGGGCGCGCCGATCAGCAGCGGGATCATCCAGTTCGCGAAGCCCACGGCGGCCGGCATGATGGCGCCGAACACCATGATGAGGCCGTGCAGCGACGTCATCGAGTTGAAGAACTCGGGATTGACGATCTGCAGGCCCGGCTCGAACAGCTCGGCGCGGATCGTCAGCGCCATGCAGCCGCCGACGAGGAACATCGTGAACGAGAACCACAGGTACATCGTGCCGATGTCCTTGTGGTTGGTCGTCGTGACCCAGCGCATCAGGCCGGTGGGATGGCCATGCGAATGGTCGTCGTGGCCGTGGCCGTGGCCAAGCTGATCGGGGGTGACGGTGCTCATCGTTGTCGCTCCAGTGTTTCCGGTTGCCCGACGTTACTTGCCGCGCTCGGCCAGCACCTGCGCCGGCTGCACGAGTCCTTCGGCCGCCTTGTTGCCCCAGGCGTTGCGCGTGTAGGTGATGACGGCCGCGAGGTCCGTGTCCGACAGCGACTTCCACGACGGCATCGCGTTGCGCCCGTTCAGCACCACGTGGATCTGGTCGTTGGGCGCGCCGAGCACGACGGCGTCGCCGACGAGCGCGGGAATCTTGGCGGCCGGGTTGCCGGTGCCGTTGGCCTGGTGGCAGGCCGCGCAATTGGCGTTGAACACCTTCTCGCCGCGCGCGACGAGCGCCGCCTGCTCCACCTTGTTCGGGTCGTCGGCCGCGGCGGCGGCGAGCTTCTTCTGCTCGTCATCCACTTGTCGTAGTCGTCCTTCGACTTGACCTCGACGACGATCGGCATGAAGCCGTGCTCCTTGCCGCACAGCTCGGCGCACTGGCCGCGGTAGATGCCGACCTTCTCGGCCTTGAACCACGTGTCGCGGACGAAGCCGGGGATGGCGTCCTGCTTGACGCCGAACGCGGGCACCCACCACGCGTGGATCACGTCGCCCGCCGTCAGCAGCACGCGCACCTTGGCGTTGACGGGAACGACCAGCGGGTGGTCCACCTCGAGCAGGTAGTTCGGGCCCTTGGGCTGCTGGCCCATGATCTGCGCGAGCGGCGTCGCGAGTTCGGAGTAGTAGCTGACGCCGTCACCCAGGTATTCGTAGTTCCACTTCCACTGGTAGCCCGTGACCTTGACCGTGATGTCCGGCGCCGTCGTGTCCTTGAGCGCCAGGATGGTCTTGGTGGCGGGATAGGCGATGAAGAACAGGATCAGGAACGGGATGACCGTCCACACGACTTCGACGACGGTGTTCTCGTGGAATTGTGCGGCCTGGTGGCCCACCGAGCGCCGGTGCTTGAACAGCGAGTAGAACATCACGCCGAACACGCCGACGAAGATGACCACGCAGATCCAGAAGATGTACAGGTGCAGGTCGTACTGCTGTTGCGCGATCGGCGTGACCGGCGTCTGGAAGTTCCACGGCCGCTCGGCCCAGGCTGTGGCGGACGTGGCGCACAGTGCGGCGCCCGTCAGGACCTTGCGGCCCGGCGCCCCGATCCCCCTGCGAATGCGAATCATGCTGTCCTCGTGCAATTTTCACGGTGCCTTGCGGGGGCCCCGACCCCGGCCGGGGTCGCGTTCGAGACGCGAACCACGGCCCGTCCACGCGAACGAACGTGCTGCAAAGCCGCAAAATCTTAACACGGAATGACCCTTCGGCCGGGAGGGTCCGGCGTGGGAAAGCATGCGGCGGCACCGTTTTGTGGTGCGATATCGCCACCGCTGCGCTGTTTTGTTACGAAGTCTCCGGGACGCCCAGCGCGCGCAGCCAGGCCGGGGCCGCCGCGATGCGGTCGGCGCCAAACGGCAAGTCGGCCAGCGGCGGCCGCGTGACGCACGGCGATCGCGGCCAGCGTGTCGTCCGCGTAAGGCATCGCGGGATCGATGCGATTGGCGATCCAGCCGGCGAGCGGCAGGCCGCGCGCGCGCACCGCGTCAGCGTCAGCCGCGCATGGTTGATCGCGCCGAGCCGCACGCCGACGACGACGAGCACCGGCACCGCGAGGCGCGCCGCGATGTCCAGCATGTCGGCATGCGCGCTGACCCGGAACCAGCGCGCCACCCGCGCCCTCGACGACTACCACGTCCGCGCGTGCCGCAGCGCGCGCATGCGCGGCCGCGATCGCGTCGACGTCGATCGCGCGTCCCGCGAGCCGCGCGGCGACGTGCGGCGCGATCGCCTCGCGGAACGCATACGGGTTCACGTCGGCGAGCGGCGCGTCGACGTTGGCGGCGGCCATCAGCGCGAGCACGTCGTCGTTGGCGGGCGCGCCGTCGTCGACGCCGGCCGCCACCGGCTTCATCGCCGCGACGCGCAGGCCGCTCGCGCGAGCGCGCGCACGAGCCGCACGGCGACCGCCGTCTTGCCGCAGCCGGTGTCCGTGCCGGTGACGAAAGCGCCTGCGCGCATCCGCGAAGCCGCGCGCGTCACGGCCGCGGCCTGAACTCGACGATGGCGCGGCCGTCGGGCGCGGTGCGCGCCGGCACCTTCCACGCCTGCGCGTGGATGACCTCGTACGTCGCGGGCACGCGGCGTCGCGGCGCGCCGCCTCGAGCCCCGCCTCGAGGCGGCGATAGGCGGCGCGTCCCATCAGCCCGCGCGCGCGGCCCACGGTCGCGTTGGTGGCGCCCAGCGCTTTCAGCTCGCGCAACAGGTCGCGCGGTTGCGCATAGGTCAGCGTGACGCGGCTCATGTCGACGACGGGATCGGCAAAGCCCGCGGCGACGAGCATGTCGCCGACGTCGTGCATGTCGACGAAGCGGCTGACGTGGGGCCGCGCGTCGGCGAATGCGCCGCGCAGCTCGCGCAGCGTGTCGGGGCCCAGCGTCGTGAACGCGAGCAGGCCGCCGTTCGCGAGCACGCGGTGGAGCTCGGCGAGCGCGCCGGGCAGGTCGTCGACCCATTGCAGCGTGAAGTTGCTGGCGGCGAGCTCGAAGCGGCCCGCCGCGAACGGCAAGGCGCGCACGTCGGCGCACGCGTACTGCGGCACGGCCGCGGCCTTCGTCCACAGCCGCGCAAGCCCGCGTGGGGGCGTGGCGTTGGCGGCACGCGCCGCGGCCACCATCGGCGGCGCGACGTCGATGCCGGTGACCGTGGCGTCCGCGTAGCGGGCGGCGAGCGCGCGCGTCATCACGCCGGTGCCGCAGCCGGCGTCGAGCACCGCGCGCGGCGCGAGCGTCACGTAGTCCAGCCGCGCGACGAGCCGCGTGCCGATCTCGCGCTGCAGGACCGCGGCGGCGTCGTACGTGCCGGCGGCGCGGCCGAACGCGCGACGCACCGCGCGCGCGTCGAGTGCGTCGGCACGCCCGGGGGCGTCGGCCTGCACGTCGCGCTCAGGCGCCATCGGGCGTGCCGCCGATGAAGGCGTCGAAGGCCGCGTCGAACGCGGCCGCATGCGACAGGAACGGAACGTGCGCCGCGTCGTCGATCGCGCACAGCGTCGCGCGCGGCAGCGTCGCCGCCAGCCACGCACCTGCGGCGGCCGGCGTCAGCGCGTCGCGGCCGCCCGTCACGACGAGCGCGGGCTGCGCGAGCGCGGCGCCTGTCGCGGCGCACGTCGGCGGTGAGCAGGATGTCGAGCGCGCCGCGCAGCGTCAGGTCGACCGGCGGATCGCCAGTTGCGCGCGCATCGCCGCCAGCACCGGCCGCGGGTCGGGGCGCCCATCATCTGCAGCGTGAGGAAGCGCTTGACCGTCGCATCGTAGGCGATGGCAAGCTCGTCGCCGAAGCGGCGCGCGACCTCCGCGTCGATCCCCTGCGGCCAGTCCGGCGCGCGCGTGAAGCGCGGCGTCGTGCACACCAGCACCAGGCGCGCGACCCGCGCCGGATGGCGCGCGGCGTAACGCTGCGCGACGAGGCCGCCGAACGACCAGCCGAGCAGCGTCAGCGGCGTGTCCACGCCGGCCAGCGTGGCGTCCAGTGCGTCGACGATCGCGTCGAGCGTGTACGGCAGCAGCGGCGGGCTTGCGCCGTGGCCCGGCAGGTCGACGGCGATCACGTGCGACGCCTTCGCCAGCCGCGCGAGCGCCGGCGCGAAGAAGCCGCGTGCAGCCCCCAGCCGTGCAGCAGCACCAGCGGCGGGCCGCTGCCGACGGTCTCGACGTGCAGGTCACGCGGCGCGCTCCTGCGCGAGCGCGGCGCGCAATGCGGCGACGAGCCCGTCGATGTCGGCGTCCGTGTGCGCGGCCGACAGCGAGACGCGCAGGCGCGCCGTGCCCGCGGGCACCGTCGGCGGCCGGATGGCGGGTACGTGGTAGCCGCGCTCGCGCAAGGCAGCGGCGAGCGCGAGCGCGCGCTCGCTGGCGCCGGCGACGAGGGGCTGGATCGCGGTGCGCGACGGCCCGAGCGCCACGGGCAGGCCCGCGACGCCGGCGCGCAGCCGCGCGATGTTGGCGAACAGCCGCGCGCGCCGCGCGGCGTCGTCGCGCACGAGCGCGAGGCTCGCCGTGACGGTGGCCGCCAGCATGGCCGGCGCCGCCGTCGTGTAGATGTACGGGCGCGCGAACTGGACGATCGCATCGGTCACCGCCGGATGCGCGACGACGCCCGCGCCCGCGACGCCGAGCGCCTTGCCGAACGTCGCCATCGCCACGATGCGCGGCGACGCGAGTCCCGCCGCCGCGACGCTGCCGCGGCCGTCGCCCAGCACGCCGATGCCATGCGCGTCGTCGACGACCAGCCACGCGTCGTAACGTTCCGCAAGTTCCAGCAGCGCGGCGAGCGGCGCCTCGTCGCCGTCCATGCTGAACACCGCGTCGGTAGCGATGATGCGCGTGCGCGCCGGCGTCGCCGCGAGCCGCGCGGCCAGCGCAGCGGCGTCGGCGTGCGCATAGCGGACGAGCTTCGCGCGCGCGAGCAGCGCGCCGTCGTTGAGGCAGGCGTGATTCAGGCGGTCGGCGAACACGACGGTGTCGTGCCCCGCCAGCGCGGTCAGCAGCGCGAGGTTGGCGAGATAGCCGGTGGCGAACGTGACGGCCGTCGCGCCCGCGCAGGGCGGGCAGAAGGCCGCGAGCGAGCGCTCGAGTTCCGCGTGCGGTGCCTGGTGGCCGGAAACGAGGTGCGACGCGCCGGCGCCCACGCCCCAGGCCAGCGCCGCGTCGCGGGCGACGGCGACGAGCCGCGGATCGTTGGCGAGACCAAGGTAATCGTTGCTGGCGAACGAAACGAGCGGCTGGCCGTCGACGACGACGTGCACGCCCTGCGGCGTGGCCAGCGTCGCACGGCGGCGCGCGAGCGAGCCGGCGCGGCGCCCGGCGAGCCGCGCGTCGAGATCCGCAAGGACGGACAAGGCGAAGCGCGTCAGGCGGCCGCGAGGCCGAGCTTCGCGAACAGCGTGCGATCGGCCTCCACGTCCGGGTTGCCGGTAGTCAGCAGCCGGTCGCCGTAGAAGATCGAGTTGGCGCCCGCGAGGAAACAGAGCGCCTGCACCGCCTCGCCCAGTTCGCGGCGGCCGGCGGACAGCCGCACCATCGCGCGCGGCATCGTGATGCGCGCCACCGCGATCGTGCGCACGAACTCGAGCGGGTCGAGCGCGGCCTCGCCGTCCAGGCGCGTCGCGAGCGGCGTGCCTTCGACCTGCACCAGGTGGTTGATCGGCACCGACTCCGGATAGGGCTCCATGTTGGCGAGCTGGCCGATCAGCGCGGCGCGCTGGCGGCGCGATTCGCCCATGCCGACGATGCCGCCGCAGCACACGGAGAGCCCCGCGTCGCGGACGCGGCCGAGCGTAGCGAGGCGGTCGTCGTAGTCGCGCGTGGTGACGATGTCGCCGTAGAAATCCGGCGCCGTGTCGAGGTTGTGGTTGTAGAAATCGAGGCCGGCGGCCTTGAGCTTCTCCGCCTGCCCGTCCTTCAGCATGCCCAGCGTGCAGCACGTCGTGAGGCCCAGCGCCTTCACGGCGGACACGAGGCCCAGCACCGGCTCCAGGTCGCGGTCCTTGACGCTGCGCCACGCGGCGCCCATGCAGACGCGCGTGGCGCCCGCGTCGCGCGCGGCGCGCGCCGCGGCGGTCACCGCCGCGACGTCCAGCAGCGGTTCGTTGGCGACACCCGTCGCATGGCGCGCCGACTGCGGGCAGTAGCCGCAGTCCTCGGGGCAGCCGCCGGTCTTGATCGACAGCAGCGTGGAGAGCTGGACGTCGTTGGGCGCGTGGTGCTCGCGATGCGTGACCTGCGCGCGGTACATCAGGTCCGCGAAGGGCAACTCGAACAACGCCTCGATCGCCGCGAGCGGCCAGCGCTCGACCGGCCTGGCGGGCGTGGCGCCGCGGCGCGTCCGCGGCGGCTCGATGACGGCGTCGCCGCACGCGGCATCGTGGGAACGTCGGGGCAGGTCGGTGCGGTCGGTCATCCGTTCGGTCGAGTGCGGCGCGAGGCGGCGCGCCCTACGCTGTTGCAGTGTGTGTCCAGTGTCGATTTCCGCGCTTCGACTTGTCAAATTTTTTCGCCGAAAAACTTTACAGCGTCGTCGGTTCGGCGCTGCCCCAAGCCTGCGTGCTGTGCACGGCGCCGGCCGGCCGAGCGCTCGTGTGCGCCGCGTGCGCTGCGGGCTTGCCGCGCCTGCCGCATCCCTGCCCGCGCTGCGCCTTGCCCGGCCACGCCGGCGGCGAATGCGCACGTTGCCGCGCGGAGCCGCCGCCCTGGCGCCACGCGGTGGCGGCGCTCGCCTACGCGTTTCCCGCGGACGAGCTCGTGCAGGCGCTGAAGTACGGCGGCCAGGTGGCGCTCGGCGCGTGGCTCGGGGCGCTCGTCGCGCACGCGGTGACGGCACGGGGCCCGCCGCGCGTCGACGTCGTCGTGCCCGTGCCGCTGGCCGCCGCGCGGATGCGCGAGCGCGGCTACAACCAGGCCCATGCGCTCGCGCGCGCCGCGGCGCTCGCGCTGGGCCTCGACTGCCGCGGCGTGCTGGTCCGCACGCGCGCCAGCCCGCCCCAGGCGTCGCTCCCGCTCGCCGCGCGCGGCGCCAACGTCGCGGGCGCCT
>JBGAIC010000045.1:0-22852 GCA_044225845.1 Casimicrobiaceae bacterium
CAACGCTTCGGCACCGCGCTGCCGCGCGCGCGCGCGGGCGTCTCGGTCGGCTCGTTCGTGCAGACCCGCGTCGCGGCCCAGGTGCCGCACGAGCGGCTCGTGCTGGTCGGGCCCGCGGTGCTGCGCTTCGGCGACACGAAGGTGGCGCCCGGCACCGTCGTCATCCATGGCGAGGTCGACGACGTCGTCCCGCTCGCGGCGGTGATGGACTGGGCGCGGCCGCAGGAGCTCGCCGTCGCCGTGCTCGCCGGCGCGGGGCACTTCTTCCACGGCCGCTTGCCGCAGCTCGCGAGCCTCGTCGCGGCGCTGTATCGCGCGGCCTGAAACGCGCGCGCACCATGCTCGTCGTCAAGTCGCTGCACATCGTGTTCATGGTCGCGTGGTTCGCGGGCCTCTTCTACCTGCCGCGCCTCTTCGTCTATCACGCGCAGGTGCCCGTCGGCGACACGCTCGGCAACGAACGCTTCAAGGTGATGGAGCGCAAGCTCTATCGCGGCATCATGACGCCTTGCGCCGTGCTGACGCTCGTGTTCGGCGCATGGCTGTGGCTCGGTTACGGCATCAGCGGCGGCTGGCTGCACGTGAAGCTGCTGCTCGTCGCGGTGCTCGTCGTGTTCCACGTCTACCTCGGCGTGCTGAAGGACGACTTCGCGCACGACCGCAACCGCCACGGCCACGTGTTCTACCGCTGGCTGAACGAGATCCCCGCGCTGCCCTGCCTCGTCGGCATCGTGTTCCTCGTCGTGATGAAGCCGTTCTGACGGCGTCGTCGATCGCCACGAGGCCATGAGCGAGCGCTTCTTCGTGTCCTGCCCGCGCGGGCTGGAAGCGGTGCTGGAAGGCGAGCTCGTCGCGCAGGGTGCCGCCGACGTCGAGCGCACCGACGGCGGCGTCGCGATGAGCGGCGACTTCGCACTCGCGTATCGCGTGAACCTGTGGTCGCGCGTCGCGAGCCGCGTGCTGTGGCGCGTGGGCCAGGGCCGCTATCGCGACGAGAAGGGCGTGCACGCGCTGGCGAAAGGCATCGACTGGACGCGTCACTTCCGCGGCGACCGCACGTTGCGCGTCGACGTGGCGGCAACGCGCTCGCCGCTCTCAAGCCTCGAGTTCGCCACGCTGACGGTCAAGGACGCGATCGTCGACCGCTTCCGCGCGGCCACCGGCGCGCGGCCGTCGGTGGACAAGCGGATGCCGGACGTGCGCGTGTCCGTGCACCTCACGGCCGACACCGCGACGTTCTACCTCGACACCTCCGGCGAACCGCTGTTCAAGCGCGGCTACCGGCGCGACACCGAGGAAGCGCCGCTGCGCGAGAACCTGGCCGCCGGCCTGATCGCTCTTACCGGATGGACGCCCGACAGCGCGTTCCTGGACCCGATGTGCGGCAGCGGCACGCTCGCGATCGAGGCGGCGCTGATCGCGGCCAACCGCGCGCCCGGGTTGTCGCGCACGTACGGCTTCCAGAAGCTCGCATGGTTCGACGGGCCCACGTGGCAGCGGATCAAGCAGGCGGCGCGCGACCAGCTCGTGCCGCCGCCCGCGACGCCTTCGATCTTCGCGAGCGATCTCGCGGATTCGGCAATTGCGCGCACGCGCAGCAACCTCGCGTCCGCGCAGGTGGCGGATTTCGTCGCGCTGGAGCGGGCCGATGCGTTGACGCGCGCCGCGCCCGCCGCCGCCGGCACGCTGCTCGCCAACCCGCCGTATGGCGTGCGCCTGGCCGACCGCGAGCACGTCGCCGCGATGTACCCGCTGCTGGGCGACGCGCTGAAGCAGCGCTACACCGGCTGGACCGCGTGGCTGTTCACCGCGGACACCGCGCTGCCCAAGCTGATCCACCTCAAGGCCGACAAGCGCATCCCGCTGTTCAACGGCGCGCTCGAATGCCGGCTCTACCGCTACGGGATCCAGCAGGGGCCGATGCTAAAATAGCGATTCCGTTTCCGCCGCCGCTCGAAGGAGCCCGCAATGGGCATGCTGCCGTCCCGCAACTACGTCTCCGACCACACGAAGTTCATCCGCGAGCTGATCGCGAAGGAGCCGGAGATCGTCGCCGAGCAGCGCGAGGGACGCGCGCTCTGGTGGGACAAGACGCCGCGCGAGCTGGCCGAGCGCCGCACGATGGACCAGGGACGCGTGCCGCAGAAGCCTTACGTGTACGGCGTCGAGTGAATTAATTCACCGGCCCGTGGATGAAGTAACGGTCCGTCTGCGCCAGCTCGGCGCGAAAACCTAGCGGCGCCAGCCGCGCCGCCAGCGTTGCGGGCGTCCAGAACATCTTCACGATCCGGTAAGTCGAGCCGTCGTCGAGCTTGCGCGTGACCACACCCGACTGCGCGTCAGGCGGCGGATGGTCCACCGCCGTCGACGTCACGTCGTGCGCCGAGTCGATCACGTAGGCGACACCGCCCGGCGCGAGCGCGCGTCGCACCATCGTCCAGAACGCGTCCATGCGCTCCGCGGGCACGTGCGACAGCCAGAAGCTCATGAACACCAGGTCGTAGTCCGCGTCGGGCTCCCACGCGAACAGGTCGGCATCGACGTATCGTGGCTGGCGCACGGGCAGCGTACCGAGCCGGGCGCGGTTGATCGCGATGACCTCCGGCGACGCGTCGACGGCCGTGAGTTCGGCAACGGCCGGCGCGAGATGCCGCGTGAAGAGCCCCGTCCCGCACGCGAGCTCCAGCGCGCGCCGCGGCCGCCGCACCGCGAGGAACGCGGCCAGCGCCGCCTCGACGGCCCGCGCGTCGTGGTGCCATGCGCGATTGTTCTCGGCGCCGCGGTCGAAGCGGCCTTCGCGCACCCACCACGCGTCGTACTCGCCGGCGCGTGCGCGGTAGTAGGCGATCTGGTCGTCGAGCAACGAGCGGGAGGCGTCCATCGCGGGGATCTGCGGGCAACGTCGTCGCCAAGGATACGCGGCTCCTGTAGATTGCGCGCACGCCACGCGCGATCGCACGCGGTGGCTCGCCTCGACCTGCGCCAGCCCTGCTCACGCCCTTGGCCCCGTGACCTTCCCGCGCGCACTGGCACCCTGTCCGCTCGAGCCTTTGCTCGCCGGGCGCGCCAACAACGTCGACGTGCTGCGCCTGGCGGCCGCGGCGATGGTGCTCCTGTTCCACTCGATGGCCCTGAACCTGCGCTTCCAGGACGACGTCCTGTTCCAGGTGCTGCCGGCCCACGACCTCGGATCCCTCGGCGTAGGCGTGTTCTTCTTCGTCAGCGGCCTGCTGGTGACGCGAAGCTATGCGCGGCGAGCGTCGTTGCGTTCGTTCGCGCTGGCGCGCGTGCTGCGTTCGTCCGGTGCTTTCGCAGCGGCCATGTTGCTGTTGCTCGGGGTGCTGTTCGTCGCGCCGCCCGCCGCGGTCCTCGCGTTCAACCGCCCGCCGAACTTCCCGTTGTTCCTGTTCTTCGCGCTCGGGATGGCGGCGACGATGCTCGCGCGCTGGATCCGGCTTTCGCTTCCCGTGGCGGTGGGCCTGGTCGCGCTGGTCTGCGCGTGGCCCGTCGCGTCGGCGACGTTGTGGATCTATTGCCCGGTCGTCGCGTACGCCGCGCTGGTGCTGGCCTACCACCCGGCGTGCCGGCTCCCGGACTTCCTGCGCGACCACGACTACTCGTACGGCCTGTACGTGTATGCGTTCCCGATCCAGCAGTCGCTGCTCTTCTTCGGCGGTCCCGCGCTGCACAGGCCCCGGGTGCTGTTCGCGGCAGCGTTCCCGCTGACGCTCGTCGTCGCCGCGCTCTCCTGGCACCTTGTCGAGCGGCGAGCGCTCGCGCTGAAGGACAGGCTGGCGCGGCCGCGTAGTACCCTCACGCGCGAACCCCACGATCCCGCGTCACGCATGAGCGACCTGCCCGACCCCAACCCGTCATCGCAACCCCGCCCCAGGCTGTGGCGCGGACTGCTGCTGTCGCTCGGCGTCGTCGCGATCCTGGCCGGCGCCGAGTTCTACGCGCTGCGCACGTCGGGCCGCCTGTCACCGCCGCCGCCCCCGCCGCCGCCACCACCGGCCGCGACGGCCGCCGCGCCCGCCACGCTGACGCGCACGATCCCGCCCCCCGTCGCCGCGCCGATGCCGATCGTGCCCGGCCTGCCGCGCCCCGCATCGTTCGGCGCGCTCGACACGCCGGCCGGCGAAACGATCGTCGCGGATCGCAGCACGCTCGCCGGCTGGGCCGCGGACCCGGCGGGCATCAAGGCCGTGGAAGCGCGCATCGGCGGCGTCGCCTTCCCCGCGACGCTGGGCGGCGCGCGCGCCGACGTGGCCGCGGCGCTGCCCGACATCCCCGGCGCCGCGACGTCGGGCTACACGCTCGACCTCGATTTCTCGACGCTCACGCTGCAGCGCCACGAGCTCACGGTCGTCGCGATCAACAACCGCGGCGAGACGACGGTGGTCGCGCGCCGCAGCGTCGTGCGGCCCGCCGCGATGGCGCTGTGGTCGCCGCTGCTCGACGCGCACCCGTCGCTGGCCGACCGCCGCTTCACGTTCCTGATGGCGACGTCGGGCGTGGCACTCGGCGCCGCGCAAGGCATCCGCGCGCGCTACGACGGCCTGCTGTCGCGCACGATGCGCGTCGGCATGTCGGTACCGATCCTGTACCTGCGCACGACGAAGGGGGCCGCCGGCGACTGGGCGTTCGATCCCGCGTTCGACCTTGCGCGCAAATGCGGCAACCGCCTCGTCGTCGAGGACAACCTCGACGGCGTCATCGCGTTCGCGATCAGCACGTCCACGCCGGTCAACTTCATCCTGAACGGCGGCATCTGGGCCGACGCGAGCTGCGAGAGCGCCGAATGGGACCTGATGACGCACCTCGAGACCGACGACGCCAACGTGCAATGGGACCAGGACGACAAGACCTTTCCGGGCGACTACCGGAAGGGCCTCGCGGGCTCGACCGAATCGCCGCGGCTGTCGCGCGTGCAGACGTACAACGTCTACAACCGCACGTTGCGCGATTACAAGCGGCGCAACCTGCAGGCGGCGGCGCGGATCATCGCGCGCTTCGCGCGCGAGCATCCCGACCTCTTCGTCGGCGTGAACCTCGACGCCGACACGTACAAGAAACCGTTCATCGCGGGCCATCGGCACGATTACAACCCGGCAACGCTGCGCCAGTTCCGCGACTGGCTGCAGGGCACGGGCGCGTATGCGGGCACGGGTGGCGCCGGCGTGCCGGACCTGCGCAGCTACCGGCGCGCGAAGCCGCTTTCGCTCGCCGACGTGAACCGGCTCGCACGCAAGCAGTGGACGGCGTGGGCGCAGGTGCAACCGCCGCGCGAATTCCCCGGCGACGACAACCAGCCGGTGCCCGCGGGCAAGACGCCCTTCTGGGACGACCCCTGGTACCAGGAGTGGGACATGTTCCGGCGGCAGGTCGTCGCGCTGCACTACACGGAGCTCGCGCAATGGACGCACGAGGCCGGCGTCCCCGCGGATCGCATCTTCACCGCGCAGGCGTTCACGGCGCCCGACCCGGGCTTGCGCGCGCAGTCGACGTCGCTCGGCGACCGTTCGCCCGACTACGACGGCGCCGGCGTCTCGATCGAAGGCGCGGTGCCGCGCGTCGGGCACCTGGGCACGATCGTCTACGGCATTGCAGCGGAGAACGCGTACACGCTCGACTCGGGCCACGGGCTCTTCGCGACGATCGCGCGTTACGACCCGCAGTGGGCCATCGTCGAGAGCAACGCGACGGACTTGAAGCACCCGGCCGAGCTGCCGCCGTACGCGCGCTCGTATCGCCAGTTCCGCGACTTCTTCAACTACGGCGGCCGCCAGATCGCGCTGATGGCGTGGAACGGGTCGAACGGCCTCTACGCGGGCTTCCCGGGCTACCTGCCCTACACGTCGTGGCTCAACACGCAGGCCGAGCAGGCGATGATGGACTTCCTCGTGAGCCACGCGGACGTGCCGGCGTCGTCGCTGCTGTGGACGTTCGGCTCGGCGGCGCACGCGGACGACGACGGCTGGACCGCGCAGCGCGGCGCGCTGGAGACGTCGACGCACGGGCTCCTGCTCGCGCCCTTCGCCGACCGCGTCCGCATGCGTTCCCCGGGCGACCAGGTCATCCGACCGGCGACGATCAAGTCGCTGCACCTGCGCTTCGACGGCGCGCGCGTCCCGCAGTACGTGACGGTGGCGGCGCGCACCGGCGCGCAGGCGCAGTGGCGCGTCGTCGGCCAGGCCGCGGGCACCGCCGTCGCGCTCGATTGGCCGCGCGAATGGCTCGACGGCAGGACGATCGTCGAGCAGATCGAGCTCGAGCTGCACTTCCCACCGGGCGCCGGCAAGCCCAACCTCACGCGCGTGCTGCTGTTCCCGGCCACGGCTTCCGGATCCTGATGGCGCCCGCCGGTGACGCGGCGCCGGACGCTCCGGCAGCACGGACGGCACCCGCGGACGCTGTTCCACAGCTGGCTCAACGCCGGTTCGCCGCCGCTGACACTGGCGTGGGGCACGCACGCGCTGGACCTGCGCCCCCTCGTCGAATACGGCTGGCTCGGCCTCGACGTGTTCTTCATCCTGTCCGGTTTCCTGCTCGCGCGGCAGGCCGCGATGCGCGTCGCCGCCGCGCCGCGGCTCGACGGCACCTGGCTCGAGCGGCACACGGGCGACCGCTACTGGCCCTACCTGCGGCGGCGCATCCTGCGCGTGTACCCCGCCTACTACGCCTGCGTCACCGCGCTCGTCGTGCTGGCGCTCGCCGGCGTCTATCGCACCGTGCCCGGCGTCGTCGACATGGCGCTGCACCTCGTGATGTCGCACAACCTGATCGAGCGCTACATCGTGTCGCTGAACGGCGTGTTCTGGACGCTGCCGTTCGAGTGGCACTTCTACCTGCTGTTCCCGTTCATGTTCGCGCTGCTGCGGCTGCGCGGCGGCTGGACGCTGTACGCGACGGCGGTGGCACTCGTCGCGTTGACGAAGCTCGTCGTGATCGCGACGCACGACGGTTATCCGCAGGTGCTGGTGACGATAAGGCTCGACGCGTTCGCCGCGGGCATGGCGGCGGGCGCGTGGAGCGTGCGGCGGCCGCCGTCGCGGCGGCAGGCGGCGCTCGCGTTCTGGGCCGGACTCGCGCTGCTGTTGGCGACGCCGTGGGTCTACGCGGGCTACACCAACGTCGGCCACTACCTGGACACGCTGCGCGGCTGGTCGCGGCCGTTCTGGATCCAGGCCGCGGTGACGTCGATGCTGCTGGGGCTGGCGGGCGAGCGCCACGCGGGCGTGTCGCTGTTCGCCAACCGCGTCGTCGTGGCCCTGGGGCTCGTCAGTTACAGCATCTACCTGTGGCACGTGCCGATCCTGGAGCTCGCGCCGACGATCGGCGTCGCGCCGGCACGCACGACGGTGTCCGCGGCGGCGTGGGGCCGCCTGCTGCTGGGGGCGCTGCCGGTGACGCTCGTGGTGGCCGCGCTGTCCTGGCGGCTGTTCGAGCGCCCCTTCCAGCAAGCGGGGCGCCGCGGCGCCACCGGCTGGCTGCGCCATCCGCTCGCGTGGCTCGCCGGCTGGGCGCTCGCGATGGAGGCCGTCGTCGCGCTGGCGTAAGGGCGCGCTCGGGCCGCGATCGGCGGCGCGCGGCGCGGCGGCGTACCCGCGCGCGGGTCAGGACCGCGTGTCGTCGCTCTTGATCTCGACGTAGGCCTGGTCGCGCGTCTGGCGCACGAACTCGGTGAACTGCTCCTCGCTCTTGCGCTGCTTGATCGCCTGCGACGCCTGCGCGCGCTGGCGGTCGCGCGTCACGTCCTGCTGGCGCCGCTCGAGCACCTTGATGAGGTGCCAGCCGAACGCGGAACGCACGGGTTCCGAAAGCTCGTTGATCTTGAGCTTCATGTACGCCTTCTCGAAGTCCGGCAGCGTGTCGCCGGGCGACAGCCAGCCCAGGTCACCGCCCTTGGCGCTGCTCGAATCCTCGGAGTTGACCTTGGCCTGGTCCTCGAATTTCGCGCCGGCCACGATGTTGTCGCGGATGCGGTCGATGCGCGTCTTGCCCTCGGTCTCCGACACGCTTTCGTTGACCTTCACCAGGATGTGCTCGACGTGCGTCTGGTCCACGACCGTCGGCGCGTTGAGGTTGCGCACGTCGACGAGCTTGACGATGTGATAGCCCGCCGGGCTGCGCACCACCTGCGAGACCTGGCCCTTCTGCAGCGTCTTCAGCAGGTCGCCGAACACGGTGGGCACCTTGGCCGGCGTGCGCCAGCCCAGGTTGCCGCCCTGCAGCGCGTCGGGCGCGTCCGAGAAGCTCGCGGCCACCTGGCCGAAATCCTTGCCGGCGTTGACGTCGGCCAGCGCCTGCTCGGCGCGCTTCTTCCGCGCCTCCAGCTGGTCCGGCGTGGCCTGGTCGGGCACCGACACGTAGATGTGCGACAGCAGGTATTCGCTGCCCCCGCCGCCCTGCGCGGCGAGGTTGGCGAGATAGTTGTCGACCTCCGCGTCCGACACGAACAGCTTCTGCTCCACCTCGCGGTAGCGCACGCGCTGGATGGTGAGCTCGCGGCGGATGTCCTCGCGATACGCGTTGTACGGGATCTTGTCGCGCTCCAGCGCCGCGCGCAGCTGCTCGAGCGTCATCTTGTTTTCCTGCGCGACGCGCACGATCGTCGTCTCGACGATGTTGTCGTCGACGCGGATGCCCGTGTCCTTCGCGTACTGCAGCAGCGCCTTCTCGTTGATCAGCCGCTCGAGCACCTGCTTCTGCAGCACGTCGGGCGCCGGCATCGGCACCTTGGCCTCGTTCATCTCGCGCACCACGCGCGCCTTGCTCTGGTCGACCTCGTATTGCGTGATCGCCTCGTCGTTGACGACGGCGACGACGCGGTCCAGCGCCTGCTCCGTGGGCGCCGCGGCGGGGCCGAGCGGGCGCGTGGCCGGCGGCGCGAACCCGGCCGGCGAACCCAGGCCGGGCAGGCCCGCCTGGCCCGCGGTACCGGCCGGTGCCGGCTGCCCCGGCATGCCGACGCGTTGCGCGTGCAGCGCGGGACTCGCCAGCGCGCACAGCGCCAGCACGGCGAGGGATTCGATGACATGCTTCATGGGGATGCCTCTTGCAGATACGAGGAGTACGGCTCGCGCAACGAGCGGCTCGGGGTCAGAAATCGGGCAGCGGGTCGAAACGGGTTTCCCGCCGCAGCAGCGACGGGTCGTTGGTCCGCGTGTACCCGGGCACGCTGCGCCGCAGGAGGTCGAGCGGACTTGTACCGACCCGCGCGAGGCCATTTAGTTCAAGCTGGACGAAGACCGAATTGGTGGTCTGCTCGGTGGTCGTCAGCAGGCGGTGATAGACGATCCGCAGGATCCAGCAGTCCTGATTGTACTCGACGCCCGCCAGCGCCTCCAGCGTCTGGCGGTCCTGCAGCGAGTAGTTCCAGCGGCCCAGCAGCGTCCAGTTGGGCGTCAGCGGCCATTCGCCGGAGATGTCGAACTGTTTCAGCGTCTCCGGGACGCCGGTGGTCGGGTCGACGACGTCGCGGTTGTAACGGTAGACGGCGTTCAGCACCTTGCCCGGTTCCGGCGTGTAGCGCGCGGCGACGTTGAACTGCTGCGTCTGCCCGGCGTCCAGGTTCTGCTGGACCAGCGCGGACAGCGCCCAGGCCTCGTTGAGCCGGCCTTCCGCCAGCACCAGGATGTCCGAGCTCGAGCCCGAGCGCGGCACCTCGCCGGGCAGCGTGACGCGCTGGTCCGCGAAATAGAGGCGCTGGCCGACGGCGACGCGCATCCGCTCGGCGCCCGTCTCGGGATCGAGGAGCCGCGACGACAGCGCGAGCGTCAGCTGGTTGGCGTCGCCGATGCGGTCATTGCCGAGATAGCGGTTCTCGCTGAAGAGCTGCGAGAAATTGAAGTCGTCGCTCGCGGTGTCGAACACCGGCAGGTTGTTCTGGTCGCGATACGGGATGTAGACGTAGAACGCGCGCGGCTCCAGCGTGTTGACGAAGTCCTTGCCGAACAGGTTCCAGTTGCGCTCGAACACGAGCCCCGTGTCCACGCTCGCGATGGGCACGTACACCGTCGGGTTCGCGTCGTACGGCGTGCCCGGCGTCGTGCCGGGCGGCGCCGACAGGTCGTACCAGTTCATGTGCATGCTGCCGCGCGCCGTGAAGAACCAGGCGGGGCCCTGGCGTGTCCAGCTCACCTGCGGATAGAACACCGCGCGGTCGCCTTCCTGCAGCACCGGGTTGCGGAACTGCGCATACTCGGCCGCGCCGGTCCAGTCGAGGCCCGCCCACTCCGTCGTCCCCATGTTGGCGAGCACCTGCGGCAGCATGTTGTACGGCGGCGTGATCGGCTGCGTCGGGTCCTGCAAGGTCTGGAACGACAGCACCTGCGCCGTCACCGAGAACGGGCCGTAGTTCGCCGTCAGCGCGCCCTGGCGCGGCAGCGTCGTCTGCGACGTGATCGCGATGCGGTCGGCCAGGTCGGAGAAGTACGTGTCGTCCGACACCTTGTTGAGGTTCACGAAGCCGGAGAGCCAGGGCGTGAACTGCTGGCTGTGGCGCCACGACAGCAGGTAGCGCGTCGAGTCCGTGACGCGATCGTCCGGCAGCACTTCGGCGTCGATCTCGCCGATGTTGGGGCTCGGGTCCCCGAACAGGTAGCGGAACTGCCCGCCCACCTGCAACCCGCGCTTCGTCATCAGGCGCGGCGTGATCGTCGCGTCGTAGTTGGGCGCCAGGTTGAGGTAATACGGCGCCGCGAATTCGAAGCCGCGCGTCGTCGTCGACCCGGCGGTCGGCGTCAGGAATCCCGACTTGCGCTCGTTGGACAGCGGGAACGACAGGTAGGGCGAATAGAAGATCGGCGCGCCGAAGAAGTCCACCGTCGCGTCGTGCGCGATGCCTTCGTTCGTGTTGCGGTCGATCGTCAGGTCGTTGGTACGCACGAACCAGTCGTTGCGCGGCGCGATGCACGTCGTGTAGCGGCCGTCCGTCACGTTGAACACGCCCGGGCCGGCGAACTCGATGCGGCCCGCGTCGCCGCGGCCGTTGATGTCGCCGATGTAGAACTCGGGCGATTCGAAGTGGCCGGTGCTCGTGTCGCGGCGCAGCAGGAAGCTCGGGCCGGTGATCCAGTCGTTGCCCTTGCGCAGCACGACGTTGCCGGTGGCCGTGATCGTGTTGTCGTCGAAGTCGTACAGCAGGTGGTCCGCGAGCACCGTCTGCCCGCGCGTGCGGAGCTCCACGCGGCCGAAGGCCTGCACGCTCCTGTCGTTGCTGCCCTCGATGCGGTCGGCGCGCAGGAAGATCGCGCCGTCGTCGGGCTTCATCGTGTCGGCGGAACGCGTGAGCGAGCGCGAGTTGTCCGCGCGCGCAATGCTGTTGGTGGTGTCGCCCGGCAGCCGCGGCACCGCGGGCGCGGGCGTCGTCACCTTCGGCACGCCGGCGGGGGGCGCGAGCGGCGCGATCTCCGGCGCCACGCGCAGCACGGGTTCCGGCGTCACCGGATCGTCGGCGCGCGCGCCATGCGCGGCGCACAGCAGCGCCACGGCCAGGCACGCGGAACGCCGCGAAAACGGACAGGGAGAGCGGTGCGTCAAGCGGACGTTCGACGAGCGGACTTGCTAGAATGGCGCATTCTACCGATGACTCCCGATACCCGCGAGCAAGGCCTGCGGCAATTCGTCGCAGGCCACGTATGCGGCTCGCCGTTCACGTGCGAGCCCGCGTCGGCCGACGCGAGCTTCCGCCGCTATTTCCGCATCGTCCCCGCGACGCCCGCGTTCGGCGCGCCGTCGCTGATCGCGATGGACGCGCCACCGCCGCAGGAGGATTGCCGGCCCTACGTGCGCGTCGCCGCGATGCTGGTGGCGGCCGGCGTCAACGCGCCGCGCGTGCTGGCGCAGGACCTCGACCGCGGCTACCTGCTGCTCACCGACCTCGGCGTGCGCACCTACCAGTCCGCGCTCGACGCGACGACGGCGCGCGCGCTGTACAGCGACGCGCTCGATGCGCTGATCCTGTGGCAGCGCGCGTCGCAGCCGGGCGTGCTGCCCGAGTACGACACGGCGCTGCTGCGCCGCGAGCTGGACCTCTTTCCCGACTGGTACGTCGCGCGCCACCTGGGCCTCGTGCTCGACGACGCGGACCGCCGCACGCTCGAGCACGCGTTCGCGCGCATCCTCGCCAACAACCTCGCCCAGCCGCGCGTGTACGTGCATCGCGACTACCACTCGCGCAACCTGATGGTGACGACGCCCAATCCGGGCGTGCTCGACTTCCAGGACGCGGTCTACGGGCCGATTACGTACGACCTCGCGTCGTTGCTGCGCGACGCCTACGTCGCGTGGGACGAGGAAGTGCAGATCGACCTCGCCGCGCGCTACTGGGAGCGCGCCCGCGCGGCGGGCTTGCCCGTGGCCACCGACTTCGCGGCGTTCTGGCGCGATTTCGAATGGATGGGCGTGCAACGGCAGCTGAAGGTGCTCGGCATCTTCGCGCGGCTCGCGCATCGCGACGGCAAGACGGGCTACGTCGCCGACATGCCGCGCGTGCTGGCCTATCTGACCGCGGCGCTCGCGCGCTACGACGAGCTGCGGCCGCTGTCCGCGCTGGTGGCGCGGCTGCACGGCACGGCCGCCAGCGCGGCCTACACGTTCTGACGCGCGTCGCGCGCAACGAGGGCGGCCACGCGATGACCGGCGCGATGATCATGGCGGCGGGGCGCGGCGAGCGGATGCGCCCGCTGTCGGACCACTGTCCCAAGCCCTTGCTGAAGGCAGGCGGCAAGCCGCTGATCGTGTGGCAGCTGGAAGCGCTGGCGCGCGCCGGCTTCACGACGATCGTCGTCAACGTCGCCGCGTTCGCGGAGCAGTTCGTCGCGGCGCTCGGGGACGGCTCGCGCTTCGGCGTCGATCTGCGCTACTCGCGCGAGGCGACGCCGCTCGAGAACGCCGGCGGCATCGCCACCGCGCTCCCCTTGCTGCCGCCCGGCCCGGTGGTCACCGTCGCCGGCGACGTGTGGACCGCCTACGACTACTCCCGCCTGCGCGAGCGTGCGGCGCGAATGGCGGCCGACCCCGCGTTGCCGCGCGCCCACCTGGTGATGGTGCCCAACCCGCCCTGGCACCCGCACGGCGATTTCGGCCTCGTCGACGGCCGCATCGTTGAAACGGCGGGCCCGCGCCTCACCTATGGAGCCATCGGCATCCACGACACGGCGCTGTTCGCCGGGCTCGAGCCGCACACGCGGGCGCCGATGCGGCCGCTGTGGGACCGGCTGCGCGCCGCCGGCGCGCTGTCCGGGGAGCGTTACGACGGGCCGTGGGCCAATGTCGGCACGCCCGCCGACCTCGCGCAACTGGATGCACAATTGAGCCGCGCCGCCACGAGCGGCGCCTGAACTGTCCCGCCACCCGCGGGATGCCTTGGCACCGCAGCCGCCGTTGCTTCCATCATCGAGTACCGCCATGCGCACGAATCCCCTCCTCGCGTTCCCGGGCCTGCCCGACCTTTCCACCGTGGACGCGGCCGACGTCGCGCCCGCCGTCGACCAGTTGCTCGCCGTCGCGCGCGCGACGGTCGAGCGCGTCGTCGATTCCGCGCATGCACCGACGTGGGAGAACCTCGTCGAGCCGCTGTCCGACGCGCTCGACCGGCTGGACCGCGCGTGGAGCGCCGTCTCGCACCTCAACGCCGTCGTCAGCACGCCGTCGTTGCGCGAGGCGTACAACGGCACGCTGCCGCGGCTCATTGCGTTCCACACGGAGCTCGCGCAGGACGCACGGCTGTACGCGCGCTACAAGGCGCTGCGCGCGGCGCCCGCGTTCGCCCGGCTGGACGCCGTGAAGCAGCGCGTCGTCGACAACGAGCTCCGCGACTTCCGCCTGGGCGGCGCGGACCTCGCGCCGGACGCGCAGGCGGAGTACACGGCGATCGAGGCGGAACTGGGCCAGCTGTCCGCCGCATTCAACGACCACGTGCTCGACGCCACCAACGCGTGGGCCGAGTACGTCGACGAGGCCGCGCTCGCCGGTTTGCCGGCCGACGTCAAGGCCGCCGCGCGCGACGAGGCCGCGGCCGAAGGCCGCGCCGGCTGCAAGCTGACGCTGCGGATGCCGTGCTACCAGCCCGTGATGCAGTACGCCGACGACCGTGCGCTGCGCGCGCGGATGCACCGCGCCTACTTCACGCGCGCGAGCGACCTGGGCGACGATCCGGCGCTCGACAACACGCCGCTGATCGCGCAACTGCTCGCGCTGCGGCAGCGCAAGGCCGCGCTGCTCGGCTATCGCGACTTCGCCGAGCTCTCGCTCGTGCGCAAGATGGCCGACACGCCGGCCGCCGTGCTCGCGTTCCTGCGCGACCTGGCGGCGCGCGCGCGGCCCTTCGCCGGGCGCGACATGGAGGAGCTCGCCGCGTTCGCGCGCGCCGCGCTCGGCATCGCCGAGCTCGCGCCCTGGGACATGGCCTACGCGAGCGAGAAGCTGCGCGCCGCGCGCTACGCCTACTCGGACCAGGACGTGAAGCGCTACTTCCCGGAAGCGCGCGTGCTCGCGGGCCTGTTCGGCGTCGTCGAGTCGCTGTACGGCGTCGCCATCCGCGAGCGCGAAGGCGACTCGCGGCCGCCCGTGTGGCATCCCGACGTGCGCTTCTTCGACATCACCGATCGCGCGGGCGGCCTCGTGGGCCAGTTCTACCTCGACAACTACGCGCGCGCCGGCAAGCAGGGCGGCGCGTGGATGGACGACCCGGTGAACCGTCGCGCGCTGGAAGGTGGCGAGGCGCATCCGGTGGCCTACCTCACCTGCAACTTCGCGGGTCCCGTCGACGGCAAGCCCGCGTTGCTGACGCACGCCAACGTGATCACGCTGTTCCACGAATTCGGCCACGGGCTGCATCTGCTGCTGACGCGCGAGGCGACGCCGGGCGCTTCCGGCCTGCAGGGTGTCGAGTGGGACGCGGTGGAGCTGCCCAGCCAGTTCATGGAGAACTACTGCTGGGAGTGGGACGTGGTGCGCTCGATGTCGCAGCACGTCGATACCGGCGAGCCCATCCCGCGCGCGCTGTTCGACAAGCTCGTCGCCGCGCGGCATTTCCAGAGCGGGCTCGGCACCGTGCGCCAGATCGAGTTCGGCCTCGCCGACATGCTGCTGCATGCGTCGCTGGACGCGGACCCGCCGCTGCCCGCCGCGGCGGCGCGTTCGCCGCAGGCGGTCGTCGACGCGGTGCGCCGCGAGGTGCGCGTCGTGCCGGTGGCGGACTACGACCGCTCGCTGCAGGCGTTCGCCCACATCTTCGCCGGCGGCTACGCGGCCGGTTACTACAGTTACAAGTGGGCCGAAGTGCTGTCGGCCGACGCGTTCAGCCTGTTCGAGGAAACCGGCGTGCTGTCGGCGGACACGGGCCGGCGCTTCCGCGACGAGGTGCTCGCCCGGGGCGGCGGCCGGCCCGCGCTCGACTCGTTCGTCGCGTTCCGCGGACGCCCTCCCCAAATCGATGCCCTTCTGCGGCATAATGGAATGACGTTGTCATCGTAGCCAGCCCCCGGAGGGCCCCGATGCCCCAAGCCATCGTTGCGCGGACTTTCGGGTCCGCGATCGCCGTCGCCGTTGCCGCGATGCTCGCCGGCAACCCCGCCGCGGCCCAGGACAAGCAGGTCTACCGCTACACCGATAGCGAAGGCCACGTCGTCTACACGGACAAGCCGCCGCCGGCCAGCGCCAAGGACACGCAGACCAAGCGCGTGGGCGGCAACTACATCGAGACGGACCCCACGTCGCTCGCCGAGCAGCAGGCGGTCGACCGTTTTCCCGTCACGCTGTACACGTTCGATTGCGGCGACGCGTGCGACCTGGCCAAGGGCATGCTGAACAAGCGCGGCGTGCCGTTCGCCACCGTGGACGTGCAGACACCGGAAGGCGCGAAACAGCTGCAGGCGCTTACCGGCGCGCTGGAAGCACCGGTGCTGGCCGTGGGCGACAAGCTCGTCGCCAAGGGCTACAACGAAGCGCGCTGGCAGTCGATGCTGGACCAGGCCGGCTATCCGAAGACGCCGTCGCCGCGCACGACGCAGATCGGGCGCGCGCCGGCGGACAGCGTGCCCCAGGCCGCGCCGTCCGCCACGACACGCTCCCAGGCCGTCGTGCCCGGCTCCGGGTATCCCAGGAACTGAGCCAGAAACCGGGCGCAGCGCCGGCGCGCCGCCGCGGCAGCGCCTGGGCGGCCGTGGCGCCGGCGTCGCGACGCCGTCGCTAGAAGCGGTAGCCGACGCCCACGCCGTAGACCCACGGATTGATGTCGAGCTTGGTGAGCGTCGCGCCGCCCGGCAGCGTGACGTCCGTGTCCATCCAGATGTACTTCACGTCCGCGTTGATGAGCCAATGCTTGTCGATGTACCAGTCGATGCCGCCCTGCAGCGCCGCGCCGACGCTGGTGTTGCCGACGCCCAGCGACGTCCCGTCGGGCAGCTTCAGGCCCGCGTTGTAGAACCACGAGACGTTGAGGCCGGCGCCCACGTAGGGCTGGAACGCGCCGAGGTCGGTGAAGTGGTATTGCACGAGCAGCGTCGGCGGCAGCACCGACACGCGGCCGAGGCCCTGGCCGTTCAGCGTGACTTCGTGGCGCGTCGTCGCGAGGATCAGCTCGAGCGACACGTTGCGGTTAATGAACCACGAGATGTCGAGCTCGGGCGCCCACTGGTTGCCGACATCGAGGCCGGAGATGGACGAGCTCGCGTCCGGCGACACGTCGATGGCCCGCGCGCGGATGAGCCAGTCTCCCTGTTCTTCGGCGGCCGCGGGGAGCGCCAGCGCGACGAGAGCGGCCGCGACCAGCGATGGGACGATACGGGTGTTCATGTTCGATTCCGATGTTGTAGGGTGTCGTGCGGGGCCGTGAGAAAAGTCTAGGCCGCCGGGTTCCCGCGACTCTTGACGTGGATCAAGCGCCGCGCGACGGCTTTCGCGACGGCCTGCAAAGGACGCCTTGTCGATGAAACTCGCCACCTGGAACGTCAATTCGCTGAACGTACGGCTGCCGCGGCTGCTGCCCTGGCTCGCGAGCGAAGCGCCCGACGTCGTGTGCCTGCAGGAAACGAAGCTCGAGGACGCGAAGTTCCCGCACGCCGCGTTGCGCGACGCGGGTTACGACGCGCATTTCGCCGGGCAGAAGACCTACAACGGCGTCGCGCTCGTCGTGCGGCGCGGGCTCGACGCCACCGACGTCGTGCGCGGCATCCCGGGTTACACGGACACGCAGCAACGCGTCATTGCGGCCACCGTCGCCGGCGTGCGCGTCGTGTCCGTCTACGTGCCCAACGGCCAGGCCGTGGGCTCGGACAAATACGTGTACAAGCTCGGCTGGTGCGACGCGGCGCGCGACTATTTCGCGGCGATGCTCGCCGCGCACGCGGACGTCGCGATCGCGGGCGACTTCAACGTGGCGCCCGACGACCGCGACGTCCACGATCCCGCGCTATGGAAAGGCCAGGTGCTGGTCTCCGAGCCTGAACGCACCGCGTTCCGCGGCTTTCTCGCGGCCGGCCTCGTCGACAGCTTCCGCCTGTTCGAGCAGCCGCCGAACACGTTCAGCTGGTGGGACTACCGGATGCTCGCGTTTCCGAAGAACCACGGATTGCGCATCGACCACGTGCTGCTGTCGCAGGCGCTCGCACCGCGGTGCACGGCCTGCCGCGTCGACCGCGCGATGCGCAAGGGCGAGAAGCCCTCGGACCACGCGCCGGTGATCGCCGAGCTCGCCTAGCGTTTGCGGGCGCGAGCGGAACAGGTCGCGCCGCGTGCCGCACGCGGCGCGGGCGGCGGCGCCCGTGGCGCCGTTCGCGTCAGTCGCGCGAGCCGCCCTTGCGCAGCTCGGCTTCCATCCCGAGCTCCTGGATCTTGCGCGTCAGCGTGTTGCGGCCCCAGCCGAGCCACTGCGCCGCTTCCATCCGGTGGCCGCCGGTGTGCGCCAGCGCGCGGCGGATCAGCGTCTTCTCGAATTCCTTCTCGAGCCGGTTGCCGGCCCCATGCTCGCCGCGCGCGAGCGCCTGGCCCAGCTCGCGGTCCAGCGCGTGATGCCACGTCGAGTCGGCGGAGGCGGAGGCCGACGGCACTTCGCGCACCTCGGGCGGCAGGTCCGCGACGTCGATCCGCTGGCCCGGCGCCATCACGGTGAGCCAGTGGCACACGTTCTCGAGCTGGCGCACGTTGCCGGGGAACGCGAACGCGACGAGCGCCTTCTGGGCGGCCTCCGACAGCACCTTGGGTTCCACGGCGAGCTCGCGCGCGCTCTTCATCAGGAAGTGGCGCGCCAGCGGGATGATGTCCTCGGCGCGCTCGCGCAGCGGCGGCAAGCGCAGTCGCACGACGTTGAGCCGGTGCAGCAGGTCTTCGCGGAACAGGCCCGCGCGCACGCGCTCCTCCAGGTTCTGGTGCGTGGCCGCGATGATGCGCACGTTGGCCTTCATCGGCGCGTGGCCGCCGACGCGGTAGTACTCGCCGTCGGCCAGCACGCGCAGCAGGCGCACCTGCAGGTCCGCCGGCATGTCGCCGATCTCGTCGAGGAACAGCGTGCCGCCTTCGGCCTGCTCGAAGCGCCCGCGCCGCGTCGCCTGCGCGCCGGTGAACGCGCCGCGCTCGTGGCCGAACAGCTCCGACTCCAGCAGGTCCTTGGGAATGGCCGCCGTGTTGATCGCGACGAACGTGCCGGCCGCGCGCGGCGAATGGCGATGCAGCGCGCGCGCGACGAGTTCCTTGCCGGTGCCGGATTCGCCGGTGATCAGCACCGTCGCGTTCGACTGCGACAGCCGGCCGATGGCGCGGAAGACTTCCTGCATCGCGGGCGCGTGGCCGTGGATCTCCGGCTCCTGCGCCGGGCTGGACGCCACCGGCGCGGGCACCGGCGTCTCGCTGGACGCGCGGCGGATCAGCGCCAGCGCGTGGTCGACGTCGAACGGCTTGGGCAGGTATTCGAACGCGCCGCCCTGGAACGACTGCACGGCGCTCTCGAGGTCCGAGTACGCCGTCATGATGATCACGGGAATCGCGGGGAAGCGTTCCTTGATCTTGTTCAGCAGCGCGATGCCGGACTCGCCCGGCATCCGGATGTCGGACACCAGCACCTGCGGCTGCGACACGTTGAGGGCCTGCAGCACCTCGAACGCCGACGAGAACGTCTTGAACGGAATGCCTTCGCGCGCGAGGGCCTTCTCGAGCACCCAGCGGATGGAGCGGTCGTCGTCGACGATCCAGACCTCCCGCGTGCTGTCGCCGCCGCGCGGCGCTTCGTAGTCGTAGGCGTACATGGCGTTTCTCCCGATCATCCGGTGGTGCGCACGCTTTCGAGCGGCAGCAATATCGAAAAGGTGGTGTGGCCCGGCTCGCTGTCGCAGTCGAGCGTGCCGCCGTGCTGCGCGACGAACGTCTGCGCGATCGTGAGGCCGAGCCCGCTCCCGCCTTCGCGCCCCGACACCAGCGGAAAGAAGATGCGGTCGCGGATGTCCGGCGGCACGCCGGGCCCGTTGTCCTCGACGAAGATCGCGACGGCGAGCCGATGCCGCCGCTTGGCCAGCGTCACGTAGCGCGCGATGCGCGTCGTCAGTGTGATGCGCGGGTTGCTCGTGGTGCCGAGCGCCTGCGCCGCGTTGCGCACGACGTTCAGCACGGCCTGCATGATCTGCTCGCCGTCCGCCTCGAACTCGGGCAGCGACGTGTCGAAATCGCAGTACACGGGCACGGAAGGGAACTCGGCCTGCACGACGCCCTTCACGCGCACGAGCACCTCGTGGATGTTCGTGCGGCGGTAGTTGGGCAGCCGGTGCGGCGTCAACAGCCGGTTGACCAGCGACTGCAGCCGGTCCGATTCGCCGATGATCACCTGCGTGTACTCGATCAGCTGCGGGCGCTCGAGCTCGCGCTCCAGCAGCTGCGCGGCGCCGCGGATGCCGCCGAGCGGGTTCTTGATCTCGTGTGCAAGGCTGCGGATCAGCTCGCGGTTGGCCTGCTGCTGCTCGTTGATCCGTTCCTCGCGCGCGATCTTGAGCTGCTGGTCGATGTGGCGGAACTCGAGCAGCAGCGATGCGTTGTCCATGTCCAGCGGCGATACGGTGCACGAGAGGTGCAGCTTGGTGCGCCCGCCGGTGCCGAGCTCCAGCTCCTGCTCGGTGTACGGCGAGCCGCTGGCGCGCGAGCGCTCGAACGCCGCCGTCAGCGCCGGCACGTCGCCGAAGAGTTCCGCGATGGGCAGCCCCAGCAGGATCTGGCGCGACGTCTCGAACAGGTTCTCCGCCGCGGGATTGGCGTAGGCGATGCGCTCGTGCTCGTCGATCGCGAGCACGCCGGTGGCGAGCAGGTCGAGACCCGACCACGCCACGTTGTCGGGCAGGGCCGCGTGCGTGCCACGCGACAGGAAAGGAAGGCGGAAGCTCACGGATGGGCGCACGGGAACGCCCGGCGCACGCGCACGATGCGTGCGGCGGGCGCGTCACATTTAGCAATAAGCGCGCCGGGGCTGTGCACCCCCGCGCACGCGCGATCAGCGCTGCAGTTCCTTCTTGAGCGCGTCGACGTTGCGCTCGTGCAGCTGCACCGCCTGGCGCAGCCGCTCGATGCGCTGGCGATATTTCTCGACGTCGCCCTTCTCCTCGGCGAGCGGCACCGGCGCGCCGTTGCCGTATTCGGCGCGCGCCTGGGCGAGCTGCTTCTCCTCGCTGGCCAGCTCGTCGTCGAGGACCTTGCGGCGCGCGTCATCGCGGGTCTTCTGCGTGTCCGCGTCGACGCGCGGGAAGCCCGCCGCCGACGACTTGCCCGACGCGGGAGCGCCCGCGGTCGACGGCGTGGCAGCGCGACCATCCGGCACGTTGAAGAACGCCTCGTAGCCGGTCTTGGTGGTGCATTTGTAAAGCACGTCGCTGATCGCGACCGGCTTGCTGTTGCACCCCGATTCGCGCGCGCGGTCCGCGAGCGACGCGGCAGCCGACGGCATGGCGAGGGCAAGGCACCACACGAGTGCGCAGGCGCACCGAAGCGTGACGAAAAAGTGGCAACGGCTATCCATTCCGGCCCAGTGTATCGCGGTTCCCGAAGCAAAAGGGGCGGACACGAGGGTCCGCCCCTTGCACCGGAACAACGCGCGATGCTGCGGCCGCGTTTACAGCGAGTAATACATGTCGTACTCGAGCGGATGCGTGGTCATGCGGAAGCGCGTGACCTCTTCCATCTTGAGCTCGATGTACGCGTCGATCATGTCGTCGGTGAACACGCCGCCCGCCTTCAGGAAGCCGCGATCCTTGTCGAGGTAATCGAGCGCCTGGTCCAGCGAGCTGCACACCGTCGGGATCTTGGCATCTTCCTCGGGCGGCAGGTCGTACAGGTTCTTGTCCGACGGATCGCCCGGGTGGATCTTGTTCTGCACGCCGTCGAGGCCCGCCATCATCAGCGCGGAGAAGCCCAGGTAAGGATTGCACGTCGGATCCGGGAAGCGGCACTCGATGCGACGGCCCTTCGGGTTCGACACGTACGGGATGCGGATCGACGCCGAGCGGTTGCGCGCGGAGTACGCGAGCTTGACCGGCGCCTCGAAGCCCGGCACCAGCCGCTTGTACGAATTGGTGCCCGGGTTGGTGATCGCGTTCAGCGCACGCGCGTGCTTGATGATGCCGCCGATGTAGTACAGCGCGAATTCCGACAGGCCCGCATAGCCGTCACCGGCGAACAGGTTCTTGCCGTCCTTCCACACCGATTGGTGGCAGTGCATGCCGGAGCCGTTGTCGCCGACGATCGGCTTGGGCATGAACGTGGCCGTCTTGCCGTACGCGGCGGCCGTGTTGTGGACGACGTACTTGAGGATCTGCAGCCAGTCGGCGCGCTGCACGAGCGGCGCGAACTTCGTGCCGATCTCGCACTGGCCGGCGTTGGCCACTTCGTGGTGGTGCACTTCGACCGGCACGCCCATGTCCTCGAGCGCGAGGCACATCGCGGAGCGGATGTCCTGCAGCTGGTCCACCGGGGGCACCGGGAAGTAGCCGCCCTTGACCGGCGGGCGGTGGCCCATGTTGCCGCCTTCGAACTTGTCGGCCGTGGACCACGACGCTTCCGTCGAGAACACCTTGCAGTAGCTGCCCGACATGTCGACGGACCATTCCACCGCGTCGAAGATGAAGAACTCGGGCTCGGGACCGACGTAGCACGTGTCGCCGATGCCGGACGACTTGAGGTAGGCCTCGGCGCGCTTGGCGAGCGAGCGCGGGTCGCGCTCGTAGCCCTTGCCGTCCGACGGCTCGATGACGTCGCACGTGAGCAGCAGCGTGGTCTCGTCCATGAACGGGTCGATGTTGGCCGTGGCCGGGTCCGGCATCAGCAGCATGTCGGACGCCTGGATGCCCTTCCAGCCGGCGATCGACGAGCCGTCGAACGCGTGGCCATCGGTGAACTTGCCGGCGTCGAACATCTTGGCGGGCACGGAGACGTGCTGCTCCTTGCCGCGGGTATCGGTGAAGCGGAGGTCGACGAACTTGACCTCCTTGTCCTTGATCATTTTCAGTACATCGGCGCCGGTGGCCATGCGAAAGCTCCTGAACTAGCGGGTGATGGAACGGTGGATCCGGGAAGGCGGCGTACGGGACGGAAATCCCGCGGCTGCAATGGGACAGACGCCGGAATTTAGCGAGAAGCGTGCCATGCACCAAACGCCGGTAACATCATGATTTACATCATGATTATCGACGTGGGCAACCGTGGGCGCGGGGCGTCGCACCGTCTCTGTGCGAAATGATAGCGCACCTTTCCCACTTTGGTGCGCCTGCGCCATTCCGGCGCAGCGTGGGCTGTATCAGGGGTAGAACAGGTACAGCCGGTAACCTGCCTGCGCGGTGGCGCTGGCGTCGATGAAGAGCTTCAGCGCGGCCTCGCC
>JBGAIC010000045.1:22870-27205 GCA_044225845.1 Casimicrobiaceae bacterium
GGTGCCGCCGACGTACTCGGCCGGCGCGAACGCACGGCGCACGACGATCTGGTCCTGCGGGTCGGTCAGCGTCAGCTCCAGATGGGGGAAGGCGATCGCGTAAGGCGCGCGATTGCGCACCGTGGCCGTCAGGATCAGCAGCCCGCGATGCGCGGGGTCCACCTGCAGGTCGGAGGCGTCGATCGACAGCGCCGCCACGTCGCGCAGCGGCTTCACTTCGCAGCCGGCCGCGGCGCACATCCGCGCCAGTGGCGCGCGCGTGGCGGGCCAGTGCGCGGCGATCAGGTCGCGGAAATGATGGAGCAGTTGCGCCGCGAGCAGCACGAACAGCAGCGGGATCAGCACCGCGTACACCCAGGCCGGCAGCCGCCGCTTCGCCTTGGGCTGGTCCCACGCGAAGCGATGCTCGTAGTCGACGACGTCGCCCGGCGGTTGCGTGTCGTCGTCGTCGACGAAGCCGCCGCTGGTGGACGAAACTGAGGACGAAACTGAGGACGAAACCGAGGACGAACCGGCGGACGCCGCGGCCGGCGCCACGCTGGCACGCGCCGTCACCGAGTCCGGCGACTGCAGCGAGCGCGCGCTGCGCAACGTCACCGTCGGCGGGCCCATCGCAGCCTCGTCGAGCGGTGGCTCGTCGTCGATGGCGGGCGGCGCCAGCGAGATGAGTTCCGCATGGCCGTCGAAGATCGTCTGGCAGTGACCGCAGCGCACGACGCCCTCGCGCAACGCGAGTTGCGCATCGGTCACGCGGAAGACGGTCTTGCAACTCGGGCAGCGAGTGTATTTTTCTTCGGTCATCGCGTTGCGGTGCCAACGCCTTCGCGGTTCGCGTGGCGCGTGCCGGCCAGCAGCACCCAGCCCTCCGCCCGGCGCCACGCGGCGAGTGTAAACCACGGTGCGTAGGCCGCGCGCACCGCATCCTCCTGCGCCTCGAGGATCCCGGCGAGCGCGATGCGGCCGCCGTCGTGCACGCGGCCCGCCAGCGCCGGGGCCAGCAGGATCAGCGGATTGGAGAGGATGTTCGCGACGACGACGTCGTACGTGCGCGGCGCCAGCGCATCCGGCAGCATGAAGCGCGCGGCGACGCGGTTCTTCGCCGCGTTGTCGTCGCTCGCGCGGATCGCCTGCGGGTCGACGTCGATGCCGGTGACGCCCGCCGCGCCGAACTTCGCGGCGGCGATGGCCAGGATGCCGGAGCCGCAGCCGTAGTCGAGCACGTGCGACGACGCGTCGACGTGCGCGCGCAGCCACTGCAGGCACAGCCGCGTCGTCGGGTGCGAGCCGGTGCCGAACGCGAGGCCGGGATCGAGTTCGATGGCGATCGCCGCATCCGCGGGCGCCTGCTCCCACGACGGCACGATCCACACGTCGGGCTCGATGGCGATGGGGCCGAACTGCGCCTGCGTCGCGCGCACCCAGTCCTGCTCGGGCACGGCGTAGATCGCATGCGGCGGCAGCGACGTGCCGAGTGCGTCGGCGGCCGCCTGCAGCAGGGCTGCGGGATCGGCGTCCACCGCGCACAGCGCGGAGAGCCGCGACACGGGCCAGCGCTGGTCCGCGTCCGCGTCGATGCCGGGCTCGCCGTACAGCGGCGTCTCGTCGGGCGTGCCGGCGCGCGGATCGGAGACGTCGACGGCCAGCGCGCCCGCGTCGAGCAGCGCATCGGCCCAGGCTTCGGCGTCGTCGTCGCCGACGTCGAAGCGCAGCGCCGGGTAGCTCGCCATGGCCTCGCGCGCGGTCAGCCCGCGAGCTTGCGCGCGGCGAGCCGTTCCTCGAGATAGTGGATCGACGTGCCGCCGCGCAGGAACGCGTCGTCGAACAGCAGTTCCTGGTGCAGCGGGATGTTGGTCTTGATGCCTTCGAGCACCATCTCGGACAGCGCGATGCGCATCCGCGCCACCGCCTGCTCGCGCGTGTCGCCGTACGCGATGACCTTGCCGATCATCGAGTCGTAGTTCGGCGGCACGAAGTAGCCCTGGTACACGTGAGAGTCGACGCGGATGCCCGGGCCACCCGGCGCGTGATAGGACGTGATGCGGCCCGGCGAGGGCACGAAGCTGAACGGATCCTCGGCGTTGATGCGGCATTCGAGCGCGTGGCCGCGCTTGACGATGTCGCGCTGGCGGATCGTCAGCTTCTGGCCGGCCGCGATGCGGATCTGCTGCTGCACGATGTCGATGCCGGTGACCGCCTCGGTGACCGGGTGCTCGACCTGCACGCGCGTGTTCATCTCGATGAAGTAGAACTCGCCGTTCTCGTACAGGAACTCGAAGGTGCCGGCGCCGCGGTACGCGATCTTGCGGCAGGCGTCGGCGCAGCGCTCGCCGATGCGCGTGAGCGCCCGCGGATTGATGCCCGGCGCCGGCGCCTCCTCGATGATCTTCTGGTGCCGCCGCTGCATCGAGCAGTCGCGCTCGAAGAGGTACACCGCGTTCTTGTGCTCGTCGGCCAGGACCTGGATCTCGATGTGGCGCGGGTTGGTGAGGAACTTCTCCATGTAGACGGTCGGGTTGCCGAACGCCGACTGCGCCTCCGAGCGCGTCAGCCCCACCGCCGGCATGAGGGCGGCTTCCGTGTGCACGACGCGCATGCCGCGCCCGCCGCCGCCGCCCGCCGCCTTGATGATCACGGGATAGCCCACGCCGCGCGCGATGCGCACGATCTCCTTCGGATCGTCGGGCAGGGCGCCCTCCGAGCCGGGGACGCAGGGCACCCCCGCCTTGGTCATCGCGGCCTTGGCGCTCACCTTGTCGCCCATGAGGCGGATGGTCTCCGCGCGCGGCCCGATGAAGACGAATCCCGACTTCTCGACCTTGTCGGCGAAATCCGCGTTCTCCGACAGGAACCCGTAGCCCGGATGGATGGCCTGCGCGTCCGTCACCTCGGCGGCCGCGATGATCGCCGGCACGTGGAGGTAGCTTTGCGCCGACGGCGGCGGCCCGATGCACACGGACTCGTCGGCCAGGCGCACGTACTTGGCATCGCGGTCGGCTTCCGAGTGGACCACGACCGTCTTGATGTCCATCTCGCGGCACGCGCGCTGCACGCGCAGCGCGATCTCGCCGCGATTGGCGATCAGGATCTTGTCGAAGAGCTTGTTGCCGGGACGCGCACCGGCGGAGCGAACCGCGGCCACCGAATCAGCCGATCACGAACAGCGGCTGGCCGAACTCGACCGGCTGCCCGTTCTCCGTGAGGATGGCTTTGACCACGCCGGCCTTGTCCGCCTCGATCTCGTTCATGAGCTTCATGGCCTCGACGATGCACAGCGCCTGGCCTTCCTGCACGGTGTCACCCACCTCGACGAACGGCTTGGAGCCGGGCGTCGCCGCGCGATAGAACGTGCCGACCATGGGGCTCTTCACGACGTGGCCTTCCGCCACGGCGGGGGCCTCGGGCGCCGCGGGGACTGCGGCCTGTGGGGCCGCCGATGGCGCGGCGGGCGCGAGGGTCACGACCGATGGCGGCGCCGCCGCGGCCGGTGCCGCCGCGCCGTGCGCGCGCGTGATGCGCACGCGCTCCTCGCCTTCCTGGATTTCGAGCTCCGCGATACCGGAAGTCTCGACGAGCTCGATCAGCGTCTTGAGCTTGCGCAGATCCATCGTCTTGTCGTCCCCGAAAGGAGCGCGCGCCGCCGATGCATTGACCCTTCGCGCGTTCCGTGATGCCGTATAGTTGCCGTCGCTTTGTGGTGTTGCGGGTGCGACGGCTCGTGGTGAAGCGAGCTACGGGGCGGAAGTTTGCCGCGAGTTCCCGCCAAATGTCCAGCGTTTACCAAAAACTCACAGCAGTTGGGTGATGATGGACTTGAGCTTGTCCGGCTTGAGCTGGCCGAGCTGAGTGAGCGCCACGCCGCCCTGGCGGTCGAGGACGACGGTGAAAGGCAGGGCCATCACGCTGTTGCCCAGCGTTTTCGAGAGCTCCATGGCGCCGAACCCGCCGACGAGCGTCGGGTAGTTGAGCCCGATTTCCTTGGCGTATTGCTCGATTTTATCGGGTTGATCGACGGCGATGCCGACAAATTGCAGGCCTTTGGCCCCATATTCGTCCTGGGCCTTGATGAACTCCGGCATCTCTTCGCGACAGGGCGCGCACCACGTCGCCCAGAAATTGACGACCAGCACCTTGCCCTTCCACTGGTCGAGGCGCTGCTCCTTGCCCGCCGGGTCGGGCAGCGCGAGGCCCACGAGTGCCGAGGCGGCCTGGGGGACGGGAGGCTCGACCGCCGAGCGCTGCATGCCGAAGTACACCCCGGCGCCGGCGGCGACCAGCGCCGCCGCCCCGATGACGATCCACCGCGTCGCGCGATTCAATTGAACCAGCTCTTCTTGC
>JBGAIC010000046.1:0-26421 GCA_044225845.1 Casimicrobiaceae bacterium
GCGCCGCGAGCGTCGGCCCGTCGGGCTCGTCGGCGACGAGCGCGTCGATGAGGCGCATGCGCGGCTCGTCCGGGGCAAGCGCGAGCGCCGCCGTGCTCGCCGCCCGCGCCGCGGCGTCGTTCCCGGCGAAGAGCGCTGCATCCGCTTGCGCAAGCCAGGCGCGGACGTGCGCGGGCTCGCGCTCGGTCACGCGCCGCCATGCGGCCAGCGCCTCGCGCGGCCGGCCCAGTTGCCAGAACAGCAGCCCGATGTTCCAGTGCGGGCCGACGGCCGTCGGCGCCAGCCGCGCCGCGCGCCGGTAGCACGTCAGCGCATCGAGCGCACGGCCCGCGTCGCGGTGCTCGTGCGCACGCTCCATCCACTTCCGGTATTCGGCTTCCGACAAGGGGCTTGTTCCGGGACAGCGTCAGCGCAAGCGCGCGCGCAGCGCCTCGGTCCACTGCGCGGGCAGCGCGTCGTGCACACCGGCACCGACCTCGGTGCGGCGCAGCCGGCGCGCAAGCCGCGCGAGCCGCGCGCGCAGCGAGCGGCGCGACGCGAGCACCGAAGGCGGCGGCGGGGGCGGCAGCCACGGGCGGTAGCCCAGCGCGTCGCGCAGGCGCAGCGGCGCGAGTGCGTGGTCGCGTGCCGGCGCGGTTGCCGGCATCGCGGCACGGTAGAGCGCGACGGTGGCAGCCACCATGCCGCCAACGGACGGCAAGGCGATCGCCGCGACACTGCCGCGTGCGCGACCGAGCGCCGACGCGCCGCCATAATTGCGCTCTTCCATCACCAGCGCGACGAGCCGCGCGAACATCGCGTCGTCGTCGCTCCATTGCACGGTGTCCAGTACGATCCCGCCGCCCTGGGCCGTGACGCGTTCGCCCAGCGCGCCGATCGGCGGCACGATCACCGGCAAGCCGGCCGACCAGGACTCCGACAGCGTGTAGCAGAACGTCTCCGGGCCCGCCGACGGATACAGCACGACGCGCACGCCGTAGTGGCGCAGCAGCGCGGGCAATGCGTCCGGCGCATAGCGGCCGTGGATCGTGAAGCGCGCGTCGGCGGACTGCCACGGCCCGTGCTGGTGGTCCAGGTAGCCGATCAGCACGAAGCGCAGCGGCGCGTCGTGCATGCGCGCGAGCTCGACCAGCCGCTCGAGCCTCCGCGCGCCCTTGTCGGGCCCGACGGCACCCAGCACGGCTACCGTCGTCATGCCGTCGTCGGGCATCAGCGCGGCCATCGTCGGCACGCGGCCTGCCGTCGCGGCGGCCTCGATGGAAACCACCGCGGAGACCGCCGCGGGCACCTCGTCGAGCGCAGCGTCCACCGCCGATGCCTCCGCGACCGAATCGCCATGCGGGATCACGTCGGGACGCCGGCCGAAGTAGCGTGCGAACGTATCGGCCGCCCAGTTCGACGGCGCGACGAGGAACGCGGCGCCGTCGACGAAGCGCTGGTGCAGCGCGCGCCACGCGACGATGTCGATGCCCGCGAATGCCGGTTGCGCCGCGAGGCAGCGCGCGCAGGCCGCCGCGTCGGTGACCGCGCCGCAGTAGCGCTCGTCCGCGTCCATGAACGTGATCGTGGGGCACGCGAACGCGACGTCGTGCACCGTGTAGCCGTAGCGGACGCCCGCGCCGGCGAGACCATCGACGATGCCCTCGCGGCAGGCCGACAGGTTGTGCACGTGCACGAGATCGATGCCGAAGGCCTCGACGATGCCGCGCACGAACGCAGGCCACGCCTCCGCGCGCCCGCGCGACAGCGGATAGCGCGTCACGTGCGCGCGCTCCGTATGCTCCTCGACGGCCCACTCGTCGCCGACCGCCGTGGCGATGTAATGGCGGCACGTGTCGATCGACGCGGCCACCAGCGCGCGCACGTGCGCCTCCGTGCCGCCGCCGTGGTGGTGGATCACGTGCAGCACGCCCGGCCGCGCGCCCTCTGCGCGCCGGCGCTGCGTCGCCGCCGCCTCGCGCAGCGGCTTCAGCGGATCCGCGGCGATGTAGCGCTGAACCATCTCGAGGTAACCGGGATGCCGCGCGAGCAGCGTGGCCGTGTTCTTCGGCACCAGCGCGTCCTTCTCGCTGCCGAACGAGCGGCCGCCCGTGTGCACGACGAAGCAGTCGTCGCACAGCACGTTGCGCCAATCGTGCGCGGCGGCGCGCAGGCAGAAGTCGTTCTCCTCGCCATAGCCGGCGCCGAACGCGGGATCGAACGCGCCGATCTCGTCGAGCAATGCACGCCGCACGTAGAAGCAGAAGCCCACGCCGGTGGGCAGGTCCGGGTAGGTGGGCACCGCCGCGGCCGCGAGCGCGGCGCGCGTCGCTTCGGCTTCCACGTCGTCGGGCGCGGGGTTGGCGACGCAGAAGCGTGGCCACGACAGGATCTCGGCGTTGTTCGAGAACGGCGTGATGGTGCCGATGTCCGGGTCGGACGCGGCGCAGCGCAGCAGCGCATCGAGCCAGCCGGCCGTCACGCGCGTATCCGAATTGAGCAGCACGACGTCGTTACGCGACAGCATCATCCCGCGGTTGGCGGTGCCGGTGAACCCGAGGTTGCGCTCGTTGCGCAGCAGCGTGAGCTGCGGCCGCCCCGCCGCCGCGTAGCGCGCGAACAGCTCCGCGATGCGCGGATCCGGCGACGCGTCGTCGATCAGGATCAGGCGGTGCCGGGGATCCGTGTGCAGCAGCACGCTGGCGACGCAGTCCTCGAGGTCGGCCGGCGCGTTGTAGACCGGCACCACGATGTCGACGACGCTCATCCGGAGATGCTCATCGGGTGACACGCTTCCACGCGGAGCGCAGCCGCACCAGCGGCAAGCGCAGCCACCAGCGCGCGCTCTGCCGGTAGTCGATGATGCGTTCCTGCGCGGCGAGCGCGGCTTCCAGCCGTGCATGCTCGTCGCGCGCCGCCGTCACGGCCGCGGAATGCGCGGCGCGGGCAGCCTGCTCGTCGGCAAGGCTGCGCGCCAGCGCCGCGGCGTTGGCGTCGCGCGCCGCGATGGCGCGGTCGCGCTCCGCCACCAGGCTCTCGAGATGCAGGATGTGCGCATCGCGCGCCGCCGCGTGCCCGTTCGCTTCGAGCAGCAGCTGGTCGAGGCGCACGACCTCCGCCGCGTGGCCGTGCAGGCGCGCGAGCTCGGCCTCGTGACCGTCGGTGCACAGCGAGACACCCGCCGACGGCGGCAGGTGGGCCGCGTCGCGCGCAGCCAGCACCACGTAGTACATCGCCGGCGGCAAGCGCTGCGCGCCGGCCTCCTCTGTGTCGGCCACGCGCGCATCGAACGTGTCGCCGCCCGTTTCGCTCCAGATCGTGGACCCGAACCAGACGCGCTGGTGGTGGAAGCGGCGTGCGGCGAAATGCGGGGCCATCAACGCGTCGAGGTCCGCACGATCGTGCTCGTGCAGGTGGAACTCGTTGGCATAGCCACGCTTTTCCGAGTACTCGACGCGGTTCGGCGCGGACAGGATCAGCAGGCCACCGGGTGCGAGCACGCGCGCGAACTCCGCGAGCATCCGCGGCTGCAACTCCGCGGGCAGGTGCTCGATGGTCTCGAACGACGCGATGGCGTCGAAGCTCGCGTCCGCAAAGGGCAGCGCTGCGGCCGAAGCTTGGTGGAACGCAACGTTCTGCAAGGCCGCATACGTGGCGCGCGCATGGGCCAGCGTGGGCCCGTCGATGTCGACGCCGGCCACCGACGCGGCCGTCTTCGCCAGCAGCGCGCTGCCATAGCCTTCGCCGCACGCGCAGTCCAGCACGCGCCGGCCCGCCACCAGCGCCTGCGCCAAGGCATAGCGATGGACGTGCTCGAGCTCGATCTCGCCGGGCACGCCGGGGACGAAGCGCTCGCCGGTGAATTCGAGGGTCGTGGACATGGGCGGTGCGGGGCTCGCGCGCGGCGAGCCGCCCCGTCATTTTAGCCGACGGCCCGTCAGCGCCCGGGGCCTGCCACGCCCCGCTCCGCCCACTCCGCCAGACGTTCCGCCAGCGCGGCAATGGGGGCGCCGTTGTCGAACAGCGCCCGGCGCCCTTCCCGCAGCCGGGCGGCGAAGGCGCTGCGGTGCGAGCCGTCCGTGGCCAGCGCTGCCGCGCGGGCAACGTAGTCGGCATCGTCGGCCGCCACGGCGTCGGCGAGGCCCATCACCGCGTACATGCCGGTGGTCTGCCGCGCGCGCATGAACGCGCCGGGCCGGGTCACGATCGGCAGTCCCGATGCGATCGCATCCAGCGCCGTGTTGCCGCCGGACCAGCGCGTCGTATCGAGCATCGCGTCGCACAGCGTGTTCACGCGCAGGTAGTCCGGATGGCGCACGAAGGGCAGGACCAGCACGCGTTCGCGCGCCGCCACGCCGTGCGCATCGAGCGTCGCCGCCAGGCGCGTGAAATAGCGCGCGTCGATCCGCGCGTTGCGGCCGCGGAACAGCACGAGCCTGGCGCGCGGCACGGCGGCCAGCACCTGCGCGAAGCGCACGTCGTCGTCCGGCTGGATCTTGAACGGCGACTGCGGCACCAGCAGCAGCGGCACGTCCGCGGGCAGGCCGAAGCGCTCGCGCGTCGCGTCCCGCGGCACGTCCGGCAGCGCATAGCGCGTGCCCATGCCCGGCAGCGTGACCAGGTGCTCGCGATAGTGCGCGGTGGCGCCTTCCGGCTCCATCGCGGCGCACGAGAGGAAGGCGTCGATCGTCGGCAGGCCCGTGGTCACCGGGTGGCCCCAACCCGCCGCCTGCACCGGCGCGATCCGCAGCGCGGCAAGCACGAACGTCGTCGTGTCCATCCCCACTTCTGGATAGACGATGACGTCGGGCGCGTCCGCTCGCAGCTGCTGCTCGACGGCGTGCGCGGGCCAGTGCGGGCAATCGCGGAACAGCGTCGCCGCTTCGCGCAGCGACGCGACGACGCGGTCCTGCGCGGCGGAGAGGTGGTAGACCACCACGTCGAAGCGTTCGCGATCCAGGCCCGTGATCCAGCTCGAGAAATAGAAGCCGATCGTGCTCTCGCGGAAGAACGACGAGACGAACGCGATGCGCGGCCGCGCACGCGGCGGCGGCGGCGCGGTCAGCGGCGGTGCATCGAGCACGCGCGCGAGAAGGTTGCCGTAGCGCTCCTGCAGCGCGCGGTCGTCGAGTCCCTGGTAGGCCAACAGGAAATTGGTCCACCCGAGCGCGTTGACGCGCTGCGGATACGCGCCGCGCGCAGCCGCCTCCAGCAGCGTCGTTTCCAGCGTGTCGAGTCCGCGTGCATAGCCGGCACGATGCGCAGCGAGATCGTCGAGGCCCGTGTAAACGTGGGGCAGCGCGAGTTGCGCCCCGACGTGCGCCGCAAGCGCGCCCGGATCCGCGCGCGTGGCCGCCGCGAATGCGGCGCGCGCGCCGTCGATGTCGTCGAGCTCCCCGCGTGCCCGCGCCAGGCGCTGCCAGGCCCGCGCATGGCCCGGTGCGGCGTCCACGACGCGCGTGTACAGCGCGCTCGCGCCTTCCGCGTCGCCGCGGTCGTTGGCCAGCGCAGCCAGTGTCATCAGCGCCGGTTCCAGCGTGGCTTCGAGCGCCAGCGCGCGCTCGAGCTCGGCGCGCGCCTCGTCGACACGTCCCGCGTCGCGCAGCACGCTGCCGAGGTTTGCGTGAGCCAGCGCGTAGTCGGGCGCGAGCCGCACCGCGCATTCGAAGGCCCGCACAGCCGCGTCGCGCTCGCCGATCAGCGCGAGCGAGCGGCCGAAGTTGCTCCAGGTGCGGGCGTTGTCGCGGTCCAGCTGCACCGCAACCGCGAAGGCCTCGGCAGAAGCGCGCAGCTCGCCCCGCTTGCTCAGCACGGCGCCGAGTTCACCGTACACGCGCGGATCGCGCGGCGTGAGTTGCTTCAGCGCCTGCAACTCGGCGATCAACACATCCAGCGCGCCCGCGGCCTCGGCCGCGCGGGCGCGCTGCCAGTGGTCGTCCGCCGACACGGTGGCGTTTTCGCCGCAGCTCATCGCTCCCGCTTCGCGAATGGCACCGCTCGCCGATAAGGGAGTGTGGCCTCCATGATAGTTCGGACAACCCGTCTGCTGGCACCTGTCACATGCGCGGAGTGCGACTTGCGAGCCAATCCACGCTGCTCACGTGTCTGACAGCACATCGCACAACTGCCAGCGTGCAATCGTGACCTCGATTGGATTGCTTTCGCGCTGCGTGGTTCCAAGTAGGTGGCGCACACCGGGTCAACGATGATCAGGTCGCTTTCCGCGCGCACTTCGGCTCCCATCTCAACGGACCACCGGCTAGCGAGAAGATGGTCTTGGAAGTACGTACCGAAGCGCCATTATCCAATTCTTCAACGGCGTTCCATCGCTTGCCTCGCACACTGAAGGGGCTGACAATACAATCATTGCGCCGTGCTTCTCCCAGTGTTTAGACGAGGTCAAAACTGGCGCGTGCGTCAAGCCCAAGTAGTAATCCAACGGAATCGGGTCTGAATTTCCAAAGCTAAGCTTAGGCTCGAGCTGCCCTGCGGCCAATTAAGTCGACTGCCGAACAATCGTGCGCGCGTGCGAACGTCGAGGCCGCAAAAAAAGAGGATCTGCAGAAATTCAGAAGAGCGGAATCCGCGAGGCCAATGACGAATTCATAGCATCCGCACGAATTCGTGGATAAGGAGCGAGGTCCGGCTATCCGGTTCGATTCGTTTTGTCAGAATTGTATATTGGCCCGGCGAGATCTGAAAATACAGCGCGTCTCTGTTGCCGGCTATTGAAGGTATCGCCGCGTCGAATATCTGCACGGATTCAGAACGCACTTGAAGGGACGTATGCTCAATATCCGGGGCACTTTGGATCTCACTCCTTATAAGCCTGCGCAGAACATTGACGCCGGGGTCCGCATATCTCACTCGTACAATTGTGGGCGCCATGGCGACTCGCTGCCAAACAAGCGTTTCCAAAGGCACGTCGCCCAATACGAGCGCGTGGCCGCCACGTACCCGGATAGTGCCGGCATATTCATGCACCGCGCAAGCTCGAACGTAGTCATTTTGGAGGTCGCTACCCGGCCCCGCCGAGAGGCTGTTCTCAGCGACACCGCCCCAAGTGCCTGCAAGCGCGGTCTCGATGCAAAGAAGGGGCCCCCCGGACGACGAAATGGAGATCGGCCACTCCGCGAAATCATCTACGGTGCCGACATCCATCGAACTCTGCCCCCTTGTTGATTGCTGCACGAAAGACATTGGGGATAGTAACGCTGCGGCGTTCCATCCGGATTTAATTTATTTGGCGCTTGGTGATCGCCGACCCAATCCCCTGATTTCGTCCCTGGATCCTTAGCACCACATGTGTGACATCCATGTTCGTTTCCAATCTCATTGATTTGCTCTTGCTCTTCGCGTGTTGGCCGCGCTGTTGGGCCAACCGGCACGGAGCCCTTGGCATTCGGGCCGGGACCCACGCTGCTTGGCACCTTAGCGCCGGGTGCTTCAGCGTTTCCTGCAACGCTCCCTTCGTCGCTTGTCGCAAGTACGCCATTTGCCGCATCCCACGCAGTTGCAAGAGATTGATCAACTGTCGCTGGACTAACTTCCGCTATCTTGACTAGTACAACGCCAGTTCCGACTACCGCTCCTACCACCACGGCACAGCCTACGCTTGCTATGCAAGTACCGATGCCAGCATCTGCCCCTAGTACACCGGCGACGCGGACCAACGACCCCAACCGCTCAGACGTTAGCGCCCACCGCGCGAAAGACGGCGCGGGAAACGTTTGCGTCAATCCGAAGTATCCGCCTGCGGATGGATCTCGCAGCCGCCGACCAAAAACGTATTCCACCATGTCGGCCAAATCCGCGGTGGCAACGCCCAATTGAACGGAAAAATCGGCATGGCCACTAGGATCAATCCACTTGAGCGGATTGCCACGAACATATCCGTAACGGTTATAGGTCGCCCAATTGCCCGCGTTTGTTACTTCAGTATCAGGGCTAATGAACCGAGCAAGCAGTGGGGCGTACACGCGCCCCTTCATGTGCACGAACCGCGTCGCGTCAAGTTCCTCATGCCCAGTGAATCCTTGGCGGTCAGCGACATTGGAGATGGTGTTTGTCAGATCATCCGAACCGTTCAGATTGCGGCGCTTTCCCCAAGGGTCGTATGAGTAGTACCGGCCAGTCGCTGAGCCGGTCTCGTCGGTGATTGCAATAACCGATCCCAGATTATCGGTGTGGTAGTAGCGAACTAACGCAGCGCCGTTCTTATCGACAGAAATGAAGCCCGCGCTCTGCGGCAAGTAGACCTTCATCAGATCACTGCCTGTCGCAACCTCCGCTTGCAACGCGCCGGCGTAGTAGATGCTTTGACTACTACCTATTCCGTGTAGCGCGATCTGCCTCTCCGGCCCATATCTGAAGTTATCCGCGCCGCCGGCGGTTGTGATGCTCGTTGGCATGTTCGCCGCGGACCAGGTGATCGCCGCACCATTGCCCAACGTCATGTTGCCATTGGCATCGTAGGCGAACGTTGCATTCACTGTTCCGCTTACCGACTTGACGGCATGCGGACAGAGCTGGCCCGCGCATCCACCGCCATAGCTGTAGATCATTCCATCCTTGGATAGCAAATTTCCATTCGGATCGAATGCATAAGACTTGCTGGGCTGGGTCGCGACCGTGCTCGATGAAAGCCGATCCAACGCGTCATAGGTGAACGACTCGCTAATCGTGCCAACCGTCCCATTTCTCTGCTGCCGACTCAGAACGTTGCCGACGTCGTCATATGTGTATGCATCGGCTTCGACTACCGAGCTGGGCCCTGCGCTAATGCTCGCGAGCCGAGCGGTATGAGCGTTATAAGTCCTGGTTTCCACAACGCCGTTGCCCAACGTCAGCGATGCAAGTTGGTCTAGAGGGTCGCGCGCTGTCGCCGTCCAATGCGTCCCGTACTGGCTGCTGACCGACGCGAGATATCCGTTGGAATTCAGTGTCCTTGCGACGACTACTGTGCGTGTGTCGCCCGCTTGGTAGCGGTCCGCCTGCAGATTGCCGAAGTCATCGTATGTGGTGGTGTCAGTTAGGACTTTCCCCCCTATGGTTGTCGCCACCTGTGCGACTCGCCCAATGCCGTCGTAGGTTACGTCACGCGTGTATCCATCGGTGGTGTTGGCCTGGCACAGTCGCCCCGACATACACGTCGAGTCGTAGATCCAAGTACTTGTCAGATAGGGCTCATCTCGCTGCTTCAGGCGGCCCACATCATCATAGGTGTAGGTAGTGAGCTGCGATCTTGCGTCCTTTTGCTGACGAACTTGGCCGATCGGATCCACGACGTACGTGCGCGGCCCAAGGTCCGGATCATCAAGATAGATTTTTCTTCCAAGGTTGTCGTACACGACGTTTACCGTCACGCCATCCGGTCCCATCATCTGGGTGAGATTTCCAAACGGGTCGTACTTGTAAGTTGCCTTCGAGTTGAGAGCGTCCGTGACAGATGAGCGCTTGCCAATCGTGTTCGTATAGACCGTTCTCTTATGTCCGAGCTCATCGGTTGTGGTTACCGACTCGCCGTTGAAGGCCGTAAGGAACGACTTGGATACTCCAGCTTCGTTCTGCCGAGCCTCACCCGTTACCCGACCCAGATCGTCGTACGAATAAGTCGTCCAGATGCCCGCGTCGGGGGCCGTGCCGTTATTGAAGTAATTACGGCTTGCCTGGCTCAATCGAAGTGTTGAGTCCCATACCTGCCTTGCGCGAACCTCGGTCCCATCGAATCCCCAAGACTGAGTGAGAACGGTACGCCCCAGCCGATCCAGGTACGTTTCGCGCGGAGCCTCGACCTGGCACCGATTTCCAGCGCTGACAAGGCAAGTGGAACCGCTGAGGTGTCTCGAGATGACGGTAGATTTCGCTTCCGCCGGACAACTCGTGCCGCAAGAACTGTATGCCCGGTAATCCGTGTATCTCACCGTTCCATCTGGCAGGCCGAACGCCGTACGACGGCCAAAACTGTCGTAGGTGTAGGTAGTTTGGACTCCAGGAATCTCCTCGCTTAGCGTTTTTTGACCATTTCTCACGTCGAAATTCTGGGCCCTTGTCGCGCCGGCCGCGTCAGTCACCGCACCAGCAAACCGTCCGCGCGAGTCAAAAGAAGAAAGCTGAAGCGAGTGTATGGTCTTCAGCCCGCTAAACGGGTCCAGGTAGTTGAGATACTCGTCGCTGATCAATCCCCACGGCGCTTGTCTGCTGTAGGTATGGGTTACGGAAAGCGCTGAGTTTGTAGGCTCTAAGGTCATGGATGCCAGCCGACCCAAGCTGTCGTAGCTATACGCCGTGGTTCGTGTTATTGCTGAGCCGCACAACGGCGCCAGTGTCGAGCCAACGGCGGCCGATGGGCAGGCGGTTACGGCAACGCTCGTAGGATTGGCGACAAGCCAAGTTGCCGGGTTCTGGCTGGCGTAGGTGTTCTGCGTGTACGTTGACCGCTGCTCAGATGCGTCAGTGGCGACCTGTAGCACCGATACCACGTTGCCATAGACATCGATGGCCGTCTGCGTGCTGATCGCAGGCAAGTCGGATCCATCCAGATCATCCTGGGTAACTGAGGACGCCTGTATGTACGGCAGATGAACCCGCCCGCCGTACGATGCCAGGTCCGCGAGCGTGTTGGACACGCTGGACAGAGTGACACCGGACGCATGGGTCTTTGTAGCATTGGCGAGAAGGCCGGTATACGGGAACGTCTGGGAGAATTGGCTCTGAGTCGTAACGTGGCTCACGGGATCAAGTAAGCTCGTCGACTGGAAGCCGAGCGATCCTCGCCCCGTGAGCTCAATCCGCTGCCCCGCATACGCGAATGTGGTGTCTACAGTTCCTGACGGCGTTGCCCCCAGCCCATTGTCTTGCTTGAGCGTTGCAACGACATACGTAGAGTCACGAACGTTCTTCGCGGGGTATGCGACAGAGGATCCCGCCGTGTAGATACCGGAAGCGGTCAGCGGCTTGTAGGCAAACTGTGTGACAGCCCCGTAGCCATCGGTGACCTTCTGAAGCAACGCGGGCTTTGAGCCATTCGCAAGGGCCACAGTCCACGCGCTCGTCGATGTCGATCCATCGTAAAACGCCATGTCGACCTTGCCGTCGCCGTCGAAATCGGCAAAGAACGGACCAAGCAGTCCCACGCTAAACGCCGGTTGAGATCCCCAGTCCGCACAGGCCACACTGTCCTGCCCGCTCCAACTGAGCTGACAAACCTTCCACGTGAACGTCCCTCGATCGAAGTGCAGCGAATCAGGCCGACCGTCGCCGTCGAAATCGCCGACGAACAAGTTACTGCTATCCCAAGGATTCGTTGGCGGAGCCGGGCTGGTGCATTCTGCGGACATGTCAATCGTAGACCCAAGAGGTCTGAACGCAGTGCCAGAAGATCTGCAAATCTTCATTGGCTGGGCGCCGGAGGCCGTCCCAGACGGATCCACAAACGAGATGACCATGTCGGTCGTGCCATCCCCGTTGATGTCGGCGTTTGCGGTACCGCCTCCCATCTGTGGGAGCGTCATATACTGTGACGGATATACATCGCTCGCGCGTTGGCAATCGAATCGATCTGGCGGAACCTCGTTAACGTTGTAGGACGCCAAACACGTCTCGGCGAAAGCCGTACTGCCGTCGTCGATGATGACGCCGATATCCGTTCTCCCGTCGCCATTGAAGTCCCCAAGGTAGGGGATGTAGCGCGAATTGCCGTCGCCCGCGCTAGGCGGGAACACTTCGAGCGTATTGCCGTACGGAACGCAATTGAACGCAACGCCCGTGGAGAAACACATCTCCGTGTTCTTCTTGCTCAGGATGTCGTCTCGACCGTCTCCATTGAAATCGCCGACAACATATCCGCCAACATCCGGAACAGGCGAATCGCCACCCCAGTTCCCTGGACTGCACGAATTGAAACCGTGCCCGTTGTTGAGACATACCGTCCAAGTAGTGCTTGTCCCAATCTTTGGAACAGCCAGATCGAGCAATCCGTCGCCGTTATAGTCTCCTACCAGCACCTTCTTCGAGACAACCGTTGGCCCGCTCCAGATGACGGCGGTATCAAATCCAGAGCCGTTCGAGCGAAAGAACTTCCACGATCCTGATCCGTCGCCTTGAAGCAGATCGATCTTGCCGTCGCCGTCAAAATCTCCAAACAGGACATCAGTCTGCAGCGCAGCGAACGTGTGATCGCCAGTACCGAAATTGACTATCGGTCCGGTCCAGGTTGATACGTTGAAGTGATTGTCTGCAACAGCGTGCTGCGTCCACGCGAAGGACGTAGCGGGAAGACAAGTCGATCCCCCATCGCATAGCGCGATGCTCGAGACCAAAGACCTGTTGGACGAGGAATCTTGCGTATATGTAATGACGTACCGATTTGCCGCAGCGGAATCAGTGTCGGTATAGGTGCTGATTGTTGTAAGCCTGTATGCCTGATCCGCACGCACACCGGCCTCGAATCCGCGATAGCGGTCAGGGCGCGTCTCGTAGGTAAATGTCACTTTCGCGTACGTCGGCTGCCCGTTGGCCTTATTGCCCGTATAGTCAATCTGAAGCGGTCGGAGGTTGACGTCTTGCGGAACCGAATCGTTCGTCGTCTGATCGACCCCGTATGTGATCTGGTAGTAGTTACCGGAACGGTCTTCAACGGACAACAACTCCCACTCGATGGCGGTGTCGCCCGAATAGGGCCCCCAATTTTGGCGAACGAACGCGTGATGCTGATCCGTTAGCGCAGGAATGCCGTACGTCAGAATCCGGCCGTCCTTGGTCTGCACTTTGAACGACGAAACGTCGATCCATGCGTCAGTCGGAAGGTCGACGTGCGCGACTATCTTGCTTACGGAGTCGATCTCGGTCCGATATTCGGAGCCGTCCTCTCCATACTTTCCGCCCACCAGGATTAGCCGCTGGCCGTCCAGACAGAACCGATCGTTCGCAATACCGCTGGTCTTCAACGTCGAATTCTTGTCGAGCGCGCGCCTTTGCCCGTCGCGCGCAATGTCCTGAGGGCAGCGCGTAATTTTCGACAGGCCAGTCAGCATCCAGCCCGCGCCGAGCAGTCCGTCGCCCGCTTGGCTGCTGTATTGCAAAGCGAGCTGTGGAACCACGCCTGCGGTTCCCATCGGCACCGATATCGGAATGGAGTAAGTCGCGGCTCCGGTCGGGCTGACAGCCGCGACGCCGGGGAGGGTGCCGGCGACGGCGTTTGAAAGATTCGGTGGTGTCTGCGCAACTTTCGGGAGGACCGTAAAGACCTGCGGCGCGGACAACGTGGAGGTGTAGGCGTCGTATACCTTCGACTGAATCACATACGTGCCGGCACCCGGCAGCGTATAGCTTGCGGTGGCCGAAGAGCCGCTTACCGTAGCCGTGTAAACCTCGCTACCGTTGATGACGATGCCAATCTTGCTGAGGTTGCCATCAGGGTCGGTTCCCTTGGCGACAACCGTGGTTGTTGCAGCGCTGCTTCCGCCGTCGGCGGGACTCGTGATCGTCGCGACGGGTGGTGAGTTGGCTTGAACTATCGCAGTGTAGGTGGCAGTAGTAGTCCCACCCGAGTTGTCAAAGGCCTTTGCCGTAATCGCGTGCGTTCCGAGAACGTTCGCACTCCACGTTGTCGAATAGGGCGCGGACGTCGGCGCGGCGATCAGCGTGCCGTCAACCGCCAGCTCCACCTTCGTCACGGAACCGTCGCCGTCGGCCGCAGTGGCGATGATCTGGGGAGAGGTATTGACAAGTATCGGTGATGCCGGCGAGGTCACGACGGTTACGACAGGATTGTCGTTGCTTGCCTTGAGCGTGATAGTGGCAGGAGCCGAACTTGCGGTTGCGTTGCGATTGTCCGTCGCCGTCGCGACAATCGCGTACGTCGTGTCGACGCTAACTGGCCCCACCGACCATGACGCCGCGAAGTCTGGCGCAGTTGCGGATGAACCGATGGCGACACCATTCGCTGTATAGGCGACAGAGGAAACAGTCCCATCGGGGTCAGACGCAACCACCTTCAGTGGAATCGAAATTGGGGTGATTGCCGCGGGTCTGGCTCCATTCTGTGGCGACGTTAGCGCCACCGCCGGTGGCGCGTTGACAATGATCGGAACTGCGCTCGAGGTCCCGGCAACGCCGTAGTTGTCGTAAGCCCGGGCGGTGAGCGAGTACGTCCCGTAGGGCGCGGTCCAGTCGAATACGAACGTCGGACCGGTCGCGCTTCCAACCACATTCCCGTTGGCCAGGAAGTCGACGCGAGACACCGTTCCGTCGGCATCCGATGCAGTCGCGGCAAAGTGAACAGGGCTCGGCGTGGTGATGAGCGCGTTGGGAAGCGGACTGGTGAGCGCAACTACGGGGGCTTGAGTGACGGTTACCGTGGCCGGAGCAGAGTCAGCCGTGCCGTTTCGAGTGTCCTTCGCTCGGCCTGTGAAGCTGTAGGTAGAAGGAAATGTTGAAGGTGTCGGGGCCGTCCACGTTTTCGAGTATTGCGTCCCAGACCCTGTGCCCAGCGACGTCGTCGCCTGGAAGTACTCGACACTCTGGATGCTGTCGCCCGGATCGTTGTCGTAGGCGTTGCCAGTGAGAGTGACTACTTGCCCAGGCGCGACTGCATTTGGAGAGGCCGCAATCGTTATTACCGGGGGTGCATTTACAATGACCCTTACGACATTGGAATACGCCCAGAATCCGTTTGAATCCGTTGCGCGCGCCAACACGTCATACGTATTGGCGGAAGCAGCGTTCCACGAAAAGGACCAATTCGGCGGCGTCCCCGCGCTGGCAGGGCCGATGGCGTCACCGCTCGCGAAAAATTCGACCTTTGTGATTGAACCCTTCTTGGCAACCGCAGTCGCCGTGCAGGCCAATGATTGACCGAGTTGAACGGCGACTGTATAGGGGCACGAAATCGATACGGATGGCGCATTGGCCACCATGATGGTTTCGAAATCGTCATCAATTGGCTTCTTTGCGGCGTGCGCCAAAGACGCTAGTCCGATCATGGAAATCGCAACTAACGCTGCGACGCGCGCGCGTAAGCACGCACTCCCTTTCACCACAGTCATGTGAGCCTCCCCAGGCACGCACTTCGCGCCTCCAAATCGGAAGGCGCGTCTCGGCACTCGCAACTATCGCGTGTGAAGCTGGTAATACAGGGACGAGTCGGCCTTGAGCGCCCAAGCGTCGATAGACCCGGGAGGACCATCGTGCGAGATCATGAGCTTTCCCGTTATCCCGGTGGTACTCGCAGTCCCGGTCAGGTAGGGCCAAAGAGACGGGTACGTAGGGGCGAGCACGTCGCATAGGCAATCCGGCACACTCCACGTGTAGTCGACGCCGGTGAAACTTGGGCTGGTCGGCATCGTTATTACACGCAAGTGAATCGTTACGCCTCGGACGTTGTTGACGACCCGGAACCGCGTCGTGCTGCTCGCCGCCCCTTGGTAGGCTGTGCCTCCTGAATTCGTCGCCGCAACGAAGTAGGGAGCAAACAGGGTCGTTTCTTGAATGCGAAATTTTATGTATCCGGTATCTCCGGCGGCCATCCCCGGCGACGAAATCTTGACGTATCGAAGGTTGGTGGTCGGCTGAGATCCTGGCGCGATGTAGCAAGCGCGGGCGCCATCGATAACCAGTGGCTCGCCGGTGGGCACATCGTTAGCTACCGGTGAACCCGAAACAGAAAATGTCGTGCCTGAGGTATCGCTGTACACGTCGATACGGCTATCAATAGCAATGGGTGATAGCGATCCGGTTGCTGTTTCCAGGCAGTAGGAGTGGCCTGCCATTTCTCCGTAGACAAACCAGCGGCCCGTCGTCGCGGACTCCAATGAAGTGGTTACCCAACCTTGGTCGATTTCGTACGCAACCGCGTCTGCAGCCGTCGTATTTGGATTAGTCGCCCACGCCGCGCTCACAAGCGTCCAAGCGGCTATGGCAGTGGCAAGAAGCGGAGCGAATTTGCCACGTTCAAATTGACGAGACATCTTGGTTCTCCCCATCCAAGTTGTTGTGATGCACACGCTAGCTACACAACGCCGACGCCGCAATCCATTTCCTTGGGGACACTCGTAATCAGCAAATTCAGATCTTCCTCAGTTTCAAAGACTTGGATGAGCTTTGCCCCGGACATGTTCTGCGTTTCGGGGTTGTATCAAATCTGCAACTGTTCACCACAAATGTTGCAAAGTGTTTCCGAAATTTGATAGCTCCGTGCCGTTTGCAATCAGCAACGCTCCGCGCGATGGGGACGATAGTCCTCCTTGTGGATTGCAAACTGTTTTTCGCAGTCAGGACCGTAGCGTTCGCTTATTTGATCCGGGCATGATCCAGAGAACTTGCCAAATGCCCGGGCAAGCGTGGATTACTTATGCCGATGCATTGCACCGCAGATCAGGATGCCGAGCACAGTACCAAGGGAAAGGCTGCGCAACTACTTCTCAACGTGTGCAAAGAATCTTCTGTTGGCGCTACTTCCACCGGTGCGGCAGCCGCACGAGCCCGAACTCGCGCGAGTCGCCGGTCACCGTGAACGGCAGCTCGACGTTGTCGAACAGCCGCACGCCTTCCGGATCCAATGCGTGAGCACGGACGCGGTAGCTCCCCGGCAGCAGGTCCAGCGCGGGAAACTCCAGCGCAAACCCGTAGTGTCCGGCTGTGGACTCGCGCAGCGCGATTCCGTCGATCTCCGTGGACACGCCATACACCGGCGTGTCGTCAGCACGCACGATGCCCACGAGCACCGTCGGCGCGCGCCCATCCGGCGAATACACGGAGCCGCGTACGCAGAAGCGCGCGCCCTGCGCCAGCGTGTCGCCCGGCTCGAGCGTAAGCGACTGGATCGCATACACGCCCGCCGCCGACGCGACGGACGCCGCGATCGGCGCGCGCGCCCCCGCCGCCTTCTCCTCGTGCCACGCGAGATAGGCCTGCGTCACGGAAGCCGCGTCGCCTTGGCGCATCACGGCGCCGTCCTTGAGCCACAACGCGTCGCGGCACAGCTTCTGCACGTGGTACATGCTGTGCGAGCACAGGAGCAGCGTGCCGCCGTCGGCGAGATAGCGTTCCATCCACGCGACGCACTTCTTCTGGAACGATTCGTCGCCCACCGCGAGCACTTCGTCGGTGATCAGCAGGTCGGGCCGCACTGCGGTGACGATTGCGAAACCGAGCCGCACGACCATGCCCGACGAGTAGTGCTTGATCGGTTCGTGGATGTGCTCGCCGATGTCGGCGAAGGCGACGATGGCGTCGCGCTTGGTGCGGATCTCGCGCGCCGAAAGGCCGAGCAACGCGGCGGAGAGGTCGATGTTGGCGAGCCCCGTGTAATCGGGATGGAAACCGGAGCCCAACTCCAGCAGCGCGCCGATGCGCCCATGGACGGCGACGCGGCCCGTCGTGGGCTGGATGACGCCCGCGATGATCTTCAGCAGCGTCGACTTGCCCGCGCCGTTCTCGCCGATGACGCCGAGCGACGCGCCGCGCGTAAGCCGCAGCGACACGTCGCGCAACGCGTCGAAATGCTCGGCCGCCGGCCGCGCGCGCAGCGCGTCCCACACGGCACGCAACGCATGGTGGCCGCGCGCAGTCTTCGGATAGGACTTGCCGACGTGGTCGAGCTCCAGCAGCACGGCCGTGGTCACAGGTAGTCCTCGAAGCGCGGGGACAAGCGGCGAAAGATCCAGCGTCCCGCCAGGAACAACGCCGCGGCCACGAGCACGGCAACGAAGTCGCTCGCACGCAACGAAAGGTCGCCGTGCAGCAGCGCGTCGCGCAGGCGCCCGACGACCCACGCGAACGGATTCGCCGCGAGCCAGGGCTGCACGGCCGCCGGCACGGCGCTGGGCGGATACACGATCGGCGTCAGGTAGAACCCGATCATCAGCAGCGGGGGCAGCACATGCTCGATGTCGCGGATGAAGACCTGCAGCGATGCAGTCATCAGCGCGAGCCCCGTCACCGCGACGGCCACCAGGCACCACAGCGGCACGGCGAGCAGCAAGCCGGACAGATGCAGGGGCTGCCCGATGGCGGCGAGCACGCACAGCACCGCGACGTAGCCCGTGAACTGCAACGTGAACGTCGCGAGCGTGCTCGCGTAGACGGTGAGCTCGTGCGGGAACGCCACCTTGCGGATCAGCGCCGAGTAAGCCCCGAGCGTGGTGGTGGCGCGTTGCAGCGCCTCCTGGCTCGCCTGCCAGGGCCACAGCCCTATCGCGAGGAAAGGCAGGTAGGCCTCGACGCCACGCTGGGGAAACACCTGCGTGAACACGAAGGCGTAGACGCCCAGCAGCACGATCGGGTTGAGCAGCGCCCACGCGAACCCGGTGACGCTGCCCAAGTAGCGCGTGACGAGCTCGCGCCGATAGAAGCTGGCGAACAGCGCGCGGTTGCGCGCGCTGGCCGCCTCGGGCGCGGTCGCCGGCGCCGACGGGGCCGCCGCCGGGACGCCGTCGTCGGTCCGCGGCGTCGCCATCGGCGCTATTGCGGCGGGCCGGGCTTCGTGGGCGGACGCCGTCCGGCCTGCTCGCGCGACTGCACCGCTTCCTTCATCGCGCGCTTGATGTCGTCCGGCGTGGCCCGCACGAGCAGCTTTTCGACGGCGGGCTGGTTGACGACCACGCTCGGATCCTTGCGGATGTCGTTCAACTTGGCCGCGAGCTTGGCCTCGATATAGCTGTCACGCATCTGCTTCAGTATGCCGTCCTTGGCCTTCTCGAACGGAATCACGGCGCCGGGCTCCTTCGCCTCGAGCCGGATCACCTGGACGCTCGATGCCTGGCGGATGGGCCGGGAAATGTCGCCAGGTGCCGAGAGACGGTCGACCGTGCGCCGGATCGCCGGCTCCAGCTTGTCGATGGTAACGGCATCTCCGCCGGTATTGATGGTGGCGCCCGGTACGGACGCGAGCGCCGCCGCGATAGCTTTCACGTCCTTGCCGGCAGCGAGATCGACGCGAGCCTGCTCGGTTCGTTCCAACGCCTCGGCGGCCGTGTTGGGCGGAATGGTGAAGGTGATCGTCGTCAGGCGGTAGCGTGCCGGCTCGCTGTACTTGTCGGGCTGAGTGAGCCATTGCTCGCGCGCTGCGACGTCGTTGCCGGGGCGGGCATCGAATTCCTGACCCCAAGCCTCACGGTCACGGTCGAGGACTATGACCGTCAACAGCTTGTCCACGGCGAGCTGGATCTTGCGTTGCACGTCGGGGTCCTTGTCCAGCCCCTGCGCGCGCGCGTCGGCAGCGAGCGTCTTGTCGACCAGGATCTGCTGCAACAGCGTGTTGACGCGATCCACATCCGTACCGAATCCACCGCGGATGTTGGCGGGGATTCGCTCGAGTTCGGTGTCGTAGTCGCCCTGTGTGACCCGCGCCTTGGAATTGCGAAGGAGTTCCGTATCGGGGGGAGTTGTTACGGTCGCGGGCGCGCCGGCGGCGGCTACCGCAGGCGCAGTTGCCGTCTGGGCATGGATGGCGGGGGCCGCAGCGACAGTTGCAAGTCCCAACAGGCCAACGGTGGCGCGGAGCAGACGGGTGCCAGTGGAGCTGAGAGAGGCTTGGTTCATAGATTCGGGGCGGAAGGCGCCCCAGGGGGGCGTGGCGCGAGACTGTACATGAAAAAAGGACCGGGCCCTCGCGGGCCCGATCCCCTTGGTGCGGAGTACCGCGACTCAGAACGTCGAGACGCGGATCTCGCAAGCGATGCTATCGGTGCGCGAGCAGGTGGCCGGCGCGATCGGGTAGCCGTACGTCGACAGCGTGTAGTTCGGATCGACACCATAGTTGATCCACATGAAGTACCACGTTTCACCGGGCTTCATGTAAACGGAACCCTTCGAAACACCGGAGACCGTATTCGTTGCGCTGATCCTCAGCTTGAACGCCCCCGTCGTGCTCGAGGTGATCTTGTTGGCCTGCGTCAGGCCACAAGGATCCTGCGACGCGTAAACGGTGCGCGTAGTTGCGGGACCGGCGTACTCCGAGTAGCTGATGCTGCTGCCGCTGGCCGGGACCACGAGCTTGGCGATGGCCACGTTGCCCGCTGCGAAGCCCGGGACGTCATAGGCCAGGCCACCCAGCGAAACCGGGTTGCCGCTGTTGATGGCGATGGTCTTCAGCGTAGCGCTGAGCGGCGTCAGGCTGCCGGAGTTGTAGTACGTGAGCGTGCACGACGACGGGATGCTGCCGGTGGTGGTCGTCAGCGTCAGCGCGGCCGACTTCGACGCCGAGGCCGGCGAGTCGGTGTTCGTGGACGTGTACTTGGCGGTGACCGTCTGCGTCTTGGTCGACGTGACCGTGCAGGTGGTGGACGGCGTCGTGGTGTCGCACGTGGTGGTGATGGCGCTGGAGTCGCTGCCGGCGGTGATGGTCCACGTGCCGGTGGCCGTCGGGTTCACGCAGCTGCCGGTGAACGTCACGGACGACGACGTCGTGGACGACGAGACCGTGCCGGAAGTCACCGTGCAGGACGGCGTGGTGGTGGTGCCGCTGGATATGGTGCAGGCCACCGAATCGCCGCTGCCGCTGGCGGCCGTGCAGCCGCTGATCGAGAAGACCGGGCCGCCGCTGCCGGACGGGCAGGATACGGCACTGGACGACGACGTGCCCGAGGAACAGCCGGTGTAGGTGACGGTGACATCCGCGGATGCGGGGGTCGCTGCGGCGAATGCAGCCGCCACGGCCGCCGCGCCGATCCACTTGCTCAAGAATCGCATGGTTCTCTCCAAATCTGTTGCATCCCGGTGCCGCTGTGCGGCACCCCCAGTCCACATTCGTAACGCCTCACCGCTTCTACTGGCCTGGGATGGCGCTCCCGTGCGTGTTGCCCCCGCCCCCGGAAGATCATGCAAAAGGCATACCGGATTTTACCACTGCTGTAGGCGCGGCTCGTACACCACTTGTTACCTGTTTCCGACCGCCGATACGACACGGTTTCCTCGCCCGAGTTCGTCGCGGCGCAAAAAAAAGCGGGGCCGAAGCCCCGCTTTTCCTGATGCTTCCCGCCCGCATCGTTTACACGACCGCGCGAGAGGGTCTTCCAACTTACTTCGGCGCAGCCTTGCCCGTTTCGACCGCCGTGCCCAGCGTGATCGAGCGCTTCGTCTTGTGCAGGAAGTTGCCGCCGTAGCTCGACTGAACCAGCGTGCCGTCCGATTCCGACAGGTTGCCGTTCAGGTACGACTGGACCGCGAAGCCCACCACCGGCAGGCCGTAGTACGTGGCCGATGCGAACTGCGTATTGCCCGACAGGTAGATGACGCCCGTCTCGCCCGAATACAGCGAGTGGACCAGCGGGGCAGACGTCGAGAACGGGAACGTCAGGTCGACCCAGCCGTTCTGGTACGCCGAAACGATGCTCCGGTTGTTCGACGAACCCAACACCTGCGACGCGGAACCCGTGCTCAGGTACTGGAACGTCAGGACGTTGGCTTCCCAGCACAACTGGTTGGACTTGGCACCCGGCTTGGGCGGCGAGAAGCCCACCGAACCCTTGGCCGTGTTTTCTTCACGGTCGTAGATCGTGGCGGAGATGTCGTCGCACGCGCCGTCCGGACCCAGGTCGCTCTGGAACAGGTACTTGACCGTGCCGTCGTCGTTGTAATAGTACTTCTTGGTCGGGAACGTCAACACCCAGTCGGTACCCGACTTCGTCGACGTATCGAGGACGTAGTCGTTGTACACGTGCTGCTGCATGAACAGCGCCGACACCGCGTCGATGTTGGTCCCGAAGTACGACTCGAGGACCGTCGTGCCGAACGTCGTGTTGGCGCTGTTGACGATCACCGCGACCGGCGGGTACACCTGTTCCAGCGTCGGCTGGATGCTGCCAGGCGTGTTGTACGCGGAATAGTTGCGGAAGTTGTCCACCGCAACGGCGTCGGCCGTGTAGTCCGTGCCGGCCAGGACGTTGATGTACGTCATGTCGCCGAACAGGCCACCGGACGGCGTGGTCAGCGCGGCGTTGATGGCGACGTTGACCGGGTCGCTGTCGACGTCCGTGCCCGGGATCAGGACGGAAGCCGTGCAGGGCGGAACGCCGCTGACGTGGGTGACGGCCTTCTCGAGCGACGTGCCCTTGAGAACCGTGCCCATTTCGATGATTTCCGCATAGCCTTCCATCGTGCGGTCCAGCGACGCGTCTTCGACAGCGTCATCCGCATAGGCATAGTTGACGAACGGCTGCAACTCGCCGCCGGTGGGGAGCGGGGGAACCGTGCACGACTTGTCGTAGGTGCCGACACCCGCGCCCGACGTACCCGTGACTTGCAGGACGCCGGCGGTCCACACGTCCTTGGCGGACAGGAACAGGTTGAAGTCGAGGACTTCCTGCGAAGCCTTGCCTTCGATGAAGCGGACCTTGACCGCCTTGGCGGACGCCGTCGAATTGACGACCGTCAGCAGCGACGCGTACGGGGCTTGGCCATCGGCGAGCGCGCGAGCCGTGTAGTACGGGTAGATCAGGACTTGGCCCAGGCCGTCGGGGTTGACGTTGACCGCTTGCGCGGCACCCGTCATGCCCAAGGCGCCAACACCCGCGAGGGCGGCGTACAGGGACTTTTGTTTGAACGTCTTCATAGTGGGTGGTGACTCCTTTGAGTTGCCGTTTAAGTGATCACTTTGGAACCAACAGCGAGCTGATGTTATTACAGCCTATTCTCGACCTACAAACTATTCCGGCCTCCGCGCCGTCCCGGGTGTGGGGAAAATGCAACGGCGGCCGTCCTAAAACGGGAATACGTACCAGAACTGCCCTTTTTCGAGGATCCAGGTCTCCGTTTCCGAAGTCCTCAACCCCTTCATCTTCGGCACGTCGAGCATGATCTCGACCGCCACCTTGCAAACCTCGCCCGCGCACGTGGCCGACTTGACGTCCGCCTCCGTGAAGCCCTTCAGCCGCGCCTTGCGCCGATACGATTCCATCGACGTGGTTGCCTTGGACCCCGCGCTCAGCATGCCGTAGGAGGTGTCGACGTCGCCGTCGATGATCGCCTTCCAGCGCACTGCAGCCCGGGCCTTGACGGCGGCCACCTTGGCTTCGTCGGGGGAATCCTTCGTAAGCCCCCCCGTCGTAGAGCACGCAGCCAGCGTAACACCAATTAATGCCGCGACTGTCAACTGTCGCCATTCGGCGACAGTTTTGGAGGATATCTGCTGCGCCCGGGCGAAAACTCTGGAAGTCATGCGGAAAGCCTCGAAAAATGGCCGTCAAATACCGCGCTTCACTCTGGGGACATCGACTCGAAAGACCGAACATCCCGCGGGCGCCCACACGCGGCGAACGGCGGCAAGCCTATAGAAATGGGGGGGAAGCGTCAAACCCGTCCGCCCCTTGCGGCCCCCTCGCGGCCGCTGTTGCAAGGGCGCCACAGCGAATATTCGACAACGCGGTTGCCTCCCGGATGAGGGCGTCCGCGGCCGCGCCGCCCCGCCTCCGCCGCTACGCGAAAGGGCGTCCGCTCACTGCGCGGGCGGCGTCACGGCGCCCGACTGCCCCGAGGTGGCCGGCGCCTTCGCGGCCGCGCCGTCCGCGGCCTGCCGGGCGGCGGCCTTGGCCTCCCGCTCCGCCTTGAGGCGCGCACGCCGCTCCGCCGGGGTCTCCTGCGCGGTGGCGGCGGGCTTGGTGCTGGCCGGCGTGGTGGCCGCAGGCGCAGGCGCGGTGGCCGCAGGCGCAGGGGCCGGCGCCGCGGGTGCAGCCGGGACGACGGCCGCCGGCACGGGCGTGGCGGGCTCCGCCGGCTGCACGGCCGGCGTCGTGAGCGTCGCAGGCTGCGTGACGCCGTACGGGGAATCCGTGGGCGCCGCAGCCGGTTTCACCGTCACGGGCGCCACGGCGGGCGCCGGCTTGGCCGGCGCGGCGGCCGGAGCCGGGGGCGGCACGCGCATCGTCGTATCGCCGATCGGATAGATGTCGCGCGCGTCCTTGCCGCCCGGGAACAGCTCGTCGATCGAGTTCATCCGGCGCCGCAGGTCGTTGATCACCGTGTCGATGTCCTGCACGCCGTCGACCACGCGCGGCGTGATGAACAGCATCAACTCGGTGCGATCCTTCTTGAGCTGCTGGCTGCCGAAGAGTCCGCCCAGGATCGGGATGCGGTTGACGAGCGGCAGGCCGCTCGACGTGTTGCTGTTGTGCTCCTGGATGAGGCCGCCCATCACCATCGTCTCGCCCGACGGCACGGCGAGAATCGTCTGCACCGAGCGCGAGTTGATCGGCGGCGCGTCGCCGGCGGCCGCGGCGGTGCCGGGATCGCTGACCTGCGCTTCCACCTCGAGCGTGACGAGGCCGCCGGCGTTGATGTGCGGCGTCACCTGCACCAGCACGCCGGTGTCGATGTACGACGACGTCGTGGTGACGACGTTGGTCGTGCTGCCGACGATCGACTGCTGGTTGATCGGGATCTGCGTGCCGACCTTGATCGTCGCCTTCTGGTTGTCGAGCGCGGCCAGGTGCGGGTTCGACACGACCTTGGCGTTGCCGTAGGTGTCAAGCAGCTTGATCGCCGCCTGGATGCCGCCGGGGAACGCCGCGTTGCTGATCAGGTAGGTGAAGCCCTGGATGAGGTTGGCCGCGATGCTGTTGGTGGCGCCGCCCGTCGTCGCCGCCACCGGCGTCGAGAAGTTGACGTTGCCGCCGGACCCGCGGCCCGACGGCGCCGCGTTGCGGAACAGGAAATCGACGCCGAACTGGAAGTCGTCGGACAGCGTCACCTCGATGATCGCGAGCTCCATGATCACCTGGCGGGACGGCACGTCGAGCTTGCGCAGCGCCGCCTCGATGATCGCGTATTCGACGGGCGTGGCCACGATCAGGATGTCGTTGTTGTCCTTGTCGGCGACGACCTGCAGGTTGCGCACGATGCCGCTGCCGGGCGCGTTGGGATTGTTCGGGTTGTTCGGGTTGTTCGGATTGTTGAAGCCCGGCGGCTGGTTGTTGATGTTCACCTGCGGCGCCGCCGGCGTCAGCACGGCGGGCTGCGCCGAGAACGACGGCGGCGACACGATCGTGTTCGCCGGCGTGCCGGGCGCCACGGACGCGGTGGTGCTGGTGGTCGTGGCCGTCGAGCGGCCGGTGAACGCCTGCTGCAGCAGCGGTCCCAGCCGCTCGGCGCGCGTGTTCTGCAGGTGGTAGACGAAGAAGCGCGGGCCGTCGGTGCCGCCGCCCTTGTCGAGGCGGTCGATCCACTGCTTGGCCTGCTCGACGTACTCGGCGTTGGGACTGACGACGATGATCGCGTTGAGCCGCTCGATCGGGATCACCTTGAAGATGCTGGCGAGCGGGCCCGCGGCCTTGTCGGTGCCGATCGCCTTGTCGAGCTCGGTCATCACGCTCTTGACGTCGGCGTTCTGCAGCGTGAACACGCCGACCGACATGCCCGCCATCCAGTTGATGTCGAACGTGTCGATCGTGTCCATCATGTGCTGCAGCTCGCGCTGCGTGCCCGCGATGATCATCAGGTTGCGCGTGGTGTCGACGCGCACGGCCTGCGCATCCTTGGCGAACGGCTCCAGGATCTTGGCCATCTCCGGTGCGCTGGTGTAGTGCAGCGGGATGATCTGCACCGAGTAGCCGGTGGGCAGCGCGCGCTGCGAGTTGCCGAGCTGTGGCGACAGGTTGCCGCGCACCGCGTTGGTCATCGGGATGATCCGGTACAGGCCGTTCTCGTTGATCATCGTGGCGCCGTTCTGGCGCAGCAGCGTTTCCAGCGTGGGGATCAGCGCGTCGCGCGGGATGCCGGTGGACGTGCGGATGGTCACCGTGCCGCCCACGTTCTGGTCGATCGTGTAGTTGGCGTTGAGGATGTCGCCCATCACGTTGCGGACGACTTCGCGCAGGTCGGCGCCCTCGAAGTTGAGCACGACGTTGCCGCCCCCGACCTGCGTGATCGGCGGGCCGGGCGGCAGGCCGCCACCGGGCAACTGGCCGCGGACCACGACACCCGAGCCCTTGTACACGCGCAGGTTGTCGGCCTGCGCGGCCTTGGCGCCCGACACGTCGTTCTGCTCGGCTGGCAGCGCGTTCTTGCGCAGCATGGCGTCGTCCGGCTCGTAGGGCCGCTTGGTGGCGCAGGCGCCGGTGGCGAGCGCGAGCGCGACGATCAGCGCGCGCTGCGCGAAGGGGCGGGAATTGGATGAGGTCATCGTGTCCATGGTCCTCGCGACCGGGGGTCGCGGCGGCGATTCTGAAGGATGGGGGTCGGCACGCATCGCGTTCTCCTCACGCGGTCACCGGTTGCGGCGGCCGAAGCCCTGCGTCGTGGCGTTGTTGGCCGTGCCGCTGGTGCTGCTGGTGCCGCCGGTGCCGGTGGACGACGTGGCGCCCGCCTGCGACGAGGTGTTGCCCTGCGCGCCGGCGCGCGCGGCGCGGCGGCGATCCGCCAACGACTGCGGCGTGCCAGCGGCTGCGTGGGCCGTCGCGGGCTGCGGCGGCGCGGCGGGACGCGCCCCGCCACCGTTGGCCGGCCCCG
>JBGAIC010000047.1:0-15214 GCA_044225845.1 Casimicrobiaceae bacterium
GCGTGCTGTTCAAGGCGCCGCGCAAGCTCGACTACATGGCTCTGGTGCCGCTCGCGACCACCGAGCGCCATGGCGTGACGGCCTTCGAAGCCGTGCCGGGCCACCTGCGCCGGCGCGAAGGCTTCACGCTGACGGACGCCGGCACGGATCTCGTCGGCGGCCTGGACCAGGCGCATTACTGCATCTGGTGCCACGAGCAGGGCAAGGACTCGTGCGCGCACGGTCTCACCGACAGGAAGCCGGCCGGCGACACGTCGACGGCGCCCGTCTTCAAGGCGAGCCCGTTCGGCGTCACGCTGGCCGGCTGCCCGCTGGACGAGCGCATCTCCGAGTTCCACAAGCTGCGCGCGGAAGGCTGGGCACTGGGCGCGCTGGCGATGATCTGCGTCGACAACCCGATGGCGGCGGCCACCGGCCACCGGATCTGCAACGACTGCATGAAGTCGTGCATCTACCAGAAGCAGGACCCGGTCGACATCCCGCAGTCGGAGACCCGCGTGCTGAAGGACGTGCTCGCGCTGCCCTGGGGCTTCGAGATCTACTCGCTGCTGACGCGCTGGAATCCGCTGAACCTCGCGCGCCCGTTGCCACGGTCGCACAGCGGCAAGCGCGTGCTGGTCGTGGGCATGGGCCCGGCCGGCTACACGCTGGCGCATCACCTGCTGAACGACGGCCACACCGTCGTCGGCATCGACGGCCTGAAGATCGAGCCGCTGGAGCCGGCGCTGTCCGGCCGCGCCGCCGACGGCGCGCGTGCGCCGTTCGCGCCGATCCGCGATTTCTCGACGCTGCAGGAGCCGCTCGACGAGCGCACGCTGGCGGGCTTTGGCGGCGTCGCCGAATACGGCATCACCGTGCGCTGGGACAAGAACTTCCTGCGCACGATCCGGATGCTGCTCGAGCGCCGCGACGCGTTCGCGCTGTACGGCGGCGTCCGCTTCGGCGGCACGCTGACGGCGGACGATGCGTTCGCGCGCGGCTTCGACCACATCGCGCTCGCCACTGGCGCAGGGCGGCCGACGGTGCTCGACCTGCCGCATGCGCTCGCCAACGGCGTACGCACCGCGTCCGACTTCCTGATGGCGCTGCAGCTCACCGGGGCGGCCAAGCGCGACGCACTCGCCAACATGCAGCTGCGCCTGCCGGTGGTAGTCATTGGCGGCGGCCTGACGGCCATCGACACCGCTACCGAGGCGCTTGCCTACTACCCGGTCCAGGTCGAGAAATTCCTGGCGCGCTACGAGGCGCTGGCCGCGCTGCGCGGTCATGACGAGGCGGTGGCGGCGTGGAACGCCGACGAGCGCGTCGTCGCCGACGAATTCCTGGCCCATGCGCGCGCGATCCGCGCCGAACGTGCGGCGGCCGCGGCCGCAGGGCGCGCGCCGCGCGTCGTCGAACTGCTGCGCGGCTGGGGCGGCGTGACGATCGCCTACCGCCGCCGGCTGGTCGACAGCCCGTCGTACACGCTCAACCACGAGGAAGTCGACAAGGCGCTCGAGGAAGGCATCTGGTTCGCGGAAGGACTGACGCCGCTCGCGATCGACGTCGACGCCGGTGGCCGTGCGGCTGGCCTCACCGTGTCGGTGCAGAAGACGGAAGAGGGCAAGGGCTGGCACGAAGTGGCGAAGACGACGCTGCCGGCGCGCGCGATCCTGATCGCGGCCGGCACGCATCCCAACACGGTGCTCGCCCGCGAGGATCCCGACCACTTCGTGCTCGACGGCAAGTACTTCCGGCTGCTCGACGAGCACGGGGCGCCGGTGAAGCCGGTGCGCGGCCTCGCCAAGCCCGAGCATCCCGCGGTGCTCACCGAACTGCGGCCGGATGGCCGTGCCGTCAGTTTCTTCGGCGACCTGCATCCGTCGTTCTTCGGCAACGTCGTCAAGGCGATGGCGAGCGCAAAGGCGGGCTATCCGATCGTGAGTCGCGTGCTGGCGCGCGTGCAGCCCGCCTCGCCACTCGACGACATGGCGTTCATCGGCGCGCTGGATCGCGACCTTCGCGCGCGCATCGAGCGCGTCGTGCGCCTTACGCCGACGATCGTCGAGGTCGTCGTCCATGCGCCGGCGGCGGCGCGCCGCTTCCAGCCGGGCCAGTTCTACCGGCTGCAGAACTTCGAGTCGACCGCGCGCGCCGTGGATGGCACGCGGCTGGCGATGGAAGGCCTCGCGCTCACCGGCGCGTGGGTGGACCGCGAGCGCGGGCTCGTGTCGACGATCGTATTGGAGATGGGCGGCTCGTCCGACCTGTGCGCGACGTTGCAGCCGGGCGAGCCCGTCGTGCTGATGGGTCCCACCGGCGCGCCCACCGAGATCCACGGCGGCGAGACCGTGCTGCTCGCGGGCGGCGGCCTCGGCAACGCGGTGCTGTTCTCGATCGGCCGCGCGTTCCGCGACGCGGGTTCGAAGGTGCTGTACTTCGCCGGCTATCGCAGCATGGTCGACCGCTACAAGGTGGAGGAGATCGAAGCCGCCGCCGACGTTGTCGTCTGGTGCTGCGACCAGGCGCCGGGCTTCGCGCCGTCGCCGTCGCGGCCGCAGGACCGCAGCTTCGTCGGCAACATCGTCGCGGCGATGACCGCGTATGCGACAGGGACATTGGGCGCGCAGCCGATCCCGCTGCCCGACGTCGACCGCATCATCGCGATCGGTTCCGACCGGATGATGGCCGCGGTGGCCGCCGCGCGCCACGGCGTGCTGGCGGCGCACCTGAATCCCGCGCACACGGCGATCGGCTCGATCAACTCGCCGATGCAGTGCATGATGAAGGAGATCTGTGCACAGTGCCTGCAACCGCAGCACGATCCCGTCACCGGCGAGACGACCTATGTGTTCTCGTGTTTCAACCAGGACCAGCCGCTCGACCGCGTCGATTTCCCGGCGCTCGCAGAGCGGCTCGCGCAGAACACCGTGCAGGAGAAGCTGACGGCGCGCTGGCTCGAGCACCTCGCTTCGTCGCCATAAGCCCTGCCTTCATTCGCCCGCGTGTCGTCATCCGCGCGACACGGTCGTGCAATGGGCAACGATGACAATCGTGGAGAACACCCGCAGGCGTTGAACTCGCGTTCAGGCGGCGCGGTCGTACCCCGGTAACCGTCGCGGAAGCCGGGGGCGCTTGGCGGCGTCATGCACGGAGGTCGTATGCCGATGTACAAGAATTGCGGGATCGTGGTCTGCGCGGTGTCGCTGGCCGACAAGGGCAAACCCGGCGCCTGGGTGCCGTTCGCGTCGGTGGTCGCGTGGGTCGGCGGGTCGTTCCGGCTCGCCTGGCAGGCCACCTGGGTGGACCTGGAGTTGCCGAGCTTCGAAGCCGCGAAGGCGATGGCGCAAAAGCTCGCGCAGCGCGCCATCGACAGCGGCGAGGTGAGAAGGGCGTGCGCGGCACCCGCGTGATGCGGGCGCCGCACCTGCACACGCAGCCGCAAGCTCAGTCAGCTGCGGCCTTCTGCCGCATCATCGCTTCCAGCTTCGCGCGCTCCGCGGGCGGCAGTTCGGGCCGGTCCACGCGAATCGTCAACTTGTCCAGCTTCGCCGTCAGCGGGAACGGGGGCGAGTAGTCCGCATCGTTGACACCCGTCAGCGTGTCGGAACCGACGTCGAAGCTTTCGTCCCACTGCAGCGTCATCGGCAGCGTGCGCTCCATCTTCTTCGTGTCCACGACCTTGCCGTCGACGGTCAGCGTGCCCACGCCGCCGCGGCCCACGCCGGCGAAGCTGTTGTACGCCAGCGTTCCGGCGCCGAGCCCATCGTAGGCGAACGAAAATACCAGCGTGTGCTTGCCGGGCACCAGCACGTCGGGTCCTTCCCACTTGAGGCGCTGCAGGTCGACCAGGTTCCACAGCCACACGGGCTTGCCGCGCAGCAGGTAGAAGCCGTATCCGCCGAAGCGCCCGCCCGAGGTGACGATCATCCCTTCGCCGCCGCCCGCCGGGACGTCGACGTCGGCCGTGAACGTATACGACGCGTTGAGGATCGACGGCGAATCGCCTTGCGGCAGACCCGTCATCGGGTGCGTGTAGACGAACTGGGAGCGTCCCGCCGTGATGTTCGGGCGCGGCGCCACGATGCGCGCCGCCACTGATGCATCGAGCGGCAACACCTGGTGCTTGCGGGCCTCCGCCAGGAATTCGCCGCGCATGGCCTTCACCTTATGAGGGTTCTCAGCCGCGACATCGCGCGTCTGGCTGAAGTCCGAGTCGAGGTTGTACAACTGGAACACCTGGTTGTTGAGCGGGTCGGGATTGGCCGGCCCGAACGCTTCCCACGGCGCCCGGTTCACCTTGGTGCTGATCAGCCAGCCGTCGTCGTACAGCGCCCACTGGCCCATCATCTCGAAGTACTGCCGGTGGTGGCGCGACGCCGTTTTGGCGTTGGCTGCGTCGAACGTGTAGGCGAAACTCGTGCCCTCGATCGGCTTCTGCTTGATGCCGTCGACGATTTCGGGCGCGTGGATGCCCGCGGCCTCGAGGATGGTCGGCACGACGTCGATGACGTGGACGAACTGCGTGCGCAGCGCACCCTTGTCCTTGATGCGCGCGGGCCACGACACGACCATGTTCTGGTTGATGCCGCCCAGCCGCGACGCGTTCTGCTTGAACCAGTCGAACGGCGTGTCGAACGCCCACGACCAGCCGGCGGACATGTGGTTGTACGTCTTGTCCGTACCCCAGACGTCGTAGAACTTCATCTGCACGTCCACCGGCAGCTGGTTGAGGCCGTTGAAGAACGCAACTTCGTTCGGCGTGCCGTCCGGGCCACCTTCGGCGCTGGTGCCGTTGTCGCCGTTGATGTAGATGATCAGCGTGTTGTCGGCGCGGCCGAGCTTGCGGAATTCGTCGACCACGCGCCCGATCTCGTAGTCGCTGTACGCCGCGTATGCCGCGAATACCTCGACCTGGCGGATGAAGAGCTTCTTCTGTTCCGTCGTCAGCTCGTCCCAGGGCTTCAGCACGTCCTTCGGCCACGGCGTGAGCTGGGTGTCCGGCGGGATGACGCCGAGCCGCTTCTGGTTCTCGAAGATCCGCTGGCGCAGCTTCTCGTAACCGTCGTCGAACAGGTGCATCGCGTGGATGCGGTCCACCCATTCCTGCGTCGGATGGTGGGGCGCGTGCGTGGCGCCCGGCGCGTATTTGATGAACAGCGGCTTGCTGGGATCCGTCTGGTGCATCCGGTTCATGTAGTCGATGGCGTCATCCGCCATCGCGGTGATCAGGTTCCACGTGCCCGGCGGCTTGCCGACGAACGGATAGATCTGCGTTGTGTTGCGGAAGAGGTTGGGCTCCCACTGGTTGGTGTCGCCGCCGACGAAGCCGTAGAAATACTGGAAGCCCATGCCGACCGGCCATTGATCGAACGGACCGGTCTGGCTGGCCTGGAAGGCCGGCACGTTGTGGTCCTTGCCGAACCACGCCGTGTTGTAGCCGTTGTCGACGAGCATGCGTCCGATGGTCGCGTTGTCCTTGCCGATGATGCTGTTGTAGCCGGGGAATCCGGTCGACTGCTCGGAGATGACGCCGAAGCCCACCGAGTGGTGGTTGCGGCCGGTGATCAGCGCCGCGCGGGTCGGCGAGCACAGCGCGGTCGAGAACATCCGGTTGTAGCGCAGCCCTTCACGCGCGACGGCGTCCATCGTCGGCGTCGGGATCACGCCGCCAAACGTACTGGGCACGGCGAAGCCGGCGTCGTCGGTGATGATGAGCAGCACGTTGGGCGCGCTCTTGGGCGGCACGACGCGCGGAGCCCACCAGGGCTTCGACTGCAGGGCGTCGTCCTTGATCACGCCACCAAACGCCGGCGCCGGGGGCGGCAATTGCCGTCCGGAGATCGTTGTCGTGGCGTCCGGCGCGCCCGGCGTACCCGTGACCTGCTGGGCGGATGCCACGCTGGCGGCGACCATGAGCGGCAATGCGAGGCGCCGCGCAAGCTTTCGCGGTAAGTCTTCCATCCGGTTTCTCCCTGTGGGGGGGTTGCAAGGAATGAAGGCGGCGGGTCAGGGCCGACAGCCGCCCAACCGCAGTTTCGCCGCCGCGGGCGGTGCGCGACATACGACCAGGGTGGTATGCGCGGCTGTGTCGCGCACGGCGGTGGCGCACGGCCTGCGCCGCGTATACGACTTTGGTGTTATCGCCGCAGCGTCTTGCGGGCGCGTCCAGCGTGCGGCCGGGCTCCAGGCAACGTGTCGGCCATGTGGACGAGGTCGGCGACCGACTTCGCCTCCATCTTGGCGGTCACGCGGCCACGGTGGATCTTGATCGTGGCTTCGGCGATGCCCAGCCGTGCCGCGATGGCCTTGTTGGACAGGCCCGCGACGACGAGTGCCAGCACTTCGCGCTCGCGGGGGGTCAGGCTGGCGTAGCGCCCTTGCAGCGCGCCATCCCGCGCGTCCGCCTCGATGCAGAGGCGGCTGGCCGTAAGCGCCTCGGCTACGGCATCCAGCAGCGCCTGGCGCGCGAAGGGCTTGGTCAGGAAGTGGATCGCCCCGGTACGCAGCGCGGTGGTCGCGGCGTTGACGTCCGCGTGCGCGGTGACGAACACGATCGGGATTCTCGAGCCGGCGGCTTCCAGCGACGCCTGCAGCCCGAGGCCCGAGAGCCCCGGCATGCGGATGTCGCAGACGATGCACGCGACGCGCGACGAGCGCGCTGCGGCCAAGAACGCCTCCGCCGACGGGAAGCCCTCGACCGCGTGTCCCGCGGAGCGCAGCTGGCGCGTGATCGCGCGCCGCATGGAGGTGTCGTCGTCGACGACGTAAACCATGCCGTCCGCGGACGGCGCCAGCGCGCGGTCGCGGCTTTGCGGTGGCTTGCGCGCCGGCAGTTCGAGGTGGAACCTGGCGCCTGCCCCGGGGGTCGATTCGACCCGCAACTGTCCGCCGTGCGCCACGGCGATGTCGCGGCTGATCGACAGCCCCAGACCCATCCCGTGGACCTTCGTCGTGAAGAACGGCTCGAACGCGCGCTTGCACGAGGCGGCATCCAGGCCCGGGCCGTTGTCCTCGACGACGATCGCGATGCCACGGTCGCTGCGCTTCGCGCGCAGCCTCACCTGTTTGCGCGTCGCGGAACCGGCCGCCGCCGCTTCCAGCGCGTTGCTCAGCAGGTTGAGGAGCACCTGCTCCAGCTGCACGCGGTTGCCGTGCACCTGGGGCAGGTCGGCCTCGACATCGAGCTGGACATGGACGCCGTGCGTCCGTGCCTCGTTCGCCATGAGCCGGAACACGTTCGCGGCGGCGCGCCCGATGTCGAAATCCTCCGGCTCGCCTTCGTTGCGGCGCAGGAAGCGCCGCAATTGCTGGACAAGTTCGCCGACGCGGTGATTGTCCGCTATGACGTCGCCGACGAGCTCGCGCGCCTCGGCGAGGTTGGGTTGGGGCGCATTGATGACCGCAGCCGCCGACTCGGCGTTGGCAAGGCTCGCGGCCAGCGGCTGCGTCAGTTCGTGCACCACCGACGCCGCGAGCATCCCCATGGTGCCGACGCGTGATGCGTGGAGTGCCTGGCTCTGCGCGTCACGCTCGCGGCGTTCGGCGACGGCACGCGCGATGACCGTGACGAGCACCTCGCCAAGTACCGTCAGCCGGCTCGCGAGCGACTCCGGCCACACATGACGCCCCGACGTCGCGACGGACAGCGCACCGACGACGCGGTGGCCGTCGGTGAGCGGCACGAACGTCGCCGCGCCGAGCCCGCCTGCGTGCAGCACGTCGCGGTCCGCGGCGCCCGCGGGAAGCGCGCTCGCGTCCGCGAACCCGACGCGCCGTCCGTGCTGGAGTTCGGCGAGTACCCACGGCGTTGCCGACGCGGTCAGCGCAAGACCGGAAGGTTGCGGCCAGCCGTGCGTGGCAGTGAACATGGCGCCATCGGAGGTGCGCTGCCACAGCGTCGCGCGCTCCGCGCCGAGCGCGGCCGCGACATCGCGCAGGGCCGCCTCGATGACGCGGTCGCGCCCGCCGGATTCGGCTCGCAGCAGTGCAGCCAGGATCGACGAGACGAGGCGCTCGAAGTGCATCGCGGCATCGAGCGCGTCGCGTGCGCGCTTGTGGTCGAGAGCGTTGGCGAACACGTGCGAAAACGCGACGACGCGGTTGACGTCGTCCTGGGCCCAATCCCGGTAGCGGTTCACGCAACCGAAGGCCATGCCGCCTTCGACGCGACCCGCGACGACCAGAGGGACGCTGATATGGGACTTGATGCCGATCGCGGCGAAGTTCTGCCGATCCGTGCAGGCCGCGTCCGGCAGCGCCGCGGTGTCGGGATACACGGAGTGCCGGCCCGCCCGGACCCTGGCGGTCAGCCACGGAAACATCGCGGCGACGTGAAGTGGTGCGACACGGTTCGCCGCGTCGAGCGCGCCCGAATGCGTCACGTAGAAGTCGCCGTCCGGCGTAAGGCGGAGCTGCTGAGCCCGGTCGGCGCCGATCAGCAGCGCGATGCGTCGCAACGCATCGTCGATCGCCGCGTCGAAATTCGCGGCCGGCAGGTTGACGAAGCGTGACGAAACCTCGGCCAGGAGCCGCTCGAAATGCGGTGCGTCGGATTCCTTGTTCACGAGGCCACCTGATGACGCGCGCCGCGCGAGCCTCGCGCCGGGTCAGTACCCGACCTCGGCGACGCCGCGCAGCACGTCCGGCGTCGTGGTCGGGAACCCGAAGAACTCGAGGTAGGCGGGGATCTGCTCGAACAGCATGTCCACGCCGACTTGCGTCGCGCAGCCGCGGTCGCGCGCGGCGGCCAGGAAGGGCGTGTATTCGCGGGTCATCACCACTTCGCCGACGAAGGTGGACGGTGCGATCCGCGCCACGTCCATCGGCAGCGGATCGTCGTCCTTCATGCCCAGCGGCGACGCGTTGACGACGATATCGTAGCCGTCCGGGTCCTGGCTCCCCGTCGTCACCGTCAGCGCCGGGTAATGCTCGCGCAAGCGGCCGGCCAGCGCGTCGGCCGATGCACCGTTCACATCGAACAGCCCGAGCCGCGCCACGCCCGCCGTCGCGAGCGACGCCGCGATCGCCGAACCGACGCCGCCGCTGCCGACGACCAGCGCGCTCGCGCCGGCGATCACGCGGCCCTTGCGCTTGACGCCACGCACGAAGCCCTCGCCGTCGAAGAGATCGCCGAGCAGCGTGCCGTCGTCGCGCTTGAGGATCGCGTTGCAGGCGCCGGCGATCTTCGCCGTCGTGGTGACCTCGTCCATCAGTCCGACGGTCGTCACCTTGTGCGGCATCGTCACCAGCCCGCCGCGGATGTTCGTCATCCGGAAGATCTGGCGCACGAGCGCCGGATAGTCCTCGGGCAGCGAGCCCATCGGCACGACGACGGCATTGAAGCCGATGCTGTCGAAATAGGGGTTGTAGATGAGCGGGGCCTTGAACGGCGTCGTCGGATAGCCGAGGTGCGCGATCAGCAGGGTGTCGCCGTTGATCATCAGGCGTCGAGGCGGGTCGGGAAGCCGGCATAATAGCCCGCATGAAGACCTTCCTCGCGCTGCACGGCATCAACCTCAACATGTTCGGCAAGCGGGACCCGAAGCAGTACGGGACCATCACGCTGGCCGAAATCGACGCGCGCCTCGCGGCATTGGGGCAGGAGCTCGGCGTCGCCGTCGAGACGTTCCAGACCAATCACGAGTCCGCGATGGTCGAGCGCATCCACCAGGCGTTTCGCGACAACGTGGCCGGCGTGGTCATCAACGCCGGTGCGTGGACGCATTACAGCTACGGCATCCGCGACGCGCTCGCGATCCTGTCCGTACCCATCGCCGAGGTGCACATGTCCAACGTGCACGCGCGCGAGCGGTTCCGGCACGAGTCGGTGATCTCCGAGGTCGTGAAGGGACAGATCGCGGGGTTCGGTGTCGACAGCTACCTGCTGGGGTTGCGCGCGGTGGTCGCGGCCGCGAACTGATCCGCATGGGCACGCGCAGCTGGGGGCGTGCCGCGTTCGGCGTCGCGATGGCCTTGGCCACCGGCCTTGCCGCGGCCCAAAGTCTGCCGCCGGCCTCCCGCACGGCTTACAAGTGCATCGACGGCGGCAAGGCCGGATCCTGCGTCGGCAGAGTCGCGGAATCGCGGGACGCGCTCTGGCGCATCGTGCACGACCAGTGCGCGGTCAATCCCACCGCTACCTCGCCTTGCGTGGTCTACGCGCCGCGCGACGGCTATGGGTTGATCAAGGACCGCAACGGGTTCGAGCAGTACCTGCTGATCGCGACCGACCGGATCTCGGGCATCGAGGATCCCGTGCTCTACGAGCCCGCACACGCGGGCCTGCTGGCGGCGGCGTGGAACCTGCAGGCGTGGCCCGCGCGGAAGATCGGGCACGCGATCCCGGCGGACCAGTACTCCATTGCGATCAACTCGTCGCACCGGCGCTCGCAGGACCAGTTGCACATCCATCTCGACTGCGTGACGGTCGGCGTGCACGAGGCGCTGGCGCGCGAGCACCCCGGCGCCACGTGGGCGCCCCTCGGGCAGACACTCGCCGATGCGCACTGGGTGGCGATGGCGGTCGACTCGCTCGACGCGTCGCAGGCGCCGCTCGCGTGGCTGAAGATGCTGCCGGAATCGATGGTGCTGGCGGATGTGTCGCTGCTTGTCGTCGGCGCGCCGCCGGTCGTCGCCGCGAACGGGAACTACTGGCTGCTCGCGTCGACGGAGACGTCTTCGGAAACGCTGCAGGACCACCTGTGCGCGATCGGGGCCGCTACGCCCTGACGCGTCCAATCCCGACGTCCGGGCGGTCGGCACTGTCGCCGCTGCGCCGCGGGCGACGCAAGTCACCCCGCGTCATGGCGCCGCAGCGGCCGCAATACGCGCCGTGCCAGCGTGGCGATGCCTTCGCTGCGTGGATAACCGACGAGTCGCGCAACGAGGCGCATGGCCCGCCGCGGATGCGGGATGAAGGCTGGGTTGAGCCGCCGGATGCGGCGGTAGACCTCGTCGAAGGCCGGGCGATCGTACGGATGGAGGACGCGGGCGCAATAGCCGAGCCTTCGCACCAGCGCGTCGATCCGTTCGGCATCGAGCGGACCGTCGTTGCGCCACAGCGCCTCGACATCGTACGTGTACGCCGCCAGGTAGCGTGCGAATCCCGGCGGGTCGCGGCGCGACTCGCTGGTGTTCAGGCGCAATCGCCGATAGTCCGCGCCGACGCCGGGGACGCGGCGCAGCCGGCCGCTCGCGCGAGCGGACGTCGAAGCCGCCGATCCGCTCGACCAGCGCGCGCCGATAGAGCACCGCCGCCGGCGGCACCCAGAAGCCGCGCAGGACCGCGAGCTCGGCGTCGGCCGCATACGAAAGCCAGTCGCGATCGTGGATGCGGCCGGGTACGAAGGTGCCGGCGTCGGTTTCGTTCAGTTCCTGCCAGTCGGAATACGCGACGTCGTCACCCGAAGCGGCGAGAGCATCGACGCGCGTCGCGAGCGCATGCGGCCGCAGCAGGTCGTCGGCGTCGAGGAACTGGACGCAGTCGCCGCGCGCGAGCGCGAGCCCGCGGTTGCGTGCGACGCTGACGCCGCGATTGGGCCCGGTCTCGACGACGATGGGTACGCCGGCCCGTTGGCGGTGGCGCTGCGCGATCGCAAGGCTGTCGTCCGTCGAGCCGTCGTCGACGACGATGATTTCCAGCGGCGTCCGCGACTGCGCGAGGGCGCTGTCGAGCGTCGCCGCGAGGAAGCGCGACGCGTTGTAGCAGGGGACTACGACGGAGACGTTCGCCGTCATCGACAGGAAGTGGTGCCGGTAGAGGGAATCGAATCGAGCGGGTCTGTCATAGGGAAAAACGCGCAATTCAATCGTTCGCGTATGCCCTTACCACCATTCTTACCACTTCTCGACGAGCCTTCCCCTAGGGCGTCGCCAACGATCATAGCGTAGCCTGTCGCCCATGGAGGCTAGCGCCACGCGGCACCAAACCATAGGCGCCCTGAACTGCGGGGCACTCAACCGTGCGGCCGCAGCGCTACTGCCCGCCGACTGGCTCGACACATCCACGCTCCACGTCCTGGGCTTGGCGCTGTGGGGTACGGAGAACGGCATCGGTGTCGAGTTGCCAGGCCGGCGGATAACAGACGACGACGTCCGGGACGCGCTTCTCGGGCTCCTGCGCGCGGATCCAGGGCGGGTCATGGAGTTGTTCGAGGGGATGGCCGGCCACGGCGATGCGATGTTGCAGGCTGGCGACCTCGAGGGTGCAAGTCGAACTCAGGCCGCCTTCCGCGTCCTCGAGACGGTGCGGGACCGGCTGGCGGAACGCTGATCCGCGCTCCCCACGTTACCCGCCCACGGCGAGGCGGTAGCTGCGCTCCGCAGTTGGGGCGGGCCACTCAAGCAAAATCCGCGCAGTTTCGGGGAACGGACTCGGGTGAAGTCGGGGCTGCGCCTTCTGTCGTGTTCGGGCGGCGCAGGCAGTGGCCTAGCCGGGGCAGGGGCGCCCGGGCCTCGTGATACGGTCAGGAGGAGCCTTAGGCTTAACCGATCTCATCACATGTGACGAGATCCGCTGCGCGCATAGGGACAGTGGAAACTCCATCAGCGTCGCTGCCCAAGATCACCGGGCTTAGGGAATGCTCATGGCGCTTCGGGCGCGTTCGGTGCATCCTTCCTTGGGGCCAATACGTACTTAGCCTTGGAATCTCTTTGATACGAACCTGGTACAAAGACCAATATTCCAGCCGACATTAAGCGATCCAGATCCTTTTTGCTCGTCGCCCAAGTGCGACCGGTCAGACGCTGCGCATCTGAAACGTGTATCTCGCCGTTGTGATAAACAAAGGCAGCGATTCGGACCTCTTGTTCTGATAGCTTTCTCCACACATCGACTCCGAAATGCATAGCCACATCTCGATCGGATGCACGCTTACGACTTAGATGGTCGTTCTTTAGGGTGACTCGCACGAGGATCCCGTTGATCGTTTCTTGGCTGAATACGGGCTCGGGTAGTTGATTTGAAATCATGCTCTCACGTATCCGCCGCGTGCCTTCGCGCGCCATTCGGACATAGCCTAGGAAGCGGAGCGCATCCATTAAGTGGGGGTTTCGAGCAGCGCGTGTTTCATAGATTGTCCGCACGTTTACAGGAGGCACAAATCCGCCTGGGCTGTCGATTTCCATGCGATCAGAAAACAGCTTCACTACGATTTCCGTGCCGCTAAAGCTATACGAACGGTGAACGCAAGCGTTTATGATTCCTTCCAACCAAGCCCACTTTGGGTACTCTGGTGTAGTAACGAACTTGCCCTCGGGCCCCAACCATGTCACGTCGTGAATTACGGTACTCAGAAGCTCTTGGGCATGTTGAATTATTTGTACAAGGTTACCTTCGCAGTACCGATCAACGACGGGTGAATAACTTTCGCCCCATCCCTCCGATTCGCCTTCGAATCGGAGTACACGAATGCGACAACCGGGGATTATTGACCGAGGATTCTTTGCTGCCATCAGCACCAAGGCATTAAGTGGTCGCAAGTGCTGACCGGCTCTCGCTAGCAAATTCCGGTCTAGCAGCACCTCCTCATTCGTCCAATTCTGTCGCCCTTCCTTGCGCCGGAAGGCGTCGCAGAAATCCTGAACGATTCGAAGATCGAAGTCGTCCGGATATTGCATCTGAGTCGCCGCGGTAAGCTCAAAGGAAAGCTCTTGACGCGTAGAGCGAAAGTCGTTCTTCTCCGGCTCGCTCATCGCATGTTTGCTCTCGCCGTATCGAACGTATGCCTCGCCCTTGTTTGTTTCAACCAAGCGGCCGATGTACGGCGCGTAGACGGCAAGGCAAAACTCTGGCTTGCCAGCGATAACTAGCGGAATCCGCTTAAATTCCGGCCTTGACATTGGACATCGTTGCAAGTGGGAGCTTTCCAACTTGTTCAACTGGTCTTGGCTCCAGTGATTCAAGCCCACTATGGTGCCGTCATCTTCAACTCCATAGACGATCATTCCTCCATCCGGCATGTTCGAAAACATGCTGAGGTACTCCGCATGCATGTCTAGCGAGGGGGATTTAAGCGCCTTTCGCTCGTACCTACTATCCTCGCCAAAAAATTCGAGTGCGCGCTGGGTAAGGTTTACCCAGATGTCCCGGGGCGTCCAACTCGCGGTCTCATCCTCCGAAAACTCTGGGTCAAAGTCGAATTCACCCTGCTTCATGGCTTGCTTCCCGAGTTCGTTTGGGGTGTCGACGCCAGCGTCGACACCCCATGAGTGTCGTGGTTGGACGCTCAGACGCAGATGCTCGGTCGCTTACTGGCGGCCGCGACAGGTCCAAGGCTATCGCCGTGAAGGAGAAAAAGCGACGCGAGCGTAGTCTCGGTTGAGGATTACTCTGGGGGGGCAAAATATGCCTCTCCCGATATAGCGGTGCCCTCACGCCTCAATTTGTCGATGTTTGTGCAGAACGTTCCACGTTTAGCACCAGCAGACGGCGAAGGATTTCCTCGTCGGGAGTGTCCGGTGTGTAGTCGTTCCAGCCGTACGTGCGCGCGACGGCCAGGTCAAGCGCTTGGTGCGCGTGCACGAGCCACGATGGGCGCTCGTTGTACAGGTTCGTCAGCGTCCGCCGCTTCAGGTCGGCCTCGTGCCCCGGCTTCGCGCGTGTGCGATCGGGGTAGCCGGGCACTATCTCCGGGACACGCTCAATCCACTCTGGCGGATTGAGCCATCGCTCGCGAAGCTCGACCAATGCGCCGGCGGCGGCGGCAATGGCGTCCACATGGGAGCCCCTATGTGCACCGCTCGCTGTCGCTGCCGGGGCTAAACCAGGCGGGAAGGGGAATGTCTCGAAGGTGGCCGTGGGCGTGTATCTCGGGTCGTTACCAACGCCAAGCCAAGTGCACAAGGCAAGGGACCAGAGTTCGTGGAAGCGCGAATGTAGTACGCCAAAGGTGGCGTCGTCCGAACGAGCAATGACGACCAGATTCTTGTCGGCGACGGTGGGTGGCGACTGCCACGCAAAAATGCGGTGCTTGGAAACCTCTGGCGTGACAATGTATCGCGGCAAGCCTGAGATTGCGGCACGCATCATCGGTCGCGCCCACTGAAATATCCACCATTGTTCATTTGTTCGCGCTTCGCGCTTACCTACACGGGTAGGCTTTACATGTTTTTTTGCGTATTCGTATGGCGCCTCGAACTCAGCGGCCTCACGCTCCGGCATCGCCACGCCGAAATCGATGATCCACATGTCCCGGCTCCGTCGTGTTACGTCGATACCATTGCTCCAACGCTT
>JBGAIC010000047.1:15273-25848 GCA_044225845.1 Casimicrobiaceae bacterium
TTGACCACTAGCGCGTTACTCTTGCCGCTTGGATTCGGCAATTGCAGCCAGGCTCTCGCAACTTCTCCACTTACTTCGAAAGGACCAGTCTTCTGTATGCCGGAGTAAGCACAATTGGCATTTTCGCGAAGTGCTACCGCGGTAGTGACATCGACTGCGCCGGTTGGAGACTGCGGACGAGTGGCGGTCAAATCCGCGTGAATTGTGAGAGCCGGCGACCCATTCAGGTTGCATGGCAGCAGATCGCCAAAACAAACGATGGATACACGCACAGCAGCGCCATCGTTGACCCAAGGCTCATCGCTCCAAGCCTCAAAAATATGTGTCGAGCTAACGACTCGATCCAGCACCCTGCGATTTCTCCCGCCGCGAATTCCCTGGGTTGCTACGATCCCCGCGCGAAGTGTCCGTCCAAGCTGAATTTGCTCGCGCGCTTTTTCGAACCAATACGTCACAAAATCTGCGCCACCTGGCACGCGATTGAGGTACGCAGCACGAAGACGGGTTACATATCCAACGCCCAGCTCTCCGCGCATCTTTTTGTCCCCAAGAAATGGCGGGTTTCCGATGATGACATCGGCGGTGGGCCACTCCGGCTCGATACCATCGACACTGAGCACAGCATCTCGGCATTGAATATGGTCGAGCTTGGCCAATATCGGTTGGCGATGAATCTCATAGCCATGTTTTAGCATCCACTGAATTTCTCCAATCCATACCGTGACGCGCGCAAGCTCCGCGGCGTACGCGCTCAACTCTATGCCGACCACATTTGACGGATCGCATTCAATATTTATCTGCCGGTGAAGTCCGAGAGTTTCCGCATCCAGGTTTGCCCGATGCTCGAGGTCCTTGAGTGCCCGCAGGGCGAGGTACAGGAAGTTGCCGGATCCGCACGCGGGGTCGAGAACGCGGAGCTTCTTGAGGCGCCCGAGGAAGCCAAGAAACACGGATTGGGCGCCGCGCTGCGCAGCTGCGGCGCCACGTCCGCCTGCAACGTACTTCGCCATGTCCTTCGCGATCGCCTCCTTCGCGGCGGCCCATTCCGCCGTGAGCGGGCGCACGATGACCGGGTCAATGATCTTCATGATCGTGGCAGGGTCGGTGTACTGCGCGCCCAGCTGCGCACGCATCGCGGGGTCGAGGCCGCGCTCGAACAGCGTGCCGAAGATGGTCGGCTCGATGTTGGACCAGTCCATGCGGGCGGCGGCCAAGAGAATTTTGGCGTCGTCCGCTGTCAGCGGGAGAGCCTCCACTTTCTCGAACAACCCTCCGTTGAAGAACGCAATGTCCTCGGCCCCGAAGTCGCCGCCGGTGCGCATCGCCATGAACAGGCTCGCCAGGCGCGCGCCAAGCTTGTCCACTTTGGTGGCGCCGCGTTCCGCAACGCGCACGAACAGGCCGCGGGGCAGCAGGCCGACGTCCTCCGCGAACATGCAGAACAGGCACTGGATGAGGAAGTGCGCGACAGCGTGCGGTTCGTGGCCACGCTCCGTGAGTGCGCGCGCAATCTCCGCGAAGTGGCCGGCCGCGTCGGCCGTGATGTCGTTGATGCTCCGGTTCGGCCGGAACCGCTCGGGGTCGTTGAACACCCACCGGAGCTTCTCGAGGTTCTCCGGCCGGCCGATATCGTCCAGACGGATGACGTGGACCTCGCTCGGCGTGCCGGTGAAGTGGGTGTGGATCTCGATGGTCGCGCGATCGCATACGACCAGGAGCGGCGGATTCTCGAGCGCAAGGGCGTACGTCATGAGCTGGCGCAGCGCCTTGCCAAGGTCACCGTGCGGTCCCTTGTTCTCCCAGGCGAAGCAGTTGCGCTTCCATACATCCGCCCAGCCGTTCCCGGAGCCGGTCCTGGCGGCGCCGCGCTCGAAGCAGTAGTTTTCGGGGTCGTCAGGCTTCGCGACCCCCAGCATGTCACACAGATCGAGGAAGTAGGACTGGGCGCCTGCGCTCTCAGTGAGCGTGCTGTCCTTCCACTTGGCGACAAATGCGGCTGGCGTCATGTGGGGATGCGCGCGGCGGTCTCCGCGCTCCGCGCTCGGTTAATCTGGTCGTTCAAGTCCGCCGCCGCTTGCGATGCAAGGGTGAACATGACCCCAGCCAAGAACTCAAATGCGCCACGGTCCGGAAGCTCCGCAAGTAAGTCGAATGGTTGACTTCGGGTGACGAACGACTTGCCGGGCGCCGGCACTCGGCGCATTGGGCGGGCATCGAAGTCAGAGTGTGCGACGACCGTATCGCGCAGACGCACGATGGTGTCGTGGGTGTCCCGCACCCGCGCCGAAAGGTCGGCAGGCCACGTGAACTCGAAGGTGCACGTAGCCTCGTTTTCCGCGCCGCGCCTGTTTCGTGTGAATGGGCGCGCATACGAAACGATGGCTGCGGAAAGCAGGCCACGCTGTACGATCTCGTCGCCGGCGTCGCGCAGCTTTTCAAGGTAATCGAGTGCCTCGCGAAAGTCGCGGCGCGACATCGTCGCGCGCTGCGATTTGCAGGTTAGGGCGTCGATGTCGAGATCGGCGCCAACGGGAGAGGGTGACACGGCCGTCAACCCGCCATCGGCGGGCGAAAAACGTCATCAATCCACCGATGCGCCCACCCCAGCGCGAGCTGTTCTGCTTGGTCACTCATGGCGCCAGGAAGAACCGACGTCGAAGTGTGGCGAAGGAACGGCGATTCTTGAGACCCCTTAATCGTCACCGCGATCGTGACTTCCGGGTCGCCATCGGCCCCGACGATCGTCGTCGAGATCTGACATCCACGGTATTGCTCATTGGTGTTGTGCGACATTCGCCCCTCCGTTGGACACCGCAGTTGGCTGGCGAGCCAGTCGCCTAATTAAGACGGGCAGCGGCGCCCACAAAGGCCGTAGGATAGGGAGACATGGTCGCGACCGCAACGTCGGGGGCTCATCACCTCCACGTGTCGCGCAAACTGTGCGCCTGCGCCCACAATCGTCCGTCGAACTATCGATCATGTAAGGCGTCGCGAAGAGCGTCCGCAACATCACGACGATTATGAAATTCGACTCCACCGTCGCGCTGGATCACCTCGAAGTCTAGTGCGCCACACCAAGAGTTAATCCTCCCATATCCGGGCGCCGGCGCAGGAACACCACCTGGGCCAGGCGCTGCGTGCTTAGCCAAATTGATACGGAGCAACTCCGTCAAGAGAAACGCCGGTTTCAGTCGCGCCCAAGTATTTGCGATCCGCTCACGATAAGCTGCGTCGTCTCGAAACCTTGTAAGTTGCGCGGCGCGGACTGTCGGTGCTCCCGGTGCACCAGGCGCGGCCTCGTATCGTGCGAGCATTGCTGCGATACCGCCATTCGTGTACCACTTCTCGAAGCTCCGCTTGCGCTCCCGCCAGAGGCGCAGCACTTCGTACGCTCCGTAAATCCACATTTGCGACATCGCGCCGACTTCTATCGCCAAATCACCCGGCGTCCGTTCCTCCGCGTAGTACCGGACAAGAAGCTCCCGCTCCATCTCGGTCACGATCGGATCTACTATGCCAACATTCATGCCTTGCATTCCGAGCCAGACATCATCCTCGAAAAATGGCAAGCGATGAAATCCCCATGTGATTCGTGAGAAGTCAATTTGCTCGTGAGGAACGTACGGCGGACCGTCATCATCGTGGGGCAACTCGTCAATCTCCACGGAATCTCATCCTCATAGATCGATACCGAGCTACCTCGTGTCGGGACTCGGTGGCGGCAGCGCCGCTGTGAAAATCGTACAGCATTGCTGATTCGCAATTTGGTAGCGCATGATCGGCCCGCCGTGCCTTCACGGCGATCGCTCTGAACCCTCAACTCTCAACGCTACCGAAGGAAACATCCATCATGTCGCTCTACGAAGCCAACCCTATCGACGTCATCGACGAGAAGCTCAACCACGCGCGCGCCGTGGTGCAGCTCGTGTCCAAGGCAAAGCTCGGCCAGTACGAGGGCATCGACGACCTGCTTGAAACCGCCATGGGCTTGGCGGACACGTTGCTGATGGAGGCCGAGCAGGCGAGCCGCGATGCTGCGGCTGCGGCCAGCAATGTCCGGTCACTCCGTAACCAGCAGGCGCGACGCGTGCCGCGCGCAAAGGCCGCAGCCTTACGCGACGTCGGCGCACCCGGCAATAAGGCGGGAAATCTAGCGGCGGGGCGCCGGTGACCCGCCTTCGCGTTCCGCCGCCCGAGGCAGCGGCACCGGCTCGAAGTCTTCTCCCACGACGTCGAGCACCAGCACCGCGCCGATCGCGTCGAACTCGCTGCGCGTGAAAAACTGGCGGCGCTGCCGTGCGGGCGCCTCGCCACCGGCGTCGTTCAGCTCGTTCATGGGCGGTACGTCCGCAGCCGTGGCCCGTTGTCGAAGCCAAGTGGGAAGCCAGGGGCGTCAGGGTGGTCCACCGGGCAGACGATCGCCGGCCACCGCTCCTGCCGCAGGGGCTTCCCAGCTCCGGTATCGCGGACGCACTTGGCGGCGAGCATGATGCCCGCCACGCGCTGTTCGTCTCCGGCGCGCTTGGCCTGCCGGTAGAGCCCGCGCAGCACGCCGAGCACCGCCTCGAACTGCACGTCGTCAAGCACGGGCTCGAAGTCGAGCGCGCCGTCGAGCAGCACGTGCTTGAGGGGCGGCCATCCTCCGCTGCCAGGATTGCACGGAGCGCCGTAGTCGGGGACCCAAGGCATGATGGGCAATTCTACGCGCACGCCAAATCCGAACGCCGCCCTGTGGACTGCCCATGCGTTAGCATCTCCGCACTCACGTATCCAAGGGTGCGCTTGGCGGTTCCTAAAAGCAGGAGATTGCGTTTCCGGTTCGATAGCAAGACTCGCCTTTCGGACCGGTATAGTTGTTGGGCGACCCAATCTGCTTCTGGAACACATTTCCAGCGCCATCCGTACACTGGCCACCGTTGCAGGTAGCAAATGCGGGAGTGCGACTGGTCGTAATGTCATCGTCAGTTGGCGCAGGCCGTCGCGCGTTGGCCGCTGCCAATGCTTCACGCTTTGCCTGGATCTGCGCTTCTCGTTGCGCGGCCTCCTTCGGGGTGAGTCGAAGCCAGCCTTGCGGCGTGTGGACAAGGATCTTCTCGTTCGCACGCGCCTCGGCTTTAGCCTGTTCCGAGCGCGCCTCTCGGTCGCTCGCGCCGCGCGCGACCTCCGCCTGCGCCGCCGCGTGATCGGCATCGGCTTGCGCCTCGCGGGCCCGCATGGCGTCGTAGTCGCGCATCATCTGCTCACGCCGCGCGTCAGCGTCACTTGGCGACGGCGCAGCATCGGCGCGGATCCGCTTCGCCTCGGTACCGGCCGCACACGGCTGGCCAGAATACGTGGTCTTCCCATCGACCTGGCACTTGTACATCGTCTGGCCGCAGGCGGTGCCCGCGATGACGAAGCAGCCGATCGCGACGATGAGCTGGCGCATTGCTCTCCTCCCCTTGAGTGCAACTCCAGCGTAGCAAAGTTCCTGCCAGAGCGCTTCGCCGGCGGCCTGCACATATTCCACCGTTCCCGACGACCTTGGCCATTGGCATACCCGTTGCTCGTCGTGCAAGCCCACCATCACCGGAGGTAACCATGGTTTGGCTCGTCGGCGGCTATCTGTTGATCGGCATCCTCAAGGCATTTCGAATGCTCGGCCAATCGCCTGCGGCGCAGCCACAATGGGCACACACCAGCGTCGGTTTAAGTCGGCTGGTGTTGATTGTTATCTACGCGGCACTCTGGCCGCTGCACCCCCGATAGTTGCCGCTATCGCACCGCCGACAGGTGGGTGTCCGCGGAGTCGAGGCGCGCGACCGACAGCGCGATCGCGCGCCACACGTCCTCGGCGCCGGTCTGGAACTCGGACGGCGTCGCCTCGTCAAGCAGGTCACGCGCACGGAGCTGCGCGCAGCGCAGGACGGCGAGCGCGTTGGCGATGTCCTGCTGGGCCGCGTGGACGGCGTCATCGACCCCCAATGTGATGGAGGGCGCGGAATGGAGGGTGCTAAGCTTGGTCACAGCCATGGTGCAGTCTCCTTAGACGGTCTGCATTGAGGTTAGGCGGGTGCGCTGTCTCACCAGCACGCCCGCCGTCCGGGCAACGCAAGGATGGCACCTGGCGGGTGGCCTGCATAGTGCACGGATTCGTGCACTGTTCGCGCTGGATGCGCACCCGCGGCTACGCGATGCCCTGCACGCGCAGAAGCATGATGGTCTCGGGCACCGCGATGCGCGTCAGCTCGTCGGGCAGGTAGCGCAGGCCGCGCCATCCGCAGAGCGTCAGCGCGCGGTCCTTCTCGCGGTCGCGGCGCAGCCCGGTTCCGCGCGCGTGCGCACCGCCAGTGAAGGCGCCGCCGTCGATTTCCACGTACACGCCGCCATCGCTGCCCGCGCGCGGCCAAGCGAAGTCGAGCAGCCAGCGGCGCGTGGGGTGGAAACGGTATTCGCGGCGCGGCCGCGGCGCCCCGGCGCCGACCAGCATGGCCTCGAACAGGCGGTAGTCCTCGCCGTGGCGGACGCTGCGGGCGCGTAGCGCTCCACGTAGTGCGGGCAAGCGAATTGGCGTCAAGCCTGCATCGCCTCTCGACGCAGCAATTCTTGAAGCTCAGCTACCTTGAGCTGGTGCAGCCGATCTTCGAACGCATCGAGATTGGCGTCCGCGCAGGAGGTGCCGCAGCTGCGTGCTACCAGTCGCGCAGCATGTTCTTCCTGCACGATTTGCAGCCGCCGTGCAGCCGGAAGGGTGGAACGACGAGGAAACGTCGCACGCGCGTCCGCAAGCGCAGCGGCCTCGTCAAAGATGATGGGCGACGGAAGCAGCGCCAGATCGACGCGCGCATCCGGCGTGATGCCGGAAACTACCTCACCTGCCAGAACTGAATGCAGGAAGTGCGCTTCAGCGTTCTCGCGAAGCACACGCGCAGAACGTACGTCCAGTCGCGCGTCTCTCTCGAGAATGCGTATTTCAAATTCCCGCGCGGCGAGTGCAGCGAAGCGCGCCGCGTCTTCTCCGGTATCCACCTCAAGCGAAGTCGGGCGCGCCGGCGCCGGGTGGTCGCTGGCGTAGCGCTGGTCGTCGCGCGCGAGCGCCAGGAGCTGCTCGAGCGGCAGGTCCAAGCCGTCGTATTCGATCGCCGCGAGCGCCGAACGCATGCGGGCGACCTCGGCCTCGTAGTCAACGACGTCGATCAATGAAACGGCGGCGGGCGCCCGGGCCGCGATCGCAGCCTCAAGCTTGCGAATTCGGTTCAGCAGCATTCAAGCGCTCCTCGAGGGCCGCGACGCGGGCTTCGACCGTCGCATCCCTGGTGATCGTGGCGAGCAGTTGCAGCAGGTACCCGAAGCCCTTTGCCTCGTCGAGGTCGATCTTTCGTAGGCGAGCTTGGCGATAGACGCGTGCCAATTCGACCTGCACGTCGGCGATCGTGCGCAACGGCCCCACCCTGGGGGTAGGGGTCGGAGCATCACGTTGATCCTTCGTCGTTTTCTTTTTGCTGGCCATGTACGCCGGTGGGGTTAGGCAGTTGATCGCCGTCGTTCAGTGCAGCACCGCGCGCGACGCGATGGACAGTCCGCATAGCAAGTCGCGCGTCCACAACCAGAACGCCTCGAGGACGCGCTGGTCGGGCTGGTCAGCGGACGAGTCGCGGCACACGCTCCACGCGACGATGCCCACAGCGTAGAGCGTGGCGCGCAGCGTCAGCTCATCCGCGAAGAACGGTTCGGGGAACGTCACGAGCCCGGTGCCGGTTCGGCGGGCCATTTCGCGCACGATCATCTCGCGCAGCCAGCGAGCGACTTCCGGAGCGCCGTTGCGCGCGAGGACGGCCGCTTGGACGTCGAGCGCGCCAAGCGTGGTGTCGGCGAACACCTCCATGCAGCACGTCAGCCGCTTCCGGGTGGTGGCCGGGCTTCGGTCAACGACTTCGGCGGGCGCTGCCGGGATGAGGCTGCCGAACGGGTCGATGCTGCCGGCCGTTGCGGTCGGCGTGCGCGCGCCCTCGGGAAGCGCGGGCGCCGCGCCAGCGCACGTGGAGTGGCGCGTTGCCGCGACGCGCGTGCCGGCCTTCCTCCTGATCGTCGTCATCGGATGGGAAACGCCTGGTCAGCCGCGCCCGCACCGAACGCCGCGTCGTATTGCGCGCGCAGGGCGGGGTCGCGCGGCGACGAGCGCAGCGCGCCGCCCAGCGCGCTGCGACGCGGGTCCGTGGCGGCAACGTCACCGCCGGCACTCGGCGTAGGCGATGTCGCAGCACCTGCCGTGGGCGCCGCCTTACCGCCGCCGGTGACGGCCGAGAACAGCCGCGACAGCATGCCCGCTGTCTCGCCGTCGAGCGGCGGTTGCCCCGCCTGCTTGAGCACTGTGTTCGCGGCCTCGAGCGACGCGCCCCTGGCGATCGCGAGTTTCGCCTGCCGGTGGGCGTCTTCGACCGAGGCCGAGCGGAGCTTGGCGATGTCGTCCTTCGACGCACCTGCGCCGCTGATCAACTCGCCGGTCTGCGTGTTCACGAGGCCCTTCTTGTACACGGGCACGTCGTTGCCCATCATGTCCTTGGTGGTCTGGCCGGTGTCCACGTCGATCACGGCAAAGTTCTTCTCCGACCCCTTGCCGGTGAGCGCCGCGCGCTTCTGCTGAAGCACTTGCAGCTTCTTCGGGTCGGACTCGCTGGCGATCTGCGCGTCGAGGTCGGCGAGCTGCTTGCGTGCAGCCAGGTCGAGCTGCGCCGCCTGTGCCGCCGTCGCCGTGCCGCCCTGACGTAGGGCGGCGTCCTGGGCCGCGGTCTGCGCGCCTTGCGTCTTGACGAAGTCGTCGATGTAGCTGGGCGCAGAGCTGGCGCCAGGTACTGCGGCAGCGGCGGCCGCGAGCCCGCGCAGGCGCGTGGCCTCGCCCGCCAAGTCAGCGGCGCGGCCCTGCGCGGCGGCACGCTCGGCATTGATGCCGCGAATCGTGGCGCCGCCGTACGCACCGTTGTTGGCCAAGAACCCGGCCACGCGCGCGCTGCTCTCGGCACGCTGGATCTCGCCCGGAGTGGGCGCGGCTGCCATGCGGGCGGCGTACCCCGCCTTGGCGCCGGCGACACGCGCGTCCTCGGCCTGCTCCCGCGCCCGCATGCCGTCGAGCTGTGCACCGTAGTACGCGTTCGCCTGCTCGGTCGTCATCGGCGGCGGCGCGTTGGGATCCGGCGCGCCCACGCCGCTGTACGAGCTGCCGTTGCGCGTGATGCCCGCCGGGAGCGTGGTGCCGTCGCGCCCCATGGCCGAGAACACGCTCGACGACGGCGGCGTGTAGTCGGTGCTGCGGTTGTTCATGCCGTAGCTGGCGGGGTCGGAACGGTTCGCGACCGGGACCGAGGCGTCGCGCGGCGTGCGCAGGGAGGCGTCCACGCCCGCGTTCGGCGGCGTGCTCGGGCTGGCGACGTCGCCGGTGAAGAACGCGCGCACCGGGCTGATACCGATGCTGCCGAGGTCCGACGCGCTGTCCACGACGTGCGCGACCCCGGCACCGAGCGCGTCGCGCGCGGCGAGTGCCGCGCCGGTCAGCACCCCGCCGCCAGGCGCGTCGTACCCGCGCTTGAACTCGCCCGCGACGTCGTCGAGCATCCGCATCTGCGGTGACGGCGCGGTGGGACCGGAAAACGGCGCCGGCGCGCTGCGATCGGCGTTCGCGCCGGTGATGTAGCCGGAGCCGGGATCCGACCAGCCCGGATTCGACGGAGCGGGCGGCGTCGTGCCACCGGAGGTCGGCTGCGTGCCGGGTTGGCTGGCGCCATTGTCGTTCTGGAACTGCGCCGCGCGGCGCTGCGCCAACGCGTCCAGGGACGCGCTGCGGTCGGTGATCGGGTTCGGGTACATGATGAAGCTCCGTGCTGTGGAAGGGGTTGGACTGTGGCAGGCGATCAGTGCGCCGCCATCGCGGTGGCGAGCGCGACACGCGCATCCCAGCGCGCGGCCTCGAGCTGCTCGGCAGCCCGATTGCACGCCTCGGCGTACGGGTTGCTGCCCGGTGCGGTGGCGTGCAGGCCTTCGGCGGCGATCCCAAGCAGCTCGCGCTGGCGCAAAAGGTCGGCGCGGCGCGCGCGCTCTTGGCGGTCCTCAGCATCGGCGCTGGTGTCGCCTTCGGCGATGCGCGACGCGAGCGCGACGCGAGCGCTGTCGATCGCGATAACCTCGGCGTCGATGCGGTCGGTGGCGTCGGTGACGGCCGCGACACGTTGTTGGTGTTGAGCGCGACGATTCTGGAAGTCCTGGTGCTTCTGTTCGAGGTGGCGCACGTACCCCAGCGCCTCCCGAACAGCCACGACGGCATCGACTTCATCCTGCGGCACGCGATCGACTTCTTCACGGATGGCGCGGGGCAGGGCGGAATAACGCTTGTCCAAGTTGTTCTCCTTCGGCTGGTTGGCGTGGTGCGATGGGCGACGACTATCCCGGTCGCCGCGCAGCAGCCATGCGCTCGATCACGGAACTGCGGCCGGCCTCGCCGTCGTCCGTGGATGGCAGCGTCTGCACGCGAAGGTGGCGCTCTGCGGCGGTGCCTGCGCGATCGACGAAGCGGCCGATGTCGTCGAGCGGCACCGCGTCCATGGT
>JBGAIC010000048.1:0-25409 GCA_044225845.1 Casimicrobiaceae bacterium
TGCGGCGCGCAGCACGGTGAGGCCCTCGACCAGGCGCGCCGCGTGCTCGAACAGCACGTCGTCGCCAAGGTAGTGCTCGCGCGTGGCGTCGATGACGCGCGCGGAGCGTGCGAGCGCGGCTTCGAAGCGCGCCACCCATTCCGGCCCGGCCGGCGCAACGCTCGTGCGGATGAAGTCCTCGCGCGCGAACGGCAGCACGACGTTGACCTCGGCGCTGCGCGCGAGCGCCGCCTCGATGACGATCAGGTCCGCGCCGCTTGCGGCGGAGCCGTAGAACACCGGCGCGTGCCAGCTTGCGATGTGCGCGCGCACGGCCGCGACGACGGCAGGCTCCAGCGTGGCCGGGAAGCGCGGCGGCGTGCGGCCCGGCGCGTCGATCACGTGACCGGCGAACGCCGCGACCACGGGCGCCGGCAGCAGCGCGAGCGCGTCGTGGGCGGCCGGGAGCGTCGGCGCCAGCAATCGCAACTGGCGCCGGACGGAAGCGAGGCTGCCGGGATGGTCCGCCGCCGCGGCGGCCGCTTGCCGATAGGCGGCGAGCGCGCGCGCCGGTTCGCCGAGCAGCAACGCCGCTTCGCCGGCGGTGGCGTGATCCCACACCGAAACGGCGTTCGCCGGAAGCCGCGCGCGCACCGTCGCCGCAAGCTCGCGCGCGCGCGCGGCGTCACCGAGCAGCCACGACAACGATGCCGCATTGATGCCGGCATGGGGCGCGGATTCCAGCGACCACGCGGCCGCATACGCATCGCGTGCACGGGTCGCTGCGACGACCGGGTCGGCGCCGTTTTGCAACGCGTCCTTCCACAAGCGTCCGCGCAACGCCTGCAACTCCGCGCGCAGGGCAGGCGATGCGCCGCCGGCGTGCTCCGCGCGGTCGAGCAGTGCATGCGCGGCCTGGGGCGCGCCGGCGCGTGCATGGGCCAGCGCGCCCGCATGCAGCAGCGCGGCATCCGGCGTCATGGCAGCGCACGCACGATTGAACTCGTCGCAGGCCTGCCACGCAGCGCCGCGGGCGAGTGCCGCGTGAATGGCGGCGCGGGCGTCGGCGTTGCGCGCGGCGTCGCTCATTGCGGCTTGCGGAATACGCGCAGCGGCACGCCGCGCCGCGCGCGGCGATGCGTTTCGTTCACGACGCCTTCGCGCTTGCGGCCAGCGTCGCGCGTGCCGCGTCGATGCGCCGCGCCCAGAATTCGACGTCGCGCGTGGCGCGCATCTCGGCCGGCAGGCGCGCGACGATCCGCTGCGCTTCGGCGATCTGCGCCGGCCCGTTGCCCAAGCCGGAGACGGCCGCGGCATACAACGCGACGGCGAGTTCCAACTGCACCTGCGGCGGCGACTCCCCGCGCGGCGCCAGGTCGCGATAGAACGCGAGGATGGGCGCGGCCACGGCACGCGCCTCTTCCTGCTTGCCGGTGCGCGCCAGCGCCACGGCGGCAAGCGCGGAATCGGACAACTGCGCGCGCCGCTCCGACATCGCGACGCCGGGACGCTGCTTGACCAACGCCACGATGAGATTGCCCGCGCGTGCAGCGCGCGCGTCGTCGCCGGCTTCGAGGGCCGCCATCGCCAGGAAGCGCTGGACGATGCGCTGCACGGCGAGCTTGACGCGTCGCTCGTCATCATCAACGGGCTTGAGCGCATCGATGCGTGCGGCCAGCCGCTCCGCCTTCTGCATCGCACCGGCATGGTCGCCTGCGTAGAACGCGATCGCGACCTGCCAGTAGTCCGGCCCGAGCGGGTAGAAATCCCGGAAGAAGCCTGGCGGGACGTGCGTGGCGAGCCACGCATCCAGCCGGGTCACCACTTCCAGCGGGGCCGCGGCGGCACCGGGATGCTGGCGCGCGGCTTCGCTGATGGCTTCGTTGCCGGCCAGCGTGGCGATCATCGAGAGGGACATGGTCGCCTGCGGCGCACGGCCGGCCAGCTCGCGACCGGCGCGCAGCGCCGCGATGGCGTCGTCGACGCGACCGAGTTCCGCCAGCACGGAATTCTGGATGTTGTAGCCGACGGCAAGGTTGCCCCAGGAGACGACGTTGCCCGGGTCGAGCGCGATGTAGTGCTTCCAGGCATCGACGGCCTGTTGTGCAAAGGCCAGCGCTTCGCGCGGGCGCGACGCGTCCGTCAACGCATCGGCCAGCGGCGAAGCCGCCAGCGCCTGCGCGCGCAGCGCCTGCAGGTTGGCGGGCTGCCGCTCCAGAACCCGGTTGGCGACGGCAATCCCTTCATGCGCCGCGTTGATCGCATTGTCGACCTCGCCGAGCCGCGTGTAGCCCGCCACCTGCCACGCCGCCGCTTCGGCATACGCGGTGGCGGCGCCGAGGTCGGTCAAGGCGAGGCCGTCGACGCCGCGCGCGAGCACACGCGCCTTGTCGAGCGTGGCGATGGCTTCGCGTGGGGCATCGTTGCGGAACTGCTCGAAGCCGAGGCCGATCAACGTGCGCGCGTGCGCGCCACGCGCCAGCTTGGACGCATCGGCGGCGCCGGCCACCGGCGCGAGCGTGGCGTCGGCCTTTGTAAAGTACTCGAGCGCGGCCTTGTGATCGCCCTGCGAGGAGGCGAGGCGCCCGCGCGTCTCGTAGGCCCGCGTGAGCCCGATGACGACCGTCTCCGAGCGGTCGCCGGCGGCGACGATGCGCGACAGCGTGGCGATGGCCTGGTCGGCGATCGTGATGCCTTCGTCGACGTTGCCCTGGCTGCGCAGCACGGCGGCATAGCGCACCTGCGCCAGCGCCTGGTTGCGCTCCGTCTCCGGTGTACGCAGCGTCGCCGGCAGCGCGGTGTAATAGTCGAGCGCGCGGCGCGCCAGCGAGCCGACGATGTCCAGGCGCCCCACGGGCTCCAGCTCGTTGTAGAAGTCGTCGAGCAGGTAGACGACGAGCTTCTCCGACTCGCCACGCGCGGTCTCCGCGAGCTTGCGCGTCTCGTCGGCGCGCGCCTCGGCCTGCTGCGCGCGGCGCGTCGCGAAATAGCCGAAGATCGACGCGCCGATGGCGACGACGGCGAGCACCGCGCACGCGGCGGCAATCTTGCGTGCGCGCACGAGTGCGGCGCGCGTCGCCCGTTCGCGCTCGCGCTGCGCCGCGAGCTTGCGCTCGGCCTCTTCCTGCGCGGTGCGCGCAAGCCGCAGGTCGCGGCTCGCCATCACGACGCCGCACAGCACGTCGTGCGTCAACTCCACGCGGCGCACGTCGAGCCGCTCCTCGATGCGCAGCAGGCGCCGGTCGACCAGCGTGGCGAGCGTGCCGGGCGCAGCGCCCGCGGCGGCGAACGCCTTCAGCAGGCGCTCTTCGGCGAGACTTTCGCGATAGCCGGATTCGGTGAGCAGGTTGTCCTCGATCGCGATGCGCACGCCGGGCGGCTGGTCCGCCAGCGCGCGCTCGTAGAACTCGGTGAGGATCGTGTCGCGCGAGCCGGCGAGGAGATCCGCGGAGATCTCGCCGCGCCCCTGCGCGATGCGCGCGTTGTTGAGCTCGCGGCAGATGAGGCTCAGCAGCGACGGCTCGACCTCGGCGTTGGCGAGCTCGGAGCCGCCGGCGACGAAGCGCACGATCGCCTCGGCCACTTCCTGCGACACGAGCCGGCCGCCGGGCTTCATCACGGCGGTGAGCGCCTGTGCGCCGGTCATCCGCGCAAGCCGCATCCGGTTCTGCGTGATCGACGGCATCGCGGCCTTGAGGCCCTCGAGGTTGGCGAGGTAGTCCTCGCGCAGCGCGATCAGGATGCGATAGTCGGCGCGCGCGAAATCGAACTTCGCGGCGGCCTCGTCGTCCGCTTCGATGCGCGCCTCCAGCGCGGCCGGCGCGCGGTTCTCGACGAGGTCGGCCAGATCCTCGACGAAGCGCGCCGCGCGCTCGCGGCCGAACGCGTCGCCCTGCGCCAGCGTGAAGATTTCCTCGAACTGGTCGAAGATGATCAGCGGGATCAGCGTGCGCCCATTCGCGTCACGCAGCACGTCGTCGCGGTGGTGCAGGAATTCCCACAGCGACTCGCCTTCGGCCGCGACGCCGGCCTGTGTCCACTGACCAGAGGCCTGCGTCTCGCGGAAGATCGCCTGCTTGATCTGCTCGGAAGGCTCGGGCGCCTCGCGCGAATAGTCGATGCGCACGTAGACCGGGCAGTAGCCGTCCGGCCGCAGCCTGGGCACGAGCCCTGCGCGCAGGATCGACGTCTTGCCCAGGCCCGACTGCCCGAACAGGATCGTGAGGAGCTTGCGGCGCACGCGGCGTGCGAGCTCGGCAATCTCCTCCTCGCGCCCGTAGAAATAGCCGCGCGTCTCCTCGGTGAACGACGCGAGGCCCAGCCACGGGTGCGTGGCGTCGACGCGCGCGTGCGCAGGGACCTCGTCCACCGGGGGCGTCATGTCGTTCATCCGCGGCGCGCGGCCAGCAGGTCCAGCATCCGTTGCGCGAAGCCGGCCGGCGGCTCGCCGCCCGGCACCCGCGTGAAGTGCAGCGCCTTGAACTTGTCGGGCGCGCTGGCGTGCGTCACGTCGGTGTCGTCGATGCACACGGGCAGGATGAACACGGCGCCGTCCGCCATGTTGCGCGTGCGGTCGATCGCATAGCTCCACTCGCGGCGGAAATAGCCTTCGTGGCGGCGCTCCGTGGCCGCGGACACGATGGGCACGAAGAACGCGCAGCGTGCGATGTTGCGCTGGATCTTGCGGTCGTAGTCGTCGCCACCTTCGAGGCGGTCCATGTCGAACCAGGTCGTCAGGCCCGCAACGTCGAGCGCGGCTTTGAGGCGCTGCACCGCCGGCAGGTCGTCGCGCGCATAGCTGATGAACACCGCGTTCTCCGGCATCTCGCGCTCGGGCGGCAGGAAGCGCTGCGGAGCGGTCAGCGGCACGACGGTGCCGGACCCGCGCCGCAGCGTCCAGCGCCGGTGCAACTCGTCGACGAAGCCCGCGGCGCCGCTGTAGATGCGCGTGCGCACGCTCACCTGCTGCAGGAAGCGCAACAGCCGCGCGTCCGCCGCCGAATGGCTGTCGGCCAGCACTTCGCCGACGTCGCGCGGATCGGAGAGTCGCTGCCGCTTGGCCATCCGCAGGAACAGCCGCGCGAGCCAGTTGGTGAAGCTGCTGCCGATGAACAGCAGGTGGTTGTGCTCCAGCTCGTGGAAGAGCCGCTCCGGCGTCAGGTGCTCGCTCTGCAGCGCGCAGATGAACTCGAGCATGTCCTCGTCGGAGATCACGTACGTGGGCGACGCGGACAGCCGGCCGAGCAGGTGATAGACGACCGGCCGCTGCAGGCGGTCGCGCTCGTCCGGCAGGTCGGCGACCCGGTTCGGCGAATACGCGACGACGTCGGTGGTCTGCGTGCCGCCGAAGCGCTCGGCGTTCATCGCCTGCTCGAGCAGCGGGTCGAACGTCGTCGTGACGTAGAGATCGAAGTCGGTGATCTGCGCGAGCTGGCGCAACGCCTTCGGCGTCGCGAAGTCGGCGTCGCGCAGGATGCTGCGGATGCGCGTGTAGGCTTCCTCGCGCCGGCCGCGCGCGGCCAGGTACCAGCAGACGACGTCGTTCAGTGTGTACGGTTGCGGCAGTTCCGCGACGTCGAGGTTCAGCTTGCCGGCGAGCTTCTCGGCGATCCAGTCGTAGAGCAGCCGCGGGCCGGTTTCAGTGTCGACCTCGAGCAACTCGGGCCCGATGATCGGGATGACGCGCCGCTCCTCGATGTAGTTGAGGAGATCGTCCCACGCGTCCTCGTCCAGCTGGGGCGCTGCGAGCGGCAGGCGTGCGACGCTGGACATCGGTTGCCTCGGTGGAGAGGACTTCGGGGGACGATGCTACCGGTGACTCAATCGTCGGCGAGCAGCCGCTTGATCTTGGCGAGTTCCTGGCGGATCGCGGTGCCGCTCAGCGCACCCGGCGCGGGGGCGGGGACGCTCGTGGTGCTGGGTGTCGGCTTGGCGGCGGCGCGCGGCTCCGCGGTCTCGCTTTCGAGCCGATGGCGCGCGCCGTTGATCGTGAAGCCCTGTTCGTAGAGCAGGTCGCGGATGCGGCGGATGAGCAGCACTTCGTGGTGCTGGTAGTAGCGCCGGTTGCCGCGGCGCTTCACCGGCTTCAGCTGCGCGAACTCCTGTTCCCAGTAGCGCAGCACGTGCGGCTTCACGGCGCACAAATCGCTCACCTCGCCAATCGTGAAGTAACGCTTGGCGGGGATGGGGGGCAGTTCGTGGCTAGTGGGACGCGGATCCGGCATGGACATGCGCACCCTGGTGGTTGGCTGCCTCGACCATCGCCTTCAGTTTCTGGCTCGCGTGGAACGTCACGACGCGGCGCGCCGTGATCGGGATCTCTTCACCCGTCTTCGGATTGCGGCCGGGACGCTGCGGCTTTTCGCGCAACTGGAAGTTGCCGAAGCCGGACAGCTTCACGCTGTGACCTTGCGCGAGCGCGATCCGGATCTCTTCGAAAAAGCGCTCGACCATGTCCTTGGCCTCGCGCTTGTTGAGCCCGAGCTGCTCGAACAGCAGGTCGGCGAGCTCAGCCTTCGTCAGTGTCATCAATCGGCCCTCAACGCAGCGTCGCGCCGAAACGCGAGCCCAGTTCCGTCACCAGCGCGGCGACGGCGGCATCGCTGTCGGCGTCCGTCAAAGTACGGGAAGTATCCTGCATAAGCACCAGAATCGCAACGCTTTTCTTGCCCGTTGGCACACCTGTACCACGGTACACGTCAAAGATCTCGATCGACCCGACAAACGGCGGGCGGACCGTGGCCAATGCATCCAGCAGCGCCTGCGCCGGGACGGCTTCGTCGACGACGACCGCCAGGTCGCGCCGCACCACCGGCTGGCGCGAAACCGCCTGGGGGTGCGGGAGCGGGTTGGGCGCGAGCACCGCGACGTCGAGTTCGAACACAACCGGCGCCGACGCAAGCCCCAGCGCGCGGACGAGCCGGGGATGCAGCTCGCCGACGTAGCCGGCCGGCGTGCCGTCGATCATCACGGTCGCCGCGCGGCCCGGATGCAGCGACGGGTGCTGCACCGCGGAGGTGGTCACGCGCCGCGGTGCGGCGAGCGCCTCGAGCGCGCCTTTCACGTCGAAAAAGTCGACGTTGCGCGGCGCGTTGCTCCAGCGTTCCGGCAACAGCGCGCCGAATGCGAGGCCGCCCAGCTTCAGCGGCTGGTCGTGGGCGCCGTCGCGTCCAGCGGCGAACACGCGGCCCCATTCGAAGATCGCGCCGCGCGGTACCTTGCGCGCCGCCGCCGTCTCCAGCACGCCGACGAGGCCCGGCAGCAGGGTCGGGCGCATCACGTCGTACTGCGCGGCGATCGGGTTGGCGAGCTTCAGCGGCCGCGCCGTCGGGTCCAGCAACGCGACGCGCGTCGAGTCGACGAAGCTGAACGTCACCACTTCCTGCCAGCCGCGCGCCACCAGGCGACCCTTCAGCATGGCGGCGCTGCGCACCGTTTCCGGCACGGGCAGCATCCGCGGCGCGTGGCGGCCGATGGTCGCGGGAATGTTGTCGTAACCGTGGATGCGCGCCACTTCCTCGACGAAGTCTTCCTCGATGGCGAGGTCGAAGCGGTACGAGGGGGGCGTGACGACGAACGCGTCGCCGTCGCGCGTGTGCTTGAAACCGAGGCGGTCGAAGATCGCGCCCACCGCCGGCGTGTCGAGCGCGAGGCCCAGCAGGCCATTGATCCGCGCAAGCCGCACGCGGACAGGCTCGCGCGCCGGCAGCGTCGACTTCACGTCCGCGAGCGGCCCGGCGACGCCGCCGCAGATGTCGATGATGAGCCGCGTGGCGTACTCGACGGCGCGCGGCTGCGCCATGAAGTCGACACCGCGCTCGAAGCGGAAGCCGGCGTCGCTGACGAAACCCAGGCGCCGCATCCGGCCCTGGACGGCATCCGGGTTCCAGTACGCGGCCTCGAGGAACACGGTCTTCGTGTCGTCGGCGATGCCCGAATGCTCGCCGCCCATGATGCCGGCGAGGCCCAGCGGCTTCTTCCCGTCGCAGACGAGCAGCAGCTCGGGGTCGAGCTTCAGCACGTCGCCGTTCAGCAGCGTCAGCGTCTCGCCTGCGCGCGCCCAGCGCACGACGATGTCGCCGTCGATGTGGCGCGCGTCATAGGCGTGCATCGGCACGCCCATCTCGAGCATCACGTAGTTCGTGATGTCGACGACCGCAGAGATCGAGCGCAGCCCGCTGCGCTCCAGCCGTGTGCGCATCCACGCAGGCGTCGGCGCGCGGGCGTCGAGGCCTTCGATCACGCGGCCGCAGAAGCGCGGGCAGGCGGCCGGGTCCTCGACGACGATGCCTTGCGTCGCGTGCGAGGCGGGTGTGACGTCGGTCCACGCCGGCAGCGTCAGCGGTGCGCCGGTCAGCGCAGCGGTGTCGCGCGCGATGCCGGAGAGCGACAGGCAGTCGGCGCGGTTGGGCGTGATCTTCAGCGTGATCAGCTGGTCGTCGAGCGCCAGCGCTTCGCGCAGCGGCGTGCCGGGCGCGAGCGTGTGCTCGAGCGGGAAGAGACCACTCGCGTCGTCGGCGAGGCCCAGTTCCCTGGCCGAGCACAGCATGCCCTGCGACTCGACGCCGCGCATCGTCGCGCGCTTGATCGCGAGGCCGCCGGGCAGCACCGCGCCTTCGCGCGCGCAGGGCACCGTCATGCCGGCGGCCGCATTGGGCGCGCCGCAGACGATCGTCAACGGTTGCGGCTCGCCGACGTCCACCGTGCACACGCGCAGCCGGTCGGCGTTGGGGTGGGGCGCGATGGCATCGATGCGACCCACGACGACGTTGGCGAACGGCGGCGCGACCGGCTCGATCGCCTCGACCTCGAGGCCGCCCATCGTCAGCACGTCGGCCAGCGCCGCCGTGTCGAGCGGCGGGTTGCACAGCGTGCGCAACCAGTGTTCGGAAAACTTCATCGGAATTGGGCCAGGAAGCGCAGGTCGTTCTCGTAGAACACGCGCAGGTCGTCGATGCCGTAGCGGAGCATCGCCAGGCGGTCCGGCCCCATGCCGAACGCGAAGCCCTGCCATTGCTGCGGGTCGATGCCCGCGGCGCGCAGCACGGTCGGATGCACCTGGCCGCAGCCGCCGATCTCCAGCCAGCCTTCGCCGAAGCTCATGTCGAGCTCGGCCGACGGCTCGGTGAACGGGAAGAACGACGGCCGGAAGCGGAGCGTGAGGTCGTCGCGCTCGAAGAAGAGGCGCAGGAACTGCGTCAGCGTGCCCTTCAAGTCCGCGAACGTGACGTCGCGGTCGATCCACAGGCCTTCGACCTGGTGGAACATCGGCGAGTGCGTCGCGTCGCTGTCGACGCGGAACACGCGGCCCGGCGCGATGATCTTGATCGGCGGCGCATGCGTCTCCATCCAGCGCACCTGCACCGGCGACGTATGCGTGCGCAGCAGCGCGCCGTCCTCGAGGTAGAACGTGTCGTGCATCGAGCGCGCCGGGTGGTTGGCCGGCGTGTTGAGCGCGGTGAAATTGTGGAAGTCGTCCTCGATTTCCGGGCCATCGGCGACCGTGAAGCCGAGCGAGTGGAAGATCGCGGCGAACCGGTCCTGCGTGAGCGTCAGCGGATGCAGGCCGCCGAGCGGTGAACCGCGGCCGGGCAGCGTGACGTCCAGCGCCTCGGCGGCGAGTTGCGCGTCGAGCTTCGCGTCGGCGAGCGCCGTGCGGCGCGCGTTCAGCGCGGCTTCGAGCGCGACTTTCGCCGCGTTGATCGCTGCGCCCTCGGTTTTGCGCGCCTCCGGTGCCAGCGCGCCCAGCGCCTTGAGCCGCGCCGTCAGCAGGCCGGCCTTGCCGAGATAGCGCGCCTTCGCGTCCTCGAGCGCGGCGGGATCGTGCGCGGCGGCGAAGTCGCTTTGCGCGGAGGCCAGCAGCGCGGCGAGGTCGGAAGAAATGGGGTCAGGCGAGTAAATGGGGTCAGACTCTAATTTCGCGGAAATGGGGTCAGACTCCATTTTCATGCCTCTTCACTGAATCAACCATTGCCGTACCCTGAAAATGGAGTCTGACCCCATTTCCGCGAAATTAGAGTCTGACCCCATTTACTCGCGTGACCCCATTGCCCAAAAAAAAGAGGCGCCTTGCAGCGCCTCCGGTGTTTGCGATCGATCGGTCAGGCCAGCGAGGCTTTGGCCTGCTCCGCGATCTTCGTAAACGCCGCCTTGTCGTACACGGCGAGGTCGGCCAGCACCTTGCGGTCGATCTCGATCTCGGCCTTGTTGAGGCCGGCGATGAACACGCTGTACGTCATGCCGAGCTCGCGCACCGCCGCGTTGATGCGGGCGATCCACAGCGCGCGGAATTCACGCTTCTTCTGGCGGCGGTCCCGGTACTGGTACTGGCCGGCCTTCATCACGGCTTCCTTGGCGATCCGGTAGACGTTGCCCCGGCGGCCGCGGAAACCCTTGGCTTGTTCGAGAACCTTCTTGTGCCGCGCGCGCGCGGTCACGCCACGTTTGACTCTGGGCATGGCTCGCTCCTGTTATGCGTACGGCAACATGGCGTGCACCGACGCCAGGTTGGTCGAGTGGACTTCAGCCGAACCGCGCAACTGGCGCTTCGACTTCGTGGACTTCTTCGTGAGGATGTGGCGCTTGAACGCCTGGCCGCGCTTGACGCTGCCGGAACCGCGCACACGCAGGCGCTTCTTGGCGCCCGACTTGGTCTTCATCTTCGGCATGATGCCTTTTCCTTCTTTCTCTTAGCTGCCTTCAGCGGTGCTCTCCGCGGGTGGCGGCGAGGCTTTGGTACCGGCTTCCGGCTTGGTTACGGGCGCCTTCGGAGGCGCCACCTTCTTCGGGGCCAGCAACATCACCATCTGCCGGCCTTCCAGCTTGGGGAACTGCTCGACCACCGAATACGGCTCGAGGTCGCCCCGGATCCTTTCCAGCAGGCGCACGCCAAACTCCTGGTGCGCCATTTCGCGACCGCGGAAGCGCAACGTCACTTTCGCCTTGTCGCCTTCGCCGAGGAACTGGATCAGGTTCCGCAGCTTGATCTTGTAGTCACCGTCGTCGGTACCGGGACGGAATTTGACTTCCTTGACCTTGATCTGCTTGAGCTTCAGCTTGGCTTCGTGCTGGCGCTTGGACTCGCGGTACTTGAACTTGCCGAAGTCCATGATGCGCGCGACCGGCGGCTGCGCCAGCGGCGCGATTTCCACCAGATCCACTTCCGCATCCTCGGCCCGCTTAAGCGCGTCCGCGATCGCGACGATTCCAAGCTGCTCACCTTCGAGACCCACGAGGCGCACCTCGGGGGCGGTGATTTCCCGGTTGATCCGTTGCTGTTTGTCGAGAGCTATGTTGCCCACTCCTCAAGAATGCAAAAAAGGCCGCGCCTTCGCGAAGCGACGACTGCCCGATCGGCGACGCGTGGGCGTCTACCGGCGGGCAGCGAGGTCATCGCGGAATCGCGCGATCAAGGCCTCGAGCGGCATCGCTCCAAGGTCCTCGCCATTGCGCGTGCGCACGGCCACCGTCGAAGCCTCCATCTCCTTATCGCCAACGATCAGCTGGTAAGGCAACTTCTGGAGGCTATGTTCCCGAATTTTATAGGTTATTTTCTCGTTGCGCAAATCCGGACGCACCCGGAAGCCGGCAGCCTCGAGCTTGTCGGCGATCCCCTGCGCGTAAGCGGCCGTCCGGTCGGTGATCGACAGCACCACGGCCTGCACCGGCGCCAGCCAGAGCGGGAATGCACCAGCGTGGTGCTCGATCAGCATCCCGATGAACCGCTCCAGCGACCCCACGATGGCCCGGTGCAGCATGACGGGGGGCTTGCGCACGTCGTCCTGGTCGACGAACTCGGCGCCCAGCCGCCCGGGCATCTGGAAGTCGACCTGCATCGTCCCGCACTGCCAAGACCGGCCAATCGAATCCTTGAGGTGATATTCGATCTTCGGCCCGTAAAAAGCGCCTTCTCCCGGCAACTCCGTCCATTCCGCGCCGCAGGCCTTCAGGCCGTCCCGTAGCGCCGCTTCGGCACGGTCCCATTCCTCGTCCGTGCCCAGCCGCGGCGTCGGCCGCAGTGCGATCTTCACCGCGACGTCGTCGAAGCCGAAGTCACGGTAGACGTTCATCGCCTGCGTGTGGAAGGCGACGACCTCGGACTGGATCTGCTCGGCCTTGCAGAAGATGTGGCCGTCGTCCTGCGTGAAACCGCGGACGCGCAGCAGGCCATGCAGCGCGCCGGAGGGCTCGTTGCGGTGGCAGGCGCCGAACTCGCCGTAGCGCAGGGGCAGGTCGCGGTAGCTGCGCAGGTCCGAGTTGAAGATCTGCACGTGGCCGGGACAGTTCATCGGCTTGATCGCGAAGTCGTGCTTCTCCGACTCCGTCGTGAACATGTTGTCCTTGTAGTTCTGCCAGTGGCCGGACTTCTCCCACAGCGAACGGTCGAGGATCTGCGGGCAGCGCACTTCCAGGTAGCCGCTCTTCCGGTAGACCCCGCGCATGTACTGTTCGACGACCTGCCACACCGACCAGCCCTTGGGGTGCCAGAACACCATGCCGGGCGCCTCGTCCTGCAGGTGGAAGAGGTCGAGCTGCTTCCCCAGCTTGCGGTGATCGCGCTTCTCCGCTTCCTCGATGCGGTGCAGGTAGGCGTCGAGCTCGTCCTTCTTCGCCCAGGCGGTGCCGTAGATCCGCTGCAGCATCTCGTTCTTCGAGTCACCGCGCCAGTACGCGCCCGCGACCTTCATCAGCTTGAAGACCTTCAGCTTGCCCGTCGACGGCACGTGCGGCCCCCGGCACAGGTCGATGAAGCCGCCTTCGCGGTACAGCGAGATGGGCTCGTTCGACGGGATCGACGCGATGATCTCGGCCTTGTAGTGCTCGCCCATGCCCTCGAAGAACTTCACGGCGTCGTCGCGCGGCATCTCGCTGCGCACGACGGGCTCGTCCTTCTTCGCGAGTTCAGCCATCCGTTGCTCGATCGCCGCCAGGTCCTCGGGCGTGAAGGGCCGCTTGTAGCTGAAGTCGTAGTAGAAGCCGTCCTCGATGACGGGGCCGATGGTTACCTGCGCGTCGGGGAACAGCTCCTTCACCGCGTAGGCGAGCAGGTGGGCCGTCGAGTGGCGGATGACGTCGAGGCCGGCCGCGTCCTTGTCGGTGACGATCGCAAGCGACGCGTCGCGGTCGATGCGGTAGGACGTGTCGACGACCTTGCCGTCGACGTTGCCGGCGAGCGCCGCCTTGGCGAGGCCGGGGCCTATTGACGCCGCGACTTCGGCGACGGTGACGGGGTTGTCGAAATGACGGGCGGAGCCGTCGGGCAATCGAATGTCAGGCATGGCGCACTCCGGTGAAGCTTTGCGGGCTGCAGAAACGAAAAATGCGGCCGGGCCGCACTTGAATTCGAGTTGCAGGAATGCGCAACGGGAACGGGCGATCCGGTCGGGGACTTACCTCGGGAAGTTGCTACGCGTTCGCGGTGTCATAACCAACCTCCGGGCGCCTTGACGGCGGCGGAGCCTATTGTGTTGATGTTACGTGGGGCGATGATAGCAGAGCGCAAGGGGCGTCAGACGCTGACGAAGTTGCGCGCGTCGAGGTCGCGCTCGCCGTCCCAGCGATAGGCGACCAGCGGCCCGCCCTTGCCGGCGCTGTAGTCGACGCAGGCAGCGCGGGGCGCGAGCGGGGCGGGCGTCCCGGTCCACCAGTAGTGGCCGAAGAACACCGGCACGTCGCCGTCGTAGCCCAGCAGCGATTCCTGCGGGATCGGCGTATCGGGAATCGTCGCGCGCTGCGCATCGCTCAGGATGGCGGCCTTGCGGTACGTATCCGCCGTGCGGTCCCACCAGCGGATGCGCGTTTCGGTGCGGAAATGGCCGCCCTTGTCGTGGAAGCCCTGGCCGTTGGGCAGGATCACTTCCATGCCCTTCAGCAGCGTCTCGATCGCGCGGTTCTCGAACGTGCCTTCGCGATTGCCTGCGGCCACCTGCTCGGGCTTGATGCGGTGGCCTGGAGCGAGCAAGGGCGCGAAGTCCGCGACGAACTGCGGGTGCCAGCACGCGTGGATCATGCGCAGGCCCGGCAGCTCGAGCCACAGCGGCAACGTGTAGAACCAGTCGACGAGCTCCTGGTGCTGATGCGAATCCGGTTCGATCTCGGCGAGGAAGGCCGCGTGCTGGCCGCGATGCAGGTCGTTGCGCGGGCGCAGGTGCGCGCCGCTGTTCAGGTCGTCCGGCGTGTGCCACGAGATGGCGTTGAATTCGTGGTTGCCCATGATCGCCTGCGCGCTGCCCGCGTCGAGCATCCGGCGGACGATGGTGATGGTGTCCAACTGGCCGGGACCGCGATCGATGAAGTCGCCGACGAAGAGCGCCATGGCGTCCGGATGGCGCCACGCGCCTTGCGTGTCGCGATAGCCGAGCGTGCGCAGCAGCGCGGTGAGCTTCTGCGCGTGGCCGTGGACGTCGCCGATGATGTCGTAACGCATGCGTGCCTGGGCGGTGCCGGATGCCGGGCGCGGACGCTGCGCTGGATGCGAAGCCCGCGCCTGCGGCGGACCCGAAGAATGAATTGGTAGGCGCGATTGGACTCGAACCAACGACCCCCACCATGTCAAGGTGGTGCTCTAACCAGCTGAGCTACGCGCCTCCGAAGAGCCCACGATTATAGCCGAAACGAACGCTTGCGACAATGCGCCCGGTCGACCTGCCGATGCACGACTGCCTGCGGGTCCGCGACGTCCATGCAAAAGGGCTCCATGCCGGGTGTGCTCCCGGCATGAAGCCCGAGGATCGGCGCGCGCGCCGCTCGCGTTCCGTCAGCTGCCCGAGTTGAGCGTCGTGTCGATCCACTTGAACGCCGACTGCACGTCGTAGTCGCCGGCGTGCCCCGTGTCCCATTGCAGCGCGTAGTCGACGTCCTTGACGTTGGCGTCGGCCTTCAGCGCGCGGCTCATGTTGTACGCGACGGTGAACGACGTGTCGCGATCGCGCGCGCCGACGCGGATGCGCCAGTGGCGCGTGATGTTGTCGGTCTTGCCGATGTAGGCGAGCGCGTTGATCATCTTGTACTGGTTGAGCAGGAACGCCTGCTGCGGGTTCTGCGCCCAGGTGTAGCCGGTGTTCTTCAGGCCCACGTCGCTCTGCGCCGGGTTGACCGCGTCGCCGCCGTTGTTGTTGTTCCACGCGTACTCGGTGAAGTTCGAGTAGACCTGCGCCGCGGTGCCGAACAGGTTGGACTCGCCGCCGCTGTAGTTGCCGTAGATCGTGGCGCCGGCGTGCGTCGTGTCCGCGGTGGGCGTCGTGGCGAGCGCGGGCGTCTGCCCGACCTGGTCGAACGCCGGCACAGCCTTGAGGCGGGCCTGCTTCGCGACGTACTTCATGTAGTTCGACATGTCGAACTGCGTGACGTTGCCGCTCGCGTCGACGTCGATGAAGTCGTTCTTGTAGTACAGCGTGCCGCTGCCGCCGGCGACGCCGTTGGCCGGCGCCGAGCCGTAGGCACCGTAGGCGACGAAGGGCTTGCCGGCCTTCACGGCTGCGCTCGCCGAGTTCCTGATCGCCGTTTCGATCGCGGCCAGCATGTTGTCGGCGGTGAGGGCCGTGCCGTCGTCGTTCTTGAGGCCGAGCCCGGCTTGGTACGTCACGAACTTCGACATCATCGTCGCGCTGCCGGTGGGATCCGGGTTCGACGCGCGCACGAGTTCGGCGCCGGTCGCGTCGACGATGAGCCCGGCCTTCTGGTCGGCCGACACCAGCGTGCGCGTGTCCAGCACGTTGAACATCCACTCGTAGGCGAGGTCGGCGCTGCCCATGTCCTGGATCGGGCAATAGGCTACGAGCGCATACACGTTGTCGCTGCCCAGGTTGCGGCCGCTCGACTCGATGCCGGCCGCGCCTGCGGCTTGAAGGTAGGGGATGTAGTCGGCGCTGTCGCCCGACGCGGCGAGCTGCGTGCTCTGCGCGCCGCCGCCGCTGGTGCCGTTGACGACGATGTGGTTGGCGTCGCCGAACATGCGGCCGTCGTTCAGGTGCAGGTAGCGCACCGCGGCCTTGGCGTCGACGATCGCGGCGGGCGCCTTGCCCTGGTAGATGCCGTCGCTGTAGACGCCGGTCGGCGCAGTGGCACCGCGGCTGCGCGACGCCATGTTGATGTAGACCATGCCGCGGCTCAATGCGGCACCGACCTTGTCGGTGTCGCTGGTGCTCACGTACGCGCCGCCGGCGACGATGTCCGCGCCCTGGTAGTTGTTCCGCGTGATCGGCGACGTGCCGTCCCACCCGCCCTTGCCGCCCACGTAGCTCGCGAACCAGCCGGCGTTGTTGACGTTGAGCAGGATGGCGTTGTTCTGCTTCGACGCATCCGCTTCGCGCACGAAGATGTTCATGTTCTGGTAGCCGCACGTCGTGTTGTCGACGCTGATCGGCGGGCCCAGCGCAGGTTGCGTCGGCGCGAGCTGCATCGGCTTGGCGACGTAGCAGACTTCGCGGTACCAGCGCACCGGCGTGCTGACGCCGTCGACGGTGACCGTGATCGTCGTGTACTTCGAGGCGTCGAACGCGAGCTGGCTGTCGAACTGGCCGCTGGGGTCGACGGTGTCCTGGTTACAGCCCGCCACAAGGGCGGTAACCGATAGCGTGGCCATCGCGGCCGCAAGGGCGCGGAGCCGGAACGTTTGCGACATGATGTACTCCTCCTGTGGGCGAGGTCTGCGTGGATCCTCGCAAGGCACTCACCGTAGCACCGGCACAGGACGCGCGTGTTCGACAGCGCGGATGGAGCGGCAACATTTATTGATGGCGCGCATCGCCTTTACGTTCGACAACGCGAGGCAGCGTTCGACTGCGCGTATCGAGCGGCGAGATATATTGATCAGCCCGCGACCGCGTGATCAGGTCACGACCGCAAGGATCACGTCCGACGGCTTGATGAGGACGGATGCGCGCGCACCCTGCGCAAGGCCGAGCGCATCCAGCGCGGATTGAGACGCGATCGCAACGACCTCCAGCCCGGTGTCCGTCACCACGACGACCTCGCCGTTGACGGCGCCCGGCGCGACGCGCTCGACGCGGCCGTCGAAGCGGTTCTCGGTCGTGAGCTTCGCGTCGCCGAGGCCCGTGGCGACGATCACCGCCGTCGACTTCACCAGCACGATCACCGGCAGGTGCACGCGCAGGCCGAGCGTCACCGTGCTGGCGCGCGTGATGATCGCGCGCAAGCGCGCGCCGCCGGCGAGCGTCACCTCGACGTCGTCGTTGACGGCGCCGCCGCGCAACGCGGTGACGACGCGGTCGAGGTCCATGCCGGTGCCGTCGAGTGCGTCGACGAAGCGCGCATGCACCTGCTCCAGTTGCGTGTAGCGCTCGACCAGCGCGCGGCCGTAGCCGGTGAGTCGCGTGCCGCCGCCGCCGCGGCCGCCGGTCACGCGCTCGACGAGCGCTTCGGGGGCCATCGCGTTCATGGCCTCGATCGCGTCCCACGCGGCCTTGTAGCTAAGGCCGACGCGCTTGGCCGCCGCGTTGATCGAGCCGTCATGCAGCAGCGCCTGCAGCAGAGCGAGCCGGTTGGGCCCGCCCAGGCTGCGGTCGCCCGACGCGAGCGCCAGCGTGCCGTGCAGGGCAAGGCGCGCGGGGCGGGAGCGGCGCGGAGGGGCCATGGGCAGATCGGTGGACGGGCGCCGAGCATAGCGCAGCCCGGCGGCGCGCGCGGCGTCAGGCGGCCGCTGCGGACGCCGGCACGACGCGCCCGTGGTCGATCGTCACCACGTGCTGCGCGAGCGCCGCGACGTCGTCGTCGTCGTGCGTGATCAGCAGCAGCGGGAGCTGCAGCCGTTCCTGCAGCGCGACGAGGTCCTCGCGCAACTGGATGCGCAGCCGATTGTCGAGCGCGGCGAACGGCTCGTCGAGCAGCAGCGCCGTCGGTCGCGAGACCAGCGCGCGCGCAAGCGCCGTCCGCTGGCGCTGGCCGCCCGACAGCTGGTCCGGATACGAATTCGCGACGGCCTCGAGCCCGAACGACGCGATCCACTGCGCGACGTCGGCGTCACGGATGTCTGGCGACGGATTGCGCCAGCCGCGCACGCGCGAGAACGCGATGTTCTGCCGCACCGTCAGGTGGGGGAACAGCGCGTAGTCCTGGTAGACGTAGCCGAGCGCGCGTTGCTGCGGCGACAGGTCGATCCCCTGCGCGCTGTCGAACAGCGTGCGCCCCGCGATCGCGATGCGGCCGCGGTCGGGCGTCGAGATCCCGGCGATCGCGCGCAGCGTCTGCGTCTTGCCGGAGCCTGACGCGCCGAACAGCACGATGCGCATGCAGTCGCTGCGGAACGCGACGTCGAGCTCGAAGCGCGACGCGCCGTTGCGCAGCGTGCGCCGCACCGCCACGTCCCAGACGGGCGGCATGCTCACGAACGAAGCTCCGCCCTGCGCGCTCATCCGCGCACCGGCAGGCGTCCCGGCACGAGCCAGCCCGTGCCGAGCAATACGGCGACGCACACGATCGACACGACAGCGACCAGGAAATTTGCCGTCGCGTCCTGGCCCGCCTGCACGGCCGCATAGATCGCGATCGACAGCGTCTGCGTCTTGCCTTCGATGTTGCCGGCAACCATCAGCGTGGCGCCGAACTCGCCCAACGCGCGCGCAAACGACAGCAGGAGCCCGGCGAGGATGCCGCGCCACGCGAGCGGCACCGACACGCGCAGGAACAGCGCCCATTCACCGATGCCGAGCGACCGCGCGGCGTCCTCGTAGCGTGGATCGACGGTCTCGAACGCCGCGCGCGCGGCCTTGAAGACGAGCGGAAACGCGACGATCGTCGACGCGATCACCGCGGCCTGCCACGTGAAGATCAGGCGGATGCCGAAGTGCTCCAGCAGCCAGGCGCCGATGGGTCCGCGCGAGCCGATCACCACCAGCAGGTAGTAGCCCAGCACGGTGGGCGGCATCACCATCGGCAGCGTGAACACCGCGTCGAGGAAATCGCGGCCGAAGAAGCGCCAGCGGCTGAACGCGTAGCCGACGCCGACGCCCAGGAACAGGTTGATCAGCGTCGCCCAGCCCGCCACCTTGAGCGTCAGGCGCAGCGCGACCCACGCGGTCTCCACGACGACGCGATGCGTAGCGTCAGGCGCTCTCTAGGCGGCGGTGCGGATGAGTCAGGGTTTGCCGAAGCCGTACTTCGCGAGCACGGCCTGCGCCGGCGGCGTAGCCAGGAACGCGACGAATTGGGTGGCGAGCGGGACGTTCGCCGAGGCGGCGACGACGGCCACCGGATAGACGATGGGCCGCGTCGTCGGCACGGTCAGCGCCACCTTGACCTTGTCCGGCATGATGGCCGCGTCGGTCGAGTAGACGAAGCCCGCATCCACCTCGCCGCGCGCCACGTAGTCCAGCGCCTGGCGCACGGAATCGGCGCCAATCATCTTGGGCTCGATCTTCGGCCACAGGCCGGCCGCCTCGAGCACGGCCTTCGTGTAGCGCCCCACGGGCACGCTGGCGGGCAGACCGATGGCGATGCGCGCGAATTCCGGTTGCGCCAGATCCGCCACGGCCTTGGGTACGCGCGACGCGCCGGCCGGCACGATCACGACGAGCGAGTTCGTCACGAAATCGTGGCGCGAAGTCGGCAGGATCAGGTTGGCGCCCTGCGCCTGGTCCATCGTTTCCTGGTCGGCACTCGCGAAGACGTCGGCGGGCGCGCCCTTGGCGATCTGCTGCAACAGCGGCCCCGACGCGGCGAAGTTGAACTGGACCTTGGTGCCGGGATGCGCGGCCTCGAACAACGGGCCGAGGTCGCGGAACGCATTGGTCAGGCTCGCGGCCGCGGAGACCGTGAGGTCGGCGGCGTGGGCCGTGAAGGGGATGGAAAGGACCGCGGCGAGGCACGCAGCGGTAACAACGCGCAGGAATTTTTGCATGGTCGGGGAGCGTGAACGTCGAATGAAACAAAACTATACAACGAACAGCCACCCTGACGTCTGATCACGTATGGCGACGTGCTCACACGCTGGGCAAAAGCGTTATGTAATCAGATAAATAACGAGCACTCGCGTCCGCAGCCCGGGCGCCGCCGCGCGCGGACGCTAGCGGGTGGGTGCGGGCGCGGGCTGCGCAGGGGGCTCGTCGGGCGGCAGCGCCAGGTCGTCATTGGGCGGCACGTCGATCGGCTCGGCGACGCCGGTGCTCCCGCGCGATGCGTCGGGCGCGGGCGGTGCGCTGTCGAGGCTGTCCTGCGCGACGTGCGTGAGCGCCGGAAACGCCAGCACGGCGGCCATGACGAGCCATTGCGCGACGAGGTAGGGCAACACCGCGCGTGCCAGCGGGCCGATGCGGGTCTTCTCCGCGAGCGAACCGGTCGTCATCATGATCGCGTAGCCGAATGGCGGAATCAGGAAACTTGCCTGCAGCGTCAGCAGCACGAGCACGGAGACCCAGGTCGCGTCGGGCACGCGGACGAACAGCGGCGGCAGCACGAGCGGGATCACGACGAAGATGATCTCGAACGCGTCCAGGACCAGCGCGCACAGCGCGATCAGCCCGAGCACGACGGCGAGCGCCAGGCCGGGACCGCCGCCGAGGCCGACGATGGCGTCGGCCAGGTGACGGTCGGTGCCGAACGCGCGGAACACCAGCGTGAACGACGTGGCGGCGACGAACAGCATCGCGAGCGCGCCAGCGATCGCGATCGTATCTTGCAGCACGGTGCGCAGCAGCGGCCACGTGAGCTGGCGCGTCGCCAGCGCCGCGACGAACAGCACGAACGCGCCGCTGGCGGCGGCCTCGACCGCGTAGAGCACGCCCCATGCGACGGCACCCAGCAGCCCGCCGATCACGGCGAACGTGGCCAGCGCGACCACGCGTTCGCGCGGCGCGAGGCGCGGCTTCGGCGCAGCCGGCGTTGCCGCTGCCGCCGGGCCTGCGCGCGCAGCCGACCCCGCGCGTGCGGTGAACCACACGACGGTGACCAGCAACGCGAACAGCAGCACCGCCGGCACGAGCGCGCCGCGGAACACGTTCTGCGTGTTGATGATCTGCGTGCTGGCATGCGTGATCGTCAGCGCCTCCGTGTGCGCGCGCATCGCCGCGTCCCCGAGCAGGATCAGCACCAGCGACGGCGGGATCACGACGCCCAGCGTGCTGGCGACGCACACGAGCGCCGTCGCGTCCGCCGTCGGCGTGCCGGCGGCGCGCGCAGCGGGTAAACGGCGCGTGTCAGCATTGCGACACTGCCACCGACCGACCCGTTCATCGGCCCGAGCAGCGCGCCGAGTGCGAGACCCGCCGTGCGCGGCGCCGCCGGACTTGCCGGCAACCATGCGACCAGCGCGCGAAACAGCGTCGATGCAAGCGGCAGCCGGTTGAGCAGCGCGCCCATCAGCACGTACAGCGGCATCGCCTGCAGCAGGTCGCTTTCGAGCAGGCCGACGATGCGGCCCGGCAGCGCGGCGAGCAGCGCGGGCTCGAGCAGGTGCGTGAACGCGCCGAGCGTCGCCGCCACCGAGGCCACCATCAGCAGCACGAAGGCGGCCGGGAGGCCGGTGGCGAGCATCGTCGCGGCCACCGCCGCGAGCATCCAGTAGCCGGCGGTCATGGCGCGGCCGGAGGGCGGGACCGCGGGGCAGGTGGCGAGTCGGCGGAGGCGTCGCCCGGCGCGAACAGGTCGACGAAGCGCCTGCAGCGCCACGCACAGCGCGAGCAATGCCGCCGACGCCTTGACGATGAAATAGCCGGGATTGAATGTGTCGGGAAAGCGCTCGAGCTGGCGCAGCGATTACCAGACGTCGCGCAGGCGCGCCCGCCACCAGCATGTACAGCGACCACGGCAGCACGCCGACGACCAGCGCAGCGCGGCAAGCTTGCGGCGCGCCGGCGCGCGCAGCCGGTGCGCGAACGCGTCGGAGGCGAGGTGTAGCCTCGCGCGCGTCGCGGCGGTGATCGCAACGGCGACGAACACGGCGAACAGGCATTGCGCGGCGTCGTTGGCCTCGCGCGAGCCCCACTGCACCAGGTCGCGCAGCGGCCACTGCAGGAACAGCAGCAACGCGAGCGGCAGCACGAGCCACATCGCAGCGGCGACGAGCCAGCCCAGCGCGCGATCGAGCGCGCCGATGAAGCCGCGCTGCCGCGGCGCGGCGTTCACGCTGCCACCTCGGCACGGGCGCGCAATTCGGCGAGCGTGTCCGCTTCCGCAGCCGGCTTGTCGCGGCGCCAGCGCGCGATGCGCGGGAAGCGCACGGCGACGCCGCTCTTGTGCCGCGGCGAGCGCGCCAGCGCCTCGAATGCCAGCTCGAACACGAGCACCGGCTCCACCTGGCGCACGGGGCCGAAGCGCGCGACCGTGTGCGCGCGGATCCAGCGATCCGCCTCGACGAGCTCCGCGTCCGTCAACCCTGAATAGGCCTTCGCGAACGGCACCAGCACTCCTTCGTCCCACACGGCGAACGTGAAATCCGTATACAGGCTCGCGCGCCGGCCGTGGCCCGCCTGCGCGTACACGAGCACCGCGTCGATCGTGTACGGGTCCACCTTCCACTTCCACCACGACCCGCGCGGACGGCCGACGCCGTACGCGCTGTCGAGGCGCTTCAGCATCAGTCCCTCGGCCTGCGCATCGCGTGCGCCTTCGCGCAGCGCGGCCACCGCGGGCCAATCCGGCGCCACCGGCAGCGGCGACAGCGTCAGCGCCGGCGACGCCGCATCGTGCAGCACGCCGACGAGCCGCGCGCGGCGCGCGTGTAACGGTTCGTTGCGGAGGTCGATGCCGTCCGCTTCGAGCAGGTCGTAGGCGACCAGCGCGATCGGCAGCTCGCGCAGCAATTTGGCGCCCGGCGCGCGGCGGTTGAGGCGGCGCTGCAGTGTGGCGAACGGCTGCGGCCGCTGCAGCGCCGCGTCCCACACGACGATCTCGCCGTCGAGCACCGTGCCCGGCGGCAATGCACGCGCGGCGGCGGCGAGGTCCGGGAACGCGTCGTCGAGCGGCTCCTCGCCGCGCGACCACAGCGCCACCGCAGCGCCGCGGCGCACGACCTGCGCGCGGATGCCGTCCCACTTCCATTCGACCTGCCAGTCGTCGCGGGGCCCGAGCGTCGCCGGGTCCGCTTCCAGTGCGTGCGCGAGGAAGAACGGGTAGGGCCGCGTCGGTGCTCCGGTGGCGCCGCCGTCGCGGACGCGCTCCCAGAACGATGGCGACGGCGTCCACGGACCCGCGAGGTTGTGCGCGACAGTGGCTACCGGCACCTCCGCGACTTCGGCCAGCGCGCGATGCACGAGCCCGCGCGCGACGCCGACGCGAAACGCGCCGGTGATCAGCTTGCCGTGCACGAAGCGCTCGTCGCGGCCGAGTTCGCGCCAGCTTGCGACGAGCGCCGCGGCTGCGTCCTCCGGCGATACACCGGCGAGCGGTGCGATCGACGTCTCGATCCAGTCGGCGAGCGAGCGCTCGTCGCTGGTGGCCGGCGCGGGCAGCAGCAATGCGATCGTCTCCGCCAGGTCGCCCACCGCTTCGTAGCTCGCGTCGAACAGCCACTCGGGTACGCCGGACTCGGCGAGCGCGGTCGCCACCAGCGTGCGCACCGGCAGGATGCGCTTCAGCCGGTGGCCGGTGAGGAACCACGCGGCCCACGCGGCGTCGGCGGCGGGCGCGCTGCGGAAGTAGTCGACCAGCGCGGCGAGCTTCGACGACGTCTTCGTGCTGCCGTCCAGCGCGAGATACAGCGCCGCGAAGCCTTTCACCGGAAGAGGCCCGCCGCGCGCGCGAGCCACAGCGCGCCCACGAGGAGCGGCTGGTGGACCATGTACGTGATCAGGCTGTGGCGCCCCAGGAAGCCCAACACGCGCGGCGTGTGCGCAAGCGATGCCACCGGCGCGAAATCACGGCGCACGAGCGCATGGCCCGCGGCGATGCCCAGCAGCACGACGCCCACCCACGGGAACAGCGGCACGTAATCCTCGGTGACGGGCTTGTGCGTCATGAAGCCCAGCGCCGACCACGGCAGCGTGTCGAAGAATGGCGAACTCAGCGTAAGGCCCGCCACGATGGCGGCGATGCCGGCCACGAGCGCGAAACGCGGCCGCGTCGCCAGCGGCCACGCGACCAGCGACATGACGGCGATCGCATGCAGGATGCCGAACCAGATGAACGACGCGGGGAACATGACGAGGCTCATCGCGGTGACGAGCCCCGCGCACGCGGCGATGACGAGCGTGCGCCGGAGATAGCGTTGCCATGCATCGGCGCGCGGATCGCGGCGCGCCAGCACGGCGCCGATGCCGACGAGCAGCAGGAAGCTCGACACGATCGCGGCGCGCGCCGTGAGCCAGAACGGGTCGTGCTCGAAATCGCTGTGCGTGAGCCCGAACATCCGCAGGTCGAACGCGAAGTGGTAGGCGATCATCGCGACCAGCGCGAGCCCCCGCGCATGGTCGATCGCGGCAATGCGGCCGCGCGCGGGCGCCGCATCCTTCGCGTCCGGCGCGGGCGCGCGAACCGCGCCGGTGCGCGGCCCGGTGGGCCGGCGCCGGCTAGCTGCCATTCGCGTTGTACCGGATCCGCGTGCCGCCGTTGGGGGCCGGCGTGCCGAATGCCTGCAGCGTCGACAGCAACGCCGGCGCCGGCGACGTGCGCGGCGTCAGCGTCAGGTCCACCGATGGCGCGCGTTCGCCCAGGGCCAGCGTGCCCGTCAGCGCGACGTCGCCGCCGGTGTTCGACACCGGCCCGGCCACGCCGCGGCCCCTGGCGGCGAACTGCAGCGCGACGTTGCCCAGGTCCATCGCGCGGCCGTTGGCGTCGGCGAGTTTCGCGCCGCGCCAGTCGACGTTCAGCGAGCCTTCCGCTTGCCGCCCGTCGATGCGCAGGCCGGGTGTCGTCACGGTCACGTCGCCGCCCGCGGCCACCGCGAGCGGCACTTTCGCGGCCGCGAGCAGCGCGGCCGCGGGCAACGTGAACGAGCCGGGGCCGAGCGCGAACCGGCCGCTGTCGACGGTCAGCGCGATCGGTTGCGCGCCGTCGCCGAGCGCGAGGTCGAGCTTGCCTTCGCCCATCGCGAGGCCCCACGCCGACAGGTTCCAGTGCACGGGGGGCGACCACGCGCTGCCGTCGATCGCGAGCCGGCCGTCGCCGGACCACAGCGTGCCGTGCGTGTCGGCGAGCGTGATCGAGCCGCCGGTGGCGTGGCGCAACGCGGACGCGACGAGCGCGGCGGGTGCCATCGCGACGGCCGCCGCCATGGCGGCCAGCGTGGCGATGGCAACGACGACGAGCGTGCGCCGCTGCATCAGCGTCCCAGCGTCAACTCGGCACGCACGCCGCCGGCGACGAGCGGCGTCAACTGCGCGTTGACGATGCGCAAGCCGTCGTTGCGCTCGAGTTGCGCGAGCGTGGCGACGAGTTCCGGCAGCGCCGCGGCCGGGACCGTGGCATCGACGCGGCCATCGCGCGCCGCCACCGTCGCGCCGTTGGCGAGCCAGCCGCGCTCGCGCAGCGCGCGCTCGACG
>JBGAIC010000049.1:0-27121 GCA_044225845.1 Casimicrobiaceae bacterium
GAGTTCCTGGATCGCGAGCGGCCGCGACGTGGCATAGGGACGCGCGGCGCCCATCGCGGACAGCACGGCGGCACGGGTCTTCATCGCGGGCTCTCCTCCTGCACCTTGTTGTACGCGTGATGGTAATCCACGGCGTGCGCGCCGCCGCATCGGGCACAATGCGGGATGCCACGAGCGCAGTCCAACGCACCCGCGCCGCCGCCCGGCGGCGGCGGTCCACTCGGGCCACCTCCCAAGTCGCTGCGCGAGCGCGTCGGCGCGCTGCGCAACCTGCCGCCCTTCCTCGCGATGGTGTGGCAGGCGAGCCCCGGCCTCACGCTGCTGCAGTGCCTGCTGCGCGGCTCGCGCGCGCTGCTGCCGGTGGCCACGCTGTACGTCGGCAAGCTGATCATCGACGAGGTCGTCGGCCTGTCGCGCACGCCGCATGCCGACGAGACGCTGCGCTCGCTGCTCGGCTCAGGGACGCTCGACCACCTGGTGTTGCTGATCGGGCTGGAGTTCGGGCTCGCGGTGCTGTCCGACATCAGTGGCCGCGCCGTCTCGTACATCGACTCGCTGCTGTCCGAACGCTTCAGCACGCGCGCCAGCCTGCGCCTGATGGAGCACGCGGCGACGCTGGACCTCGAGGATTTCGAGGACAGCGAGCTGCAGGACCGGCTGGAACGCGCGCGCCGGCAGACGGCGGGCCGCATGACGCTGCTGGGCCAGCTGATGGCGCAGGCGCAGGACGCAGTGACGGTGGCGAGCCTCGCCGTGGGCCTCGTCGTGTTCGCGCCCTGGCTCATCGTGCTGCTCGTGCTGGCACTGGTGCCCGCGTTCGTCGGCGAGGCGCACTTCAACGCGCAGAGCTATGCGCTCGACTACGCGCGCACCGCCGAGCGCCGCGAGCTCGACTACGTGCGGCAGACCGCGGCCAGCGCGGACACGGCGAAGGAAGTGAAGATCTTCGGCCTCAACGACTTCCTGATCGAGCGCTATCGCACGCTGGCCACGCGCTTCTACGACGCCAACCGCAAGCTCGCGCTGCGCCGCGCCGCGATCGGCGGCGCGCTGACGACGATCGGCACCGTGGGCTACTACTGCGCCTACGCATACATCGTGTGGCGCACGCTGCATGGCGACTTCACGATCGGCGACCTCACGTTCCTAGCGGGCTCGTTCCGCCGGCTGCGCACGCTGCTCGAATCGCTGCTGACCGGCTTCTCCACCGTGTCCGGCCAGGCGCTGTACCTCGACGACCTGTTCTCGTTCTTCGAGATCGAGCCCGAGATCCTGTCGCCGCCGGACGCGCGCCCGTTCCCGCGGCCGATCCGCGAAGGCTTCACGTTCGACGGCGTCGGCTTCCGCTATCCCGGCGCGGAGCGCTGGGCCGTGCGCAACCTGTCGTTCACGTTGAAGGCCGGCGAAGTGCTCGCGCTCGTCGGCGAAAACGGCGCGGGCAAGACGACGCTCGTCAAGCTGCTGGCGCGCCTCTACGATCCCGACGAGGGCCGCGTGCTGCTGGACGGACACGACCTCCGTGAATACGACCTCTTCGACCTGCGGGCGAACGTCGGCGTGATCTTCCAGGACTTCGTCCGCTATCACCTGTCCGCCGCCGACAACATCGCCGTCGGGCGCATCGACGCGCGAGACGACCGTGCGCGGATCGAGCGCGCCGCGCATGCGAGCCTGGCCGACGAGGTGATCCGCAAGCTGCCGCAGGGCTACGACCAGATGATCGGCAAGCGCTTCCAGAGCGGCGTCGAATTGTCCGGCGGCGAGTGGCAGAAGATTGCCATCGCCCGTGCCTACATGCGCGACGCTGAACTGCTGATCCTCGACGAGCCGACCGCCGCGCTCGACGCGCGGGCGGAGTTCGAGGTGTTCCAGCGCTTCAAGGAGCTGGCGGCCGGCAAGACCGCCGTGCTGATCTCGCACCGCTTCTCCAGCGTGCGGATGGCCGACCGCATCGTCGTGCTGGCCGACGGCCACGTCGAGGCGCAAGGGACGCATGAGGAACTGATGGCCGCCGGTGGCCGCTATGCGGACCTGTTCGAGCTGCAGGCCGCCGGCTATCGATGACGGTGATGACCAGCGCTGCGCGGTCCGCCCCGCCCTTCACCGCGCTGCTGCTGGCCGCGGGCCTGGGCACGCGGCTCGGCGCACTCGGCGCCGGGCGCCCGAAGGCCCTCGTGCCGCTGGCGGGCCGTCCGCTGGTGCTGCACGCGCTGGACTTCCTCGACGCGCTCGGCCCCGCGCGCATCGTCGTCGTGGGCGGCTTCGGCATCGATGCGTTGCGCGCCACGCTGGCGTCGCGCAGCGGACCGGCATTCGCCGTCGTCGACAACCCGCGCTTCCGGAGCGGCAACCTGTACTCCGTCGAGGCGGGCCTCGCCGTGGCGCCGGGTGCGGTGCTGATCGCCAACGTCGACCACGTGTTCCCGCACTCCGCCGCGGCGCGCGTGCAGGCGGCGATGGGCAGCGACGTGACCGCGTTCTGCGAATTCGCCCGCGTGCTCGCCGCCGACGAGATGAAGGTCCGTTGCGATCCCGCGCGCCGTATCCGCGAGATCGCCAAGACGCTGCCGACCTGGGACGGCGGCTACATCGGCATGACCTGGGTCCCCGCCGCGCGGCGCGGCGAGCATCGCGCCGCGATCGCCGGTGCGCATGCGCGGGCTGGCGACGCCGCAGTCGCCGAGCAGGCGCTGCAGGCGCTGGCCGATGCCGGCATGCCCGCGGCCACCGCATCGCTCGACGGCGTGGCGTGGGCGGAGGTCGACACGCCCGAGGACCACGCCAAGGCCGAGGCCTGGATCGCGGCCGGGGGGCTCGCGCGATGACCGGCAAGCGCACCGTCGCGATCGCGTTCTACCCGCACCACGTCGAGCACCTGGCGCCGCTGTGCGCGATGCTCGACGCACCGCTGCTCGCCTGTGACAGGCGGGACATGGCCGTTGCGGTCGCCTGCTACCCGGGACTGGACGTGCACTGGATGCGCGGCATCACGCAGCGCTCACCGGTGCGCGGCATCGGCACCAGACTGCGCGAGCTCGCGCCGGACGTCGTCTACTACTCGCATCTCGCCGCGCGCCCGCTGCTGCGCGGTCTGTTCGACGACGGTCGCGGCGCGCCCCCGCGTGTCGTGCATTGCCCGCACGGGTTCTCGGAGAAGCGGCAGGACTGGGCGCGCGAAGTCGCGTTCCAGGACGTCGCGTTGCTGCAGGGGCGGCATGCGCTGGACCAGCTCGTCGAGTTCGGCGTGGCGCCGCAGCTGTCGTACTCCGTGCTGGGCGGCGACCTGCGGCACCTCCACTACGCCGCGCACCGGCCCTTCTTCGACGCGGTCGCGGCGCGCTTCGGCGTCGCGCGCGAACCCGGACTGCACACGGTGCTCTACGCGCCAACGTGGAGCGATCGCATCGGCTCGTCGTCGCTGCTCGCCGCGCTGGAGCCGCTCGTCGCGCAACTGCCGGCGGGCCATCGCCTCGTCGTGAAGCCGCACCCCTTGAGCGACCGCGACGCAGAGGCACGCGCGCGGATCGACGCGTTGTGCGCGGGACATCCGCGCGTCGTCGTGTTGCGCAACTGCCCGCTGACGATGCCTTTTCTCGCGCAGGCCGACAGCTACGTCGGCGACATGTCGTCGCTGGCTTACGACTACCTGGCGTGGCAGCGGCCGATGGTGTTCCTCAACCAGACGGCGGGCGGCGCCGCCGATGCGGCGGGATCGCGGCTGTTCGCGTGCGGGACGACGGTGGCCCCGGAGCGTTATGGCGACATCTGGAGCGCGCTGGCAGACGCCCGCGCGCGGCACGCCGCGCAGCATGCCGCGGCGCAGGCGGCACTGTATGCGTACACGTACGAACCGGGCCGCGGCGTCGCCGACGTGCGCGCCGCGCTGGAGGCCGTCACGTCCGGTCCCGCGCCGACGTGGATGGACCCGCGCTGGGCTCCGCGCGCCGGGCCCACGCCGCCGAAGCCCGGCGCTCAGGACGCGGGATTGGGATAGCGTTCCTGGATGTCGACGATCGCGGCGAGCGTGCCCGCATCGAGCGTCACCTGCGCGCCGGCGATGTCCTCGTCGAGTTGCGCGAGCGACGTCGCGCCGATGATCGACGAGCCCAGGAACCAGCGGCTCTTCACGTAGCCCAGCGCCAGTTGCACGAGCGTGAGGCCGCGCTCGCGCGCCAGCGCCGCATAGGCATCGACGGCCTCGTACACGATGGGCCGGCGGAAGCGGATGCCGAAATCCTTGAAGCGCGTGAAGCGCGCGCCGGCAGGTTCGCGTCCGCCGATGTACTTGCCCGACAACAGGCCGCCGGCCAGCGGGCTGTACGCGAGCAGCGACATGTTCTCGCGATACAACGCCTCCGCGAGGTCGTTGTCGACGTTGCGCGACACGAGGCTGTAACTCTGCTGCAGCGTGACCGGGCCCGGCACGCCCAGCGCGCGCGCCGTCGCGTGGAAAGCCGCCACGCCCCACGCCGTTTCGTTGGAGAGGCCGTAGTGGCGGATCTTGCCCGCCTTGATCATCGCCGCCATGCCGCGCACCTGCTCCTCGATCGACGGGCCTGCGCGCTCCTTCGTCGGGTCGAACGTGCGCGCGCCGAATAGCGGCACATTCCGCTGCGGCCAGTGGATCTGGTAGAGGTCGATGCGGTCCGTCCGCAGGCGCGCGAGGCTCGTCTCGACGGCTTCGGCGATCGTGCCGGCCGTGACGTCGGTGCGGCCGTCGCGGATCCAGTCGCGGCGCCCCGGGCCCGCGATCTTGGTCGCGAGCACGATGTCGTCGCGCCGCGACGGGTTGCGCGCGAGCCAGTCCCCGATGTACGTCTCGGTGCGGCCCTGCGTCGCGGCGACGGGTGGCACCGGGTACATCTCGGCCGTGTCGATGAAATTGATGCCGGCGTCGAGCGCGCGCTCGATCTGCGCGTGCGCTTCGGCTTCGGTGTTCTGTTCGCCCCAGGTCATCGTGCCGAGGCAGGCTTCGGAGACGACGAGGTCGGTTCCGGGCAGGGTCAGTGTACGCATCGCGCCACTCTAGCATCGCCGCGCGCGTGGCCCGCGGCCGCGACGCGCTAGACTGCGGGCCTTCGCGACGTTGGTCGAGGGAGTCCATGAACATCACGCTGGTCGGGTCGCGCTATTTCGGCGCCGAGGCCCTGAAGGTTGCGCGCGCCGCGGGCGTGAACGTGCTGCGCGTCGTCGTCCCCGCGGCGGACGATCGGCTGGCGCTGGCCGCGCACGACGCCGGACTGCCTGTCGTCGTGCTGGAAAACCCGATGAAGGTACCGGCCGCGGCCATCGCCGACGGCACCGACCTGATCGTCTCCGCGCACAGCCACGCGTTCGTGAACGCCGATGCGCTGGCGCGCTCGCGGCTGGGCGGCATCGGTTATCACCCGTCGCTGCTGCCGCGGCATCGCGGCATGGCGGCCGTCGAGTGGACCATCAAGTCCGGCGACGCGATCGCCGGCGGCACGATCTACCACCTGGCCGAGCGGATGGACGGCGGCGCGATCGCCGCGCAGGACTGGTGCTTCGTCAAGCCGGGCGAGACGGCGCGCGAGCTGTGGGAACGCGCGCTGGCGCCGCTCGGGTTGAAGCTGCTGGGCGACGTGCTGCGCACGGCAGTCGCCACCGGTACGGTGCCGGCCAAGCCCCAAGACGACACGTTCGCGACGCAGGCGCCGCGTAGCTGATTGGGGTGGCGCCTAATTGGGGTCGCCCCAATTAGCGCGTCCAGGCGGCCAGCATCCGGTCGTAGTCCCCGCTCGCCTTCGCGAGGTGGAACCACGTGTCCACCCAGGCCTTCCACGCGGCGTCGCCGCGCGGCAGCAGGTAGGCCATCTCGCCGTATTGCAGCGGCTTGTCCGGATGGATCGCGCACAGCTCCGGATGCAGCTTCTGCTGCGTGATCGTCTCCAGCGATTCGGAGATCATCACGTCCGCGCGGCCCGCGACCAGCTCGTCGAAGATCTTCGTGTTGTCCTCGAAGATCACGATCTTCGCCTGCTTGAAGTTGGCGCGCGCGAAGCGCTCGTTGGAGCCGCCCGGGTTCTCGATGACCGTGACGCCGGGCTTGTCGATGTCGGCCACCGTCTGGAAGCCCGCCGCCTTCTCGCAGCGCGCGATCGCGGTCTTGCCGTTGACCATGTAGGCGTCGCTGAAGAACGCGCGCTTGGCGCGGTCCGTGGTGACCGAGATGCCGCCGACGGCAACGTCGCACTTCTCGATGAAGTCGTCCATCAGCTTCTGCCACGATGTCTTCACTATCTCGGCGCGCACGCCCAGCGATTTCGCCATCGCCTGCGCGATGTCGATGTCGAGGCCTTCGAAGCTGCCGTCCGGCTTCGCGAGGCTGAACGGCTTGTAGTCGCCCGGCGTGCACACGCGCAGCACGCCGCTCTTCTGGATGGCGTCCAGACGCGAATCGTCGGCGGCAACGGCCGAGGCGGCGGTGCCGGCGCAGGCCAGCGTCAACAGGATTGCAGTCAGCGTTCGCATTGGAGCCTCGTCGTGGGGGGATAAGTTCGTGGCAGCTTACTCCTACACACGCGTCGGCGTTCGACTGCCTGACGCGGCGCCGGGCCAACGCGAGACTGCAGGCATGGATTCCAGAATCGAGACAGTGTTGTCGAGGCCCGTCGTTGCGGCGACACTGCGTGTCCTCGCGCTCGTCGCCGTCGCGGCCAACGTCGCATACAACGCGCTGTATTCGCGCCTCGCGGGAGGCGCGGACACGCTCGCCGCGATCACCGCGCGCCATCCGTCGCCGTTCACGCCCGCCAACTACGCGTTCGCGATCTGGGGCCTCATCTATCTGGGCTTCGTCGCGTACGCGGTGTGGCAGTTCGCGCCGCGACGGCGCACGGACGCGCGGGTGGGGGTCGCGTCATTGTGGCTGATCGCGATCAACGCACTGGCCGCCCTGTGGATCGCGCTGTTCACGCAGGAATGGCTCGGTCGCGCGCTGGTGCCGCTGGTCGCGGGCTTCGCCGGTGCCATCGGCTTTCGCGCCGCCGTGCGGAGCCTGCCCGCCTGGATCCGGGCTGTCGCGAGCGTCTACCTCGGGTGGTCTGCGGTGGCGGCGCTCGCAGGCGTTGCGTTGTGGCTCGCGCCGTCCAGCACGGCGGCGGCGTCGGTGGCCGACACCGCGTGGGCGACGCTCTTCGTGCTGGCGGCGTTCGGCTTCGGGATGATGGCGCTGCTGGACGGCGACGTCGTGGTGCCCGCCGTGGTCGCATGGGCGCTCGCCGCGATCTTCGTCGCCGCGCGCGTCAGTGATGCCATCGTGTCGTTCGTCGCGCTGGCCCTCGCCGTGGTCCTCGCGTGCAGCGCGCTCGCCGCGCTGGCACACATCGTCAAGCCACGCGGCTACAGCTCGATCTTGTACCCCAGGCCGTAGACGGAGTGCACCAGCGCTTCTTCCGGCGACACCGCCTCGAGCTTCTTGCGCAGGTTCTTGACGTGGCTGTCGACGGTGCGATCCGTCACCACCCGATGGTCCGCGTAGAGATCCTCGAGCAGCCGCGCGCGCGAGAACACGCGGCCCGGGTGCGAGGCCAGCAGGCGCAGCAGCCGGAACTCGACCGGCGTCAGCGTCACGTCCTGCCCGTCCAGCGTCACGCGATGACGCTCGTCGTCAATGACGAGCCGCGCCGCGCGCGATGACTCCTGCGCGGGTCGCGTCCGCCGCAGGATCGCGCGCACGCGGGCCACGACCTCGCGCGGGCTGAACGGCTTGCAGATGTAGTCGTCGGCGCCGAGCTCGAGGCCCAGCAACCGGTCGATCTCCTCGACGCGCGCCGTGACCATCACGATGGGGATGTCGCGCGACGCGCGGACTTCGCTGCACACGGCGATCCCGTCCTTCCCCGGCAGCATCAGGTCCAGCAGCATCAGCGCCGGCGCATGCGCGTCCAGCGCCGCCTCCACGTCGCGGCCGTCCGCGACGATCTCCGTGGCATAGCCCGCCGCGTGCATGTAGTCGGCCAGGAGGTCGGCGATCTTGCGCTCGTCCTCGACGATCAGGATCAGCGGGCGCGCGCCGTCGGCGACGGGCGCCGGCGCGGCGGATTCGGTGGGCTTCGGTTCGGTCACGGTGATCATGATGCGCCTTTGGCGGGCAAAGTGAAGGTGATGGCAAGGCCGCCGTCGGGCGACGGCGCCGCGGTGATCGTGCCGCCGTGCGCCTCGACGAGGCCGCGGCACAGCGCGAGCCCGATGCCCGCGCCGCCGGTGGCGCGGTTGCGCGACGACTCGACGCGGTAGAGGCGTTCGAAGAGGCGCGGCAGCGCGTCGGCCGGCACGCCGGGGCCGTCGTCCGCGACGGTGACCGCGACGCCGGTGCCGTTGGCGCGCACCGTGGCGACGACGTGGCCGCCCGCGCGCGTATAGCGGACGCAATTCTCGAACAGGTTGTTGAGCACCTGCATGATGCGCACGACGTCGGCCTCGACGTCAGGGTGCGCTCCGCTGCAACGCGCGCGTCGACGGCCGCGGCGATGCCGCGCGCCCGCCGACCTGCTCGAACGCGTGCACCGTCGACGCCACCAGCGCGCCGACGTCGACCGGCTCGGGGTGCAGCGTCATGCCGCCGACTTCCGCGAGCGACACTTCATGCAGGTCGTCGACGAGTTTCGACAGCGTGGACACCTCGGTCTGCAGCGACGCGAGCGTCGCCGGCGTCACGTCGCGCACGCCGTCCTCGATGGCCTCGAGCTCGCCGCGCAACACGGCCAGCGGCGTGCGCAACTCGTGCGACACGTCGGCCATCCAGTGGCGGCGCAGCATCTCGTTGCGCTCGAGCGTGGCGGCGAGGCGGTTGAAGTCCTGCACGAGCTGGCCGAGCTCCGTCGACGGCGCGGCGTCGACGCGCGTCGCGTAGCGGCCGCCGGCCAGCTCGTGCGTCGCGTGCGCCAGTCGCTTGATCGGCGCGACGAAGCCGCGCGCCATCAGCCACGCCAGCAACGCGGCGAGCGTGAGGCCCAGCCCGAAGATCAGCACGGCGGCTTCGCGCTGGTGCGATTCGAAGCGCTGGTCGGCGCCGGTCAACGGCCCGCGCAGGTAAGCACCGGCGAGGTAGCCCACCGTGTGGCCGTCGGCGACCACCGGGCGGATCACCGCCTGGGTGGCGGAGGGTTTCGGGCCTGCGATCAGGTGCTTGTCGGCATCGAGCAGCGTCGTCAGCCCGAAGTCCGGGCCGCGCGGAAACTGCGCGTCGATCGGCGGCAGGCGCAGCGGCGGCGCATCCGTCGACGTGGCGCCAGTGGCGGCGGCGGACGCGAGGCGCGTCGGTGCATTGCCGGGTCCGGGCCGTGTCAACGCCGAGGGCGGCGCGCCGGGCGCGCGCTCGTTGCCGCCGGCGAGCGCAGGGCCGTTGTCCTGGGGCCCCGCATCGGGCGGCGGACCACCGGGGCGGAAGCCTTCGGGCGGCGGCGCATCGGGCAGGGGGCCGGGGAGCGGCTCGCGGGAGGCTTCGCGCGGCAGGCCGCCGCGCACGTAGACGCGATTGAGCTCGGCCCAGCGCGTCTCGTTGTGCTCGACGAAAGCCCAGTTGTTGCCGTTCGCCTTGTAGCGTGTCGCGAGCTCGCCGGCGAGGGTTTCGAGCCGGTCGCTTTCGCGTTCCTTCAGGTAATCGAGGAAGCCGAAACTGAACGACAGGTAGGCGGCCAGCATCGCCGCCGCCGCAACGGCCACGTTGGTGAGTGCGACGGCGATGAAGAGCCGCGAGGTGATGCCGAATTTCATCGGGGACGCGGGACGGGCCGCGGGCGGGTTCGGTCGCGGCGTGCTTGCCGCGGGTAATCGACGATGCTGCCAGAGCCGCGCTGCCCGGCGCAAGCCGCGCCGGGCGGTTTCATCGACTCTTCACAAAGGCCGGGGCTCGCGGCGCGCGCGCAGCGAGTCCAGTTCGCGCTGCAGCGCCTTGACGCGCTGCGCGAAGCGCGTGACGATCGCGACGCTGTGCGCGTCGGCCAGCGCGAACGCGTCGCGCAACGACACCGCATCGCGCGCGACGCCGATGGACCACGACGCGAACGTCCACGAGCGCGCAGCCGGGTCGAGCGCGACCAGCGCGCCCGCATCGACGAGCGCGCGCAGTTCGTCCTCGGTAAGGCCGCTGCGGTGGACGAGCTCGACGAGCGTGTACGTGCCGTCGTCGTCGATGAAGCGCGCTTCGGTTGCCGTGACGTTCATGCTCCATAGCCTCCAAAATGGGCGCGCGGCGAGAACGTGCTGTTGCGCGCGAGCTCGCCGTACAGCTCGCGTTCGCGCTCGGTGACGCTGCCCGGGACGACGATCTGCACGACGGCGTACAGATGCCCCGGCTCCGCGCCGCCGCGCGCAAGGCCACGACCCTTGAGCCCGCAGCCGCTGGCCGGCATGCGTGCCCGGTGCGACCTTGAGGTCGACGGCGCCGCCGGGCGTCGGCAGCTTGACGCTGGTGCCGAGCGCCGCCTCCCACGGTGCGAGCGGCAGGTCGACGAAGACGTCGTTGCCGTCGACGCGATAGAGCGGATGGTCCTCGACGTCGATGTCGAGATAGAGGTCGCCGGCCGGTCCGCCGCGCGCGCCCGCGCCGCCCTTGCCGGGCACGCGCAGCCGCTGGCCCGCGTGCAGCCCCTTCGGGATGCGCACGGTGACCAGGTGCGGGACGCGGCGCACCGTGCCGTCGTCGGCCATCTCGGTGCTGGCGAGGTCCAGCGTCAATTCCGCGCCGTGGAAGGCCTGGTCGAACGAGATGCGCACGGCCGCTTCGAAATCGCGGCCGGGCGCCGGGCCCGTGCGCGAACGCGCTTCGCGGAAGCCGCCGAGGCCGCCGAAGAGGTCGGCGAGGTCGATGTCGTCGAAGCTCGCGCCGTCGAAGCCGCCGGGACGGCCGCCGAAGCCGCCGAACGATTGGCCCCAGCCCGGCGGCGGGCGGAAGTCCTGGTCCGGCGCGTGCGTGCCGAGCTGGTCGTAGGCCGCGCGCTTCTCCGCGTCCTTCAGCGTCTCGTAGGCCTCGGCCACCTCCTTGAACTTCTCCTCCGCATCCTTCTCGGTGGAGACGTCCGGGTGGTACTTGCGCGCGAGCTTGCGGTACGCCGCCTTGATCTCGTCGGCGCTGGCCGTGCGGGCGACGCCGAGCGTCGCGTAGTAGTCCTTGTATTTCATCGGCGAGTGGGTTGCGCGGCGGGGCGCGGGCATTGTAGCTGCGATACGGCGTCCCGATCTCGCATGGGGCACCGTCATGGACGTCGTCAACCGCGGGCGGCGACGACGCGTTGTCGTCTTTCGCTTGCGGCTCCGCACAACACGCGGGAACGCCCGACCCTTATCATGTGCGCCCGCCGCGGCCGCTTTGCAAGGCCGTACAAACCGACGATGACCGCCTCGCCTGCCCTCCGCCTTCCGCGCCCCCTCCGCCGCTACGCCGCAACCGCCGTCGCCGCGACGCTCGTCGTGCTGGCCGTCGGCGGGGCCCGTGCGGCCGCGCCCGACCGCGCGGCGACTGCTCCGGCGACGACACCGGCGCCGGCCGCAACCGCGGCGGACCCTTGGGCCAGCGCGTTCGCCGGCTTCGACGCGGCCGACGCCGCCGCGCCGCCCGCGCCGGGCGGCATCCTGTTCGTCGGCAGTTCTTCGATCCGGCTGTGGTCCGACCTCAACCACGAATTCGCGCAGGCGCCGGTGCTCAACCGCGGCTTCGGCGGCTCGCAGCTGTCCGACTGCGTGCAGTACCTCAACCGGCTGGTCGTCCGTTACCAGCCGCGCACGGTCTTCGTCTACGCCGGCGACAACGATCTCGCCGCGGGCGCGACGCCCGAGGAAGTCGCGCGCCGCTTCGCGCGCTTCGTCGCCGGCGTGCAGGCCGCGCTGCCCGGCACGCGCATCGACTACATCTCGATCAAGCCCAGCCCCGCGCGCCTCGCCTTGCTGCCGCAGATCCGCGCGACCAACGAGCTCATCCGCGCGTATGCGGCTGCGCAACCGGGCCTGGGCTACGTCGACGTGTACTCGGCGATGGTGGATGCCGGCGGGCAGCCGCGCGCGGAGCTGTTCCGCGACGACGCGCTGCACCTCAACCCGCGCGGCTACGCGCTGTGGAAGGACGTCATCGGTCCGTACGTCCGCTGACCGGCAGCACGCGCGCCGGAACGACGGCGCGCCGCCCGAAGGCCTGCACCGCGCTGGCGGCCAGCGCCATCAGCGCGAAGGTCAGCGCCAATCCTGCGACGTCGACGACGAGCGGTCGCGGTTCCTGCGGCAGCACCGCCAGCGCGAACAGGCAGGCCACGAGATGCGTCGCGAACACGACCAGCGACGCACGGCCCAGCAACGCGAGCGGGGCCACCAGCGCGCGCTGGCGGGCGAGCCGCGGCCCGAAGCGCACGAGCAGCACGATCAGCGCCGCGACGTCCAGCAGGCGCAGCGGCCCCAGTTCCCATTTGTCGAATGCCGCGTTCAGCTCCGGATGCGCCGGCCCGAACGGCAACTGGCCCATCGCGTGCCGCCACGCGAAGCACAGCACCGCGACCGCGAGCGCCGCGCGCAGCACGCGCTGCGAGGCAAGGTTCGCAGGCAGTGCCGCGCCGCGCTCCGCCATCGCACGGCCCGCCAGCACGCCACCAACCCACAGCAACTGCCACGCGAGCCACGCGAACGCGCCGCTCGCCGCGTAGGGTTCCTGCCACCCCAGTGCACGTTCGCCGGCTCCCCACAACGCGGCGCCGACCCCGAACTGCGACGCGAGCCATACGACGAGGCTCGTGGCGAGCAGTGCCGCGCTGCCCCAGCGCCGCGCCGCTGCCAGCAGCGTCGGCGTCAGCGCCAGGAACGCGACGTACATCGGCAGGATGTCCAGCAGCGGCGGGTTGTACGTGAGCAGCAGCGCTTCGGCGAACGCCCGCGCGGGCTGCTCGCGGTAATAGGTCGCGAGGTTCAGCAGGTCCTGCGCACCGGTCCGCTGCGCGAGCGGCACCAGCGCGCCGAACAGCAACACCAGCAGCGCGACGTGCACGCCATAGACCTTCAGCGCGCGCAGGCGAGCCAGCGCGTCGCGCGCTCCGGCGAGTGGCGCGCGGCCACCGAGCTTGCGATGCGGCCGACCAGGAAGGCCGACAGCAGCACGAACCCCTCCGCGGACGACACGAAGCCGAACGGCTGCCCGAGCGGATCGGACAGCGCGCCCGGGAAATGCGTGATGGTCATGAGCACGAGCATCAGGCCGCGCAATGCGTCGATGTCCTGCCGTCGTCCCGCCGGGTCCATGCGCGGACATTGATCCATCGCGGGTGAGCCCGCCATCGGATTTTTGCAACGCGCGATGTCGGATTCTGCGGACGCGGCAGGCGTAGGTCGCGTCCGACACGAGGTTCCCCGCTTCGCCGGTCGGCAGGCAACGCGGGCACGGCCACAATCGGTTACATGATCCGTCCGCGCATCCATCTCGGTTGGCCGCTGTACGTCGTCGGCGCGCTCGCGGTGCTCGTGCTCGCGATTGCGCTGATGCCGCTCAACTGGCTGCGCGGCCCGCTGGCCGCGTGGCTCGGCGCGAAGATCGAGCGCCCCGTCACGCTCGGCGGCGACCTGGACCTGGAGTGGCGATGGCCGCCGGTACTCGTGGCGAACGACGTCGTCGTCGGCAACCCGCCCGGTTTCGCCGGCGATTTTTTTCGTGTGGCCCAGGCGCGCGTCGCCTTTGCGCCGCTCACGCTGCTGGGCTCGCGGCCGCGGCTGCCTTACGTCGCGTTGCGCGAGCCGGTGCTCGCGCTCCTGCGCCAGCAGGACGGGCGCCCCAACTGGACGCTGGGCCTCGCGCAGCCGGAAGCCGGTGACGCCGCGCCGGTGGTCATCGACGTCGGCGCCATCCGCGTCGAGCGGGGCCGCGTCGACATCGACGACGCGCGGCTCGACGCCCACGGCTGGCTCGCCGTCTGGAGCGAAGGCCGGGGCCGCGCGGCCACCGTGCAGTTCGGCGGCAACGGCCGCTACCGCGGCCAGCCGGTGGTGATCGGCGGGCGCGGCGAAGGCCTCACGGAATTGCGCAACGTCGACGAGCCGTTCGCGCTGGCGTTCGAGGCGAAGGCAGGCACGACGCGCGTGCGCTTCGACGGCACGGTGCAGCCCGGCGCGCCGGACAACCTGCAGGGCACGCTCGCGCTCGCGGGCCAGGACGCGTCGCGGCTCTACCCCGTCGTGCCCGTGCCCATTCCGTGGACGCCGCCGTACTCGCTGAAGGGTACGCTGAACCACGTCGGCGGCACGTGGCGCTATCGCGACTTTGCGGGTCGCGTCGGGGCCAGCGACCTGTCCGGCAACGTCGCGATCGACGTCTCCACATCGCGCCCCGCGGTCGACGCGGACTTCGCATCGAATCGCTTCGACTATCGCGACCTGGGCGGCTTCGTCGGGCTGCCGCCGGGGCGCCCCGGCTTCCAGGCCGCGTCGGCCGAGCAGGACGCGGCGCGCGCGAAGCAGGACGCGACAGGCCGCGTGCTGCCGACGACGGAATATCCGCTCGCAAAGCTGCGCGAGTTCGACGCCAACGTCCGCTTCCGCGGCGCGCACGTACGCTTCGACACGCTGCCGTTCGACAAGCTGGACGCGAAGCTCGCGCTCGCGAACGGCGTGCTGCGCGTTGCGCCGCTGCGCACGAGCGTGGGTGACGGCGACATCCGCCTCGACCTCACGCTGGACGCGAACGGCGACACGGCGAAAAGCGACGCGCGGATCGCCGTGCGCAACGTCGATCTCGTCAAGCTCTTCCCGTCGCTCGCGTCGCCGCGCGGGACCGCAGGCCACGTCAACGGGGGCGCGCGCTTCACGAGCCGCGGCAACTCGGTGGCGGCGATGCTGGGCAGCGCCAACGGCACCGGCGCGCTGACGATGTCCGGCGGCGAGGCGAGCACGCTCACGCTGGTGCTGACGAACCTGGACCTCGCGCGCGCGGGCGTGCTGCTGCTCACCGGCGACAAGCCGTCGGCGTTGCATTGCGCCGCGACCTCGTTCGAGCTGCGCGACGGCGTGCTCGTACCCGGGCTCTTCGTCATCGACACGGAAGCCGTGACGATAGACGGCGCAGGCGCCGTCGATTTCGCGCGCGAGCGCTACGACCTCACGCTGACGTCGAAGTCGAAGAAGCCCTCGCTGCTCGCGCTGCACGGGCCCATCGAGATCGACGGGACGTTCGCGCACCCCGTGGTGGCGCCCGCCCCGGCCCCGATCGCGCTCCGCCTCGGCGCCGCGGCGGGGCTTGCCGCGCAGGCGCCCCCGCTCGCGCTCCTCCCGTTCGTGGACCTCGGGCTCGCCGAGGACGTCGATAGCGCGGCGCTGCTGGACGCCCGCCGCGCACCGCCCGGCAACACCGCCACCGCGGCCCGCTGACCCGCCGCGCCCTCTCCGCAGACCGGCCGTGCCGCGCACCCCGGCACGACCCGTGCTTGGCTGGTGCTATTGTTGTGTCGCACAACACCACCGGGCGCCGGCCCTCGACAGGCCGCGCACGGGTAATAACGCGGAGGAAACTTGAGACTCGCACGCTTTACCCTCGCCGTGGGCCTGGCCCTGGCCGCAAGCCTTGCCGGCGCCCAGTCGTCCGAACTCGTCTTCGCCGTGACGGAAGGCGTCACCTACCAGGCGACCCCCAAGGAAATCCGCGACAAGTTCGAGCCGGTGGCCGACGCGCTGTCGCGCGCGCTGAAGCGCCCGGTGCGCATGCAGGTGGTTCCGGTCTACGACGACCTGCGCGCGGGCTTGGCCGCCCAGCAGTACGACCTCGCGTTCATCCACCCCGCCCACCTCGCGCTGGAGGCCATCAAGGCCGGCCGCTACAAGGCCGTCGCTTGGACCACCGGCTACACGGAGTACAAGGTATCGGTGATGGCGCCGGCGTCGTTCGCGATCAAGTCGCTGGACGACCTCAAGGGCAAGACGCTCGTGACGCCGGAGAAGGACTCGATCACGTGGGCGATGGTCAACGCGATGCTGCGCGAGCAGAAGCTCACGCCGAACAAGGACGTGACCATCCGCACCACCCGCTACCAGGACGCCGTCCCGTTCTACATCGACAACGGCTTCGCGGCCGCCGGCGCCACCGCCGCGAGCGCCGTCGTCAAGGCCTATACGGAAAAAGGCGGCAAGGTGTACCTGCAGTCGCGCGGCGTCCCGATCAAGCAGATCGTCGCGTCGTCGCGTCTCTCCGACGCCGAGATCGAGCGCGTCCGCGACGCGCTCACCGGCATGGCACAGACGGAAGGCGGCCAGCGCGCGCTGGCCACCGTCGGCTACAAGGGCTTCGTGGCGCCCAATCCGGAACTCGAGCGCGCGCTGATGGCCTGGCTCGGCATCTGACGCTCGCGCGCGGCGCGCGGGTCAGCGCACGCGGTTGGACGCGACGCGGTACCAGTCGATCTTCAGCGTGTTGACGGCGCGCGTCGTGCGCGCCGCGTCCGCGCCCACGGCGGGCACGACGACCTTGAAGCCCGCCCCGGCGGTGCGCGTCACGTCCATCACGATCTGCAACCTGAGCGCGGACAGCGCGAGGCACGGCGGCGTGGAATCGCCGCGCATGAAGCCGTCGATCGCCGCATTGATCGTCGCGGCCAGCGGACTGCGCGCCACCGGCGCGTGATCGAGGTCCACGACGTCCGTCCCGCCAGTGGCGACGAGCTTCAGCGTCAGCGACTGCGCCCGCTTGTCGACCGTATCCACGGAAGCCGACGGCGCGACGGCGACGGGGCCCAGCGGCACCGCGACCAGCTTGATGCTGCCGCCCAGCTCCGCCTGCGCGAGCCGCTCGAGCTCGAGCGTCAGCGTCGCGTCGCGCAGGTCCAGCTCGCGCAGGTCGCCGCTGCCGCAGGCGCGCTGCGGGCCGCGCACGTGCCAGTGGACCTCGCGCAGCTGCGCGCGCACGTCGTCGAGGAAAGCGCCGAGCGGCATGCCGTCGACGTCGGTGACCGGCGCCGGCGCAGTGGCGCAACCGGCCGCGACCAGCACGGCGGTGGCGAGCACCGCGCCGACGCGCGCCCTCATGCGAGGCGGCTCCCGTCTGCCGCACCGCTGCTGCACGCGCGGATCGCGTCGACGAGCGCCTGCAGCGCGGGATCCGTGATCGGCTCGGCCAGCGCCAGCGTGTGCGAGCGAGCGCCGTCGTCGATCTCGATCGTGTACGAGCGGGCATCCGGCGCGCTGCGGGCCCGGCCCGGCTTCTGCGCGAAGAAGTCGGCGGCGGCCACGGCCTTCCGCAGGCGCTCGCGGCGCGCGGGGGTGAGCGTCGCCGCGTCCACCGTCACCGGCTTGCGCAGGCCCGGCAACGCGGCGAAGCCGCCGTCGACGCTCATCTTCACCTTCATCGCCGGCGCGCCTTCGGCGTAGCCGCGCCGCCCGCGACCGCGACGCCGACGGCGTGCCACGCGTCGACGACGATCGCGCGCGCCGGGGCGCCGAACAAGCGGTCCGCCTGCTGCGCCGTGCGCTCGGCAAAGGCCGCGAACGTGGCCGTGGGCTTGAGCGCCTTGTCGCGCAACGCGGCGTACCAGATCACGCCCGCCTGCTCCCACGCGTGGCCGCCGAAGCCGATGGCGGCGCGGTAGAACGCGTGATTGGGAATGCCCGAGTTCGTGTGCACGCCGCCGTTGTCGGACGACGTGCGCACATAGCCGTCCATCGTCGCCGGCTGGTCGTCCTTGCCGAGCAGCGGGTCGTCGAACGCGGTGCCGGGCGCCTTCATCGAGCGCAGCGCCACGCCGTCCACCTTGGCGGTGAAGAGGCCTTCGCCGATCAGCCAGTCCGCCTTCGCCGCCGTCTGCTTGCGCGCGTACTGCTTGACCAGCGAGCCGAACACGTCGGAGATCGACTCGTTCAGCGCGCCGGACTGGCCGACGTAGACGAGCCGCGCCTCGTCCTCGGTCACGCCATGCGTGAGCTCGTGCGCGATGACGTCGAGCGAGATCGTGAAGCGGTTGAAGAGGTCGCCGTCGCCGTCGCCGAACACCATCTGCGTGCCGTTCCAGAACGCGTTGTCGTATTGCCTGCCGTAGTGCACGGTGGCGTCGAGCGCGAGGCCCGCATCGTCGATCGAGTGGCGCTGGTGGACCTTGGCGTAGTAGTCGTACGTGGCGCCGAGGCCGTCGTAGGCCTCGTCCGTTTCCGCGTCGCGCGTCGCCTTGCCGCCTTCGGTGCGCACGACCTTGCCGGGCAGCGCGGTGCCGTTGGCGGCATCGTGGATCGTCCGCCGCGGACCGTCGATGGCGGCCGGGAGCGTGGTGCCCGGCACCGCGAGCAGCGCGGACGTCGCGCGCGTGATGCGCATCGTCGCGTCGGTAGCGAGCGTCCCGAGCGCGGCTTCGCGCTGGCGCGCGCGCAGCGCGCGCAGCATCGCCGGCGGCAGGATCGAGCACGTGCAGCGACGGCCGGCGGCGGCATGGCGGTGGGGCATGGGACTCCTTCGAGTCGTCGGCACCGTGTGCCTACGATACGCCGGCGCGCGCCGCCGCGCGAGAGGCGAGCGACCGCGAGCGGGCCGCTCAGATCGGCGGCGTGCTGCCGCGCAGCCCCACGGAAATGCGCTGCGCCACCGGATGGCCGGCCATGTCGCGCAGCGCGTAGACGATCACGTGCGTGCCGGGCGCGAGTTCCGCGCGCGTCGCGGGCTCGATCGTCACCACCGGCGTGCCGTCGGGCACGACGATCGTCTTTTCGCCGCCCGCGTAGGCGAGTTGCAGCGTGCGGCCGCCGGCCGCGCTGTTTGCCACCATCGCCGCGCCCGTGGCGGGCCCCGCGGCCTTCACCGTCGCATTGGTCATCGTGGTCCCGGCCGGGCCGTCCATCGGGCGGTGTCCCTCGCCGGTGCCGCGCATCGACTCCGGGAAGATGTGCACTTCGCTGGCCACCAGCACGCCGTCCTTGCCCGGCGCCGCCGTGGCGCCGACGAAGGCTTGCGGCGTGATCGCCGCGAGCGTCGACGGTGCGCGTCCGGATATCCGCGTCGCATCGTTGACGGTGGCGTGCTCCGTGGCACCGCTGCGCGTGGTGACGACCAGGTCGTTGCCCTGCAGCGACGCAACCGTGCCGGCAAGGCGCACGACGTCGGACGCGGCCGCGAGCCCGGGGACCAGCGCCGCGCACGCGAGCAACGGCCATGCGACGCGCCTGGCCCACCCGGAGCATCGCTTGCGCAGGCCCGCCGAGGACGGCTGGCGTCGGCATGCGCCGACAACGGAATCGCCGACCATCCGGCCGCTGCCGGCCCCCCCGCGCGCGAAGCTACGTCCCATTACGACCCTCCACCGAAAGCCCGCCATGTCCACATCCTCGTCCGCGCAATGCCTCGTATTCCGCCGGGGTGCCGACTGCCGGCTCGGCTCGACGTTCCACGTCGGCACGCGTCGCTATCGCGTCGTCCGCGAGATCAACGACTGGGGCCGCCAGGCCGTGATCGCGCGCCCCTGCCGCTGGTACGACCTGCTGGCGATCCCCGCCGCGCGCGCGGCGCAGGCCTGGCGCGAGGTCAGCCGCCGGGCTTGGGCGCAGGCGGCGGCGCGAGCTTGATCGTACCCTGCGGAGTCGCCTCGATGACGCGGTTCGCGCAGCGGACCGTGTCCTGCCAATACCCGCTGTTCTTGAAGAAGGCCTCGAGCTCGGCTTCCACGGCCGGCCCGGCCCTGCCCGCCGCGCGCATCGCCTTCAACCCCGCGCAGTTCGCCTGCAGCTCGACGGAGGTGGGCAGTTGCGCGTGGGCGCACTCGTGGAAAAAGATGAAGTCGTGCACCGCCGGCGGCAGCGCCTTCAGCCGGTCCGGGTTCCACACGATCACGTAGCTGCCGTTCTCGGGCAGCGTCAGGCCCACGCGATCCTTCACCGCGGGGTCGGTGGCGGGCGCCGCGTACTCCCGCAACGTGACGCCGTTGACGACGCAGGACAGCGCCTTGCCGTCCGCGAACACGAACGCGGACGCGCCCTCCGACAGGCCCCACGCGGCGGCTGCAACCAGTACCGTACACAGCGTTTTGGTCAACATGGCGCCATGGTAGCAGCGCGGCCTGTGGAATATTCGTGCGCCGCGCGCCGTTGACGCTGCCTGGACGTCCGATTAGCCTTCCGGAAACCTTGCGCGCGCCCTTGCGGCGCCGCGCGCCGGCCGCCCCGCCATGGCTCCCACCCGCTCGCAGGTCCTCCCCATCCTGGCCGAGTTGTGCGACCTCCTCGATCGCGCGTTCATCGAGCAGGTGGGGCCGTTCGGCTCGCTGATCGTCAGCGAGACGCGCGCCGCGTGGTTGCGCGGCGGCCCGCGGATCCGCGCCAGCGACGTCGAAACCTACATCGCGATGCTGGCGCGGGAGATCACGGACCCCGCCACGCGCGAGCACTTCGTCCAGGCGGCGCGTGACGTCGTCGGCAACTATTGAGGCGCGGCGAACGACCGCGCGAGGGAGAGCCGGATGTTCAAGACCACGACGATCACGACGCAATTCGCGCTCGTGTTCCTGCTGGCGCTGGCGCTCGTCGGCGCCGCGTCATACCTGATCCTCGACCGCATCTACGTCAACGAGCTGCGGAGCCAGGCCGAGACGGTGGCCGACAACGTCGATGCGTTTGGCGACTGGGTCGCGAAGTACGGGCGCGTCTGGGTCAAGGACAACGACCAGAGCTATCTCGGCCACGCGCTGCTGTACAGCACCGACGACCCGTCGGCCCAGCCGCCGCGCCTTGCGCCCGTCAACTTCTACTCGAAGAACCCGGCGCTCGCGCAGCGCGAGTTCTCGGAAGCGGTGGCCGCCTCGACGTCGCGCGCCAAGTTCCGGCTCACGTCGCACAACGTTATGAACCCGGGCAACAAGCCGGACGAGTTCGAGCAGGCGGCGCTCGCGCGGATCCGCGGCGACAAGCTGCGCGAGTACTACGAGTTCACGCCCGGCGAATTCCGGTACGCGCGCGCCGTGCTCGACAAGCCTTCGTGCATCCTGTGCCACGGCAGCCCGGAAGCCGCGCCTGAGGACGTCAAGGTCCGTTACGGCACGCAGAACGGCTTCGGCTTCAAGGCGGGCGACGTGGCCGGCATCATCAGCGTGCGGCTGCCGGTACGGCCGTTCTGGGACGTCGCCTTCAACGTCGTCGGCGCCTGGCAGCTGCTGATGATCATCGCGGCCTTCGTCGTCGCGATGCTGTACGTGCGCTTCGCGATCGTGGGGCGCGTGCGCGACCTGACGGAGGCCACGCAGAAGATCTCGCTCGGCAAGTCGGCGGACCTGGGTATTCCCACCATCAACCCGAAGAGCCGCAACGAACTGGATCAGCTCGCGCTGGCTACCGAACGCCTGCGGATCTCCATCAACATGGCGATCCAGCGCTTGCGCCGTGGGGGTAGTGGCGGCGGCAGCAGCGGTGGCGGCGGCGCCTGACGCACCGCCGCCCCCCGGTCGCCTTCCAGCCGAACAGCGACGGCGGCAAGCCGCCGCGCATCAGCGTCCAGCCCCAGACGGCGGCCAGCGCCGCCAGCGCGACAAGCAGCCAGGGCAGCGCGCCCATGCGCTCACCGGCGGATGTGCTGTCGATCCGCGCACCGCGGGGCGCCACGCGGATGCGGCGCATGCCGATGCCCATCGGGTATTCCTGTTCGAGCGTATTCATGCGGGTTCCTTTCGGTCGGTGGGCGGGCCGGGAGCCGCAGACGCGACTCCGGTCCCGCAGGTGAGTCCACGATAGGGGCCGCGAGCCCCCGGCGCGACCGGGCGCCACCGCATTTGCCACGTGGACTCCGCTGACGGACACTCCCCGACGTCCGCTTGCCGGCGGCGCCGGCCGCTGGCCCTGAAATTGCGCTCGACCCCTTCGATGAAGTCGCTGTCCGCCCTCGCCTCCGTTGCACGGCCCGCACGCTCCCCGTGGCGTCCGCTTCTGCCGCAGTTGGGCGCGCGGGCGGCAGGGACGGCGTTCGTCGCGGCCGCCTGGGCGGCCGCGCGCTGGCTTTCCTGCCCGCCGCCCGCGCCTCGCCGGCGCCGCCGGCGATCACGCCGCCGGCTATCGACGTCCGGGTCGATGCCGCCGGGCCCCGCATCCGCCGACGTGGGCATCAACCTCGCCGACGTCGCGTGGATGCTGGACGACCACGCGCGCGCTGACGCTGGCCGACGTCCAGCAAGCCGCGAAGGCCGTTCGCGCGGCCCGAGCACAGCGGCGACGACCTCAACTTCGGTTGCACCGCAGCGCGATCTGGCTGCGCTCTACCGTGGACACCTCTGCTGCCACGCCTGCTGGAGGGGGGGCTGGGCCTCGACGACGTGCGCCTGTTCACGCCGGTCGGCGACGGCCGCTACGTGGAGACCGCGACCGGCGACCGTGCGCCGCTGTCGACGCGGCCGATCGCGCACCGGCACTTCGTGTTCCCGGTGGCGCCCACCGACGGCAAGCCCGCGACCTACTACCTGCGCGTCGCGTCCGAAGGCACGCTGACGATACCGCTGACGCTGTGGTCCGAACGCGCGCTGGCGCTGCACGACCGCACGACGTATGCCGCGCTCGCGCTGTATTTCGGCTGCCTGATCGCGCTGGCCGCCTACAACCTGCTGCTGTACTTCACGCTGCGCGAACGCTCCTACCTCACCTACGTCGCGTTTGCGATCGCGATGGCCATCGGCCAGGCCTCGCTGGTGGGACTGGGCAACGAGTTCGTCTGGGGCCGTTTCATCGCCTGGGGCGACGCCGCGCTGCCGATCGGCTTTGCGCTCGCCGGCGTGTTCGGGCTGTGGTTCACGCGCGACCTGCTCGAGATTCCCGCCGTGTCGCGGCTGCTCGACCGGATCATCGTCGCGCACATGGCGGCGTTCGCGCTGGCCGTCGCGCTGGCGCCGTTCTCGTATCGCACGTCCGCGCTGCTGACGTCGATGGCCGGCGCCACGGGCCCGTCACCGCGATCGCCGCGGGCATCGTCGCGCTGGTGCACCGGCGCTCGACGGCGCGCTTCTACCTGTGGGCGTGGTCGCTGATGCTCGTCGGCGTCGCAACACTGGCGCTGCGCAACCTGGGCCTGCTGCCCACGAACACGTTCACGATCTACGCACTGCTGTGCGCGTCCGCGGCGGAGGCCATCCTGCTGTCGTTCGCCCTCGCGCACCGCATCGTGCTGCTGACGGCGGACCGCGAGCGGCTGCAACGCGAGGCGCTGGTGACCGCGCGCCGCGCGGAGCAGGAACTCGAGGCCACGGTGGCGTGGCGCACGCGCGAGCTCGCGCTCGCGAACGCGGAGCTCGAGAACACGCTGGCGACGCTCGAGCGCGTCGCGGCCACGGACCGCCTGACGGGCGCGTGGAACCGGCGCTGGTTCGAGACGGCGGCGCAAGGTGAGATCGAGCGCGCGTCGCGGCACGCCATGCCGCTGTCGCTGCTGCTGTTCGACGTCGACCACTTCAAGGCCGTGAACGACCGGCTGGGCCATGCGGGCGGCGACGAGGCGCTCGTCGCGCTGGCCGACCTCGTCGCCGAGAACATCCGCGGCTCGGATTCGCTGACGCGCTGGGGCGGCGAGGAGTTCGTCGTGCTGGTGCCGCAGACTGAACTGGCCGGCGCCACCGCGCTCGCTGGAAAAGCTGTGCGAGCCTCATCCGCCAGGCGCATCCCCGTCCGCGTCTGGTCTGCGTCCGTCGGCGTCGCGCAGTACCGGCCCGGCCAGCGGCTGGAGGACTTCATCGGCGCGGCCGACGCGGCGCTCTACCGGGCCAAGGCCGCGGCCTGACCGCGTCGAGGCCGCCCCTCGTGCTACCGCACCGGCGCTCGCCGCGGGCTGGCGCAGCTGACGCCGCCGCGGGCGGCCCGCGGCGCGCGTACACTGCTCTCTCGATGGGCACCGCCACCACGCCGACACGCTGCTGCTGATCGCCGACATCAGCGGTTACACGCGCTTCCTCAAGTTCCACCGCGCGAGCCTCGCGCATGCGCAGGACATCATCGGGCAGTTGCTCGAAGCGGTCATCGACTCGGTGTCGCCCGCGCTGAAGCTCGCCAAGCTCGAAGGCGATGCCGCATTCTTCCACGCGCCGGCGCCGATGGACGAAACCACGCTCGCGCGGCACGCGGCCGCCATCCACGCCGCGTTCCACGCGCGGCGTGGCGACCTCGCGCTCAACTCGATGCGCGTGCGACGGCTGCCGCCAGGCCGTCGACCTCAAGATCAAGGTCGTCGGCCACGTCGGCACCGTCGCGCAACGGCGCATCGCGCGCAGCGTCGAGCTGTCCGGCGTCGACGTGATCGTCGTGCACCGGCTGCTGAAGAACGCGGTGCCGGATTGAGTACCTGCTCGTGACGGAGCCGCTGCTCTGCACCGCCGGCCACCGAGCGCGGCGCGCGACCGCGCTCGCGATGGACATCGACGACGTCGGCCCGCTGCCACCTGGTACGTCGATCTCGGCAAGCTCGCCACCCGACACGCCGCCTGCGCCCCGGAAGCGCCGCGCTCGCGCGCGTCGCCGCGCAGGTGCGGATGCGCGTGCTGCCTACTACGCGCTGGGCCTGCGCGAACCTGCGCGATTTCCGCAACCTGGCCGACACGCCGCGCGCGAGGGTCCGTATCGACGCCGTCGTATAATCGCGGCAATGCCGCCTGCGCCGCTGCGTCGTCGTCGGCCCGCAACCGCCTGGCCCGTCTACCTCGGCGTCGCCGTCCCCACCAGTACAACCGCCTGGCCGAGCGCTACGAGGTGCTCGGCCCCGTGGCGCCCCCGTTCGCGCAGCATCTCGCCGACCTGCCCGCCACGGACCGCGCACGCGTCCGCGCCCTGGTGACGATCGGCGTCGTGGGCATCAAGGCCGACGCGCTGCCGCTGTTGCCGGCGCTCGAGATCGTCGCGTGCCTGGGCAGCTGGCAACTACGCGAAGTGGACGTGCGCGCCGCGCACGCGCGTATCGCGGTGACCCCTCGCCCAACGCGAACGCGGCGCGGTAGCCGACCCTGGCGCTGGGCCTCACGATCGCGTCGGTGCGCCGCTGCGCGGGCGACATCCTGCTGCGCGCGTAGAGCAACATGAGGACCGCGCGCGCCGGCTGCGGCGCGGGCTCACCGGCCGGCGCATGGGCATCTACGGGCTCGGCGCCATCGGCGCGCTGATCGCGACCCGGGCCCGCGCGTTCGACATCGAGGTCGGCTATCACTCGCGCACGCGGCGCGAGGGCGTCGACTACCCGTACTTCGCGACGCTCGCCGCACTGGCGGAATGGTGCGACATCCTGACGATCGCCGTGCGCGCGGACGCGGCCACGCGGCACAGCGTCGACGCCGCGATCCTCGCCGCGCTCGGGCCCGACGGTCACGTGATCAACATCGCGCGCGGCAGCGTCATCGACGAGGCGGCGCTGATCGCCGCGCTCGCGGCCGGCACGCTGGGCGGTGCGGGCCTCGACGTCTACGCGCGCGAGCCGCACGTGCCACAGGCGCTGCTCGACCATCCCGCGGTGATCACGACCCCCCACATCGGCGGCGCGACGATCGAGGCGCAGGCCGCCATGTACGCCATGGTGCTCGCCAACCTCGATGCGTGGTCCTCCGGCCGCCGCGTGCCCAACCCGGTGCCGCAGTGAGCGCGCGGAGGCGCGTCCGTTGAGCGCGCCGGGCACGGCGCCCGGCGACACGTCGCTGCGCGGCGAGCGCACGTTCTTCCGCTTCTGGTGCGGCCGGCTCGCGTCCGTGTTCGCCTACCAGATGCTCTCGGTGGCCGTCGGCTGGCAGGTGTACGCGCTGACGGGAAGCGCGCTGGACCTCGGCCTCATCGGCCTCGCGCAGTTCCTGCCGTCGGTGGCGCTGCTGCTGGTCGTCGGGCACGTGGCGGACCGCTTCGACCGCCGCCGCATCGTGCGCACGTGCCAGTGGATCGAGGCGGCGGCGCTCGTGATCATCGCTTGGGCCACGTTCCACGGCCAGGTCACGCGCGAAATGCTGTTCGCGCTGGTCGTCGTCATCGGCGCCGCGCGCGCGTTCGAGTTCCCGACCGTGCAGGCGATGCTGGCCGCGACGATCCCGGTGGCCAAGCTGCCGCGCGCCGTGGCCATCAGTTCCACCGCCGGGCAGCTCGGCATCGTGCTCGGCCCCGCGCTCGGCGGCCTGCTGTACGCGGTGGGCGCCGTCTACGTCTACGGCCTTTGCGCGACGCTGTTCGTCGTCGCGAGCGTCCTGCTGGGGCCCGGGCTCAAGCTGCTGCGGCCGCCGATGGCGGGCGAGCCCGCGTCGCGCTCGCTGTTCGCCGGCATCCAGTTCATCCGCAGCAAGCCCGCGCTGCTCGGCGCGATCTCGCTCGACCTCTTCGCCGTGCTGCTCGGCGGCGCGGCGGCGCTGCTGCCGGTCTATGCGCGCGACATCCTGCTGACGGGCCCGTGGGGACTCGGCCTGTTGCGCTCGGCGCCGGCCGTCGGCGCGCTGACGATCGCGCTGCGCCTTGCGCACCACCCGCTGCAGCGCCACGAAGGGCGCACGATGTTCGCGGGCGTCATGGGCTTCGGCGCGGCGACGATCGTGTTCGGCCTGTCGACGTCGCTCCCGCTGTCGCTCGCGGCACTGGTCGCGATGGGCGCGTGCGACATGCTGAGCGTCGTCGTGCGCCAGTCGCTGTTCCAGCTCAACACGCCGGACGCGATGCGCGGGCGCGTCGGCGCCGTGAACGCGATCTTCATCGGCGCGTCGAACCAGCTCGGCGAGTTCGAATCGGGCGTCACGGCCGCGTGGCTCGGCGCGCGCAACGCGGTGGTCGTCGGCGGCATCGGCACGCTGCTCGTCGCGCTCGCGTGGATGCGCCTGTTCCCGTCGCTGCGCAACGTCGACCGCATGCGCGTCAACAGCCTCGCGCGCGACTAGCCCAGGCTCACGGCCCCGGGCCTCGCGTCAGTTGCCGTAGTCGCGCTGCGCGGGGCACTGCGGGACCTGGCCCCAGTACCCGTCGCAGAAATCGACGCGCGCCTGCTGTTCGCAGATCGCCTTCTGCATGATGTCGGCCTGCGTGCACGCGGCGAATGCGGCACGCACCCGCGACGGGCGATCCAGCGCAGGCGCGGGCGGCCGGGGTGCCGCCGCCATCGCGACGGTCGGCGGCGCGGGCAGGCTTTCCGCGCGCAGGACCGGCAGCGGCTCCGGCAGCACGGGCTTGCGCTTGGGTTGCGGCCGCGCGACAG
>JBGAIC010000050.1:0-25176 GCA_044225845.1 Casimicrobiaceae bacterium
GGAAGCATCCAGCGAGCAAAGCCGCCACCAAACGAAAGGGGGCGGCATCGCTGCACGCCCCCGCGGAGATCGGTGTCTGACCCCCAATTGGCCTAAGCGGGTGTCGTCGACGGCTCCGCCGCGCCCGCCGGTCCCGCGCCGCCGCTGGGCGGGTTGGACGACGGCGCGCTGCCCGCCGGCGGCTTGGGCGGCCGCACGGGGCGGTCGGCCATCACGTCGGCGATCTGGTCGTTGTCGATCGTCTCGAACTCGAGCAGCGCATGCGCCATCGCCTCGACGCGGCTGCGGCTCTCCTCGAGGATGCGCCGCGCCACCGCGTACTGCTGGTCGATGATCTTGCGGATCTCGGCATCGACGCGCTGCATCGTCGCCTCGCTGACGTTCTTCTGCGTGGTCACCGAGCGGCCGAGGAACACCTCGCCCTCGTTCTCGCCGTAGACCATCGGGCCCAGCTCTTCGGACATCCCGTAGCGCGTGACCATGTCGCGCGCGATCGACGTCGCGCGCTCGAAGTCGTTCGAGGCGCCCGTCGTCATCTGGTTCATGAAGATCTCTTCGGCGATGCGGCCGCCAAACAGCACGGCGATCGTGTTCAGCATGTGGTTGCGGTCCATGCTGTAGCGATCCTGCTCCGGCAGCTGCATCGTCACGCCCAGCGCGCGGCCGCGCGGGATGATCGTCACCTTGTGCACCGGGTCCGTCTTGGGCAGCGACATCGCGACGATTGCGTGGCCGGACTCGTGGTACGCCGTGTTGCGACGTTCCTCTTCCGGCATCACGATCGAGCGCCGCTCCGCGCCCATGATGATCTTGTCCTTGGCGCGCTCGAAGTCGTGCATGTCGACCAGCCGCTTCGATGCGCGCGCCGCAAAGAGCGCCGCCTCGTTGACGAGGTTGGCGAGATCGGCGCCGGAGAAGCCCGGCGTGCCGCGCGCGATGATGTCCGCCTTCACGTCCGGCGACACCGGCACCTTGCGCATGTGCACGAGCAGGATCTGCTCGCGGCCGCGGATGTCCGGCAGCGGCACGACCACCTGGCGGTCGAAGCGGCCCGGGCGCATCAGCGCCGGGTCCAGCACGTCGGGCCGGTTGGTGGCCGCGATGACGATGACGCCCGAGTTGCCCTCGAAGCCATCCATCTCGACCAGCAGCTGGTTGAGCGTCTGTTCACGTTCGTCGTTGCCACCGCCCAAGCCCGCGCCGCGCTGGCGGCCAACGGCATCGATTTCGTCGATGAACACGATGCACGGCGCGTTCTTCTTGGCCTGCTCGAACATGTCGCGCACGCGCGCGGCACCCACGCCGACGAACATCTCGACGAAGTCGGAGCCGGAGATCGAGAAGAACGGCACCTTGGCTTCGCCGGCGATCGCCTTGGCGAGCAGCGTCTTGCCGGTGCCCGGCGAGCCGACCATCAGCACGCCGCGGGGGATGCGCCCGCCCAGCTTCTGGAACTTGGACGGGTCGCGCAGGAACTCGACCAGCTCCGCGACCTCTTCCTTCGCCTCGTCGCAGCCGGCGACGTCCGCGAAGGTGATCGTGTTGTTGGATTCGTCCAGCATCCGCGCCTTGCTCTTGCCGAAGCTGAACGCGCCGCCGCGGCCGCCGCCCTGCATCTGGCGCATGAAGAACACCCAGACGCCGATCAGCAGCAACATGGGGAACCACGAGATGAACACCTGCGCGAGGAAGCTCTGCTCTTCCTCGGGCTTGGCGTCGACCTTGACGCCGGCCTTCACCAGGTCGCCCACCATCCAGATGTCGCCGGGGCTGAACGTGACGTATTTCTTGTCGTCCGTGCCCTGCCAGGTGATCTTGCGGCCTTCGACGGTGGCCGACTTCACCTTGCCGTCGCGCGCCTGCGACATGAATTCCGAATAGGACGGGTTGTCGCGCGGGGTCTGGCGCGCGTCGAACTGCTTCACGACCGTGACGATCACCAGCACGATGACCAGCCAGATCCCGATGTTCTTGAGCAGATTGTTCAAAGCCACTCCTGGTGCCGGCCTTCTTTAGCCTGATTTCCGGGGGCCGCCGCCCGGAAACCGCCTCTTGCCGCGTTAGATGGGGGGGTTCAAGCAGGATTCTAGCCTGCCGCGTCCCGGTCGGCCGCCGCGAGGCCCTTGCCGACGACGAACACCTCGCGGCTGCGGTCCCGCGACGCCTTGGGCTTGCGGACGTAGGCCTTGGCGAAATGCCCTTCCACCTGGCGCTTGAACGCGTCGAAGCCCTCGCCCTGGAACATCTTGACGGCGAAATCGCCGCCCGGCTTCAGCCATCCGATCGCGAATTCGAGCGCCAGTTCCGCAAGATGCACGCCCCGTGCCTGGTCCACCGTCTCGATGCCGGACAGGTTGGGCGCCATGTCCGACACGACGAGGTCCACGTCGACGCCGTCCAGGGCCGCCTCGACGGCCGCCAGGCCCTCGTCGGATGCGAAGTCGACCTTCAGCGCCGTGACGTTGCGGATGGGCTCGAAGTCCAGGATGTCGACGGCGAAGACGCGGCCCTTGCCGCCCAACCGCTGGGCCAGCACCTGGCTCCAGCTGCCCGGCGCCGCGCCGAGGTCGACGACGCGCATGCCGGGTTTGAGCAGCTTGTCGCGGTCGAGGATCTCGATCAGCTTGAACGCCGCGCGCGAGCGGTAGCCCAGCCGTTTGGCCTCGGTGACCCAATGGTCGGTGACGTGCTCGTGCATCCACGCCTTGCCGAAGCGGTGCTTCTTGCCGGTGGGGTTGAGCGGGCTCGTGCGCTTGCTGGTGGTGGCCATGCGGGCACGTTACACGAAGGGCGCCGCAGGTAAACTGTGCGCATGCTTCCACTCACACCGCAACAACGCCGCGCGCTCCGCGCCAAGGCGCATCACCTGTCGCCCTCGGTCCTGATCGGCCAGCACGGGCTCACGCCCGCGGTGCTGCACGAGATCGACCTTGCGCTGCTCGCGCACGACCTGATCAAGGTGAAGGCGGCGGACGACGATCGGGACGCGCGTTCCGCGATGCTGGAGAAGATCTGCGCGGAGCTGGATTGCGCGCCCGTGCAGCAACTCGGGAAGATGCTGGTGCTGTGGCGGCCGAATCCGGAGCGGAAGGCAAGGAAGGAAGCGCCGGCGGCGGCGCGGCCGGCCAAGGAGCGCGCCGCTACGGGGCGGCGGCCGGCAGGCGGCGGCGACGCGCGGCGGCAACGCGAGCCGGAGCCCGGGGACGGGCGCAGGCCGGCTGGATCAGGCGATGCGCGCAGGCCGGCGGCGACGGGCGATGTACGCAAGCCCCGGTCGGGGGACGCCGGGCGGCAAGGCAAGCCGGCGCTCAAGCCGGGCGCGCCGATGCCCTATCTGTCCCGGCGGGGCGCCGGGCGCTTCGTCGAGGCGACCGACGAAGCGGCGCAGGCCCCGGCGACGCGCCGGCGCCTGCAGACCCGCAAACGCTAGCGGGCGTGGGCTGCCGCGCGGGGCGCGCCGAACAGCGCGCGCACCTGGGCGAACGCCGCGACGATCCAGGTGGCGGTCTCGTCCGCTGCGCGCATGTACGACTTGGCGCGTTCGCGATCGGCCGAGCTCATCTCGACCTCGTCCAGGCGGCGATAGATGGCGCTGCCCAGGTCGGCAGCGGTGCTGGGGGGAAGCAGGTATCGGGTGTCCATGGCGCTCCAGTTGAGGGCGATGTTGCAATGCACAAGGACACTCTACGCCCGGGTTGCGCGGGCGTGCATCGTACTTTCGGATGGTGGCGATCAGCCTTGCCAATAGGGTCCGACGCTGGGAATTGGGGGTCAAGAAATGGGGTCAGACACCATTTCCCATGCAAGCCATTCCGCGCCCGGCCTGACCACGCGCGGGAAATGGTGTCTGACCCCATTTCCTGCCATTCCCTAGCCGTAGCGGACGGACACGATCTCCACGCTGCGGACGCCGCCCGGCGCCTGGACGTCCACGACGTCGCCTTCGGACTTGCCGATCAGCGCCCGCGCGATGGGCGAGTTGATCGAGATCTTGGCCACCTTGATGTCGGCCTCGTCGTCGCCGACGATCTGGTACTCGCTGCGGTCGCCGGAATCCGCGTCCTCGATGCCCACGGTGGCGCCGAACACGACGCGACCGTCCGCGTCGAGTGTCGCCGGGTCGATCACCTGCGCGCCGGCGAGCTTGCTCTCGATCTCGGCGATGCGCCCCTCGATGAACCCCTGCCGCTCCTTGGCGGCGTCGTAGTCGGCGTTCTCGGACAGGTCGCCGTGCGAGCGCGCCTCGGCGATCGCCGCGATGACGGACGGCCGCTCGACGGTTTTCAGACGCGCGAGTTCGCTTTTCAGCCGCCGCTCGCCTTCGACGGTCATCGGAATCTTGGACATGGGAACCCCAGAAAAACGGAGCCGGCGACACCAGAGGGTCGCCGGCCGGGATGGATGAAAGCTTAGCGTGCTTCGCGCGCTTCGTGCAAACGACGGTGCAGCGACTGCAGCGAGTAGGGCGTCAGGCCCTTCAGCGTGTGCATGCCCAGCACCGCCGCCCGCGCGCCGTCGATCGTCGTGTACGTCGGGATCTGGTCCTGCAGCGCCGCGCGCCGGATGTGATAGCTGTCCTGGATCGCCGTGCGCTTTTCCTCGACCGTGTTCACGATCATCACGATCTCGTCGTTCTTCATGAGATCCACGATGTGCGGCCGCCCTTCGGCCACCTTGTTGATCTGCGTGACCGGCACCCCGGCCGCCGCGATGGCCGCGGCGGTGCCGCGCGTGGCCACCAGCGTGAAGCCCAGCTCGACGAGCCGGCGCGCCATCTCGATCGCGCGCGGCTTGTCGGCATTCTTGACGCTGATGAACACCTTGCCGGACTCGGGCAGCTTGATGCCCGCGCCGAGCTGGCTCTTGACGAAGGCCTCGCCGAAGGAATCGCCGACACCCATCACCTCGCCCGTCGACTTCATCTCGGGGCCGAGGATGGTGTCCACACCCGGGAACTTGATGAAGGGGAACACCGCTTCCTTCACCGAGTAGTAAGGCGGCACGATTTCGCCGGTGACGCCCTGCTCCGCCAAGGTCTTGCCCACCATGCAGCGCGCCGCGATCTTGGCGAGCGGACGCCCGGTGGCCTTCGACACGTAGGGCACCGTGCGCGACGCGCGCGGGTTCACTTCCAGCACGTAGACGGTGCCGTTCTGGATGGCGAACTGCACGTTCATGAGCCCCACGACGTCGAGCCCGTGCGCCATCGCCACCGTCTGCCGCCGCAACTCGTCCTGCACGGCTGCCGACAGCGAGTACGGCGGCAGCGAGCACGCGGAGTCGCCGCTGTGCACGCCCGCCTGCTCGATGTGCTCCATGATGCCGCCGATCACGACGTCCTTGCCGTCGCAGATGGCGTCGACGTCCACTTCGCTGGCGTCATTGAGGAAGCGGTCGAGCAGCACCGGCGAATCGTTGCTGACCTTCACCGCTTCCTTCATGTAGCGCTCGAGGTCGCGCGACTCGTGGACGATCTCCATCGCGCGCCCGCCCAGCACGTACGAGGGACGCACCACGAGCGGATAGCCGATCGCCTCGGCGGCCGCCATCGCCTCGGCTTCGTTGCGCGCCGTGCGATTGGGCGGCTGCTTGAGCCCCAGCCGGTTGATCATCTGCTGGAAGCGCTCGCGGTCTTCCGCCATGTCGATCATGTCGGGCGTGGTCCCGATGATCGGCACGCCGTTCTTCTCGAGATCGCGCGCGAGCTTCAGCGGTGTCTGCCCGCCGTACTGGACGATGACGCCCCAGGGCTTCTCGACGTGGACGATCTCCAGCACGTCCTCCAGCGTCAGCGGCTCGAAGTACAGACGGTCGGAGGTGTCGTAGTCGGTGGACACCGTCTCCGGGTTGCAGTTGACCATGATGGTCTCGAACCCGTCCTCGCGCAGCGCCATCGCCGCGTGCACGCAGCAGTAGTCGAACTCGATGCCCTGGCCGATGCGGTTGGGACCGCCGCCCAGCACGATCACCTTCTTGCGGTCGGTGGGCGCGGCTTCGCACTCGTCCTCGTACGTCGAGTACATGTACGCGGTGCGCGTCGCGAACTCGGCGGCGCAGGTGTCGACGCGCTTGTAGACCGGCCGCACGCCCAGCGCGTGGCGCGTGGCGCGCACGTCGGACTCGGTGGTCTTCATCAGGTAAGCGAGCCGGCGGTCGGAGAAGCCCTTGCGCTTCAGCTCGCGCAGGTCGGTCGCGCTCAAATCCGCGAGTTTCAGCGTCTCCAGCTTCAGCTCCAGGCCGACGATCTCCTCGATCTGCGCCAGGAACCACGGGTCGATCTTCGTATAGCCGTAGACCTCGTCGAGCGTCATGCCGATGCCGAACGCGTCGGCGACGTACCACAGCCGCTCGGCACGCGGATACGCGAGCTCGTCGCCGATCTTCTCGGGATCGACGGACTTGAGGTTGAAGCCGTCGACGCCGGTCTCCAGGCCGCGCAACGCCTTCTGCAGCGATTCCTGGAACGTGCGGCCGATGGCCATCACCTCGCCCACCGACTTCATCTGCGTCGTGAGGCGATCGTCCGCCTGCTTGAACTTCTCGAACGCGAAGCGCGGCACCTTGGTGACGACATAGTCGATCGTCGGCTCGAACGAGGCCGGCGTGGCGCCGCCGGTGATCTCGTTGCGCAGCTCGTCGAGCGTGTAGCCGACGGCGAGCTTGGCGGCGACTTTCGCGATCGGGAAACCCGTGGCCTTCGACGCCAGCGCCGACGACCGCGACACGCGCGGATTCATCTCGATGACGATCATCCGGCCGTCCGCCGGGTTGACCGCGAACTGGACGTTCGACCCGCCGGTGTCGACGCCGATCTCGCGCAGCACCGCAATCGACGCGTCGCGCATGATCTGGTATTCCTTGTCCGTCAGCGTCTGCGCCGGCGCGACGGTGATCGAGTCGCCCGTGTGCACGCCCATCGGGTCCAGGTTCTCGATCGAGCAGACGATGATGCAGTTGTCCTTGCGGTCGCGGACAACCTCCATCTCGAACTCTTTCCAGCCGAGCAGCGATTCCTCGATCAGCAGCTCGTGCGTCGGGCTCATCGCCAGGCCGCGCTTGCAGATCTCCTCGAACTCGTCCTTGTTGTACGCGATGCCGCCGCCGGAGCCGCCCATCGTGAACGACGGCCGGATGATCGCGGGGAAGCCGATGTCAGCCTGCACGCGGTACGCGTCGTCCATCGAGTGCGCGCTGCCCGAGCGCGCGGAGCCGAGCCCGATGCGCGTCATCGCCGCCTTGAACTTCTCGCGGTCCTCGGCCTTGTCGATCGCCTTCTTCGACGCGCCGATCAGCTCGACGTCGAACTTGGTGAGCACGCCTTCGCGCGCGAGATCGAGCGCGCAGTTGAGCGCCGTCTGCCCGCCCATCGTCGGCAGCAGCGCGTCGGGACGCTCCCGCTCGATGATCTTGGCCACCATCGGCCACGTGATCGGTTCGATATACGTGACGTCGGCCATCTCCGGGTCCGTCATGATCGTCGCCGGATTGCTGTTGACGAGGATGACCTTGTAGCCCTCTTCGCGCAGCGCCTTGCAGGCCTGGGCGCCGGAATAGTCGAACTCGCACGCCTGCCCGATGACGATCGGGCCGGCGCCGATGATGAGGATCGATTCGATGTCGGTGCGCTTGGGCATCGGCGTTGTCAGCTCTTGCTTGCGTTGGCGGGATAGAGCTGCGGCGCGAGCGCGCGCTCGACCAGCTCGATCAGGATGTGGATGACCTTGATGTTGAGTTCCTGCACGCGGTCGGCGTAGTGGCCGCCCGGCGTGCGGATGACGATGTCGGCGAGCGCGTCGAGCTTGCCCGGCTTGCCGGTCAGCGCGATCACCTTCATGCCCGCCGCGCGCGCCGCTTCGGCGGCCGCGATCACGTTCCTGCTGGACGCGCTGGTGCTGATCGCGAGCAGCACGTCGCCGGGCCGGCCGTGCGCCTCGACGTAGCGCGAGAACACGCGGTCGTAGCCGTAGTCGTTGCCGACGCAGCTCATGTGCGTGACGTCGCTGATGGCGATGGCGGGATAGCCGGGGCGGTCGTCGCGGTAGCGGCCCGTCAGCTCTTCCGCGAAGTGCATCGCGTCACACATCGAGCCGCCGTTGCCGCAGGACAGCGCCTTGCCGTGTGCGCGGAACGTGGCGGCGAGCAATGCGCCCGCCGCGGCGATCGCCTCGAGCGTGGCCTTGTCCTTGCGCAGCGCGGCCAGCGCGTCGGCTGCCTCGGCCAGCGCGCCTTCGATCGGGGCCAGTGTCGTCGTGTCGTTCATGCAGCGCTCCCGGCCGGGGATTTCCGTCCCGCTTCCATCAGCGCGACGAAGCGGTCGAACAGGTAGCCGATGTCGTGCGGGCCCGGGCTCGCTTCCGGGTGGCCCTGGAAGCTGAACGCCGGCACGTCGGTGCGCGCGATGCCCTGCAGGCTGCCGTCGAACAGCGACACGTGCGTCGTGCGCACGTTCGCCGGCAGCGTCGCGGGATCCACGGCGAAGCCGTGGTTCTGGCTGGTGATCAGCACCTGGCCCGTGTCCTGGTCGAGCACCGGATGGTTGGCGCCGTGGTGGCCGAACTTCATCTTCATCGTCTGGCCGCCGGACGCGAGGCCCAGCAGCTGGTGGCCGAGGCAGATGCCGAACGTCGGCACGCCGTCGTCGACAAGCGTGCGGATGGAGTCGATCGCGTAGTCGCAAGGCTCCGGATCGCCGGGGCCGTTGGACAGGAACACGCCATCCGGCGCGAGCTTCATTACGTCGGCGGCCGGCATCTTAGCGGGCACGACGGTGACGCGGCAGCCGCGCTCGGCGAGCATGCGGAGGATGTTGTGCTTGACGCCGTAGTCGAACGCGACGACGTGGTAGCGCGGCGCCTCCTGCATCCGGTAGCCGGCGCCCAGCGCCCACGTGCTCGCCGTCCAGTCGTAGGGCTGGTCGACGGTGACCGTTTTCGCGAGGTCGAGGCCCGCCATCGCCGGCGCGCCTCGCGCCACGGCCAGCGCGCGCGCGGCATCGGCTTCGCCGAGCGCGGGACCCGCGACGATGCAGCCGTTCTGCGCGCCCTTCTCGCGCAGCACGCGCGTCAGCTGGCGCGTGTCGATGTCCGCGATGGCGACGATGCCCGCCTGGCGCAGGTAGGTCGAGAGATCCAGCGTCGCGCGGAAGTTGGACATGCGGCGCGGCAGGTCGCGCACCACGAGGCCCGCCGCGTAGATGCGGCGCGACTCGACGTCCTCGACGTTGGCGCCCGTATTGCCGATGTGCGGGTACGTGAGCGTGACGATCTGGCCGGCGTACGAAGGATCGGTGAGGATCTCCTGGTAGCCGGTCATCGACGTGTTGAACACGACTTCGCCGGACGTCGTGCCGTCGGCGCCGATGGAGACGCCGCGGAACGTCGTGCCGTCGGCCAGCACGAGCAGCGCGGGAATGCGGGGCGCGAACAGCGGGGACGCGGCGGGCGTGACGGCGGAAGCAGGAACCATGGGGCGCGGAAAGCCAGGGTTTTCGACCCCGTGCTGCAGGTGAATGCCCGGGGTCCGGATGTGCAAACGGGGAAGCTTTGCGCTTCCCCGCCTGAAGCAACGCATTTTACCGCGAACGACGATGCGCGGCAATCGCGCAGGGCATTCCCTGCCCCGGCTTGCAACGGCCGCTTTACAGGCCCAGCACGTCCGCCATGTCGTACAGGCCCGGCGGCTTGCCGGCGACGAAGCGCGCGGCGCGCAGTGCGCCGCTCGCGAACGTGTCGCGCGACGTCGCGCGATGCGTGAGCTCGATGCGCTCGCCGTCGCCGAGGTACAGCACGGTGTGCTCGCCGACCGCGTCGCCGCCGCGCAGCGTGGCGAAGCCGATGGCCCCGGCCGGCCGCTCGCCGGTCACGCCTTCGCGCGCATAGACCGCGGACTTGGCGAGGTCCACGCCGGCACCGGCCGCGGCCGCCTCGCCCAAGCGCAATGCGGTGCCCGACGGCGCATCCACCTTGTGCTTGTGGTGCAGCTCGACGATCTCGATGTCGTACGCGGGCCCGAGCTTGGCGGCCGCGAGCTCGACGAGCTTGACGAGCACGTTGACGCCGATGCTCATGTTGGGTGCGAACACGATCGGGATCCGCTGTGCGGCCGTCGCCAGCGCCGCGCGGTCGGCCGGCGTAAAGCCGGTGGTGCCGACGACGAGCGCGCAGCCTGCGTCGGCGCAGGCCGCCGCGTGCGCCAGCGTGCCGGCAGGCCGCGTGAAGTCGATCAGCACGTCGGCCACGCGCACCGCTGCGGCGACGTCCGCAGTAACCATGACGCCCGTGGGGGTTCCACCCGCCGCGCCGGCATCGGCGCCGAGCGCGGGTGAAGCCGGGACGTCGAGCGCGGCCGCGAGCGCAAGATCGGGCGCGGCGAGCGTCGAGCGGATCAGCGCGCGCCCCATGCGGCCGGATGCGCCGGCGATGGCGACGCGCAGCGTCGTCATTGCGGTGCCGGTACCGGGAGAGGCGTGTCGGTCATCGGCGGGTTGGGCGCCGGGCCCTGGTCCATCGTCGGCACCGGCGCGGGCGGATTGCTCGACCCGGGATTCGGGTCCGCCGGCGGCGCGTCGGGCGCCTTCTTGCCGAAGTTCTTGAACCAGTCGTAGATCGCCTCGATCGGGCCCTTGTTGGGGCGGACCCGCGAATCGAGCGCCATCTGCGTGGTGATGCGGTTCACCTCGATGGCCGACTTGGGCATGTCGTCGCCTTCCCAGCGCGCGAGCTTGCCGTCGACGAAGAAGACGCGGAAGTCGCGATCCTCGGTCACGCGGCCCTGGCGCGTGAAGCGGTAGATGTAGTCCCAGCGGTCGGCGTGGAACGGGTCCACCAGCAGCGGCGTGCCCAGCGCGATCTTGACCTGCGATTCCGTCATGCCGGGCTTGAGCTTGGCCACCTGGTCCTGGGTCAGGAAGTTGCCCTGGTTGATGTCGAGCTTGTAGATGAACCCGTTGCGCGCGGTGGGAAAGCGCTCGTCGATCGACTGGCATGCGGCAAGCGCCAGCGCGGCGGCGGCGCAGGTAGCGAGGCGGCGGAGCGACACCGAATTCACGAGCGACGATGGGAATGAACGGCGGGAGCCGCTATTATAGTCCGACCGTGCCGCACAAGACCGCCGATCCGATGACCAGCCACGACTTGAAGAGCGCAGGGCTCAAGGCGACGCTGCCGCGCCTGCGGATCATCAACCTGTTCGAGCAATCCAAGGTCCGCCACCTGACCGCGGAGGACGTGTACCGGATGTTGCTGGCCGAAGGCGTCGACATCGGGCTCGCCACCGTCTATCGCGTGCTGACCCAGTTCGAGCAGGCGGGCCTGCTCGAGCGGCACCACTTCGAATCCGGCAAGGCCGTGTTCGAGCTCAACGAAGGCAAGCACCACGACCATCTCGTGTGCCTGCAGTGCGGACGCGTCGAGGAGTTCTACGACGCGGAGATCGAGAAGCGGCAGACGAAGATCGCGCAGGAGCGCGGCTTCCAGATCACCGAGCACGCGCTGTACCTGTACGCGGACTGCACGAAGACGCGCTGTCCTTATCGCAAGCCGCAGGGCAGCGACGACTGACCTGCACGCGGCCCGCGTGGCCGCGCCGCCGCTCGCTCAGGGCGCCTCGTGGCGCGCGAAGTCGCGCACGCGGAAGCCCAGCGCTGCCAGCGCGCCGAAATACGCGGCCGCGCCCACGACGATCACCAGCGACAGCCGCGCAATCCGCTGCCACAGCGACGCGTGCAACCAGGCGTCCGCGCTGCCTGCCGCGAACGCCAGCACGCCCGCGAGCACGACGAGCGCGACGGCGAGCTTCAGCAGGAACGCGCCCCATCCCGGCTGCGGCGTGAAGAGCCCGCGCCGCAGCAACAGCGTCAGCAGCACCGTCCCGTTGAACAGCGCGCCGATGCTCGTCGCGAGCGTGAGGCCCGCGTGGCCCAGCGGCCGCATCAGCACCAGCGCCAGGCCCTGCGCAACGAGGATCGTGACGAACGCCACCTTGACCGGCGTGCGCACCATCTGCCGCGCGTAGAAGCCGGGCGCCAGGATCTTGATCAGGATGATGCCGATGAGGCCCACGCTGTAGCCCAGCAGCGCGACGCGCGTCTCGTAAACGTCGGTGACGCTGAAGCGCCCGTAGTGGTAGAGCGTCGTCACCAGCGGCAGCGACAGCAGCCACAGCGCCACCGCCGCCGGCAGCGCCAGCAGGCAGGCGAGGCGCAGGCCCCAGTCGAGCAGTTCCGAGTACGCCTGCGGGTTGGCGTCGCTGTGGTGGCGCGCGAGCGACGGCAGCAGCACCGTGCCGAGCGCCACGCCCAGCAGCGCGCTCGGGAACTCCATCAGCCGGTCCGCGTACGTGATCCACGAGATGCGGCCGTCGCCGAGCCACGCGGCGAGCTGCGTGTTGATCAGCGCGGAGATCTGCGCGGCCGACACGCCGACGACGGCCGGCCCCATCATCCGCAGCACGCGGCGCACGCCCGGGTCGCGCGGATTCCACTTGAGCTTCGGCAACATGCCGATGCGCGCGAGCGGCACCACCTGGAACGCGAGCTGGGCGACGCCGCCGATGGCCACGCCCCAGGCGAGCGCCACGATCGGCGGGTCGATGTGCGGCGCGAGAAAGATCGCCGCACCGATGATCGCGACGTTCAACAATACGGGCGTGAATGCCGGGATCCCGAAGCGCCGGTAGATGTTGAGGATGCCGCCCGCCAGCGACGTCAGCGAGATGAACAGGATGTAGGGAAACATGATGCGGATCATCACGGCCGTGAGATCCACCTTGCCGGGCGTCTTGGCGAAGCCGCCCGCCAGCACGTAGACGAGCCAGGGCGCGGCGACGACGCCCAGCACGCTGACCACCAGCAGCACGACGAGCAGCAGGCCGGCGACCTTGCCCGCCAGTTCGCGGGTGGCGTCGTCGCCCTCCTTGCGCCGGACCTCGGCCAGGATCGGCACGAAGGCCTGCGTGAACGCGCCTTCCGCGAACAGGCGCCGCAGCAGGTTGGGCAGCCGGAACGCGGCCTCGAACGCGTCCATCGCGAGGCCGGCGCCGAACGAGCTGGCCTTCAGGCTTTCGCGGGCCAATCCCGTGATGCGGGACAGGAGCGTCATGCCGCTGACGGTGGAAACGGCGCGGAGAAGGTTCAAGGCGGGAAGGACGCTACGGAGGCCGCGCGCCACCTGCCGGCGCGGCGCGCTAACGTATTGCAGACATTGAGAAAATCGGATAATATCCCAAGTCTTTGTCGAATCTCTGGCGAGGTTCGGCGCAACATGTGCGGAAAGCTGCGGCGCGGATGGCGCCCCTCGCCCGTGGAACCACGCGGGCCCGCCTCACTCAGGAAGAAACGTTCATGGCCAATTCGGCGCAAGCCCGCAAGCGCGCACGCCAGGCAGCGGCGACCAACCAGCGCAACACTGCTCTCAAGTCCGAGCTCCGCACGGCGATCAAGAAGGTCCGCAAGGCCGTCGCGGCCGGCGACAAGGCCGCGGCGACCAAGGAACTGCAAACGCAGCAGGCGGTGATCGACCGCATCGCGGACAAGAAGATCGTCCACAAGAACCTCGCGTCGCGCACCAAGTCGCGGCTCGCGCAGTCGATCAAGGCGCTGGCCTGATCCGGCCCTTCGGCGCGCGCTGAGCGCGCTGGACGAACGTGACGGCGCGCCGAGCGCGCCGGATGCACGGGACGGCGCGCTCGGCGCGCCGTGTGCGCTACAGCCGGGATCAGACCGGCTCCTGCGGTTCCGATGCGCCCAACGGCGCCATGCCCGGCGGCACGAGCAGCCTGGGCGCAGCCAGCGCGTCCTCGGCAAACGTCACCGTGAGCTCGTTGTCGCGGGCGAAATTCATCAGGAACTGGTGGAGGCGCGGCTCGAGCGCGGCCAGCTTCTGCCCAACGACCACCGCCCGCATCCCGCGGACGTTCACGGGCCGCACGAGCGACGAATACGTGATCTTGCGGTCCTGGCCGAACGCCGACGTGACGCCGGCCAGGCGGTCGGCCCAGTCGCTCGGGCGGAAGGCGCGGCCCGACAGGGTCAGGCCCCAGATGACGGCGTCGAGTCCGGGCGCAGCGTCCACCGGCGGTCAGTCGGAATCCATCGCGCGCACAGTTTAACGGCCCCTGCGCTGCAGTGCGGAAACACGCCGCGACAACAGCATCGATGTACCGCACAACTGCCGCAGCAATCTTGCGCCGCGGCGACGATTCAACGATAGTCGGCCCACGCACCGGCCAGGGACCACCCGCCGTCCCGCTTGCGCGCGGTACGCCTCACGCACGATGGCCGCAACCGCCCCACCCCTCGTCGACGTTCAAGCGCCCGATCCCGGCCTCGCGATCTGGGAAGCGCACTTTCGCGACCCCGCGCCCGCGCTCGCGCGAGCCCGCGCGCGGCTCGCCGGCGGCACGCGCGACGAGCGCACGCGCGGCTGGGCCGAGCTCACGATCGCGTTCAACGACCTCTTCTTCTCCGCGCGGCCCGACCAGGCGGAGGACAGCATCGGCCGCGCGCTCACGTATTTCACGGCGGCCGGCGAGCGGCGCGGGCAACTGCTCGCGCAGGTGGGCGGAGCGCGCCTCCTCATCGTCAAGCAGGCGCTGCCCTTGCCGGCACGCGAGCGGCCTGCTCGCGCTGCGCGACGAGGCGATGCAGATTTTCCCGCCCGAGGATCGCTTCTGGCTGCTGAACGCGCTCGGCGCCACGTACTACTACGCCGAGCAGATCGACGAATCGGTCCGTTGCCTGTACCAGGCGCTGGAGACGCTGCGCAGCGTCGACCTGTCGCCGCAGTTGCCGACCGTGATGTCCAACCTCGCGGCGACGCTCGTCACGGTGGGCGATTACGTGCCCGCGCGCGAGCTGGCGCAGGACGCGCTCGAGATCCTGACGCGCTTCAACAACCCGCAGCTGCTGCTGTTCGCGCGCTCGAACCTGGCGGAGGCGCTGCAGGCGCTCGGCGACTTTCCCGCCGCGCTCGCCACCGCCGAGACGATGGTCGGCGACGCGTCGCTGCACGCGCCGCGCGCCGCGCAGAACCACTACCTCGCGATCGGCGCGGAGGTCTATGCGCACAACCGCCGCTTCGTCGACGCCGTGTTGAGCCGCCGCGCTGGCGCGGCGCGTGTTCGAGGCCTATCCCGGCGGCTTCAACGAGGTCCATGCGTTGTGGGCGGACGCAGCCGTGAAATTCGCGCAGGACCCCGGTCCCGCTCCGCTCGCGGCGCTGGAGGCGGCCATCGCCGCCGCGCGGCGCCTGAAGCACCTGCCCACGCTGTGCAAGGCGCACGCACTGGCCGCCACGCGTTGCGCGGCGCTGGGCCGCTTCGAGGAGGCCTACGAGCATGCGCAGCGGCTCTACGCGGCGAACAACGAGCGACTCACGCATCGCGCCAGCGTCAAGTACGACCTGCTCAAGTTCGAACACGAGATCCGCCATGCGCGCGACGAGCGCGACCGCGCCGACCGCCAGCGCCGCGAGACGGAAGCGCTCAACCGCCAGCTCGAGCGCCTCAACGACGAGCTGTCGCGCAAGGTGCGCGAGGTGGAGGAGCTGCAGTCGCGGCTCGCGAGCGAGGCGGTGCACGATCCGCTGACGCAGCTCTTCAACCGCCGCTACCTGGACTCGGTGGTGCCGGGCCTGCTCGCCGGCACGCTGCGCCGCGGCTCCGCACTCGCCGTGGCGCTGCTGGACCTCGACCGCTTCAAGCGCGTCAACGACGCACACGGGCACCTCGCCGGCGACAAGGTGCTGATGCAGATCGGGCGCCTCTTCTCGCAATCGCTGCGCCCGTCCGACGTCGTGTGCCGCTACGGCGGCGAGGAGTTCTGCATCGTGCTGCCGGACACCGACGGCGACGGCGCGCAGGTGGCGCTGGCCGCGCTGGCGGACCGGCTGCGCGAATGCGCCGTCGAATGGAGTGGCGACACGCTGACGGGCTTCACGTTCTCCGCCGGCGTCGCCGTATTCCCCGAGCATGGCAGCACGTTGCCGGAGCTCATCTCCGCCGCGGATCACGCGCTGTACGAGGCGAAGGGCGCGGGACGCGACCGTACCGTGGTCGCGATGCACCGGCCCATCCGCTGAGCGAAGCGCCGGCGCGCGGCACGGCATCGCGGCGATGCCTCTGCTAGACTCCCGTTTTAATTGCGACGTCGCACGTCCATGACGCCCGCACCGCGGCACTTCCTGCAGTTCTCCGACTTCTCGCGCGACGAGCTCGACTACCTGTTCGCGCGCACCGGCTGGATCAAGGAACGGTTCAAGCGCTACGAGCTGTACCAGCCGTTGCGCGATCGCACGCTGGCGATGGTGTTCGAGAAGGCGTCGACGCGCACGCGCGTGTCGTTCGAGGCCGGCATGAACCAGCTGGGCGGCATCGCCATCAACCTGACGCGCGGCGACACGCAGCTTGCGCGCGGCGAGCCGATCGAGGACGTCGCGCGCGTGATCTCGCGGATGGTCGACGTCGTGATGATCCGCACGTTCGGCCAGGACATCATCGAGCGCTTCGCCGCGCATTCGCGCGTGCCGGTGATCAACGGCCTCACCAACGAATTCCACCCGTGCCAGATCCTGGCCGACATGTACACGTACATCGAGCATCGCGGCTCGCTGTCCGGGCGCACCGTCGCGTGGATCGGCGACGCCAACAACGTCTGCTACACGTGGTTGCAGGCGGCCGAGGTGTTCGACTTCCGCGTGCACGTCGCGGGGCCGGACGGTTACCGGCTGGACGCCGCCCGCATCGCGGACGTCGACCACGCGCATTTCACCGAGTTCGCGGACCCCATGGAAGCCTGCCGCGACGCCGACCTCGTCACCACCGACGTGTGGACCAGCATGGGCTACGAAGCGGAGAACGAGGCACGGCGCGCCGCGTTCGCGCGCTTCATGGTCGACGCGCCGATGATGAAGATGGCGCGTCCCGACGCCCTGTTCATGCATTGCCTGCCCGCGCATCGCGGCGAGGAAGTGGCGGCGGACGTGATCGACGGCCCGCAGAGCGTCGTCTGGGACGAGGCGGAAAACCGGATGCACGCGCAGAAGGCCCTGCTCGAATACCTCGTGTGCGGCCGCGTGGATCCCGCATGATCGACCACATCGGCATCGCGGTCTCCGACTTCGCGCGCAGCAAGGCGTTCTACGAGCGGGCGCTGGCGCCGCTGGGCTATACGGTCGTCATGGGCTTCGACGACACGGCGGGCTTCGGTCGCGGCGGCAAGCCGGATTTCTGGATCAGTACCGGCGCCGTCGCGCGAGTGCACGTCGCCATCGAGGCCGAGTCGCGCGCCGCCGTCGACGCGTTCCACCGTGCCGCGCTCGCGGCCGGCGGCCGGGACAACGGCACGCCCGGCCTGCGCGAGCACTATCACCCGAGCTATTACGGCGCGTTCGTGCTGGACCCGGACGGCCACAACATCGAGGCGGTGACGCACCGCCCGGAATGAACGCGGCGGCCGCGCGGCCGCTCGCCACGGAGGAGAGGTCGATGGACATGCACGGCTTGCGCCGTCGCCAAGTCGCCGCTGGCGGCAATCACTTCGGCTTGCGCGCTGCTGGCCGCGGCCACGCCGGCCCCGGCGCTCGCCGCCGACTGGCCCGACCGTCCCATCCACTTCCTGATGACCGCGCCCGCGGGCAGCTCGATCGACGTGCTGGGCCGCGCAATCGCGGACAAGCTGTCGCAGCGGCTCGGGCAGGCCGTCGTCGTCGAGAACAAGCCGGCGGCCGGCGGCACGGTGGCCGTCGCCGAAGTCGCGCACGCGCCGGCCGACGGTTACATGATGGTGCTCGGCTACAACGGCCCGCTGTCGTTCGCGCCGTTGCTGCAGAAGCTGCCCTACGACGTCGCGAAGGACCTCGCGCCGGTGATCACGACGTCGAGCCAGCCCAACGTGCTGGCCGTCAACGCCGCGCTGCCGGTGAAGACGCTGGCGGAACTCGTCGCGTATGCCAAGGCCAACCCGGGCAAGCTCAACTACGCGTCGGTGGGCAACGGCAGCTCGTCGCACCTCAACATGGAGCTCTTCAAGCAGATGGCGGGCATCGACGTCGTGCACGTGCCGTTCAACGGCTCGCCGCCGGCGGTGATGTCGACGGTGCAGGGCGAGACGCAGATGCTGTTCGCGGTCATGCAGCCGCTGCAGGCGCAGGTCAACGCGGGCAAGCTGCGGGCGCTCGCCGTGACGACGGCGAAGCCGTTTCCGTTGCTGCCCGGCATCCCGAGCATCGCGGAGTCCGGCTATCCGGGCTTCGAGGCGCTGGCGTGGAACGGCGTGATGGTGCCGGCCGGCACGCCCAAGGCGGTGATCGCGCGGCTCAACAGCGAAATGAACGCGATCCTGAAGGATCCCGAGCTCGTGCAGAAGATGAACGCGCAGGGCTTTGCGCTGATTGGCGGAACGCCCGAGGAATTCGGCGCGCTGGTCTCCGGCGAAGCGACGCGCTGGGCGCCGGTGATCAAGCGGCTCGGCCTGCGCATCGACTAGGAAATGCAGGAAATGGGGTCAGACACCAATTGGCGATTCGGGGAAATGGGGTCTCAGACACCAATTGGCGAGCGCTGCGCCATGCCCTGCAGCGGAGGTCGAATCGCCAATTGGTGTCTGACCCCATTTCCCCGAATCGCCAATTGGTGTCTGACCCCATTTCCCGCTATTTGAGTTTCGGCAGCTCCTCCGCACCGCCGGCCTGCAAGAGGCCGGTCTTCATGTAGACGTCGAGCTTGGCCCGCGTGTCGGCGATGTCCAGGTTGCGCATCGTCAGCTGCCCGATGCGGTCCTGCGGCGTGAAGGCCGACGCGCCCTTCTCCATCGTCAGGCGCTCCGGGTGGTAGGTGAGGTTGGGGCTCGTCGTGTCGAGCAGCGACCAGTCGTTGCCGCGACGCAGCTCCAGCGTCACCTCGCCCGTCACCGCGCGCGCCACCCAGCGCTGCGCCGTCTCGCGCAGCATCATCGCCTGCGGGTCGAACCAGCGGCCCTGGTACAGGAGTCGCCCGAGGTGCCGCCCGTTGTCGCGGTATTGCTGAATGGTGTCCTCGTTGTGGATGCCGGTGACGAGCCGCTCGTACGCGATGAACAGGAGCGCCATGCCCGGCGCCTCGTAGATGCCGCGGCTCTTCGCCTCGATGATCCGGTTCTCGATCTGGTCACTCATGCCCAGGCCGTGGCGGCCGCCGATCGCGTTGGCCGCGAGCATCAGCGCGACGTCGTCGGCGAATGTCTCGCCGTTGAGCGCGACCGGCTTACCCTCCTCGAAGCGCACGCGCACCGTCTCCGGCTTGACGACGACGTCGTCGCGCCAGAACGCGACGCCCATGATCGGCTGCACGATCGTCATGCCCTTGTCCAGGAACTCGAGGTCCTTCGCCTCGTGCGTGGCCCCGAGCATGTTGGAGTCGGTGGAGTAGGCCTTCTCCGTGCTCATCTTGTAGCCGAACCCCGCCTTGGCGAGGTACTCGGACATTTCCTTGCGGCCGCCCAGCTCGTCGATGAACTTCGCGTCGAGCCATGGCTTGTAGATGCGCAGCGACGGGTTCGCCAGCAGGCCGTAGCGGTAGAAGCGCTCGATGTCGTTGCCCTTGAACGTGCTGCCGTCGCCCCAGATGTGCACGTCGTCGTCGCGCATCGCCACCACCAGCAGCGTGCCGGTCACCGCGCGACCGAGCGGCGTCGTGTTGAAGTACGTGAGGCCGCCGGTCGAGATGTGGAACGCGCCCGCCTGCAACGCCGCGATGCCTTCCGCCGCCAGCGCGGCGCGGCAATCGATCAGGCGCGCGCCTTCGGCGCCGTAGGCCAGTGCGCGGCGCGGGATGTCGTCGTAGTCCGGCTCGTCGGGCTGGCCCAGGTTGGCCGTGTACGCATAGGGAATGGCCCCTTTCGCGCGCATCCAGTGCAGCGCCGCGCTGGTGTCGAGCCCTCCGGAGAATGCGATACCGACCTTCTGGCCAACGGGGACGTCCTGCAGGATGTGCGACATGATGGGTGCGGCGCGAGTGGGCGGAATCGTCAATTTTAGACGACGGCCGCGCGGGCGGCCGGCGTCGCGCATCCTTGCCCGGCCATGCCCGAACTGCCGGACATCGAGGCTTACCGTCATGCGCTCGCCGCGCGTGTCGTCGGGCACGCGCTGGAGCGCGTGACGATCGCGCACCCGTTCCTGCTGCGCACCGCCATGCCGCCCATCGACGCGCTTGCCGGCCGCAGCGTGCGCGGCGTGCGGCGGATGGGCAAGCGCATCGTGCTCGACTTCGACGGTGGCCTGCACCTGGTCATCCACCTGATGATCGCGGGCCGGCTGCGCTGGATCGCGCGCGGCGCCAAGCCGCCGGCCCGCATCACGCTCGCGCGCCTCGATTTCGACGGCGGCACGCTCGTGCTCACCGAAGCGGGCAGCAAGCGGCGCGCGTCGCTGCACGTCGTCGACGGCGACGCCGCGCTCGCCGCGTTCGACCGCGGCGGGCTCGAGGTGCTCGACGCGGACCTCGCGGCATTCTCCGCGCGCCTCAAGTCCGAGAACCACACCGTCAAGCGGGCACTGACCGAACCGACGCTGTTCAGCGGCATCGGCAACGCCTACTCGGACGAGATCCTGCATCGCGCGAAGCTGTCGCCGCTGGCGCTCACACAGAAGCTCACACCCGAAGCCGTCGCGCAGCTCTACACGGCGGCGCGCGAAGTGCTGGTCGAATGGCGGGACCGGCTCGTCGCCGAGGCGGATGCAGCCTTTCCCGAAAAGGTCACCGCGTTCCGACCCGAGATGGCTGTGCACGGGCGCTACGGCCAGCCCTGCCCGGTCTGCGGCGCGCCGGTGCAGCGGATCGTCTACGCCGAGAACGAGTGCAACTACTGCGCGCGCTGCCAGACGGGTGGACGCATCCTGGCGGACCGGTCGCTGTCGCGGCTGCTCCACTCGACGTTTCCGCGGAGCCTGGATGAATAAGCAGATTGGAGGTGGGGTGGGTGTGAGCTTGCCCGGAAATGGGGTCAGACACCAATTTCATCTTGCGTGATCACGGTATGCAGGGTCGACGCAGGAAATTGGTGTCTGACCCCAATTCCGGGACACAACGCGGCGATCACCCCGCGATTTGCGACAATGGCGGCACACAGCCAAGGAACCGCCATGCCCTCATTCGACATCGTTTCGGACGTCAACCAGGTCGAGGTGCGCAACGCCATCGACCAGGCGAACAAGGAAATCTCCACCCGCTTCGACTTCAAGGGCTCGGACTCGCGCGTCGAGGTTGCCGACAAGGCGCTGACGCTCTACGCCGACGACGAGTTCAAGCTGAAGCAGGTGATCGACATCGTCATCGCCAAGCTGGCGAAGCGCGGCGTCGACACGCGCTCGCTGAAGAACGGCGACCCTGAGAAGATCTCCGGCAACAAGGTGAAGCAGGTGGTCACCGTGCGCACCGGCGTCGAGCAGGAACTCGCGAAGAAGATCCAGCGCCTGGTCAAGGACAGCAAGTTGAAGGTCCAGGCGTCGATCCAGGGCGAGAGCGTGCGCGTGTCGGGCGCCAAACGCGACGACCTGCAGAGCGCGATCGCGCTCGTCAAGAAGTCGGTCACCGACTACCCGCTGCAGTACGAGAACTTCCGCGACTGAGCGCGGCGCGGCGGCGCTTGGACATCCTGGTCATCGGGGCCGGCTTTGCGGGCGCCTGCGCCGCCCGGATGCTGCGCGAGCGGCTCTGCGCCGACGTCGTCGTCCTGGAGCAGGACGCGACGCCGGGCGGCATGCTGAAGACGCATGCCACCGCGGACGGCATCCCCTACGAGTACGGGCCGCGCGTGGTCAGCGTGTTCCGCGGGACGCCGGACGCGCTGCCTTTCCTGCGCCGCTACGTGACGCTCGAGGAACGCGACATCTACCAGGGGACCCGGCTGCGCCCGGACTACCCGATCATCCCGTTCCCGGTCGATGCGGCCAGCCTCGCGCGCTTGCCCTGCGGCGACGAAATCCGGCGGCAAATCGATGCGCTGCGCGCGGCGGGAACGCCCCCGGGCGAGCGCAACCTGCGCGACTACCTCCAAACCTCCGTCGGACCGCTGCTGACGGAACTCGCGTTCGAGGGCTTCAACCGCAAATTCTGGGGCCGGCGCCTGGAGGACATGCCCGCCGCTTGGGGCAAGCTGCGGCGCCTCGAGCGCATCGCGGACGTGGGCCACTACCGCCTGCCCAGCGAAGCGCCGCACTACTACCCCGCCGGCGGCTTCAATCCGCTGTTCGCCGGGCTGCTCGACGGCATCGACGTGCGCTACGGCGTGGGCGTCGAGCGCATCGAGCCGGGTGCGCGCCGCACGCGCGTCACCACGAGCGCGGGCCACTTCGACGCCGACCTCGTGATCACGACGGCGCCGATCGACGCGCTGCTCGACCATCGCTTCGGCAAGCTCGAATGGCGCGGTTACCGGATCGAGCTCGAGGTCATGGACGGCGACGCGCGCGAGCGCCTGGGTCGCGCGCCCGACGGCGTCCCGTTCGCCTGGCTCTATACGCCGTGGGCGGAAACGCCCGTGTGCCGGACGACGGACTACGGCGTCATCCACCACGGCGCCGCCAACCTCCCGGGGTCGGGCCCGTCGATCGTCACGCGCGAGATCGTCGACGACCGCGTGCCGATGTACCCGGTGTGGTGGGAAGACGAGCGCTTCGAGCGCTATCTCGACGCGGTGACGGCGCTGCCCGCCGTCATCCCGCTCGGCCGCCTGGGCCTCTACAAGTACACGACGACGGACAGCACGTTCGGCATGGCGCGGCGGCTCGTGGACTCGCTGGACGACTACCTGGCCGGCAGCCGCGAGCGCCGCCTCGCGATCCTGCGCACCGTGCGCGGCGACTGGGGCAACTGACGCCAGGAACCACGACGTGCGGTCGCCGCGCGCGTCACCCGAACTCGCGGTCCACCGCGTCCAGCAGCGCCTGCGGCGACGCGGCTGCGACGACGCGTGCGCCGGAGAAGCGATCGAACCAGCCCGCGTAGGCGTTGCAATCGACTTCCCAGCCCCGCTTCGCATAGACGACGTTGCGGCCGCCGAAGTAGCTCGCGAGGTAGGAGCTGCCGCCCAGCACGGACACGAACGCGCGGCTGCCGGCGAACACGCGCAACTGCAGCTCGTTGAACGAGAGCGCGGGATGCGCGGCGTGCAACTCCTGGATCGTCAGCACGTCGGGGAACGCGGCCTTGACGGCGGCGATGTCGCCGGTTTCGTGGATCGCCTGGTGGTCGTTGACGATGTCCGCGGCGCGCGGGCGGTTGTAGACGACCTGGTAGCGCCCGTGCAGGCGGCGGATCACGGCGAGCAGCGTGTCGACGTCGATGAAGTTCGTGGGTTCGCGGTGGTGCCGGTACTGCTCGTCCGAATGCTTGTTGCAGATGACGCAGGTGGGCAGTGCCCAGCGAAAGCGCTCGTCCGCGTAAACGTCGGCGTAAGGTGGCGGCCGCCAGCGGCTCGTGTCGAGGCGGCGCGGAAAGGCGAGGCGGTCGTAGTGCCGCGCGCCCGCTTCGCCGGCGGGATATTCGGTGACGGGAACGTAGCGTCGCGGCCTCGCGTGTTCCTCGTGCGACGGCGAGAAATAATAGAGCGCGCGCGTGTCCGCGCACGCCGCCGTCCGCCGCAGCAGGCCCTGCTCGTGCAGCCAATAGGCGTACGGCACGACGGCGAGCAACTCGAACGCGAACTCGCCGAAGTATTGCGTGGCATGCTCGAGCAGCGCGTCGCAGCGCGCGCCCGCCAGCGCGGCGAGCACGCCGGGCAGCGGGAATTCCTTGGTCGAGAAGCACGCGACGTTATCGACATCGCCGGCGCGCACCCGGCGCGCGAGGGCTGGGCCCGCGCTCAGCGCGCCCCAGCGCGCGCCGCCGGTGGCCCAGCACGCGCGCAGCAATGCCGCCCGCTCGCGCCACGACAGCGGCCCGCGCAACCAGCCTGCGGCCGCTGCCGGGACTCCGCGCAGGTATGCGGCAACGTCGGCGCGGGGGTGCGGGAGGTCGACGACCTCGACCGCGTCGCCGCCGTGCACGCGCGGATCGCAGCGGCGCGACGGCTGCGTGAAGCGCTCGACGACCAGCGTCGTCATCGGTTGCGGCGCCAAAGCGAAGACCTCGCGTGCCCGGTGGCGCAGCCGCTCGCGACCAAGGTGCGGGGCACCGCTAGACGTTGCGGTCGACCGCGGCCAGCAGCGCGCGCGCCACCTCGTCGCTCGCGTCGATGACCGAGTCCACGCCGAATTCCGCGAGCCAGGCCCGCTCGCCTTCGTTGGCGGCGGGCGCGATCAGCACCGCACGCGGGTTGCGGCCGTGCGCCGCCTGGCACACGCGCATCGCTGCCGGCAGGCCGTCGACGGCGATCACGATCGCGTGCGCGGTGGCGATGCCGGCCGCGCCGAGCACCGCGGCGTTGCCCGGGTCGCCATAGACCGTCTTGATGCCCTCGTCCTGCAGGTCGTCGAGCGCATCGATGCTCTGGCCGACGACCGCCACCTCGACGCCGCGCGCCGCGCAATCGCGCGCGAGCCGCACGGCCAGCGGCGTGTCGCCGCAGACGATCACGCTGGACGTCAGCGCGATGGCGGAGGCCGGCGCGTCGTCGTGTGTCGCCAGTGCCTGAACAAGGCCTTGCCGGCGCTCCCACCAGCCCAGCCAGCGGAACAGCAGCGGGTTAACCGCGATGGACACGATCGCCGCGATCACGAGCACGCCCATGCCGGCCTGCGGCAGCAAGCGGAGGCTCACGCCGAGGCTGCCGAGGATGAACGAGAACTCGCCGATCTGCGCGAGGCCCACGGCCACCGTCAGCGCGGTGCGCAGCGGCTGGCGCAACAGCAGCACGATGGCCAGCGCAATCGCGGGCTTCAACAGCAGCACGATCGCGAGCGCCAGCGCGACGGCGACGGGATGGCTCACCAGCAGCGACGCGTCGAACAGCATGCCCACCGACACGAAGAACAGCGCGGTGAACACGTCGCGGAACGGCGCCATGTCCGCATTGGCCTGCGTGCCGAAGCGCGACTGGCCGACGACGAGGCCCGCGAAGAACGCGCCGAGCGCCACGGATACGTGGAACACCTCGGCGGCGACGACCGCGACACCCAGCGCCGTCACGAAGATCGTCAGCGTGAAGAGCTCCGACGAGCGCGTCCGCGCGATCCGCTCCATCACGCGGTCCATCACGCGCGT